>JADLDB010000126.1 GCA_020846875.1 Myxococcales bacterium | reverse complement strand
GTCAGGGGCCGTCTCCGGGCGCGGCTCGGCAGAGGCGGAGGCGTGGGCCACGGCCGACGCCAAGGGCCGGGCGTGGGCGGGCCCCGACGGGGTCGGCGCCGAAGGCAGCGCTGAGGCAAGGGCCGGCGTCCGCGTCCAGACCGCTGGCGAGCTGCACACTCCGCTCGGCTCTCTGAGCGGGTATGCGGGCGCCTCCGCTGAACTCTACGCCCGGGGCGCGGCCTACGTGAGGGCCAACCAGACGGGAGCTGAGGCTGGCGCGACGGCCGAGGTCGGCGCCAAGGCCACGGCCGAAGCGAAGGCGAACGCGAACCTGATGGGCGGCCTCGTCACGGGCGAAGCAGACGCGCTCGCAGAGGCCGGCACGGGCGCAACGGCCACGGGCCGCGTAGGCATCAGCTACAATCCTCCCACCGCCATCATCGAAGGCTCCGCCGGTGCCTTCGCGGGCGCCCACGCGGGCTTCTCGGCAAAGGGCGGCATCGGCCCGCTGAAGTACGGCATCCAGGCCGAGGCCTGGGCCGGCGTCGGCGTCAAAGCCGAATTCCACGCCGGCATGGAGGACGGCAAGTTCAAGTTCTCCGCGGGACTCGGCGCTGCCCTCGGCATCGGCGCCTTCCTCAAGGTGGACTTCGAGATCGACTTCAAAGACGTCGGCTCGGCCATCACCGGCATCCTCGGGGCGGGAGTGGCCATCGTCGGTGGCGTGGTGAGCGCCGTCGTCGGCGTCGTCGGCTCGGTCGTCAAGGGCATCGGCGACTTCTTCGGCAACCTCTTCAAGGGCATCGCCAGCCTCTTCGGCGGCGGCAAGGGCGACGGCTCCCACGCGCTCAACCTGCTCAACACCTTCAAGCCCCGCTTCGCGCCTCCTCCCGAGCAGCCGAAGTCGACCGAGGTCGAGGAGCCCCAGGACGTGCCCGAAGAGCCCGCGCAGCCCACCTCCAACGAAACCGTCGAAGTCTGAGACCGCGAGGACCGCCATGATCACCATCGCCCCCCTGCTGACCGAAGCCGAGAACTACCTGGCCCGTCAGGACATCGACCGCGCCGCCGAGTGCTACAAGCAAGCCAACCAGCTCGACCAGGGCCACTCGCCGCTGCCCGTCATCGGGCTGGCCCGCATCGCGCTGGCCATGGGCCGCGTGCAGAACGCCGTCGAGCTGCTCGATGGGGTGCTGGCCCGGCACCCGCACCGCATCGAGGCGCTCACCTTCCGCGCGCTGGCCGATGAAGTAGGCGGCTCCACGAAGGACGCGCTCAAGCGCCTGGAGAAGGCCGTCGCCGTCGACCAGTCCTACGCCCCCGCCTGGACCAACCTGGGCCGCCTGCTGGCGCAGGACGCCCGCTGGAGCGAGGCCCGCACTGCCTTCGCCACCGCGAACAAGCTGGCGCCCGACCAGACGGACGTGCAGGTGCTCGAGACGGTCGCGGCCTTCCGCAGCGGCGACGTCAACGGCGCCGGCGCCATGCTGACCCGCTGCGTCCTGCGCGATCCTTCCCACGTCGACGCGGTGGTAACGCTGGCGGACGTCCTGGTGGAGACCGGTCAGGCGAAGCTCGCCGACGAGGTGCTGGAGAACGCGACCTTGCGGCTGCCGAACGTGGCCATCCTCCACGCCCGCCGCTCGGCGCTCGCGCTGCGCCGCGGAGACGTGAAGGCGGCCCGCGAGCACGTGACCAAGCAGCTCGAGCTGACGCCGGACGACGCCGACGGGTGGCGCTTCGCCTCGGTCCTCGCGGCCATGCAGACGGACCTCGAGGAGGCCGAGCGCTGCGTACAGAAGGCGCTCACGCACAAACCCAACGACTGGCGCTGCCACCACCAGCTCGGCTGCATCTACGACGCGCTCCGGCTGACCGAGCCGGCGAAGGTCGCCTACCGCCGCGCCATCGAGCTCGGCGCTGGCTGGGAGGCCGTCAACAACCTCTCGGTGCTGCTGCTCGAGGGCGGCTCCTCCGTCGAGCTGGCCGAGGCGAAGACGCGGCTCACCCAGGCGGTGCAGAAGAACCCCGACGCGACCTCGCCCCGCTACAACCTCGCCCTGGCGTTCGCGAAGCTGGGCGACAAGGCGGGCAGCGATCGCGAGGCGCGCGAGGTGATGAAGCGCGGCCAGCCGGGCGACCCCTGCGTGGCCGACGCGAAGCGGCTCTTGTCCAACCGTCAGTCCACGCGCCGGTAGACGTGCAGCGGGGGCGCAAATCCCGGCACCTCGTCGAAGACCTGGCCGTCGAAGGTCACCCGCGCCCCGTCCACCAACAGGCGGCCTTCTCGTTCGAGGCGGCCGCCTTCGAAGCGCACCACGAAGCGCAGGCGATTCGACGCCACCCGCTGCTCGAAGAGGATGCTCCGGCGCCGCACCTGCCGCTCGTAGGGAAACCCGGAGAAGAAGCCCACCTGCATGTCCGAATAGCCGATCGGATCCTCGTCCAGCAGCACACCATCCGTGGTGGTCGCTCCGTTAGCCTTCAGCCAGTCGGCGACCTTCATCAGCCGGCGCTCATTGGTGGACGAAGGCGAAATCGCCCGCAGAGTGTCGGGCCAGGGGCCCTCGGTGCGAAAGCAGAACCAGCCGAGCCACGTCGGCCACACAACGGCGCAGGCGACCGCAAAGGCGATCAGTCCGCGCCGCGCGCCCGCCGACAGACGCGTCAGCACCGGCTGGGCGCCGAACCAGACGAAGGGCAGCAGCAGCAGCACCTCCTTCATGGTGAAGCGGACCAGGGGCGCGAAGCTCGAGAAGAAGACAGCGCGCACCGTGTAGAGCGCGGTCGGAAAGGCGACGAGAAACACCAGCCAGCGCAGTTCCTTGCGCGCCCGCCAGGCACGAAACACCCCCGCCATCCCCGCCAGCGCTACCAGGGGCGTCAGCGTCAACGCCGCCGCGCCGGGCCAGAACACCAGGCACATCAGCCGGTACTTCGCTTCGCCCCACACCGCGACCTCGCGCGGAAACCAATCCCGGTGAAACGCGTCGATGTAGGCGAAGGGGTACAGCGGGTTGCCACGATCCAACGCGTTGCCCCCCATCCACGCCGCCGCGAACACACCGGACGCGAGCCCAAACCACGTCGCGGTCTGCCAACGGCGGCCGTGAAGCCACACCACGCCAGTCAGGATCGGCAGCAAGAGCCACGAGTCGTAGCGCGTCGCGCACGCCAGGTTCAGCAGCAGCGCCGCACCTAACAACAGCTCGCGGCGGCCCTCCTCCCGCCAGGCCTGCAGGAGCGCGAGGAGGGAGATCATCAGGAGCAGGTTGAGCGCCTCGCTCGCCGCCGTCGTCGAGGCCTGGACGTGCAGGCCCCACAGAGAGAAGCAGGCGACCGCCCAGGACGCCGCGGTAGTCCCGAATAACCGGCGAGTGAAGGCGAAGAGCGGAATTGCCGTGAGGGCGCCCAGGACGAAGCTCAGCACGCGCCCGGAGAGCTCCAGCGAAGGGATGAACACCTCGAAGAGGGCCAGCAGGTACACGTGGAGCGGGCCAAACTGCAGGCCGCCTTGATCGAACGAGCCGATCAGGTGGGGGGCTCCAAGCCAGAAGTGGGCGAGCCACGTCCTGGCGATCGCGTCACCCGCCATGTTCTCGTTCCAGGGAAACACCAGCGCGCGAGGGATGAGCACGATGAGCGCCAGCGCCCACCACCTCAGGCCCACTTGCCTCCGTCCGGAGTCGCTCAGCTCTGCGGGGAGCGAGGCCTGGGAGGAGTTCGCGCCGCTGCCTTGAACTCCCCTGTCGCTTCCGAAGGTCATGCTTCCTGGCCCGACTGGGCCATGGCGATTCGCAGAGAGCGCAGCGCTGCGCGCACGTGCTCGGAGCGATCCGCCGGGGACGGCACCCCAGCGGGGTGTTTCTCGTCGGCCGGCCCGGCGCGCTCAGCGTGGGCGATTCGCTTGGAGATCCGCTCCTCCAGCACGTTCGCCTGATGGTCCGAGCGCGTCTGGCGCGCGTGCGCGAGCTCGAGGTGCGCACGGTAGAGATCGAGCGCGTCGAGGAACGCCGCGTCCCCTGCGTCCGTGAGCAGGCGCGTCGCCTCCGCCATTCCTTCCTCGGCTTCTTCGAGCGCCCCCTGCAGCGCCCGCGCGGAAGCCAGGCCGGCCCGACCCAGGCCCTCGTAGCGCGCGTCGCCGGTCTCCTCGAGGACGGACACGCCTTCGCGGTAGTGGCCGATGGCCTCATCGAGCTCCCCGAACTGCTGGAAGAGCGAGCCCAGCGACACCAGGGCCACGCCTTCGAAGCGCCGCGCGCCCGCCTCACGGAGGATCGCCAGGGCGCTCTCATAGTGCGATCGCGCCTGCCCGGGCTGCTCGAGGTCGGCGTTCAAGTCCCCCAGGTTGATGTGCGAGATGCCTTCCGAGCGCCGGTTCCCCAGCTCCCGGTGAATGGTGAGCGCCGCCTGGTAATTGGCGCGCGCCTGCTTGAGCAGCCCCAGCGCCTGCTGCTGTACCCCGAGGTTGGCGAGGGTGACGCCCTCGTAGCGGCGATCGCCGACGGCGCGGTGGAGTTCGAGCGCCTGGTTGTAGGTGTCCATCGCCTCCGTCTCGCGGCCCATGTCGGACAGCAGCCCGGCGAGGATGGACAGGGTGCGGCCCATCATCCGGCGATCGCCCACGCGCTCGGACAGGGCGAGGGCGCGTTCACAGCGACGACGGGCCTCGCCGCGCTGACCCTTGAGCCGTTCGATCATCGCCAGGTGCGACTCGGCGCGCCCCTCCATCGCCACGTCGTTCAGCTTGCGCGCCAGCTCGGACATCTCCAGCAGATCGTCTTCGGACTCGGCGATCCGGCCGCGTGCTTGCCGGGCCCTGCCTCGGGCCTCCAGCCCCGCGGCGCGCAGCGAGTCGCCAGGGCCGGCCTTCGCCAGCGCCGCGTCCAGCATCGCCAGGTGCACCTGGAACGGGCCGCGCAGCGCGAGCAGCGGATCCAGCGCCAGCACCGCCTTCAGCGCCCGGCCGTCGTCGCGCGACTGGGCTCGCATGAAGACGGCGTTCAGGTTGTCCCGCTCGAGATCCAGGGCATCGAGCTGGGGCTTGCTCCCCTCGGCGCCGATGGACAGCTTCTCGCCCAGCGCCAGGTAGAACTGCGCGTGCCGCTCGTTCGCGCCCGCCTCCTCGGGCTGCCCGGCCAGCTTCTCCTTGGCGTACTCGCGGATGCTCTCGAACAAGCCGAAGCGGGTCTGCGCGTCGTCGCCGTGGGGAAAGTAGGCGCGCACCAGGGACTTGGCCCGCAGCGTCATGAGCAGCTCGAGCGGGGTGCCGCCCTCCAGGCTCAGCACCGCCTCCACCGCGTCCGCGCTGAAGCCGCCGCGGAAGACGGACAGTTGGGCCATCGCCGAGGCTTCCACCGGGGCCAACATGCGCCAGGACCAGTCGATGGCGCCGCGCAGGGTGGCCTGCCGTTCACTCGCGCCACGGCGGTCGACCAGCAGATCGAAGCGCCTGGGCAGCCGCTGTACCAACTGCGCCGGGCTGAGCACTGACATGCGCGCGGCGGCGAGCTCGATGGCCAGCGGCAAGCCGTCGAGCTGGCGGACCACCTCGGCGATCGCGGTGACGTCAGCCTGGGTCGGCTCCCAGCCGGCGCGCACCGCCCTCGCGCGCTCGATGAACAGCTCGACGGCCTCGGAGGAGCGCGGCGTCTCCTGCTCCTTCGGCGTGCGCAGCGGAGGCACCTCGAAGACGGTTTCCTCCGGGACGCGCAACAGCTCGCGCGAGGAGACGACGAAGCGGGCCTGTGGCGCGGCGCGCATCCAGCGCTCGATGGTGTCGGACGCGTGGGCGACGATCTGCTCGAAGTTGTCCAGCACCAGCAGCACCTCGCCGCGCGCGAGGATCGCGTGGCCGAGCTGCTTGACCGGATCTCCGGGCACCAGCGGCACGCTCAAGGCACGCGCCACGGCGCCGGCGATGGAGTCGACGTCGGTGGCCTCGGTGAGATCGCAGAACCACACCCCGCCCCTTCTCCGCCCGCGCTCGCCCACCCCCTGGAACCAGGAGACGAGCTGCTGGCCGAACTGCAGCGACAGCCGCGTCTTCCCGGTGCCGCCCGGCCCGAGCAGCGTGATGAGGCGCACGCCCTGCCGGAACAACTGGTGGAGATCGGCCAGCTCGCCCACGCGCCCCACGAAGCTGGTGGGCTGTTTGCCGATGTTGGTGGGCCGGCCGGACACCTGCTCGAGGAGCTTCTTGGCCTGCTCGAGCTGCTCACCGCTGGGGGCGCGGATCGGCTCCGGGACGCGATCGGACCGCGTCACGTCCTGGCGCTTGTGCACCGGGACTGTCGGGTGCGATGCCCCTTCGAGGATCGTCGCCACCTCGCCGGAGTTCGCTGGCCTGGGAGGCTCGGGCTCCGCCGGCATATACAGTTCGTCCGACTCGTCGAAGCCGGGGACGTCGTCGTAGTCCTGGAACCAGGCGGCCACGTCGGGGGGCGGGTAGTTGGACAGCACGCCTTCCAGCGCCTCTCGGAAGGCCTCGGCCGAGGCGTAGCGATCCTTCGGCTCCTTCCGCAGCGCCTTGAGCAACACCTTGTCGAGCGCTTCGGGGAGGTCTTCGCGCAGCGACGACGGCGCGGGCACCATGCACTCGCGCACCATGCGCAGGGTGACGGCGTCCGTCTTCCCGCGGAACAGGTAGCGGTTGGTGAACATTTCCCACAGCACGATGCCCAGCGCGAAGACGTCGGTGCGGGCGTCGACAGGCCGGGCGTGCGCCTGCTCGGGCGCCATGTACGGG
This sequence comes from Myxococcales bacterium, assembly GCA_020846875.1. GTDB lineage: Bacteria > Myxococcota > Myxococcia > Myxococcales > Myxococcaceae > JADLDB01. Next base: position 2,999 of record JADLDB010000126.1, on the reverse strand, counting down.
AACTTCCCCTTGAGGATGCCGGTGGCGGTGTGGACCGACTTGTTGGCGGCCTTGGCCACGCCGAAGTCGATCAGCTTCACCTCCCCAGCGCGGCCGACCAGCACGTTGTGTGGAGAGACGTCGCGGTGGACGATCTGCAACTGTCTGCCCTGCGCGTCGGTGGCGCGGTGCGCGTAGTCGAGGCCCTTCGCCACCTCGACGCCGATGTGCACCCCCACCTCGACGGGCACCTGCCCTTCCTGGGCGCGCACCCGCTTGAGCAGCTCGCGCAGATCCTTCCCCGCCACGTACTCCATGGCGACGAACCAGGTGCCGTCGACCTCACCCAGCTCGAAGATCTCGGCGATGTTGAGGTGGTGGAGCCGCGAGGCGATCCGCGTCTCGTCCAGGAACAGCCGCAGAAAGCGCTGATTCTCCGTCAAGTGCGGGAGGATCCGCTTCACCACCACCGTGGACGGCTCCACCGGGCGCTGGGCCAGGAACACTTCACCCATGCCCCCTGCACCCAGGCGCTTGACCAGCCGGTACGAGCCGAACTCCTCCACGCGGCCAAAAGCTAGCGCAATACGCGGATTTTCCGGGCATTTTCTGGACCGCAACAACCGACCCCACCCGTGCGACAATGTGGGGACACCATCATGGCCTTCGACCCCAAGATCCGCAGCGCTGTGGTTCCGCCCCGGGTGACGGTCAACACCGGCCCGACGGCGCCCCCCAGCACACCCACGCCCGCGCCCGCGAAGTCTCCGGCGCCGACCGGGTACGGCGTGGGCAGCAGCTTCGACTCGCCGGTGCGCGTGGCGGACAAGGCCTCGGAAGGCCGCGCCAAGAAGGGCGGCGTGCAGGACGACTCGATCGGTCGCGCCCAAAAGGGCGGCGTGCAGGACGATTCCATCGGCCGCGCCAAGAAGGACGGCGTGCAGGACGACTCCATCGGCCGCGCCAAGAAGGGCGGCGTGCAGGACGACTCCATCGGCCGCACCAAGAAGGGCGGCGTACAGGACGACTCCATCGGCCGCACCAAGAAGGGCGGCGTGCAGGACGACTCCATCGGCCGCACCAAGAAGGGCGGCGTGCAGGACGACTCCATCGGTGGCGCCGGCTTCGACGCCGTGCGCAGCGCGCTGGTGGGGCCGGACGACGATCCCGCGCGCCTCGAGCTGCGCAACGCCATTTACGATCGGCTGGAGAACCCCACCTTCGGTTACGACCTGGAGAAGGGCTCGCCCGGGGCCTCGGAGACGCTGTCCCGGGGCATCCTGAACCTGGCGAAGTCCCTGCCCGCCGCGGCAAGAGAGCAGCTCGGCACGGTGATGAAGCGGCTCGACGAGGACGGGCTGCGCTTCCTCGGCGCGGCGCTGGAGAAGACGCCCAAGCTCTTCACCAACAAGGACTCCCAGGGCGGCTCGCTGCTGTCCAGCCTGGCGAAGCTGGCTACCCAGCCGCTCAACGCCAAGCTGGCGGGTGACACCACGACCGAGACGCTGCTGCGCGGCGTGCTGCGTGACGTCGTCAACCCCAATCGGATCGACCAGGGCACCGCGCCCACCTGCACCGTGACCTCGATGATGTTCGAGTTGGTGGCGGACGAGCCGGCCGAGTACGCGCGGCTGATGGCGGATCTCACCGGGCCTGCGGGCAAGGCGACGATGCGCGGCGGTGGCGAGCTGCGTCTGGATGCGGGCGACGCGGCGGTGGATTCGCGCGACTGGCGCTCGGCGTCCCAGACGATCTTCCAGACCGCGGCCATGGAGTACGCGAACGGCCGCTTCATGGACTTCGATCCCCTCGCCGGCAAGTCGACCGACTCGCGCACTGGGGAGGAGCAGCGCGGCATCAAGCCGTCGCAACAGGCCAACCTGCTCTCGCAGTTGTTCGGTGTGAAGTACTCGACGGACAACCTGAAGGACGAGAAGGAAGGCGCGAAGGTGCTGGAGTCCCTGCGCGGGTTCAACGCGGTGGGGGCTCAGAACCGGCCGATCATCCTCCACATCGATCAGGGCGACTACAACCACGCCGTGACGCTGGAGAGCGTGAAGGCGGGCCGGGTGCAGTTCCGCGATCCGTACGGCGTGCTGCGCTCGATGCCCGAAGAGCTCTTCCCGAAGTACGTGATGGCCGTGCAGCGCCCCACGGACACCGTGGTCTGATCCGGTTGGCCTCGGGAATGCGCGCGGTACAGTGCGCCGCGTGCGACGACTCCTCTTCGCCTTCTCCCTGAGCGCATTCGCGGCGTGCGGCGGCTGCCGGTCGCAGTCGCAGGCGGACGCGGGCCCGGCAGCGACTGTCTCGCCCGAGTGGTTGGAGGGTCGGCCTTCACCCGCGACCGGGACACCCACTGACGGCGGTGTCCTGGTGGTGCGGGTGATGAGCGAGCCAGCGGGCCTCAACTTCCTCGACGACGCGTTCCACGACGCGTGGGTAGCGCGGATGACGCGGCCTCTGGTGGTGGAGTCACTTCTCAGCGTCGATCCGCAGGACTTCTCGCTGAAGCCGGGCCTCGCGGCGACGTGGGAAGAGCGGGACGAGCACCGGGTGACGCGCTTCGTGTTGCGTCCGGGCGCGACCTTCTCCAGCGGGACGGCGGTGACCGCGAAGGACGTGGTGGACACGGTGACGGCCGTGCTGGACGACAAGCGCCCAACGGGCGCAGCGCGCGGGGAGGTGGCCGGGCTGGGCGGCTGCGCGGCGAAGGACGAGCGGACCGTCGAGTGTACGTGGGAAACGCCGTCTCCTTCGGCGCTCCGGGCGCTGGTGCGGCTGCCGATCTACTCGAGCGCACAGCTCTCTGCCGACTGGGCAGAGCTGGCGAAGGCGCCGCTGGGCAGCGGGCCCTTCGTGGTGAAGAGCTGGGAGCGAGGCACCTCACTCACCCTGGAGCGCCGGCCGGGCGGCGCCGCGCACCTCGACCGCATCGTCTTCCGCTTCGTGAAGGATCACACCGTGGCGGCGGCGATGTTCGAGAAGGGCGAGTTCGACCTGATGACCAACATCCAGCC
>JADLDB010000125.1 GCA_020846875.1 Myxococcales bacterium | reverse complement strand
CGTCTCATTTCGAGCCCGCAACCTCGCGGATTTCCGCGTGCGTTTTGGGTGATTCTGAGACGACAGTCTCATCTCAATCTCACGCGTTTCAGCCGGCCCCGCGGGGTGCCCGAAGGTCATCGATGATGCACCCTGCCAGTGATGGATCCCGGTCCCGTTCAGGTGATGCACCTGGCGCGCACGTACCTCGCCGCAGGCCGCCACATGGAGTGCCCGTCACCGTCGTGCGCGCTCCACGCCACGGCGGGCTTCCCGGACGGTGAGGCCGGCCGCCCTGCCCTCGTGCTCGCGGAGCCAGCGCTCCACGTCCTTCGGTTTGTCGGCCGCCAGCGCCCGGAGCGCCCAGCCGATCGCCTTGCGGAGGAAAAACTCCTTCTCCTCCACCGCGGGCTCGATCACCTCGAAGAGGAAGCTCTCGTCGGTCGCGTCGCGGTGCCTGAGCTGCGCGATGATCGCCGCGCGGCGCAGCCAGAGATCATCTCCCTTGCTCCAGCGCCGCAGCACCGGCACCTCCTTCGGCGCCTGCGCCAGCACGGCGCCCACCCGGCGCGCGGCGAGCTCGTCCACCAGATCCCACCACGCGCCGGTGCGGATCAGCTCCTCGTACAGCGGCAGTGCCGCGGGCGTCTCCAGCTTCCGCGCCCAGGGCCGGGCCAGCAGCTCCAGCGCCGCGTAGCGCTCCTCGCGGAACCTGGCCTCGTGCCAGAGCGCTCGCACCGCGGCCCTGGACCATCCTGCGGGAGCTGGCCCTGGTCCGCGGCATCGGCACGCCGTGGAACGGCAGCTTCGACTTCATGCAGGCCTGCAGGTCGCGAGCGCGCTTCGGGTCGCCCTCGGCCGCGTAGGCCGCCCGCAGCGCCGCGAGCAGCGCCTCACCGTTGAACGATCCGGCCCCGCGTGGGCGCGCCGGCACCACTCAGAGCTCGAGCAGCTTCATCTTGTTCTTCGCCGCCTTGGCGATCTTCCCCTTGCCCTGGGCGAGATCCTCGAGCAGCTCGGCGCCCACGTTCTTCAATTCGAACTGGGGCTTCTCCGCGAAGTGCACGCCCACGTAGTAGCGCGCCTCGTCGGACACCTTCTTGTCCTTGGTGAGCGCCTCGGCCACCTTGAAGCCTTCCTTGTGGAGGCGCTCCAGCTCGGCCAGGGCCGGATCGCGCTGCCGGGCGCGCGGGTGCGGATCGAAGGAGTGGTGGGCGAACTGCTGCAGGGCGATCCCGAAGCGATCCTGCGGCGTGGCCACGGTAGACCGCCCCAGCAGTTGCCCGATGGCCTCGGCCCTGGCGGAGTCCTTCTTCGCCAGCGCCTTGACCTTGGCGCGCAACACCTCGGCCCAGGCCTCGGGATCCGCCGCGCGCACCGGCTCGAGCTGCCGCCGGGCCACCGCCAGGGACTTCGCCAGGTTCCTCTCACCCGCTGCCAGCAGCGCCTTCACGTCCTTCTTCGGCAGCTTCGTGGCCAGCGGGGCCAGCACGTCCACCAGCACCTGCGCGCCCGTCTCGTCCTCGGCCTGGCCCAGCGCCTCGGCCAGCAAGGACTCACCACCGGGCAGCTCGGCCAGCACCTTCGCGGCCGCCTCGGCACGCGTGCGATCCGCCCCCGCCGCCACCGGGAGCAGCGTCTTGGCGGCCAGCTTCCCCGCCGCGCCCTTCTCGCTGGTGGCCAGCGCGCCGAGGTGGCGAATGGCCCACACCGCCACGTCCACGTCCTTGGAGCCGCAGAGTTCGGCCAGCTCGTCGGAGAACTCGGCGCCGATCTTGAGGACGGTCAGCGTGTCGCGCGCGGCCCGCGCCACCAGCGCGTCGGGGTCCGCGAGCAGCTCCATCAACCGGCGCAGCGCCTTCTTCGAGGGCCCCTTCGCCAGCGCGAAGCGGAGCGCGGTGGCCGCCTCCACCCGCACGGCCGGCGGCTGCTTGACGCCCAGGAAGCCCAACAGCGTGTCCTGCGTGTCGAGCAGCTCGAGGAAGCCCAGCGTCTTGAGCGCGCCGCGCAGGGCCGCCTCGTCCTCGGCGGTCTTCTTCTTGGCGAGGAACTTCTCCACCTGGGTCCTCATCACCTTGCGCTCGGCCTCGGACATGCCGCGCGCCTCGGCCCGCACCGACAGCGCCACCTTGTTGATCGCGTCCCAGGGCTGGCCGCGCATGCCCTCCAGGGCCATCTCGAAGGACTGGCGCCCACCGACCGCGGGGAGCAACTGCGAGAGCACCGCGCGGGCCTCGGGGGTGGCGCCTTCCAGGCGGGAGCGCAGCTCGGGCAAGGCCTCTTCTCCCAGCTCGGCAATGGCCACCCTCGCCTTCGCCGACAGCTCTCGGCCCCGGCCGAGCGCGTCCAGCATCACCGGCAGGCCCTTGAGGGCCTTGAGCTGCCCCAGCGCCTCCACCGCGGCCTCGGCGTAAGCGTCCACCGGATCCTTCCCCATCTGCACCAGGCGCGACACCACGGCCCCGTCCTTGACCTTGAGCTCCCCCAGCACCACCGCCGCGGCGATCCGCTTGCGGGGCGACTCGTCGTCCAGGAGCTTCACGATCCGTTCGATGGCGTCCATGACGCGGGCAAAACTACCCAAAAAGACGTCACCTGGCGTGACGGTTTCTTGAGGTCCGCGCTCTGCTGTTTTCGGCCCCCTCCCGCGGCGTCCGTGGCACCATGCGCGTCCATGCGACGACCAATCCTGACGGCCCTGGCGCTGCTCCTGTCCGCTTGTGTCACGCAGTCCACCTTCGATGCGATGAAGGCCGAGCGCGACACGCTCGACACGCAGCTGTCCGAGCGCAACCGCGCGGTGGAGGAGCTGGAGAAGAAGAACCGGGGCCTGGGCGACAAGAACAAGTCGCTCGAGGCCGCGCTGGAGGCCGAGCAGGAGAAGGTGAAGGACCTGAACGGCCGCATCGATCGCCTGTCCGCCGACCTGGCGGCGCTCACCAAGGACAAGAGCCGCCTGCAGGCCTCGGTGACGGACATGACCACCGCGCTGGCCGAGCTGGAGAAGCGCCGCGCCGAGGCCGAGGCCCGCGTGCAGGAGTTCAAGAAGCTGCTCGATCGCTTCAAGAAGCTGATCGAGGCCGGCAAGCTGAAGGTGAAGATCGTCGAGGGCCGCATGGTGGTGGAGCTGGCCACCGACATCCTCTTCGGCTCGGGATCCGCCAACCTGTCCAAGGACGGGAAGGCGGCGATCACCGAGGTGGCGGGGCTGCTCGCCTCCATCCCCGGCCGCGACTTTCAGGTGGCGGGCTACACCGACAACGTGCCCATCGCCACCGCGCAGTACCCGAGCAACTGGGAGCTGGCGGGGGCCCGGGCGGTGACGGTGGTGCGCACCATGGTGGGCGCGGGCATGCCGCCTGAGCGGATCAGCGCGGCCAGCTACGCCGACACCAAGCCGGTGGCGTCCAACGACTCCAACGAGACGCGGGCGCAGAACCGGCGCATCGAGATCGTCGTGGTGCCGGATCTGTCCACCCTTCCCGGCAGCGAAGAGCTGAAGAAGATCGACTCCGCCCGCTGACGTTCAACGGCGCTTCAGTTCCTGGGCGCTCCGGCTCCCAGCTCCTCGAGGATCTGGAAGAGATCGGGCAGGGAGATCTCGTGCTTCGCGCCGCAGAAGTGGCACGTCACCGCCGTCGAGCCCAGGTCATCGACGAGGTGCTGCACGTCCGCGGCCCCCAGGGACTTCACCGTCTCCAGCGCTCGTGCCCTCGAGCAGGTGCAGCGGAAGGCCACCGGGTGCCCTTCCAGCGGCTGCTGCTCCGGGAAGAGCGCGGAGAAGATCGTCTGTGGCGAGGGGCTCTTCTCCTCCGCCAGCGCGCGCTCCAGCCTGGACTCGAGCGCTTGGCCCTGCTCGGCCAGTGCGTGCCGATCACCGTCGGGCAGGGCCTGCAGCAGCACGCCCACCACCGCTCCCAGCGGCTCGGCTTCAGCCCTTCGCGTCGCGATCGCCACCCGGGTGGGCACCTGGTCGCTGGTCTCGAAGTAATGGTGGAGGTCCTTCGCCAGGTCCATCGCCACGAGCGCCACCGACGAGCGGTAGTACTCGGTGCCGAGATCCCGCAGCACCGAGAGGAAGCCCGAGTTGCCCAGCGCCCCGCGCCAGCGGAAGTCGCCTTCTTGAAGCTCGAGATCGACGTGGGGATTCTTGGCGTAGCCCCGCACCGTGCCGTCCGCCCCGGCGTCGACGAAGAGCCCCTTGAGCTGGCCGTCGCACTCCACCTGGAGGTTGACCCGGCTGTCGCCCTTCTGCAGCGCGGCCAGCAGGGCGCCACCGGCGATCGCCTGACCGAGCAGCGCGGCCGAGGTGGGCGCCAGGCGGTGCCGCGCCCGCGCTTCCCGGGCGGTGTCCGTCACCACGGCCACCACCACCCTCAAGTCTCCGGGCAAGAGCCCGCGCAGCACGCCGTCGGCCATCACCACCGCCCATATGATCCGCGCGAAGGAAATGCACCTGCCCGCAAAACGCCTCGGGGCGACCTCCCCGCGAAGGGAAGCCGCCCCGGGCCTGCCACTCGAAGGCTGCTTTACTGGCAGTAGCCAGTCGTCATGTTGCAGGTGCGGCCCGTCGGGCAGCTGCGGCCGGGCGCATCGCAGCGTGACCAGCAGTAGCCGTCCGTCGAAGTGCCGCCGTCGGCCAGGCCGTAGCTCTGGCAGACGTAGTTGGTGTCCCGGCAGTTGCTCTGGCCCGCTCCGCCCGCCGTGCAGACCTGGAAGCAGGCCGTCTGGATCGACGCCATCGGATCCGTGCTCATCTGCAGGCAGACGCCCGCGCCCTGCGGGCCGCAGTCCGAGTCGGCAGAGCAGTTGAACCGCGAGCAATAGCCGTTCGGGAAGCCCGTCCGGCCGGTGCCACCGTCCGACAGGGCAAACGTCTCGGGGAAGCAGTCGGCGATGGTGTTGGCCGGCATCTCACAGTTGGCGTTGGTGGTGCAGGCCTGACCGACGGTGGTGGGCGGGGGCGGGGCCGGAGGCATGCAGAAGCCGTCCATGCTCGCGCCGCCGTCCGTCAGGCCGTAGCGCAGGCACAGGTAGCCGGCCCGGCAGTCCGACTGGCCGGCGTCGGTCAAGGGGCCGCCCATCAAGCAGTGCCGCATGCAACGGGAGTCACCGGTCGCCTCGTCAAAGGTGATGCACATGGCGCCGCCGTCCGTGGAGCACTCCTCCTCGGAGTCACAAAAGGTGGTGGAGCAGTACCCGCCCGGGAAGACCAGGCCCAGGGAGTCGTCACGGGTGCTGCAGACGCCGCCTCGGTCGGGCGGGTTCTGGCACTGGCTGTTCATGGTGCAGGGCTCGCCGATCTTGTCCGCCGGCGGACCTGCGTCCTGAGCCGGGAGCGGATAAATCCAGCAGGCCCCGCGCCCACTGACGTTGTAGCAGCCGTAGCCGGCGCGGCAGTCGGTGCCGCTGGTGCAGTTGTCCCAGCAGACAGAGTCCTCCTCGCCGTAGCGGGGGTCGAGGTTCACGCAGATACCGTCAGTGCCGCAGACTGTGTTGCTCGAGCAAGGGAAGGTGCAGTAGCCACCCGGGTAGGTGGCGTTGCCCGTCGACGTCATCGTCTTGCAGATCGCGCCCGTGCCCAGGGTGGAGCAGTCCGCGTTGGTGGCGCAGGCGTCACCGATCTTCTTCGTCACCATCGGCGTCTGACACACCTGGTTGGTGCACAGCTGGCCGACAGGACAGGCCGTGCAGGCCACGCCGTTGGCGCCGCAGTTGTTGGTGGACGTGCCCGGCGCGCACTGGCCGCCCGGAAGAGTACAGCCCGTGCAACTGCTGCCGCCGCCACCACCGCCGGTGCCGCCACCACCGCCACCACCGCCCGTCCCGCCGCCCGTCCCACCGCCCGTCCCGCCGCCCGTCCCGCCACCGCCGCCGGTGTTGCCACACACCTTCGTCGCGGCGTTGCAGACCTGCGCCGTGGCGGTGCAGTCTGCGCACTGGTTGCCGGCCGACCCACAAGAGGTGTTGTTGGCGTTGTTGGGCTGGGCCACGCACTTGCCAGCAGCGTCGCAGCAGCCGTTACAGTTGGTGGGACCACACTTGCTGCCGCCACACGACGGCGCGAACGCGACGACGAAACCGATTACGGTCCCGAGCGCGAGGGCTCTGAAGTTCATGAAACGACTCCCCTGCTTGTGATTCGGCGGCAGACCGGGCCCTGCGCCGATGTAGTCAAAGGTCTTCTTCCCGAAGGGCGGCGCAACAAACAAGAAAGCCGGCCGCCTCGTCAAGTCCCGCGAGCGACCGGCCTTCGCTTCTGTTGGGGCGGACGAAGTGCCGCCCGGAGGTGGAGCCACCCTAGCCCGGATCAGAATGGAATGTCATCCGACGGGGGCGGGCCGCTCATGTCATCGGGAGGTCCACCGAAGTCCTCACGGCGGCCGCCTTGCCCGCCTTGCCCGCCTTGTCCGCCTTGCCCACCCTGCCCGCCACCCTGGGCGCCTGATCCACCCTCACCGCTGCGGCCACCCAGGAATTGCACGGTGTTGGCGACGATTTCAGTGGTGTAGTTCTTCTTCCCTTCCTTGTCCGTCCACTCACGGGTCTGCAGCCGGCCCTCGACATAGGCCTGCCGGCCCTTCTTCAGGTACTCGCCGCAGATCTCCGCCAGCTTCCCCCAGGCAACGATCCGGTGCCACTCGGTCCGATCCTGCTTCTGGCCCTGCTTGTCCGTCCACGACTCGTTGGTGGCGATGCGGAAGTTCGCGACCGCCTGCCCGCCGGGGGTGAAGCGCACCTCGGGATCCGCGCCGAGGTTGCCGATGAGAATGACCTTGTTGATGCCGCCGCCTGCCATGGTTGTTTCCTTTCGGTTCGAGCACTCCCCCACCACGGGGAAGTGGTAGCTGCCTGTTGCGAGGGGAGGCCTTAGCACGGGGGGCTGACATTCGAAAAACCCGCCGTGCGGCGTCGGCTACTTACGGGCGCGGCGGGCCTTGCCGGCCTTGCGGGCAGGCTTCCTGGCCGCGGACTTCTTGGGCGCGGCCTTCTTCGCCTTTGCCTTCGCCTTCTTCGGGGCGGGCTTCTTCTTGCGCTTCACCAAGGCCTGAACCTTCTTCCCGAGGGCCTTGGCGCGCGACGCGGCCTGCTTCTGGACCTTCTTGACGGCCTTCACCGCCTTCACCGCCTGCTGTTGGGCCCTCTGGCGGGCGGACTCGACGGCCTTCATCGCGTCCCCCGCCACCGCCTCGACGCGCTCCTCGGCCGACTCCAGGGCGTGCTCCAGCACCTCCCCCACCTCGCGGACACGGCTGCCGGCAGACGCGAAGTACCGGCCCATCGGATCGAAGTAGTGATCCGCCCACCCGGACTCGTAGCTCTGCCCCTGCCCGTTGGGGAGGTTCTCGTGGGTGAGGATCACCTTCGTGCCCCCCTCGGCCGGCTCCAGGATCACGGTGAGCCGGGAGTCCGGTGCGCCCTCGGGGAACTCGGTCGTCCGCCAGGACTGGACGATCTTCCGGGGCTCCTCCGTCTGCAGGGTGCGCCCTTCGATGTACCCGTCCCAGGCGGTGAACCGTCCGTCGGGCTCGAAGGTGGCCAGCGAGCCGGTCATCTTCCCGTGCTCGTCCGGATCGAGCCAGGCGTTGAAGATCCGCTCCGGACGAGCGGGGATGACGCGCGACACCGTGATGTTCTCTGACATGTGATCCTCCCCACAGCAGCCTACAACTTTCGTGCGGCCGCCTTTCCACGGTTTAATCGCACCCCAGCCATGGGTTCCACACTCCCGGGGAGATCGATGCGCGCGTCCATGTCGGTGCTGCTGGTGTTGTCCGCGGTCACTGCCGCGGCGGCGCCGTCCAGGGAGCAGGAGCGAAGGGCGCTCAAGGCGGCCATGCAGTCCGTCATCGAGCAGTCGCCCCTGGGCACCGCGCGGGTGACGGTGCAGGTGAAGAGCCTGGACGACGGCACGGTCGTCTTCGCGCGGGACGAGAACGAGCTGCTCAACCCCGCGTCCAACGTGAAGCTCTTCACCGCTGCGGCCGCCCTGACGCAGCTGGGCACCGAGTACCGCTTCGAGACCGAGTTCCTCACCCCCACCGAGTTCAAGGAAGGCAAGGCGAAGATCCTCTACATCCGCGGCAAGGGAGACCCGACCATCACCACCGAGCGGCTCTACGGGATCGTCGCCGAGCTCCTCCACGCGGGCCTCAAGGAGGTGCAGGACATCGTGGTGGACGACACCTGGTTCGACCCCGATCGCGAGCCGCCCGGCTATGACCAGGAGACGGGGGACAAGGCGTACCTGGCCCCCACCGGCGCGCTGTCCCTCAACTGGAACACGGTGGGCGTGTACCTGCGCCCCGGAGAGACGGTGGGCAGCGAGGCGGCCGTCGAGCTCGAGCCGGCCAGCGACTACTTCGTGGTGGAAGGCAAGGTGGCGACGGGCACCAGGACGCAGCGGCGCTTCAACGTCACCAGCGGCATGGACAAGCAGAAGCAGAAGATCAGCGTGGAAGGCGTGGTGCCGGTGGACAAGGGCGCCTGGTCCGCGTGGAAGAAGATCGACCAGCCGGCGATCTACTTCGGCTACACGGTGAAGGAGCTGCTCAAGCAGCGCGGGGTGAAGGTGAAGGGCCGGATCCGCCCGGGCGCGGTGCCCCCGGGCCAGAAGGTGCTGTACGTGGCCGCCTCCGACACCCTGGACATCGTGCTCAAGAAGCTGAACAAGCACTCGTCCAACTTCGTGGCCGAGCAGCTGATCAAGACGCTGGGCGCGGAGAAGCGCGGAGCCCCGGGCAGCACCGCGCGGGGCATCGACGTGGTGGAGGCCTTCCTCGCCTCGGAGGTGGGCCTGGCCCGCGGCAGCTTCGTGATGAAGAACGGCTCGGGCCTCAACGACGCCAACCGCTTCTCGGCGGCGCAGACCAACCGGCTGCTGACCTACATGGCGAACAACTTCCCGCTGGCGCCCGAGTACCTGTCGGCGCTGGGCATCGCCGGCAAGGACGGCACGCTCAAGTACCGCTTCGACGGCTCCGACGCGGTGGGCCGGCTGCGCGCCAAGACGGGCACCCTCGAGAACGTGTCCGCCCTGTCCGGCTACGTGCAGGCGGTGGGCGGCGAGCGCTTCGTCTTCTCGGTGATGGTCAACGACTTCCCCGGGCGGGCCAGCACGGTGGTGCGGCACATCGACGCGCTGGGAGCGGCGGTGGCGGCCTTCGGCAGCGCCTCAGGCCCGTCGGCGGCGGTGGCCTCGATGACACGATCCAAGAACGTGGTCGGGCCCTTCGCCGAGCTGCGCTCGCGCATGAAGACGTACGTGACGCTGGCGCAGAAGGGCGAGCGCAGGTCGGTCCCCTTCCTGCGCACGGCGTGGCGCAGCGAGACCGATCCCGCGCTCCGGGCGGTGATCGCCGACACCCTCTACCAACTCGAGCCGCGGGAGGCGTCCTCGGCCTGGCGGCTCTTGGAGAGCGCGGTGGCCACCGACGACGTCTACGGGCGGCTGCGGAAGGCGGCCGAGGCAGACGGGCTGGACGTGCCGGTGCTGCCGTCGCTGGTGGAGCTGGCCTCGGCCGGCAACGTGGACGCCGCGGCGCGGCTCATCGAATTCGTCCGCGCCTCCGAGAGCGACGCCGGGGCGACGGACTGGCTGTCGGAGCAGCTCACGGTGGTGGCCACCGACGCGCCCCAGGAGCTGCTGCTGGCCTTCAAGTCCAGCGCCCAGCCGGATCGCGACGCCGCCATCGACGCCCTGGTGCGGGGGCTGGTGAAGGCGGCGCAGCCCGACGCTCCCTTGTGGCCCACCCTGCGCGAGGCCCAGGGCTCGGCGGATCCCGCCCTGGTGGCCTTCTCCCGGCAGCTCGAGGCCACGCTGTCGCAGAAGATCGCCGAAGCCCGCGCGCCGTCGTCCGTCGTCAGCGCCCCCGCGGCCCCCAGCCCCCAGCCCCCGGCCAGCGACCCCGCCCAGAGCGTGCCGGGCGGGTGAAGCCCAGCCCTCGACTTCGGGGGACGTGAGGGTCTAGAGGGACCCTTCATGGTCCACCGCCGCTTCCTGGTGACGGGCGTGCTCCTCACCCTCGCCGCAGCCTGCACCTCCCAGCCCGGCTGCGCCTGCCCCGGCTTCACCCAACTGCCCCAGGGCAGCTACACCGGCCCCAAGCTGGACACGGCCGGCGCCGTGCGCTTCACCCAGGGCGGCTTCGCGGTGCTGAACCAGAACACCGCGTCCATCCTCCAGTTCTTCGCGCCGGGCAGCCAGCTCCAGGTGCCGGTGCCGTGCAGCGTCGAGCAGGTGGCCTTCGCCGGCTTCAGCCTGCTGCAGTTGACCATCGCCGATACGGGCGATCTCTACTGCACCCAGGAGTCCTGCGGCCGCCTCGACGGGCGCTGCGACGCGCGCGATCTCGGCCACGGCCTCACCATCAACATCACCAGCCTGGACTTCGCCTCCTCGTCGCCCGACCTCCTCGAGGCGCACATCAACGCCACGGTGCAGACGGGGCTGCTCCCGGTGTCCACGGTGAGCCGCAACTCGGTGCTGTGCCTGCT
>JADLDB010000124.1 GCA_020846875.1 Myxococcales bacterium | reverse complement strand
ACTCCCTGTCCACTTCGGGAGTCGGTGTGCGACCTCCCGCGTTCTCCCACCAGTTGCAGCGGATCGCGAAGAACCGATACGGTTGCAGCTAGCGCGATTCAACCTCAGCGAGAGGCCGAAATGAGTTCCGCGAAACTGGCATCGGCGTTGCTGGGGGGGGAACTGCCACGACGCCCCTTCGACCGTCTCCTGGCTGCGGCCCTCGTTGTAGTCCTGATGCTGGGCTGCGCTCCCACCGACAGTTCGCAGGACAAGCTCGACGGACTTGAGGTTAGGACTGCCCGCGCACGGGCCGCCGAGATTTTGGGCGCCGCGCCGACTGCCGCCATCGCGCGGGAGCGGTTCGATGCGGACGGTCGCTTTGCCTACATCGAAATACGAAACCGCGAACCAGGCCGGCTCACGACCCGCGTCGCGGTGGAGCCGGAAGGCAAGGTCACTCCGCTCGCCCAGGTCGAGCGAGCGTTCGCAGCTCGGCACCGAGCCAGTTGGGGTGCGCTGGAACTCGAGAGCGCACGATGGCTGAAGGCCTCACCCACGTGTGGGGGCCGCGTCCACTTGATCGGGGAGTACGGCAGCGAGTCGACGCCCGCGGAGATTCTGTCGCGGCTTCGCGGCATCGACGCCGCCGCATCAGTGTCGACCGACATGCCGCTTTTCGAGCTGCACGTGCGCAATCCCGAAATCGCGCGAAGCCTGGCGCGCGAATCGTGGGTCAGAGTGTTGCGGGTTGTTCGCGCCGACCTCACAGACAAGGACGCAGTCGCCTACCCGCCCCCGGTGCCCGCAAGCGAGTACATCCCGTCAACCAGCCTCACGACCGAGAGCGATCTCTACGCAAACTCGGCGGGGGTGTACGGTTCGTCCGTGCGGGTCGGGGTCTTCGAGAGCTACCTACGCCAACAACTCTCGGTTTTCAGTGGCTGCCGCCTGGACGAGGCCCACGAATCACTGGCGAACCTCAGTTCCATCGCCTACCAGCAACCCGCACTCTCATGCACTGGTGACACCCAGTGCGAATGGTGCGGGGGCGTGCAGTACGGCCGGTGCATCAACGGGGTATGCGTCGACGCACACGCGTCCCAAGTTGCCAGCCGTATCGCCGCAAGCCAGGAAGCCGCAGGAAACGGAGCACCCGCGGGGGCATTTCACGCAGGACGAACCAACCTGTTTGTCGAACACAACCGAACGAGCACTACCTCGCTCACGCAAGCCGAGACCGAAGCGGCGTACCAGTGGTTCGACTCCAACGCTGTTCGGTTGGTGAACCTCTCGTTCGGGTCGACGAACGGCGGCGTTCCGAGCCATATCGGTGTCCGGGCGGATTGGTACGCGCGCAACAAGCAGTTCATCGTCGTTCACTCCGCTGGGAACAAGAGCACTCTCGGCAACGTGAACTACGCCAACACCGCGGTGACATGCGACGGCTTCACGAGCATCTGCGTCGGATCACTCTCGGCCCTCGCGACGGCGCCACGCAACCGAGCAGAGTACTGGACGTCTGCTGAGTCTCGCTGGCGCAACGTGACGGCCAACGACTGGGAGTTCGAAAAGCCGGATGTCATGGCCGAAGGCTCAAGCGCTCAGGTCATGGAGGTGGGCGGAGTCGATAGCTGGGACACCAACACGGGAACGAGCTTCGCTGCTCCAACGGTCACTGGGCTCATCGCACTTCACCTGGACTTCTGTGAAAAGGAACCCGGGGTCAGAGATTCTGCCTTCTACCGAGCGTTCTTGCGGTCCATCTCTGCCTTTGATCCGAGTCCGGTCGAGTCGTTCACTTCTGGGGGCGCTCAACACGTCGACAGTTGCCCGGCCAGCCTCGGCGGCACCCCCCTGTACCCGGCGCCACACCTGGGGTGTGACCACCATGGCGGCGCTGGGCCGGTTTCCGCCAAGTACATGTTCAGGGATCTCAACACTTGCGGCGTGATCGACGACCCTGAGTGCATGACTCCACCGTGTCCGGTTTCCGGAACGGGTGTTCTCGAAACCGAGTCCGGTTGGTCTGCGGTTCCAGCGTGGGCCCAGTCAAACAACCCAGGAAACAACCAGAACACTCAGGCATTGCGAATAACGGATGCTTACTTTATCAAGCTGAAGGACCTCGGATCCTTCGACGAACGTTCGAGGCTACGAGCAACTTTCGCCTACTACGCATGCCCAGCAAGCACATCTTCGGCGCCGGCCGATGGTGCGCCTGCCGTCAACTTTGATCTGGCTCTGGTTGGGACTCGCCTCGGCACGAGCACTCCCGAGGTAATCCAAGCATCTGAGGCCAGGCACGATGCCACCGAGGGCTTCGATGTCACTTTTTCGGAGAGCTACGCCGACGTGGAACTGTGGGCCGTTGGGCCCGACCCTGCCTCGTCGGAGTGGCAAGCATGCGGCGGCTCGAAACATGAGCCGTACTGGTGGTGGGCGATGTGGGCGCCGCCGCCATGACCCGGCTCCTGATTGCACTCGCAGCCGGAGCGCTCTCGGCGTGCACGTGTTTCTCTCCCGTCTCTGAGCCGAACGACGGTGGTCCGCAGTCCGATGCAGGCGATGCCGGGGCTGCCTGTGCATACCCTTTCAACATCCCAGCCGGCGTCAGGTACTCGCCAGCAACTGCGCCGGCTCACGCATGGGTCTCTGAGGCTCACCGTGATGGCTGCGTGGTGTACTGGTTCTCGCTCACTGTCGGCATGCGCTTCGTAGACCCTGCGGCCTGGACCGGTTTCGTCGGTGCGCACATTTGCAACGCATGTGACGAGCCCATCGCGCTTGCGACGACACATTACGGCAGTCTCGATGACCTCCCGAATCGGTACTACGACTCGCCCTTTGAGAGCGTCGAACCCAGCTTGAACTACGCGGGTGTTGACCTCGGGTTTGGTCTCCGCGACGAGGCGAGCACCACCGTGCCTTCCCACTGCGTCTCGTCAGAGGATCTCTGGTGCGGCGTACATGGCTGGCCGGGCGGCCCGGACAGTGATGCGGGTTCCCCGGCCTTCAACGTTCGAACGACCGAGCTAGGGCCCGGGATGACGCTCTCGCTGGGCGGGTACACTCTTGAGGGGCTCCGTGCGGCGGATGCACAACCATCGGGAGACCCGGTCGCCCCCGTCATGCCGTTCGAGGACTGGCGCGGCACGCTCTTCGGGACATCGCGCCCTCGCACCCAACTCAACCTGGACGGGGGCCGCTTGGACCTGCTCGGCTTTCTGCCCCGTGCTGTTCCTCTGAGTCAGTTGGCTGCCTTGCGCGCTTCCAAGCCTCGCGATCAAGCGTGCGCTCGCTACGGGTTTCCGCTGATCCGATCTTGGTGTCGAGACCGCCTCGACCCCAGCCAGTACGGGCCACAGGACCTCGTCGAGATCGTGATCCCGAACGTTCAGCTTCCGAGCGAGATCCTCACTGAACTCCGGCGTCGCTCAGAACTCTAGTCTCGATCGTTGACCAGGTCCGCGGCGGTGAGGTCCGGCGCGGCCTTGCCGTGCTCGTACTGCAGCAGCGTACGCGTTCACGGGGCGGGGAGCAGCGAGGGAGCTGAGCATTGGCCAAGGACGCCTGAAGGGCCTCGCCGAGGTAGGCGAAGGCGTGGCGGTTCTGCTTGCGGCAGGTGTGGACGACGGACTTGAGGTTGGCGGCGAAGCGGTTACCGCGTGCGGATTGGCTCCGCAATTGCGAGCCCACCCGCGGGGCCGCGGGGCTCGTCGCTGTTCGGCACGACGAAGGCAGCCCTCGCCGCGCGCCTTCCCTGTGGGCAAACCAGCCGCCTCGCCGCCAGCCTGCCGGCGTGGGCCAGCGCCGGACGCCCGTAGTAGGCTGCCGCCTCCGATGTCGACGCCGCGGTGGTTGCTCTGGGCCAGTCTGTTCGCGCTCGGCTGCGCCACCCCTCCGCCGCCTCCTCCGCCCGTCGCGGAAGCGCCGCCGCCCGCTGCCCTCCCCGCGCCCAGAGAAGAGGACCTCGAGCAGGCCTGGGTCCCTCCGGTCGAAGAGAAGCCCGCCACCTCCGCGCCCAACATCGCCCAGGCGGGTGAGGCCCCGGACCGCCGCGTCACCTTCCGCGAGGCCCTGAGCCAGGCCCAGGCCGCGCTCGCCAGCAAGCGCCTCGACGAGGCTGGCCCCGCCTCCCACCAGGCGTGCAACGAAGCGGCGTCGCTCGGCAGCGAGGAGCGCGCGAAGTCCTGGGCGCTGGCCTTCAAGGTGGCCCAGGCCGAGGCCGAGCCCGGCCGCGCGCGAGACGTCGCCCTCGCCTGGCGCCTCGCCTGCGGGCCCGACGCCGTCGACGCCTGCCGCGCCGCCGCCTTGAAGGCCCTGGGCGCCGTCGCGAAGCTGAAGGGCGCCGACGCGAAGGGCCTCAAGGCCCTGGTGAAGTCCCTCCAGGACGCGGACAAGTGCGTCGCCGCCGCCGAGCGCGCCAGCACCGCCGCGCCCTGCCTCGCCGCCGCCGGGAAGACGGCCCACCACCACAAGGACGAATTCCTCGCCGCGCGGGTGACTTACGTGAAGGCGCTCGCCGAGAAGACGGACGCGAAGAAGCTCCTGCTGTTCGCGAAGGCGGAGGGGCGCTGCGACGCGCCTCAGTGCACCGCCCTGCGGCGCAAGGCCCTGGGGAAGCTGGTGGCGCTGGCCCTCGCCTCCGACGACCTGGACGGCGCAGTGAAGCTGCAGCTCAAGGACCAGGCGCTGGCCTCCTCGCTGGTGGACCCGGAGCTCAGGCTGTGGTCCCGCACCCAGCAGCTCGAGCGCCTCTGCCAGAAGTACGACGCCGCCCAGGGCGCCGGCGCCTGCCGCCGCGTCGAGAAGCAGGCCACCGGCGCGTGGACCTTCCGCGACTTCTCGAAGGACAAGCCCGCGGGCGAAGGCCTCCTGGCGGACCAGGTGAAGCAGGTGGGCGACCACTACGCCCCCCTGGCGCAGGAGTGCCTGTCCGAGCAGGCCCGCCGCCTCGTGCCTCCCGACGCCCAGCGCTACGAGGTGTGGTGGACGGTGCAGAACGACGGCCGCATCCGCGAAGCCCACCTCCGCAAGGACCTGGACGACACGCCGCTGGCCCAGTGCCTGCGCAAGCAGTTCGCCCACTGGCGCTACCCGCGCTTCACCGGCGAGCTGCAGCACGTCGAGCAAAGCTTCCTCGTCTCTGCCGTGGAGCGCCGCGTCGCCCGGTAGCTTCTCGTCAGGGAGGCGTGGTGCCGGGGAACACCGTCAGCACCAGGCACGCGTCCTTCGCCGCGCCCGCGTTGCGCTGCTTGTACTCGGCCTTTCCGGTGATGCGGAACTGGAAGGTGTCCACGTCTCCGCCGTTGTGGACGTACACGAAGAGGCCGTGCGACGCGGTGGCCGCGTCGGTGCCGCTGAAGTCCGCCTTTGGGTAGAAGAGGCGCGCGCGCTTCACCGCCGCCGTGCTGCCCAGCGGCTCCACCGTGGCGCCCGCCACCGGGTTGCCCGAGGCGTCGACGACCTTCCCCAGCATGAAGCCCGCGGCGATGAGGGTGCCGGCGTCGCTGCTGCCAGTCAGCATGCGAATGTTCGCCTCCCCCACCGCGCCGTTGAGCGCTTCGTGCAGTTGCACCGGCACCGCGTAGCCCTCGCCCCCGGTGAGGTTCGCCGCCGGCTTGGCGCCGTCCATCAGCGCCACGTCGTACAGGGTGGTGGCCGAGCGGATGACGCGGTTGGCCCCGGTGTCGTCGCGCACGCCCGCCGCCACGCCCAGCGTCACCAGCTCCGTCGGCACCACCGGCGCGTAGAACTCCCCGCCCGCGTCCAGCGTCTGGGTGTGGAAGACGCCGTCGGGGTTGTTGAGCGCCACCTTGAAGGGCTCCTCCACCCGCAAGGTGAGGCCGGCCACCGAGGTGGACGCGCCCGCGTCGGCCAGCAGCGCCAGCGCGTCGGGGTGCATGGTGACGGTGCCCGCCACCGAAATCTCATCGGGAGGCGGAGTGCCCGAGTCCTGGCCCGCGTCGGACCCGGACGGCGTGCCACTGCAGGCGGCGAGGACGAAGAGGCTCGAGAGAAGGAGGCTTCGCTTCATGGCGTGGTCTCTTTGGCGGGAGTCGTGGGAGTCGGGGTAGCAGCGGGGGCAGCCTCAGGTGCTGGTGCCGGGGTGGAGGCAGGCGCGGGCGCCGCGGGAGGCTCGGCCTCGGCCACCTTCGGCTTCGGGGGGAAGCGGCCCCGCACCCCGAGCAGAATCGAGAAGCCGCCCGAGTTGTAGATGCCCGCGCCCACCACGCCCGCCGGAGTGGTGGGGTCCGTCGAGCCGCGCCGCACCTCGCTCTGGGTGATGACGGACTGCACGTTGGGCGCCCAGGCGATGCCCGCCAGCACGTCGATGGGCCCCAGGTGCCCGGTGACGCCGCCCGTCACCATCACCCGCGTCGGGTGGGCGAAGTCGATGGCGTAGTACTCCGGCGGCGCGGCGCCCGTCTCGAACAGGAAGCCCGCGTGCACCGTGAGGTACTTGATGACGTCGTACGACGCGCCGAGGCGGCCCGAGAAGCTGCCGTTCCACCGCTTCGGAATGGCGAACGGCTCCACCGGCGTCGTCATCCCCCCCAGCACCATGTTGACGTCCTGCGGCGTCAGCAGGAATTGGTCGACCGACTGCCACCCCTGGTAGACGAAGTCGGCGTTGATGCCCAGGCCCTCGTAGGGCGTGGCCCGCACGCCGAACTTGAGCTCCAGCGGCAGCGTCACCTCCAGCGTGGCCCGGCAGGGAGACGCCTGCGATGGATCCGCCGGGGCGCAGCTCTCACCCGCGCCGTTCTGCACCCTGGCGAGCGCCGAGAGCTCCGGCGTCACCGCGATGCCCAGCGAGCCAGTGGCTTTCATCGGAATCGGCGGCCGCACCGACGCGCCCAGCGACAGCCAGTCCAGCGGCCGGGCCAGCACCCCGAAGATGCCGGTGAAGCCCACCTGCCCGGACACGTTGACGTCCACCAGCGCGTCGAACTCGGGGTTCTCCGCGAGCTGCGTCATCGGGTTGGTGGGGTCCGCCGAGATGGCCTGCTTGAAGGTGAAGTGCGACACCACCAACTGCGCCGACGCGCCCACCATGAAGCGCGGGTGAATCGCGTACGCCAGCGACAGCGACGGGTAGAGGATGATGATGTCGTTGCTGATGAGCGAGTAGCGCTGCGGCGAGAACCTCCGCGGGCTCTCCAGGTACCGGCTCATCTCCTTGGTGTAGTTGGGCGCGGGAAAGACGTAGCGGCCCTGCGAGGGCGGCCCGTACACGCCGAGGCTGACCGTCAGGGTGCGCCCGGCCACCTTGAAGCCGTAGCTGCCGCCGAGGAAGGGCAAGAAGAAGAGGCCCGACTTCCCGTTGTCGACGGTGTTGACGAGCGTGTTGGGGTTCGCCGGGTCGAACCCCGGGTCCTGCCGGAGGAAGTTCACCTGGTGGTTGAGGAGCTGCACGTCGGCCGCGAAGCTCCAGCCGTCGAGCTGCGCCAGCCCCGCCGGGTTGTACATGATGGCGGTGAGGTCATCGGCCTGGGCGGTGAAGGCGCCGCCCTGCATCATCGCCTTGGCGCCGTTGTCCCCGAAGTAGAAGCCCGAAGCGCGGGCGCTGCCGGCCACCAGCACAAGCCCCGCCGTCACCAGGGCGACGGGACGCGACGAAGTGAATGACATGATGAAGGGCTCCTCCCCGAGCGCAGAGGGGCCGCCTTAAGCAGATTTTCCAGGCACTGGAAAGACGACGACGCCGGCGACCCTCGAAGGGCGGCCGGCGCCGGGTGTCGGAAACTTCCCTGGAAGTCAGCCCTTGGGCGGAGGAGGCGGCGGCCGGGCGCCACCGGGGGGCGGAGGGGGCCGGCCCGCGGGGGGAGGCGGCGCGGGCGCGGGGTTCTTCTTCACCGGGTAGGGCGGGGGCGGGTTGGGCGGCGTGGTGGTGGGGTTCACCGTGTGCGGCAGCGTCTTGGGCGGCGGCGGCGGGTAGTACGGCATACCGGCCGACGGAGAAGGGTTGACGTTGGCCTTGGGCGCGGGCGGCTGGACGGGCACCGGAATGGCTCCCGCAGGAGGCGGAGGCGGCTGGGCGTGGGGGTTCAGCGGCGGCCGCTGCACCCCGCCCTTGTTGTAGCCAGGGGGAGGAGGCGGCGGCGCCACCGTGGCCCCACCGGGAGGCGTCACCACCGTGCCCGTCACGGGCGGAGGCGGCTGGCCACCGACGTGCGTGTAGCCCGGCGGCGGCGGCGCGGAGCCACCCGTGCCCGGAGGCACCACCGTGCCCCCACCCGCGGGCGGCGGAGGCGGCGGGCGGTAGCCGGTGCCGGGGTTGAGTGTGCCCGAGTTGCCACCCGAGGAAGGCGGAGGCGGAGGCGCGTAGCCACCGGTGCTGCCGCCCGACGAAGGAGGCGGGGGCGGCGCGAAGCCACCCGAGCCGGAGCCAGGAGGCCGCACCACCGCGCCACCCGTGGAGGGAGGCGGAGGCGGGGCGTAGCCACCACCCGAAGACGGCGGCGGTGGCGCGTAGCCCGCGCCAGGAGGCGGCACGTAGCCGGTGCCACCGGTGGACGGCGGAGGCGGAGGGGGACGGCTCCCGGCGCCCGGCGGAGGAGGCGGCGGCGGCACGTAGCCACCCGCGGACGGAGGCGGCGCCACGTAGCCGGTGCCCGAAGGCGGCGGCGGGGGAGGCCGGCTGCCGGTGGTGCCCGTCGACGGAGGCGGCGCCACGTAGCCGGTGCCCGAAGGCGGCGGCGGGGGAGGCCGGCTGCCGGTGGTGCCCGTCGACGGAGGCGGCGCGACGTACCCGGTGCCACCGGCGACCGGCACGGCCGGGTGGTAGCCCGGAGGCGGCGGCTGGTAGCCGCGCGGCGGCGCGTAGTACCCGTGCGGCGGGCGGTAGGCCGAGGGCGGCACGTAGCTGGGCGGCGGGTACGTCACGTACACGGTGGCGGGCGGCAAGGGGTAGCTGCCGGGCGTACCGAGCGCGTCGTAGTAGTGGTAGCCGTCGTAGAAGACGTACACCTCGCGGTAGTGGTCCCAGTAATACGTGTTGGTGCACGGGTTGTACGGGTCACACCCCGTGGTGACGACGGTGCTGGTGACGGGGCGTTCCCGGTACTCGTAGGTCCGGACCGCGCACCCGCCAAGCAGCAGCGCGAAGCCGGCGAGCGAAAGAGGCAGTGACAGGCGGCGCATGGCGTTGTCCTCTCGTGGAAGTCGATGGATCAGACGGCCCAGGGGGCGGCTGATTCAAGCGCACCCGCCGCCGCCACGCACGAGAAGTCACCCGAAAGTGCGGTGCCACCTCAGGGGTTTCAGGCGCTTGCTCAGCCAGTCGCTGTGAGAGGAGGTGGGCGCGCGGTCAGTCAGAGGGCCAGCGCGTCCACCAGGCGGGGCACGTCGGCTTCGGCGACGCTGCACAGAGCCACCCGCAGGGCGCCCTTCTGGGGGACGACGTACACGCCGCGCTCGCGCATCCGCTGGGCCTGGGCTTCGGCGTCCGGGTGGAAGACGGTGACGAAGAAGCCGCCTTCGTAGCGGGGGTAGCCGAGGCCCTTGGGGTGGGCGGCGGCGTTGAAGGCCTGCACGCGGCGCATCAACAACTGCTTCAACTTCGCGCGCTCGGCGTCGCAGGCCGCCTTGAGGCCGGCGTCGGTGAGCAGCTTCGTCACGCCCACCAGCCCTCCGCGCACGCAGTTGCTCCAGGTGCCGCGGCAGGCGAAGGCGAGGGCGGCGGCGGTGGCCTGGCGCTGCTTCTCGTCGGGCTCGGCCGCGATGAGCGCGCCCACCCGCAGGCCGTAGTGGGTGTAGGACTTGCTGCCGCTCCAGGCGAACAAGAGCCCCACCTTCCCCAGCAGCGGGAGCAGCTCGGCCTGGAAGGCGCGCGGCTCTCCGCCGGCCGCGTACAGCCAGTACGCCATGTCCACCAGGAGGGTGACGGGCTTCTCGGCGTGCCGGAGCAGCACCTGCGCCACCTGGCGCCACTCCAGCGCCGTCATCGAGTAGCCGGTGGGGTTGTTGCACGGATCATTCAGCCACACGAGCGCGCGGCCCTGTCTGGCCAGTTGCTTCTCCAGCGCGGCGTCGAGCGCGGCCACGTCCAGCGCGCCGGCGGCGGTGAACATGGAGAACGTCTCCACCTTCCGCTCGTGCTCGTCGGCCAGGGTGGCGTAGGGGCCCCAGTAGAAGCTGGGCGTCAAGAGCGCCTGGCCGGGCTCGAGGTAGTTCATCAGCGCGTGGCGGAGCGCGCCGGTGCCGCCGGGCGTGGCGACGGCGGTGGCGGCGGCCTTCAGCGCCGGCTGGGCGGAGAAGGTGTCGGCGAGGACGGCCTCGAGGAAGCCGGGGGTGCCGGGGATGGGGGCGTAGGCGGCCCACTCGGAAGGGGGCACGTCGCGCAGCACGCGGGTGACCGTCTCCAGCACCGCCAGCGTGCCGTCGTCATTCATCAGCGAGCCGATGGTGGCGTTGACGACGGCCTCGCCGGCCTGCCTGCGCTTCGTCGCCTCGGCGTTGAGGGCAAAGATGACGTCCTTGTCGGGGCGGGCCTGGCGGGCGGGGATGAGGCGCAGCATGGCCCGGTGTCTGCCCCAAACCCGGCCCCGAGGGAAGCCGCAGGCGGGCGAAGGGACAGCACGCGGGCTACGCTGTCGCATCACCATGCTTTACGTCACCGTCCTCATCGCCGCGCTGCTGGGCCAGACCGTCTACACGTGGACGGACGCGCAGGGCGAGGAGCACTACACCGACGACCCGTCCACCATCCCCAAGGGCGTGAGGGCCAAGACGATGGCCCAGGGTGAGGTGGAGCCGGTGCGCGTCGCGCCCGAGCCGGCCCCCTCGCCCGAGCCGGCCAACCAGCACAAGCGCGCCGACGACTCGCCGGACGCGGGGGCAGGCAAGCCGAAGGAGAACTCGTGCGTGCGCGCGAAGAAGGCCCTCGCCGGCGCGGAGGCCGAGGTGGAGGAGGCCCGGAAGGCCTCCGCCGAGCCGCCGTCCCGCGACTGCCAGGAGGTCCTCAACACCCTGGGCCACGCGGCCTACGCGCAGTGCATGGCCGCGCGGACGACGGCGACGGACCCGGCTCGGGCGCTCGCCACGGCGCAGCGAAGGCTGGACGAGGCGAAGGACGCGCTGCGGCGGGCGCAGGTGGCCGGCTGCCCGTGACGGGCCTCACCTCCGCTCGAGCGGCCGGTACTTGATGCGCCTGGGCACCAGGGCCTCGGGGCCGAGCCGCTTCTTCTTGTCGTCCTCGTAGTCCTGGAAGTTCCCCTCGAACCACACCACCTTCGAGTCGCCCTCGAAGGCGAGGATGTGGGTGGCCACGCGGTCGAGGAACCAGCGGTCGTGGCTGATGATGACGGCGCACCCGGCGAAGCCGTCCAGCGCCTCTTCCAGGCTGCGCAGCGTCTCCACGTCGAGGTCGTTGGTGGGCTCGTCGAGGAGGATGAGGTTGCCGCCCTCCTTGAGCACCTTGGCCAGGTGCACGCGGTTGCGCTCGCCGCCAGAGAGGTCCTTGACGCGCTTCTGCTGGTCCGCCCCCTTGAAGGCGAACCACGAGAGGTACGCGCGCGACTGGACGATGCGCCCGCCGAGGTCCAGTTGGTCCAGGCCGCCCGACACCTCTTCCCACACCGTCTTCTCGCCCTTGAGCGCCTCGCGGGACTGGTCGACGTAGGCCAGCTTCACCGTCTCGCCCACGAGCAGCTCGCCCGCGTCCGGCTTCTCGGTGCCGATCATCATGCGGAACAGCGTCGTCTTGCCCGCGCCGTTGGCGCCGATGATGCCGACGATGCCGTTGGGGGGCAGCTTGAAGGTGAGGTCCTCGAAGAGCAGCCGGTCGCCGAAGGCCTTGCGCAGGCCCTTGGCCTCCACCACCTTGCCGCCCAGCTTCGGCCCGGGGGGAATGTAGATTTCCCCGGTGGACTCCTTCTTCTTGTCGCGCTCGAAGTCCTCGCGCATCTGCTCGTAGCGCTCGAGGCGCGACTTGGACTTGGCCTGGCGCGCCTTCTGGCTGGACGACACCCAGGACAGCTCGCGCTCCAGGAACTTCTGCCGGTAGGTGGACGACTTCTCTTCCTGCTCGAGGCGCTTCTTCTTCTGGTCCAGCCAGCTCGAGTAGTTGCCCTTCCACGGCACGCCCTCGCCGCGGTCCAGCTCCAGAATCCACTCGCAGGCCTCGTCGAGGAAGTAGCGGTCGTGCGTCACGCACACGATGGTGCCGGTGTACGCCTTGAGGTGCTGCTGCAGCCACTGCACCGACTCGGCGTCGAGGTGGTTGGTGGGCTCGTCCAGCAAGAGAAGGTCGGGCTTCTCCAGCAGGATGCGGCAGAGCGCCACGCGGCGCTTCTCACCGCCGGACAGCTTCGTCACCTCCAGGTCGCCGGGGGGCAGGCGGAGCGCGTCCATGGCGATCTCCAGCTTGCGGTCCAGCTCCCAGCCGCCGGACGCGTCGATGGCGTCCTGCAGCTTCGCCTGCTCGGCCAGCAGCTTGTCGAAGTCGGCGTCGGGCTCACCCAGCTTGTTGGACACCTCGTCGAAGCGCTTCAAGAGGTCCTTCACCGGCTTGACGCCCAGCTCCACGTTGCCCTTCACGTCCAGGGACGCGTCCAGCACCGGCTCCTGCGGCAGGAAGCCGATGCGGGCCGACGGGTCGGGCCGCGCGGTCCCCATGAACTCCTGGTCCTGGCCGGCCATGACGCGCAAGAGCGTCGACTTGCCGGAGCCGTTGGGCCCGATGACGCCAATCTTCGCGCCGGGGAAGAAGGACAGCCAGATGCCCTTGAGGATTTCCTTGCCGCCTTTGACCTTGCGGAGGTCCTGCATGGTGAAGATGAAGTTCTCGGCCATGCGGCGCGGCGTAGCCCGGGGCACTCACGGGAGCAACGGCGGAGGGGCCCGGCTGTAGATGTACGGCGGAATGCCGTACATTTGCCCTCATGACCCGCAAGAACCCCTCGCCGGAGCGCAAGACCCAACGGCTCGAGCTCCGCGTGGGGCCCTCCGTCAAACGGCTCATCGAGGAGGCCATGGCCGTGTCTGGCCTGGCGGCCGGAGACCTGGCCTACGAGGGCGCACGCCGGGTGCTCCAGGACCATGAGCGGTGGGTGCTCCGCGGCGCTGACCGCGAGGCGTTCCTCAAGGCCGTCGCGCATCCTCCGCGTCCCACGGCACGACTCGTCGCCGCGCTCCGTGCCCACGGAAAGTGAGCGTGGACCTCTCGGTCGAGGTGCTGAGCAGCCGGCATGACCGCACGTCCTTCCGCTCGGGCGTAGAAGCGCTCGACACCTGGTTCCGCGCGCGCGCGAGTCAGGACCAGCGGCGGCGCGTCGCTCAGGCGTTCCTCGCCCTGACGGCCGGCAAGGTGGTCGGCTTCTACAGCCTGAGCATGTTCACGCTCGCGCTCGAGAACCTCCCTCCCGAGCTCAACAAGAAGCTGCCCCGCTACGACGCCATTCCCGCGGCGCTGATTGGCCGGCTCGCTCGTTCCGAGGACGCGCGCGGCACCGGGCTGGGCGACCTGCTCCTCGCGGACGCCGTGAGGCGCGTGCTGGCGGCGTCGGAGTCGATCGCCGCCTACGCGATAGTCGTGGACGCGAAGGACGAGCGCGGCCAGGCCTTCTACCAGGCGCACGGCTTCGTCTCGTTACCGGCGCGACCTCGGCGCCTCTTCCTCCTCACCGAGACCGCGGCGGCCGCCCTGAGGGCCGCGGCCGCGCGCTGACGGTCACGGCGAGTCGACGAGCTGCCAGGTGGCCCGCTCCAGCACGTCCTGCGGGCCTTCGGCGCCCTGCAGCCACTCGCCCTTCTCGTTCTTCCCGCCTTCCGGAAGGACGTGCTTGCGGACGCGCACGCCGGCCGCCTTCACCCGCCGGCCCAGCACCGCGTCGTCCCACGCGGCGAGGCCTTCCAGGTACACCGGCCCGTCGGAGGTGACGATGACCGCGCCGCCCTTGGCGTTCTCCGCCCGGCCCAGGATGGTGGTGAGGGTGTCCCGCATGGCGTTCTCCGGGGAAGTGGCGCACGCGGTGACGGCCACCAGGAGGAGGAGTGTGGCCCGGCGCATGCGCGCGAAGTGTGCTCCGCCCCGCCGCCGGGAACAATGTGAACCGTCGGGATGGGCCGCCCCGGTTTCCCTCGCCCTCGGAAGTCGGCTAGGCGCCCTGCCCGTCCATGAAGCGCTCTGCTGCCCTCTCGCTCCTCCTCCTCTGCGCCTGCGGTGACGGCTACGTCCAGCGCCCCACGCAGGTGAACTTCGACCCCGACGCCAACGACTTCTGGGGCGTGCCGCTGCCCAGCGAGCTCCGCCGCCAGGCCGACGGCAGCTACAACCTCGAGCGCTGGCCCGGCCCGCGCCCGCAGTTGGTGAAGATGTGGCTGGACGCCATCGACGCGCGCGTCACCGAGGGCTGGGGCGTCAACTCGGGCGCCTTCTTCGTCCTCTCCGGCGACCTGGACCCGGCCACCCTGCCTTCCGACCCCTCGCAGACGCTGACGATGGAGGCGCCGGTACAACTGGTGGACATCGACCCCGCCTCCCCCGAATACGGCCGCCGCTTCCCGCTGGAGGTCACCTTCTCCACCGCCGCGGCGCCCTACCGCCCGGCGCGGATGCTGGCCCTCAACACCGTGCAGGGCTTCGTGCGCCGGCCCCACACCACCTACGCGGTGCTGCTCACCGACGCGCTCTTGGACACCTCCGGCCAGCCGCTGGGTCGCAGCCGGCCCTTCCACGCCGCGCTGGAGCGCCTGCCCGACGCCGACGCGAAGGCCCAGGAGGCGCTGGCGCCGCTGCGCGACTTCCTCCTCCAGGAGCACTGGCCGAGGGGCCGCGTGGTGGGCGCCACCGTCTTCCGCACGCTGGACCCCAGCGCGGCGCTCAACAAGCTGGCCGCCTGGGTAGAGACGCTGCCCCAGCCCGCCCTGGCCACGCCCTGGACGAAGGCCGACGAGTACCCGGACTTCACCCTCTACACCGCCGCCTACGAGGTGCCGCACATCCAATCGGGGGCCATCCCCGGCAAGGGGCGCATCGTGTGGAACGAAGACGGCACCGCGCCGGTGCAGGAGGGGACGCAGCGGGTGCGGCTGTCCATCTCCATCCCGAAGGTGGCGGCGCCGGTGGGCGGCTACCCGCTCATGCTGTACTTCCACGGCTCCGGCGGCGAGTACCGCGAGGTGATGGACCGCGGGCCGCTGCCGCAGACGGCGACGCGCGACATGTTGCCAGAGCCTCCGAAGGGCAGCGGGCCGGCGGCGTGGCTGGGCCGGCGGGGCGTGGCCACCATGGGCTTTGACTTCCCGCTGCACGGGGACCGCGACAGCCCGCCGGACACCACCGGCCTGCGGCTGTACGACTTGTTCGGCGACATCGACTCCACCGTCGACAACATGCAGGTGGCGGCGATGGAGGCGGTGTACCTGACGCGCCTGCTGGAAGGGATGACGGTGCCGCTGGACGGCGGCGGTACGGCCACCTTCGACACCGCGCGCGTGTCCGCGATGGGCCAGTCGATGGGCAGCACCATCGGCATCCCGGTGGCCACGGTGGCCAAGCGCATCCACGGCTTCGTCTTCTCCGGCGCGGGGGGGCTGTTGCTGGAGGTGGCGACGACGGCCACCTACCCGGTGGACCTGCGCGCGGCGCTGGAGACGATTCTGGGCTTTGAGGCCGGCCAGGCGCTGGACAACAAGCACCCGCTGCTCAACGCCTTCCAGGCGCTGTGGGACTTCGTCGACCCGACGGCCAAGGCGCGGCACGTCGCGCGCGAGCCGCACCCGGGGCAGCAGCCCCACCCCTTCTTCATGCCCCACGGCGTCGTCGACGGGTACTTCCACCCGGGCGCGCAGGCAGCGGTGGCGGTTTCGCTGGGCACCACCCTGGTGGGCGAGGAGGCGGACCCGCTGGAGCCGAAGGCGCTGCGCCTCGACGGGCGGGGCACGCAGCCGTCCTTCCCCCTGAAGGGCAACCAGAATGGCGTCACCGCGGCGACGGTGCACCTGAGGGTGCCCTTCGAGTTGGGCCACTACGTCGTCTTCGACATGGCCGGCGTCAGCTCGCAGGTGGCGTGCTTCGTGCTGGGCGTGGGGACACCGGCCGGGCCTTCCCTGGTGGCGCCGCGAGGCCTCGACGAGCCCTGCCCATGAGGAGGCGCGTCAGCGAGGCAGGTGCGCGGAGGCTTCGGCGGGCTTGCGCGGCAGGTGGAGCTGCAACCAGTCCAGCCAGTGCTTGCAGCCCAGGCCGGTGCGGGCGGACAGCACCATCATCTCCACGCCGGGGTTGACGCGGCGCAGGTTGGCCTCCAGCGCCAGCACCGAGACGTCGACGTGCGGCAGCAGGTCCACCTTGTTCACCAGCACCAGGTCGGCCACGGCGAACAGGTCGGGGTACTTGAGCGGCTTGTCCTCGCCCTCGGTGACGCTGAGGATGAGCACCTTCGCCGCCTCGCCCAAGTCGAAGCCCGCCGGGCACACCAGGTTGCCCACGTTATCCACGAAGAGGATGCCGCCGGCCAGCGCGGGGAGCGCAAGGGCGGCGCGCGCCACCATCTGCGCGTCGAGGTGGCAGCCGGCGCCGGTGTTGACCTGTACCGCCAGGGCCCCGGCGGCGCGGACGCGCTCGGCGTCCAGCGACGTCTGTTGGTCACCCTCGATGACGGCCACCGGAACGCGCCCGGCCAGCGCCACCAGCGTGCGCACCAGCAGCGTCGTCTTCCCCGAGCCCGGGCTGGACAGGAGGTTCAACACCAGCGTGTGTCCGGCCTCGAAGCGGCGGCGGTTGCGCGCGGCCTGCGCGTCGTTGCGCGCGAGGAGCTCGCGGCCCAGCTGCGCCAGGCGGCGCTCGCGCGCGTCGGGGAGGCGGGGCAACTCGTCCTCCTCGTCGTCGTCGGCCGGGGGCGGGGCCGGGCGCAGGTGGTGTGGCCAGGCCAGCACCACGCCGTCGAAGTCCTGCCGCGCGGCGTCGCGCGACGGCCGGAGAGGCGGCGCGGCCCGCGTCTCGGGAGTGAACCAGAGCTCCTCGGGAGACTCGTCCTTCGGGCCGGAGTCCAGGGGCGCGTCGTGCTCTTCGTGCGGTGGCTCGACGTGCGCTCCCGGCGGCCCGGCAGAAGCCCACGCCGGCGAAAGGCCGCCGGGCGCGACTTCCCCGTGGGCGGGCGCGACGCCGTGCGCGTGCTTCCCCACGTCCCCATCGGGCAAGAGGTGCTCGTGCTCCACCTCGTCGTCAGGTCTTCCACAGCCGCAGTGCGTGCACATGACGCCCCCCCCCTCAGCCCCGCACAGACAAAAACCTCCGCCGCGAACGTCTGCGGTCCACGGCCGGGAGGCAGTCCACCGGCTCACCTGGAGTCGCTGCCCTCCCGCTGCTCGGGTAATGCCGGCCCACTGGCGGCGCCACCCCGGGCTCGAGCGTGGTGAGCCTCCCTGCTGCCGGAGGACGCCTGCATGGACTTGAAGAGCGCCGAGCCGGGGGGGCGCCTGGCCCGACGGGCGGCGAGCGTCGTGCTGAAGATGGGCGCGCCGACTGCGCGCGGCACCAGCGCGGGAGGCGTCACGCGGGGCGGGCGCGAGCAGCGCAACCAAGAGGCTGACACGTGGCGCACCGCGCGTCCGGCGACGGACGGAATCGCTCGGCTTTTCCCGGTCGCCTTGACTTACCGAGAGCTCGCTCTTACCCGTGGCTCGATTTCCTGGCAGCGCCCGCAGCGGAGGCGGGAGCGAGAAGCGTCCTCCCCGGCGGTGTGCTGCGCGCGTACGCGCGTGGGGGGCGGCCGCATGACTGACTTCACCGTCGCCGAAGGCATCGCTGACGCCGTCCTCTCCGAAGGTGCCCGGGCCTCGGCGCGGCGCTGGCAGTCCGGCGTGCTGATGCCGCGCGCGGCCTGCGGCGACGACGAGGCCGCGCACAGTTGGCAGCAGAGCGAGTTCCTCGTGGAAGGAAGGGACTTCACGCTGCACGCGCGCGTGCGGTTCCTCCAGGTGCAGCGCCGCGCGTCCTTTGGCCAGCCGTCGTCCGACGAAGGCGTGGAGCAGGCCGTCGACCTCACCCTCACCGCGCAGCCGGGCGAGCGCGTGGTGCCCTTCTCCGTCCCCGGGGGGCAAGAGTCCGACGGCGCCTCGGTGTGCGTCCGCCAGGCGCTGCTGGGCGACGTCTTCCTGCGCGTGCAGCCGGTGGGCGAGTACACCCGGGTACGGCTGCGGGTGGACAACGTGACGCCGGTCGACGCGGTGGGCGCCACGCGCCAGCAGTTGCTGCCCCGCGCGCTGGTGGGCGTCCACGCCCTCTTCTGCGCGACGGACGGTGCCTTCGTCTCGCTGCTCAAGCCGCCCGCCGCGGCCAGGGCGCTGGCGGCCAGTTGTCAGAACGTGCGCGCCTGGCCGGTGCTGGCCGGACCGCCGGGCGACGCCAGCTTGCTGCTGGCTTCACCCATCCCCCTCGGCGACCACCCGCAGGGAGCGCTGTCGGGCGTCTTCGAGGGCACCGGGGCAGAGGGGCTGCCCAGAGCCCGCGCCGAAGAGGAGGCCTCCCGCACCAGCGCCACCGCCCGGGACTTGAGGCCGGTGCCCACGCCGCGCTTCGAGGTGTGGGAAGGCGGACGGGCGCCCGCGCCGGTGGTGGAGCTGCGGGGCGTCACGTCCCGGGCGCCGCCGCGCGTCTCCCCGGAGCCGACCGAGTCGTTCGACAGCAAGGGGCTGGAGGACACCCAGCCCAACGAGTTGCCCGGCGCCGACGTCTGGGCCGACGACTTCGACCTGCGCGGGGTGTGGAACGCCGACACCCAGCCTGCGCTGACCGCGGTGCGCTGCCGGGACGACGTGGCGGGGCCGCCGACGGACGCGGTGGAGGTGCAGGGCGTGGCGGTGCAGCGCGGCAGCCACGTCCGCTTGCACCCGGGACGCCGGCGGGCGCAGGAGCAGCGCTACGAGGGGCGCGGCGCCACCGTGCGCGCGGTGCTGCACGACGTGGACGGGCACCAGCACCTCGCGGTGACGTTGGACGAAGACGCGGCGTCGCTCTCAGAGGAGGACGGGCGCTTCCTGTCCTTCGACGCCGACGAGGTGGAGCCCCGGCCGGAGCGCACGCGGGTGCTGGTGGCCGGCGTGGGGAACGTGGCCCTGGGCGACGACGGCTTCGGGGTGGCGGTGGCGCGGCGGTTGGCCGACGAGGGCGGCTTCCCCGAGGAGGTGGAGGTGGCGGACTTCGGCCTGCGGGGCGTCCACCTGGCCTGGCAGTCGCTGGGACGCTACGAGTTGTTGGTGCTGGTGGACGCGGTGGACCGCGGCGAGTCGCCGGGCACCGTCTTCGTCCTCGAGCCCACCCTCGAGGAAAGCGGGGGGCTGGGCGGCGCGCACGGGCTCGAGCCGGCGACCGTCCTCGGGCTGGTCAAGGCCATGGGCGGGGCGGCGGGCCGGGTGCTGGTGGTGGGCTGCCAGCCGGGGCCGCTGGCCGAGACGAAGGTGCTGAGCGCGCCCGTGGCCCGGGCCGTGGAGGACGCCTCCTATGTGGTGAGGGACGTCGTGGTGCGCCACCTCGCCGACGCGTGGGAGCGCGCGGCGCAGCCGGCCTGAGGCACTCCCTTCCCGGGCGTGGAGGCGGTACCGACGGCTGGGCCGCCTTGGCCGGCGCCTCTTCGGCGGCGCCGACGCGTACTACCTCAGCGGGCGGCCCGACTCGGCGCCGACGTCTTTCGAGGTGCGGCTGAACGGCGTCCCGCTGTCAGCCACGTCGGGAGGCACCCCGGCGTGGAGCGCGGCGCGCTTCCTCCACACCTCCCAGCCGGCGCCGACGCAGCCGGTCGAGGTGCGGCACCAGGCCGCGTGTCTGTCGTAGCCAGCAGGGTGTCTGGTTGAGTCAGAAGCGCCCGGAGAAGAGCAGCGCGCCGCCGCCCGCGGAAGGCGCGAAGGCCACCGACACCGGCTGCGTCGCCCACACCCCGTCCAGCACCAGGCAGGTGATGGCGCCGGCCAGGGCCAGCCCTCCGAGGACGAAGCCGACGGTGGCCTGCGACTGCGCGGCACCGACGCGGTTCTGCAGCTCCTTCACCGTCCCCGCTTCCTCGGGCAGGGGCACGCGGCCGTTGCCCACGTACGCGGCCAGCGTGTGGTTGGCGTCGGCCGCGTTGAGGACTCCTGCGAGGCCCAGCCCGAAGCCGGTGAAGCTGAGCGCGGTGAGGCCCAGGCCCACCCCGGTGAGCCAGCCCCGCCCGCGCCCCGCCCGGTCCTCCGCCCGTGCGGAGCCCGCGGTCAAGAGCAGCGCAGCGAGGAGGAGAGACGTGGCGGTCTTCACGAAATGGGCACTTCGCAGCGTGGGACGCCTACGTCTACCGGACTCCGGGCGTGCTGTCACAGGTTTCGTTTGGCTTCCCCGGGCGAATCGTGTGACACCTTCCGCTTTGCGTGGCGGCCGTGCTGGAGGTGTCCCACCTGGTGAAGCAGTACCCGTCGCTCACCGCGCTGGACGGCGTGTCGCTGCGCATCGACGAAGGGGAAATCTTCGCGCTGCTGGGCCCCAACGGCGCGGGGAAGACGACGCTCATCGGCGCGGTGTGCGGCCTGGTGAAGAAGACGCGGGGCAGCATTCGCCTGTTCGGCACCGACCTCGAGGTGGATCCGCTGACGCCCCGCTACCGCGTCGGGCTGGTGCCGCAGGAAATCAACTTCGACCCCTTCTTCACCGTCCGCGAGTCGCTCGACATTCAGCAGGGCTACTTCGGCCAGCGCGCGGACCGGGCGCGCGTCGACGAGCTGTTGGAGGCGATGAGCCTCACCGGGAAGGCCGACAGCCCCACCCGCACGCTCTCGGGCGGGATGAAGCGGCGCCTGCTCATCGCCAAGGCGCTGGTGCACCGCCCGAAGCTGGTGTTCCTCGACGAGCCGACGGCGGGCGTGGACGTGGAGCTGCGCCGCGACCTCTGGGCCTACGTCCGCACGCTGCGAGCGCAGGGCACCACCGTCGTCCTCACCACCCACTACCTCGAGGAAGCCGAGGCCCTGGCTGACCGGGTGGGCATCATCGACCACGGCAGGCTGCTGCTCGTGGAGGAGAAGCGCTTGCTGCTCGAGCGGCTGGGCGAGCGCCGGCTGGAGGTCCACTTCAAGGAACCCGTCGCCGCCCTGCCCCCTGCGGTGGTGAAGGGAGCGCTGTCGGCCGACGGCCGCCACTTCACCTTCACCGCGGCGGCCGGCACCGAGAGCGCCACCGAAGTCCTCTCGCTGCTGTTCGCGGCGGGGCTGCCGGTGGCCGACGTGACGATGGCCCCGGCCAGGCTGGAGGACATTCTGCTGCGGGTGCTCAAGGAGGGGGCGGCGTCGTGAACGTCATCGGCGCGAGGACGCTGCTGGGCAAGGAGGTGCGCCGCTTCCTGCGCGTGCCTGGCCAGACGGTACTGCAGCCGTTGATCAGCACGGCGCTCTACTTCATCGTCTTCGGCTACACGCTGGGCGGCCGGCAGGCGGCCATCGAAGGCGTGCCCTACGTGCAGTACATCGTCCCCGGGCTGGTCTTCCTCGGCGTGGCCAACAACTCGTTCCTCAACTCGTCGTCTTCCTTCTTCATCGCGAAGATCCAGGGCACCGTCACCGACCTCCTGGTGGCGCCGCTGGGGCCGGGGGAGCTGCTCTTCGGCTTCGTCGCCGGGGCGATGACGCGCGGGCTCCTGGTGGGGCTGCTCACCTGGGCGGTGGCGCTCTTCTTCACCGGCGCCCACCTGGTGCACGTGCTGGGCACCGTCGTCTTCCTGCTGCTGTGCGCCTACGTCTTCGCGGTGCTGGGGCTGCTCGCGGGCGTCTGGGCGGACAAGTTCGAGCAGATCAACCTCTTCCCCACCTTCCTGATGCTGCCGCTCACCTTCCTGGGGGGCGTCTTCTATTCGGTGCGCCACCTGCCGGAGCCGTTCCGCACGGTGAGTTTGTTCAACCCGGTGGTGCACATGGTGGAGGGCCTGCGCGCCGGCATGCTGGGCCTGGAGGAGCAGTCGCCGCTGGGCCTGGGCTTATTGCTGGGGCTGGCCGTGGGCGCGACCACGCTGACCTGGCGGCTCCTCCGGACGGGCTACAAGCTGAAGTCGTGAACGGAACGGCCGCGCTTATGGGTTAGTCTCAGCCGCGAATGGCCATCGCGTTCGGGCGGTACCAGCTCCTGCGGAAGATCGCCTCGGGTGGCATGGGCCAGGTGCTGCTCGGCAAGAAGGGCCAGGGCGACTTCGAGAAGCTGGTGGTGATCAAGCGCATCCTCCCGCACCTTGTGGAGGATGAAGAGTTCTTCACCATGTTCAAGGACGAGGCGAAGATCACCATGCGCCTCGACCACCCGAACATCGCGCGCATCAACGAGTTCGGCGTGGAAGGCGGGGTCCACTACATCGAGATGGAGTACGTCGCCGGCGAGGACCTGCGGCGCATCGAGAAGCGCGCGGCCGCGGCGAACAAGGGCATCCCCATCGGCATCGTCTTGCGCGTGATGGCCGACGCCGCCGCCGGGCTGGACTTCGCCCACAAGGCGAAGGACGCGAAGGGCCAGCCGCTCAACCTGGTGCACCGCGACGTGAGCCCGCAGAACGTGCTGGTGGGCTTCGACGGCTCGGTGAAGTTGATCGACTTCGGGGTGGCCAAGGCGGCGGGGCGCGCGCAGCACACGGCCACCGGCATCCTCAAGGGGAAGTTCCCGTACATGTCCCCGGAGCAGGCGCGGGGCGACGACCTCGACCCCCGCAGCGACGTCTTCGCCCTGGGCATCATCCTCTGGGAGCAGCTCACCGGGCGCCGGCTCTTCAAGGGTGAGAACGACCTGGCCACCCAGAAGCTGGTGCTGGCCTGCCAGGTGCCCGAGCCGAGCTCGGTGGAGCCGTCGGTGCCCAGGGGGCTGGATCCGATCGTCCTCAAGGCGCTGGCGAAGGATCGGGAGGAGCGCTACCCCGACGCGCTGTCGCTGCGCATGGCGCTGGAGGACTTCGGGCTGAGCAACGCCATTCCGTCGTCGAGCGCGCACCTGTCCGCCTTCATGCAGGAGCTCTACGCCGAGCGCATCGCCCGCGAGTCGGATCCACGGTCCTTCGAGGAGGACAGCGGGCTGACCGACCTCGACGTGGGTGGCCTGGCCAAGCCAGGCAACGCGGCGACGGTGGTGGACCGGAACAGGCAGGTGAACGGCGCGGGGTCGGCCACCACGGTGGATCGCCCCGGCCAGCAGACGCAGGCCGTCGGCCCCCCGGCGAAGGGCGGCAGCAAGGCGGTGTGGGGCGCGCTGGGCGCGGTGGCGCTGGTGGGAATCGGCGTGGCCGCGTGGAGGTCGACGCGGGAGAAGCCGGTGGTGGAGCAGCCTCCGCCGGTGGTGGCGCCCGCCGAGGTGAAGCCGCCTCCGGTGGTGGAACCCAAGCCCGTCGAGGTGCGCGTGGAGAGCGACCCCGCCGGCGCCGACGTGGAGCTGGCCGGGGAAAGAGTTGGGCAGACGCCGTACGCCACGCAGGTGGTCGCCGCGAAGCTGCCCATGGCGGTGAAGATCAGCCGCGACGGGTACGAGCCCCAGCAGGGCACCGTCAGCGCGGAGGCGCCCACCTGGAGCGTCGAGCTGAAGAAGAAGGCCGGGCGGCCGCCGACGGGGAAGAGCCCGAACATCAAGACCAGCAGGTGAGTGGGCGCTTCCACCACGCAGCCTGCAGAGACGGCGGGGAAGGCGTAGGACTGCGCCGTGCCCGAAGCCCACCAGCCCCTCGCCCCACCGTCTGGTGACCCGGGCCCTCCCTCTTCGGCTCTCGCCGAAAGGGTCCACCGCTCTGCCGAACCGCCACCCGCCCCGCCTCCAGGCGTACCCGCCCTTGCCCCACGCCGAAGTCCACTGGTTCGCTCAGCCTCCCGCCGGTGAGCCTCCTTCCAGCTCCCTCCACCTCACCCGGCTCGGCCCCCCCACGGCTGGCTGGCCAAAAGAAGGCCCTCCGGGCGTGCCTGAGATGACGGCCTGGACGGGCGGGCGGGCGGGCTCGAAGGGTGAGCGACCTCGGGCGTGGGGGCGAGCAGAAGCTACGGGTGGGGAAGCGCTGCTCCGTGCGGTGGGCGGTCGGCAGAGCGGTCTTTGCCGAAAAAATTTTGGGAAGGGGGGGACCCCCTCTGGCACTCAGTGACGTGGGGGCCCATGGCCGCAGAGTCCAGGGGCAGCGCCGCGTCGAGCATGGCCGGGAAAAGCGACGGACTGCTCACCCTGAAGGCAGCGCCGGGCCGGCACCCACCTCAGCGGGCGAACCCCCGCATCCAGAAGTCGGGCACGCACCCTGGCTCCTTCGCCGCCCGCTCCATCGCCTCCATCCCGGACGCCTCCACACGCTGGCCGCCACAGACGAGGCCCACCGGCACGCGCGCCCGGCTCCCGGTGGAAGGCAGGTCATTCACCACCACCACCAACGTTGGCAGCACCGCGCGCACCTGCGCCGCGTCCTTCACCCGCCACAGCCGCACCTTCGCCCGCTCCGCCACCACCACCGCCGTGGCGTCCACCCGCTTCACCGCCTGCG
Organism: Myxococcales bacterium; assembly: GCA_020846875.1. Lineage (GTDB taxonomy): Bacteria > Myxococcota > Myxococcia > Myxococcales > Myxococcaceae > JADLDB01. The sequence goes on along the minus strand of JADLDB010000124.1, from coordinate 22,101 downwards.
CGCCCTCCAGCGACGGCCCCACCTCCGCCACCAGCACCGGGCTCACCCACACGCGCTGCACCCCTTCGCCCTGCCTCCACTCCAGCGGCCGGCCCCACGGCGACGCGCTCGACGCAGGCGCGCTCGACGCAGCCGGCGCGGCGCCTGGCGCCACCACCACCTGCGACAACACCAGCGAAACGACGACAGCCAGCATGGCTCACGGCCTCCCGTAGAGGACGAGCTTCCAGGACACCAGCGTGCCGACGTTGCCGATGCCCTTGTCCTTCACCGTCAGCGTCCAGTCGCCGTCGCCCGGCTCGTCGAGGTGCCGGACGCTCCCGAAGGGGTAGTCGACGAGGTCCGAACAGACCTCCCGCCCGGTGACTCCGTCCGGAACGCACCGGTGCGGCAGGTGCAACACGCTCAAGGTCCCCCCGTGGGACAACACGATTTCCAGGTCCCCCGTGCGCGGGTGCGTCACCGTGGGCAGCACCTCCACGAACTCCACGTGCCCCACCCCGGTGTTGGACAACGTCAGCGTGCTGGTGACTCCCGTGCCGTCGTAGTCGGGAATGGCCACCGCCGGCGCCGCCACCGGCGACGCGAAGGACAGCTCCGGCCCGGCCGGGACAATCGTGCGCGCAATCGCCACCGCCGCCTGCCCGTCCACCGCCCCGAAGCCGTAGCGGTGGTTGATGTGCAGGCCCGCCCCGTTGGTGGTCCACTCCGGCTCGCCCGGCGCAACCTTCCGCGCCGAGTAGGCCAGCACCCGCCGCACGTCCCGGTAGCTCAGCTCCGGCCGCACCTGGAGGATGAGCGCCCCCACCCCCGCCGCCAACGGCGTCGAAGCCGACGTGCCGCTCATCGTGGCCGAGTAGTCCGGGTTGGCGTGCTCGCCCAGCGTCGCCCCGTCGTTGTACCCGGCGCGCCCCGTGATGTCGGTGGTGGTGAGCGCCACCAGGTCGCTCCCCTCGGTGGGCGCGCTCACCAGCACGTTCGCGCCCGACTCCGCGTAGGCCGCCAGCTTCCCGTTCTTCCCGTAGCCGGAGATGGCAAACACGAAGCGCCGGTTGGCCTGCCCGTCGTAGTTGGAGTTGTCCTCGTACTCCGAGTCCGCCCCGTTGCCCGCAGCCCAGAAATACAGCACTCCCTTGCCGCCCCGGCCGGTCGTCGCCCCCTCACGCACCCCCTCCAGCCACTGCGAGTCGGTCGTCGTCACCAGGCCAGTACCGTCGTCCACGTCGCCCCAGGAGTTGTTGCTCACCTGCACGTAGTCCTTGCCCCGCACCATCGCGTCCCTCTCGTTGGTGGACGTGAGGTCCTGCAGCACGTTGTACGAGAGGATGGCCGCCCGCGGCGCCACGCCCCGCACGCCCTTCCCGTTCCAATCCCGCGCCGCCACCAGCCCCGCCACGCAGGTGCCGTGCTCCGCCCACCGCACCGGCGCGCCGCCCACGTAGTCGTACGAGCGCAGCGTGGCCACGTTCGGCGCCAGGTCCTCGTGCGCCAGGTCCACCCCCTCGTCCACGATGGCCACCGGCACCCCCTCGCCACGCACACCCTCCGCCCAACTCTGCGCGACGTTCAGGTCCTCGCCGCCGTCGGGAAGCAGGTGCCATTGCTCCCCGAAGTACGGGTCCGCCACCGCGGGGCCCGCCGCCGGCGTGCCGCTGGCCTCGGTGGACAGCGCCGTCTCGTCCGGCCCGGAGACCGCGGAGACGCGGAAGTAATAGGTGCGCCCGTTGGCCAGGCCGGTGAGGACGAAGGGGCTGCCCACCCGCCGGTAGATGACGCCCCCCGGCATCGACTCGATGGTCCCCGCCTCGAGGTTGGGCGCTTGCGCGAAGTACACGTTGGCCGCGCCCACCGCCTGCGCCCAGGTCAGCGTGAGCTGGCTGTCTCCCGCCACCGCTTGTGGGTTGGTGGGCACCTCCAGGTTCATCGCCGGGACGACCGTGACGGTCTGCTGCGCCGTGGCGGGCCCGCCGAAGCCCGTGCACGACAGGGTGTACGTCGTCGTCTGGGTGGGGTTCACGTCCAGCGCGCCGCTCAAGGCCACGTCCTCGAAGCCCGGCTTCACCTCGCAGCGCTCCGCGCCCTCGGTGGCCCACGTCAGCTTCACCGCCCCGTCGGGGATGGTCTGCAGCGTGGACGCGGTGAAGGACAGCACCCGCACCTCGGGCAGCACGTCCAGCACCCGCACCGTCGTCGCCCCCGCGCAGGACAACTGAAACACCGTGCGCTTCGTGGGGCTCACCAGCCAACTGCCCTCCGCCGCCACCGCGCCGACGTCCGGAGTGATGCGGCAGCCTTCAGCGTTGAGCGCCTGCCACGACAACTGCGCCGACTGGCCCGCAGAGATGATGTCCGGCGTGACGGTGAAGAAGGCGATGATGCCCGGGTCCTTGTTCCGCCAACAGGCCGCACACAGGGCGAGGGCGGCGAGGGCGGCCAGAAAGCGCATGCGTAGAGCACGGTGTAGCGGACAGGCCACCCGGCGGGCAAACGGCCCCCTTCAGCGGTAGTCGACGTGCAGCTCCATCATCGGGAAGACGTGCTCCTTCCCTTCCAGCACCACCCGCAGGTAGGCGGAGGAGAACGGCGCCTTCTCGAGCAGCGGCCCCAGGCCGGACGCGGCCACCACCTGCTTCAGCAGCGCGCGCCCCAGCTCGGGCGACTCCTCGTCCTCTTCGTCGCCAGGCCCGGTGAGCTCCTCGAACCAGCTCTTGCGCTTGTCGAAGCTCTCCAGCTTCACGGTGGCGTCGGCCGGCAGCTTCGCCTTCTCCCGCCCCAGCGCGATGGCCGCGTCGATGCCGCCCAGCTTGTCCACCAGGCCGTTGCCTGCCGCCTGGCTGCCGTACCAGGTGCGACCCTGCGCCACCTCGGCCATCGCCTCCACGTTCATGCCCCGGCCCTTCGCCGCCAGCTCCACGAAGCGCTCGTAGGACCTCTTCAAGTCGTCGTCGAAGTGCTTCGCCTCGTCCTCCGTCATCAGCCGCGCGGCGATGAGCACGTCCGCGTGCGCGCCCTTCTTGAAGGTCTCGTTGTTGAGCGCCAGCTTCTCGTACAGGCCCCCCAGGCTGGGGACGACGCTGTAGATGCCGATGCTGCCGGTCGCGGTGGAAGGGTGGGCCACGATGGCCGACGCGTCCATCGACACCCAGTACCCGCCGGACGCCGCCACGTCGGACATGGTGACGATGACAGGCTTCTTCTCGCGGACGCGCTCGATTTCCCGGCGCACGTAGTCGCAGCCCAGGCCCGCGCCGCCCGGCGAGTCCACCCGGAAGATGATGGCCTTCACGTCCTCGTCCTCGGCGGCCCGGCGCAGCGCCCGGATGATGGGAATGCTGCCCTGCGTGCCTTCTCCCAGGCCCCCCGAGTCACCCTTCCCCGCCACGATGAGCCCTACCGAGTAGATGAGCGCGAAGGTGTTCTCTCCCTCCGCGAGCCCCGCGTCCTTCGGGCTGACGCTCCGGTAGCGCCCGGCCGAGACGAAGGGCACCTTCCTGTCCTCCTTGAGCCCCAGCTTCTCCCGCAGCATCGCCTCCACCTCGTCGTAGTAGGCCAGCCGGTCGATGAGCTCCTTCTCATAGGCCCAGTCGGCCTTCATCCCGCTCTCGTCCAGCAGTTGCTCCACCCTCGCCTTGTCCAGCTTGCGGGCCGAGGCGACGGCGTCCACCAGGTGGCCGTACACCACCGCCAGGTTCTCGTTGATCATCTCCTTCACCGGCTCGGTGAAGGCCTTGCGGCCCGTCTGCTCGCCCGACACCGACTTGTACTTGCCGTAGCGGAAGTACTGCACCTCGACGCCCGCCTTCTCCAACAGCCCCGGGTAGTGGCCGATGTCGGTGGCCAGCCCGTTGAACTCGAACCAGGAGTCCTTCGGCATGATGATTTGATCCGCCCCCAGCGCCAGCGCGTACTCCTTCTCCGTCAGGTACTCCGAGTACACGTAGACGAACTTGCCGCTCTTCTTGAACTCGGCCAGCGCGTCGCGAAGCTCCTCCACCTTGGCGAAGCCGATGGACAGGGGCTCCAGCTCAATCAGCACCCCCTTGATGCGCTTGTCCGCCGCGGCCTTCTTCAGGTTCTCCACGTGCTGCAGCACCGTGACGGGCGGGCTGCCGAACAGCTCGTCGAAGCCGGAGGTGCGGACGAACTCCGGAATCTCCCCCGACAGCTTCAGGCGCAGCACCGCGGCGTCCTCGATGCTGGTGTGCTCCCCGCCCAGCATCGCCAGCACGAAGATGCCCAGGAAGCCCAGGGTGAGGAAGCCGCCGCAGCCGAGGAAGAGCATCAACGCCGGGCTCATCCCCTTCGCGCGCGCAGGCGGCGGCGGAGGCGCAGACGGCGGAACCGGCATGGGGGCGTTCGGGTCGTGCATGGCCGAGGCGTACCCCCAGCGGTGGGCACCGGCAAGCACCACTCCTCTTCCGCAGAGCCCTCCCTCGAGGCGCCAGGGCCGCCCCAAAGGCCCCGCGCCGGAAGGACCACCGCCCAGGCGAGCGAGCACCCGCCCCTCCTCCACGCCTGCCAGCCCGCTTGGGCCGCTCGAGGCCACTCCACCCGCTCAGCCGCCCGCCGGTGAGCCTCCTGCGACCTGCCTCGGGAAGGCCCGGCTCCAGAGCTCCGGGCGCCTCCCAGGGCTGCCACCCTGCCCAGCCAAGACGTCACCCGCCGTCGTTCGCGCCCGCGTCAGGAGTCCCCGCGTCGAAGCCGCCCCCGTCGTCGCCCGCATCCGGACGCCCTCCGTCCAGGCCTCCGTCGAAGCCTCCACCGTCGACGCCCCCATCCGGGTCCGTCCCTCCGTCAAAGCCTCCATCGAAGCCGCCACCGTCGACACCCGAGTCCGGACGCCCTCCGTCCGTCCCTCCGTCAAAGCCTCCATCGAAGCCGCCACCGTCCACGCCCGCATCCGGACGCCCACCATCCAGGCCTCCGTCAAAGCCTCCATCGAAGCCGCCACCGTCGACGCCCGCGTCAGGACGCCCTCCGTCCGTGCCTCCGTCGAGGCCGCCGTCCACGCCTGCGTCAACTCCTGCGTCAAAGCCGCCGCCATCGAAGCCGCCGTCGGAGGCGAAGCCGCACGCCTGCTCGAGCTCGCCCGGGCCGGGGCACGCGTTCAACGTCACCACCCCCACCTGCACGCCGTTGCGCACGCAGGCACAGCCGAGCTGCGCTTCGCCGGAGCAGATGATCTCCAGCGTCTCGCCCTCACACTCCTTCCGGCAGTCGCAGTCCGCGCCCCCGTCGGTGCCGCCGTCGTTGCCGCCACTGCACTCCACCTCGCAGCTCCCCCCGTCCAGCCCTCCGTCCTCGCCTCCATCCCCACCCCGCGTCGCGCCCTGCACCACCGGCACGAAGACTGAGAAGTGGGTGGTGGTCGCCTCCACGTGCGCGGCGTCGACCAGGTGCGTGGGCAACACCTCCCACTGGCTGCTGCCCAGCGGCGCCGTCCACACCACCACGTCGGTGAGCGCCCGGCCCGGCGGCAGGCGCAGCGCGTCGACCTCCAGCGTCACCGTGACGGGCTTCGAGAACGTCTGGCCCTCGGGCCCGAAGAGGACCAGGTCGCCCACCATCACCGCCGCGGGCTGCGGCTGGCTGGCCGGCGCAGGCCCCACCCGAATGGCCACCACCTGGCTGAGCGCCCCCGCCGGCACCGACACCCCAGCGCCACGCACGTTGAGCACCTGCCCGCCGGCGCTGCCGAGGTACTCCTCGACGGTGTTGGCCGGCAACTGCGCCCCGGTGCAGCCCGCGAGGAACACCACTGCCACCATCCGAAAGTGACGCCTCGACATGAAGAACGCTCCCCGTCCCGCTTGACCCGCGGCCTGTGCTGCAAGCGCAACGCGCCGAGCAAAGGGCGGGCCGCGCCGGGGCGCGTGGAATCGATGAGTTGAGCCGCCCACCCGTCGGAATTCCGAGGCCCAACGGACCTGGCTGCCGTGGATCTTCCCGTCTCCACGCCAATCGGCACTACACTCGCTCCTCACCGTGAACGAGCAGGACGACATCACCGCAGGGATGGCGGTGCCCAAGGTGGTGCCCCCTGACGGCGAGCGCACGCCGGTGCTGATGGTGGTGGGCGGCCCGCGGACCAGCATCGGCCGGGTGTACCGCATCACCAGCGACCTCCTGCTGGGCCGCGCCGGCGAGGCCGACGTGTGGCTGGACGGGGAAGGCGTCTCGCGCAAGCACGCGCGCGTCCTCCGCGACGGCACGAGCGTGACGCTCGTCGACCTGGGCTCGAAGAACGGCTCCTGGGTGAACGGCGAGAAGGTGGACCGCCGCGCGCTGTCCGCGGGCGACCTCGTGCAGGTGGGGGCGCACCACCTGCTGCGCTTCACCTGGCAGGACCAACTGGACGAAGCGGCGCACCGCACCTTGATGGACAACGCCATCCGCGACGGGCTCACCGGCGCGTGCAACCGGACCTACTTCCTCGACCAACTGCGCAAGGAAGTGTCCGCGGCGATGCGCCACGGCGACGCCTTGAGCCTGGCGCTGCTCGACCTGGACCTCTTCAAGGTCATCAACGACACCCACGGGCACGCGGCCGGCGACCTGGTGCTGCGGCACTTCGCGCGCACGGTGAACACGCTCATCCGCAGCGAAGACACCTTCGGGCGCATCGGCGGCGAGGACTTCTCTCTCATCCTCCGCGCCTGCCCCGAAGGCGAAGCGGTGAAGGTGATGGACCGCATCCGCCAGGAGGTCGAGCAGCTCGACCTGATGCACGGCGACACGCGGGTGGTGGTGACGGTGTCCATCGGCGTGGCGGCCCTGCAGGCGGGCGTGGCCACCAGCGACGTGATGCTGATGGAGCAGGCCGACAAGGCCATGTACCGGGCCAAGCGCGCAGGCCGAAACCGGGTGGCCGGCTCGGCCCCGGAAAGCTGAAGCCGCGCTACTTCTTCAGGCAGTCCGGCTTGTGCTTGTACCGGCGCTCGAACGGCACGTACACCATGCAGCTCCTCTCGCCGTCCGTGTCCTCGCAGACCTCTTCACACACCGCGTACGTCTTCGTGTGCGCGCGCTTCAAGGCCTGCCCGGTGCGCGTGTCCACCACCCGGTTGTAGGCCTGCGGCTCCGTCGAGCCCTCCTCGCCCACCGAGTGCAGGCTGGTCACCACGCCGTTGACGTGCCCCTTCGCCCAGATGCCGCGCTTCGCCTTCATCGCCTCCGCCTGGGCCTCCAGCGTCCCGGGCAAGGGCTCCCCGCCTTCCACCGCGTAGGCCATCACCTGCCCGTCGCGAATCAACGCCACCGCCAGGTCCGGGCACACCACCAGCAGCCGCCCGTAGCCGTCCGCCTTTCCGTCGGTGGTGCACGTCCACTCGCCCCGCGCCGCCACCTTCTTGAGCGACTTCGCCTGCTCGTACAGCTCCCGCGACGTCCACTCGCCCCAGCGGTGCACCGGCCCGAAGGACTCCAGCGCGTTGTACCCGGACACCCGCGTGCCCCGGCCCTGGTATTTCCCCGACTTCACCTTGAAGGAATCCCCGTCCGTCCACCGCACCTCCGTCCGCTCGCCGTTGAGCAAGAGCGCGCCCTCGCCGTCCTTCTTCGGCTTGCTCACGCCCTTGCCCACCTGAGTCCTGATGATGACGTCCGCCCGCGCGAGCGCGCTGAAGCAGAGGAAGGCGAAGACGGCGAGCCGAGGAGTCATCAGGCGCGAGTCTGCCACGTTCCGGCGCAGCCGGGGTCCACCACGGCTACACTCGTCCGCACGCCCATGCGACTCCAGGCGCCTCACTGTCCCTCCTGCGGTGCTCCCCTCGACGTCCCGGTGGGCGCCCCGCGCGTCACCTGCGGCTACTGCAACAGCGCGCTGGTGGTGCACGAGGAACGCGTCTCCACCAACCGCCCTCCCCCGCCCAGAAGCCAGGTGGACGACGAAGAGACGCCCTACCCCGAGCCCGACGCCACCCTCTGGACGCGGGAGTCGCCCCGCTTCGAGCTGTCCGTCATCGAGCAGCGCGTCCCCGACACGGTGCCGGAGCTGTTCAGCGGCGTGGAGCTGGGCGAGGACCGCTTCGCCTTCGTCTCCCTGAGGGTGGTGGACCGCGACGGCCGCCCGGTGGCCCACCCGCTGGACGCCGCCTTCGCCGCCTTGAAGTCCTCCCTGGAGAATGACGGAGACCCGGGGCTGGCCGCCAACCTCGCGCTGGAGACGCTCTGCGCGAAGGCCTTCGAGCACCGCCTGGAGTGCGGCGTCGTCCTCTTCGAGCCCAGGCACATGCGGGTGGTGCCCTACGCCGCGGGCCTGGGGGAAGGCGTGCTGTGGGCCTCGGGCGAGGAAGGCCGCTGCCTTACCGTGGGCGGGCACCAGCAGGCCCTGGAGCGGAAGCTGCTGCGCGAGACGGCCGACCACTTCTCCAACGGGCGCGAGGTGCAACTGGCCGCGGGCGACCTGGTGCTGGTGCCGTCGGCGGGCTTCGTGGGGCGCGGGGCGCGCGGCTACTCCAACGGCCTGCGCGCGCTTCTGGACGTGGCCAACCAGCACCTGGGCGAGGCGCCCCTGCGGGTGGTGACGCTGGCCAAGAATGCCTTCTGGGTGGAGTTCCAGAAGCAGCGCCGCAGCGTGGTGGCCCCGGTGGGCGACGTGCGCTTGGCGGCGGTGCGCGCCATTCCTCCGGCGCTGGTGACGGCCGTGCCGCCGGGGCTCGCCTCCCACGTCTTCCGCTCGCGGCGCTTCGAGGTGGCGGCGCTGGCCTCGCCGCAGGACGCGCTCAAGCTGTACCCCTTGAAGAAGGACAGGCACGTGCTGGTGTGGCTGTCGGCGGTGGCGGGCGGACTGCCCGAGGGCGCCCTGGACGTGGCCGCCCGCGCGGCGCTGGCGCTCCTCGACGGGGAGACGGGCGACAATGAGAACCCGCGGCAGGCCGGCCGGGACGCGCTGGAGGCCCTGGGCCTCGCGCCCGAGTCGGTGAAGCTGGCCGTCATCCAGCTCTTCGACGAGCACGAGCGGGTGAAGTACTTCCGGCACGGGTGGAAGCAGCCGGTGGCCCTGGGGCCGCGCGGCTTCCGCGGCGACTCCATGCAGCAGTTCGACGAGGGCGGCGAGGCCACCGTGCACGAAGGCGCCCGCCTCTTCTTCCCCGGGCTGCTCCGCTACGAAGGCCAGCACGCCCAGGCCCAGCAGTTGTCCACCGTGTGGCCCGGCGGGAAGGCCTCCCGGCTGTACGACGCGCTGGGCGCGCACTGGAAGACGAAGAAGAGCGAGCCCGCCTTGAAGCAGCTGGCCCTGGCCGCCTTGAGCGACCAACCCGAGGCCTCGCCCGCCGGCCTCGCGCTCGTGACGGGAGTCTCGGCCCCGTAGCGGAGCACCGAAGTTGACGACTCGGGGGAGGGGGCGGGGTCTCCCAGCGGAGCACCGAAGTTGCTACCGCCTGCCGTCGGCGAGCTTCTGGCGCACCACGTCCATCGTCACCTTCATCGTCGGCAGGTTCGGCCCCGGCCCCGCGGGAATGCTGGCCACCTGCTGGTCCACCGGCACCGGGCCCACCACGCACATCGGCACCACCCACTCCCCGCCGAGCTGCGCCAGCTGGAGAATCCAGGTGCTGCCGGGCTTCAGCGCCGACACGTCCACGCTGCACTTCGCCCGCCCCAGCGTGAGCGGCCCCTTCTTCACTTCGCCCCTCAAGGCCTCGTCCACCGACACCTCCAGGCCGCGCCCGGCCGGGCCCTTCACCGTGGCCACCACCACCGTCTTCGCCCGGGCCATCCCGTCCCAGAAGTTGAGCGGCGGGCCGCACTCGCAGGCCAGGGCCACTCCACCCACCAGCGTCACCATCGCCACCGCGGCGCGTCGCACCATGGCCTCGACGTTAGCCCCTCCTGACGCACGAAGGGCGCCGCAGTCGTAGAGCGACGCCCTCCGAGGGACTCCGTCAGCCCAAAGCGCTACGGGAGGGGGTGCATCGCGGCCACGTCGGCCGTCTTCCCGGCGCCGTGGCACACCGCGCACGTCTCGACGGCGCCCGAGGTGTCGTACGCGCCGCGCGAGACGTCCAGCGCGCCGCCGTTCTGCTGCATGTGCGCCTTCGCCAGCACCGTGTCGTGGCAGCCGCTGCAGCTCGCCGCGGTGGGGCTGGACACCAGGTCGGTGGAGTTGGGCACCGTGCCCCGCGCCGCGAGAATCTGCGCGCGCGTCTCTCCCGCCACCCCGGTGGTCGTCCGCTGGGTAGACGGCAGCGCGGTGGACGGCAGCGCCACGCTGAAGCCGGTGTCGGTGTGGCACGCCGCGCAGTTGCCGTTGACTTGCGGGTAGGTGACGTGGCTCCAGTCGAAGACGTAGGCGCCGGACGTGCCGCGGTCGCGGGTGAAGACGAAGGGCGTGCTGCGCGCGTGCGAGCCGTGCAGGCCGTGCACCAGGTCCTTGAAGGTGTTCGACACCTCGGGCCAGGCGAGCGGGTCGACGGGCGGCGTGAAGGTGCTCGGGTCGCCGGTCGGCTCGAAGTACTCGTAGGCGGCCAGCGAGGCCTCGTGAGCCTCGGCGGTGGGCAGCCCGCCGTCGGGGTACGCCGCGTTCCGGACCTGCGCGGAGAAGAGGACCGGATCCATGCCCCGGCCGCTCGAGGACAGGTTGGGGACGTGGCAGGTGACGCACACGCCCACGGCGTTCATCCGGTTGCCGCCGTGCAGCTCGAGCGACTCGTGGCAGGACAGGCACTTCGAGTCCACGGTGACTTCCCGCCGCTTCGCGTCGCCGGTGACGCCCTTCACCACCGAGGTGGTGTGCCGGCCGTAGGTGGTGGAAGCACCCCCTACCGTGACGGTCTGGCTGAAGTAGCCCTGCAGCGCGACGGCCCGCAGCGTGGCGCCAGCCGGCCAGGCATTCGCCCCCGTGAAGGTGGCGGTGTAGAAGCCGCCGGTGTCCGGGCCGCTCAAGGTGCCCGCCGTGCCCGCGCGCAGGTTGGCCAGGCTCACCGACGCCGGCTGCGCCGCCGAGCGCCCCAGGTTGTTGTAGTCCCCCGGCGTGCTGAGGCCGGACTGCGGCTGCGCGTAGGCGATGAGGAAGGACGGCCCCCCGGTGATGCCGGCCGGGAGCGCGGCGGTGGGGTCGAAGGCCGCCCCGTCGCGGGTGATCTTGAACTTCACCACCGGGTGGTTGGTGCCGTCGGCGGTGACGTCGCCCAATTCGTAGGCGAAGACCGTCAGCGGATTGCCCGTGTCGTCCACGATGAGGGTGGGCGCGTTGGGGCTCTTGGTCTCGGTGGCGTGCACCTTCTCGACCTTCGCCTCGGTGTGGCAGCCCGCGCAGCCCATGTTGCTGGACTGCGCCCCCGCCACGTGGCCCGCGCCGGTGGACCAGTTGATGTCGTCGTGGCACGCGCCGCAGGCCTCGCGCGTCGGCACCTGGCGCCAGTGGTTGCCTTCCGACGTCTGGTTGGGCGCGCCCGCCTCGCCGTTGTGACACTTGCGGCAGTTGTTGATGGGCTGCGGGAAGCCGACGCCGCTGAAGTCGTAGGTGCCGCGCGAGCCGACCAGCACGTAGCTGCCGCCGGCCTGCACGCTGGGGAGGTGGGCGCCGCGGTGGAGCTTGTGGATGAAGACCTTCATGTCCACGGAGTTGGCCTGCATCGCGGTGCCGGGGTTGTGGCAGGTGACGCAGTACTTGGCCTCGTAGCGGGAGCCGTGGGCGGTGAGGGTGCCGTGGCAGGTGTTGCAGTTGTCGGTGTCCACCACCTCGCGGGTGAAGCTGACGGCGCTGCCGTTGGGCACGAAGTCGAAGACGACGTTCTGGGCATCAACCACCGTGCCGCCGGACACCTGCAGCACCGCGCGGTGAGTCAGGGTGGCGTCGTAGATGATGGCCGACAGGTCCACCGGGTTGCGCGCCATGGTGACGTCGGTGACGAAGGTGTACTCGTAGGTGCCGTCGCCGTGGTCGACCAGCGTCCCGGTGCGCTCGCTGGTGGCCTGCATCACCGAGCCGGCGTCCCAGGTGCTGACGGTGTTGATGTAGCTCTGCCAGGCGCTGGAGTTGCCCATCGCGCCCGGCGTCAGCTTGGCGATGGTGAAGCGCACCTGCCCCGAGCTGCCCGCGGTCAGGCCCACCGCGCCGCGGCCGATGCTGTCGCGAATGCTGAAGTTCGCCACCGGCCGCCCGTTGGCCGGAATGGTGACGGACTGAATGGCGCCCACCAGCACGTCGGGAGACTCGACGCGGATGTCGAACACCTTCGCCGCCGACGGCCCGACCGGACCAGCGTCGCCCTGGGGACCGGCTGGCCCTGCTGGACCGGCGTCGCCCTCGGGCCCGCTGGGACCTGTCGGCCCCGTGGGACCGGCGGGGCCCTGCTCTCCAGGCTGCCCGGAGGGGCCGACGGGACCTGCCGGACCCTGAGGGCCCGTGCCACCACAGGCAGCGAGCACGACGGAAAACACCAACGCCAGAAGACGATTCGAGTTGTTCATGTGCGCTTCCCCCTCGGTGAGCCCTGACGACGTCAATCTCCTGCAGGACGAGCGGCTGGTAAAGAAGAGAAGCCGCGGGCCCGGGCGCGCGCCAGGAAAATGTGAATGCCCGGTCAGGGGGTGGGTGGCAGGTCGGCTTCGGGCTGGAAGCCCACTTCAATCTTCGCCGCGCCGCGCAGCTCGGCCTCGGTGGCCTTGCGGGTGGCGTCGATCTTCTCCGACTTGAGCTGCGCCTGGATGAGCGGCTTCAAGGCCTCGAAGTCAGCGGGCGACGGCGTGCGCTCGAGCAACTGCACGAAGACCCAGCGGTCGTTGGCCAGGGCGATGGCGGGGCTCACCTGGCCCGGCTCGAGCGCATCCAGCGCCGGCCACCACGCGGGAGGCACCTGCGCCCAGGCCATCGCCGGCAGCTCCCAGGGCTTCTCTCCCGGCGGCGCCACGCCCACCTTCTCCGCGGCCACCTCCTCGAAGCTGCGGCCCTTCGCCAGGTCGGCCTGCACCGCGTCGGCGGCGGCCTTCCCCTTCACCACCACCTGCGCCACCCGCCACTGGTTCCCGAAGCGCACCGGGAAGGCGTCGAAGTGGGCGCGGGCCTCGGCGTCGCTGACGGCCACCTTCTGGAGGACTTCCCGGTGCAGGTACACCTTCGCCAGCTCGCGGCGGCGCGCCTCGGCCACCTGGGCCTCCACCCGGGCCATCTCCTCGAGGAAGGAGGAGTCCGTCTCGAAGCCCAGCGCCACGGCCTTCTGGGCGTACAGCTCGTCGAGGACGATGTTCTCCAGGGCGCGCCTCTTCACCTCGTCCTGGCCCTCACCCGCCTGGGGCGGCGCGGTGCGCGTCCGCAGCAGCACCTCGAAGCGGGTGATGGAGGTGCCATTGACGGTGGCCACCACGTCCTTCTGCACCCCCACCTTCACCCCGGCGTCGGGCGCGGGTACGGCCCCCTTCGGGCACGCGGTGAGGGACGACAGCACGAGGAGCGCGAGCGCTGAGCGACGGAGCATGGCGCCGCCGCTCTAGCGAAACTCGTGGGGCTCACCTAGCGCCTTCACGCACTGGTGCTACGCCAGCCACCACCGCGGTGGCTGGTGTAGAGGCAGTGAAGCGAGGTCGGGCCTCTTCAGGGCACCAGCCGGGGCTGGGTGCGGGCCTGGAAGCGAATGGCCTGGGCCAGCACGGTCGCGGCGGGGGCTCCGCCCACCCCGGTGGACAGCACCAGGTCCGCGGCCGACTCCAGCTGCACCGCCAGCGCGACGTCCCCCTGGGCGCGGGCGGCGGAGATGCCGAAGGCGCTGGCGGCCGCTCCCACGCCCAGGAGGATGGGCCCGGAGTCCGCGTCGGCCTTCCGCTCCACCCCGCGCGGCCACTCGCGGAAGCCCGGCAGCCCGGCGACGCGGGTGAGGAAGCCCTCGCGGTAGGCGACCCACCACTCGGCGGAGCGCGCCGCGTCCACCTCGGCGAGGTAGCGGCTGATGAAGGACTGCGCGCAGCCCCGGGGGAGCACGGCGCCCGGCCCCTTCCCCGTCACCTCGGACACCGGCAGGCCGTACTTCGCGTTCATCCCCTTCTTCTCGATGACGCGCGTCCACTCCGAGAGGGGCGCGGCGAGCAGCGCGGCGTCGTGCGCGGCGTCGAAGCGCCCCAGGCTGGCCAGCGTCGCCGACTGGTCCGCCGGCCAGCGCAAGGGGAGCGACGCATAGGACGGCGCGTGGGCATTCCCGTCATGGACGGACATCGCCGCCAGCTTCCGGCTCAGGGCCTCGTGCAGCGCCTCGTCGAGGCACGGGCCGACCCGGTCCCCCGCGCCGAGGATGAGGTTGACGTGGGTGAGCCACAGCGCGTCCGGCACGGCCGCCGGCTTGCCCTTCTGCGTGGCGAGCGCCAACTCGAGGGTGCGCTTCACGCAGGCCTGGGCCGACTCGCGCTTGAGCGGCTCCGCCTCGCCCTGCTGGGCGCAGCCGTCGGCGAGGTGGGACAGGGCGATGGCGCGGAAGGCCTTCGGAGTGCCGTCCCACTGGCCCTTCTCCAGGAAGGAGGACAAGCCCGGGGGCAGGTCCACCGAGGCGTCGGGGGCGGACGAGAGGAAGACGGCCAACACCAGGAGCGCTCGCATGGTGACAGTCTGACCCTGACGAGGCGCCCGCCGGTGCGCGTCCCCGGCGAGCGGTCCCCGGGCCCAGCCGAGCCGTCGCTTCCGCCGCGTCACCGGCAGCGCGGGGCCGGCCTCCCGGTGCCCATGCCTTCTCAGGGACTCCTGGCCCTGCGGCGCCGTGGGTCTCTTTTTTCCCTGCGAGCGCATGGATTCTTGACGCTCGGAGCCCTGACGAAGCGGAGGAACGAGCTGACGCGCGCGGCGGGCAAGTGACTCGCACTCTCGCGGGCGAACCGCGCCCCGCTCGGCTAGAGAGGGCCACCATGCGCGTCCTCCCCCTGGTCCCCGTCCTCGCCGTCGCCCTGTCCGCCTGCGCCGGAGTCCCCCTGCCCAGAGAGTCGCTGACCGACCCCGGGGCGCTGCTCTTCAACGGCTACACCAAGCCGAAGGTGGACTGCTTCAGGTGCCACAACGGCAACGGCCAGGGGGCCAGCCGCGGGCCCAACCTCGCCCCGCGCGTGCCCAAGAAGTCCGACGAGCGCCTCGCGAAGGTCATCCGCGAGGGCGAGGGCTTCATGCCGAAGTACAAGGACGACCTGACCGACGAAGAGGTGACGCAGGTCATCGCCTGGATGCGCGCCAGCTTCCCGCAGTCGAAGTGACGTCCCTCGCGCGGGGGCCGTTGACCTGGGGGACAGGCTTCTCCTAGACGCGCGTCACACCCGCCGTTTCCCCGAGGCCCCGCATGTCGACTTCGCGCCCGCAGGTGATGTCTCAGCTCCCCGCCGCCGTGGTGATGGGCGAGTGCTGGGCGCGCGACGGGCTGCAGAACGAGGCGCAGGTGGTGTCCGCCGACGACAAGGTGGCCGTCATCTCCGGGATGGTGGACGCCGGCTTCACCAAAATCGAGGCCACCAGCTTCGCCCACCCGAAGTACCTGCCGCAGTTCGCCGACGCGGAAGAGGTGCTGCGCCGCATCCCCCGCCGGGAAGGCGTGCACTACCGCGGCATCTGCACCACGCCGAAGGCCGTCGAGCGCGCCATCGCCAGCAAGGAGGCCGGCTACGGGGTGGACGAGCTGGTGTTCGTGCTGTCGGCCAGCGAGGCCCACAACCGCGCCAACGTGGGCATGACGCACGCGGAGAACCAGCGCGCGCTGGAGGAGATGGCGAAGCGCGCCATCGCCACCGGGCACGAGGTGTTCGGCTGGGTGCTGTGCAGCTTCGGCTGCCCGATTCAGGGCGATGTGCCGGCGCAGGACGTCCTTCGCCTCGGGAAGTGGTGGAAGGACATCGGCGCGTCGTACCTGGGCTTCGGCGACACCACCGGCGTGGCCAACCCGAAGCAGGTGGAGCACTTCTACACGGAGCTCCTGGCCGCCGGCCTGCCCAAGGACGACGTGGTGGTGCACTTCCACGACACGCGCGGCTGGGGGGTGGCCAACACGCTCACCGCGCTGACGTTCGGTTTCCGCTACTACGACTCGTCGCTGGGCGCGATTGGCGGCCAGCCGAAGACGGGCGCGGCCGACTACCACCGCGGCTACACCGGCAACACCTGCACCGAGGACCTGGTGGGCCTGTTCCACGAGATGGGCGTGGAGACGGGCATCGACCTCGGGAAGATGCTGGCGCTCGGCAACCGGGTGGAGGCCGTCCTCGGGCGCCGCCTGCGCAGCAACTACCTGCTGGCCGGGCCGGTGCCCCACCAGGGCATCGTGTACGACAAGCAGGCGGGCATCCTCGGCACCAACGCGCCGGCGCAGTCGTCGCGCCTCGACGAGCGCGCGTGAGCCATCAAGGCAACCGTCGCCAGGAGCGGCGCTGGCGCAACACGCGCAGCGCCAGCACGCGCGTCGCCTCCACCCGGTAGAAAATGAGGTAGCGGCCGCGCACCAACGTGCGTAGGCCGCGCTGCTGGAGGACCGGATCGCGCGCCGGGGGTCCCATCAAGGGCGTCCGCTCGAGCGCCTCGAGTCCATCCAGGATGGCTTCGAGATGGCGGTCTGCGCTCTCTCCCAGCTCACGCTCGAGCCACGCCTGGATCTCGTCGAGGTCCTGGCGCGCGCGGCGCAGCACCTTCACCTTCATCGCTTCAATCGCTTCCGCAACGCCGCCACCGAGACGCCCTTGTCGCCCGCCGCCACCTCCGCCCCGGCCTCATCGAGGAGGCGATAGAGCTCCAGGCGGGCTCCCACGCTCATCACCTATTGCGCAGGTCCGAGATGGGGCGGATGGCGGGCATGGCCTATCATTAACATGATAGGCCGCGAGCCGTCAGCTCAGGCGTGGGCGGGCGGCAGCCAGTACGGCGAGCTCGGCCGCGGCATGGGGACGTGGGCGGGCGCTTCGTGCTGCGTCGCCTGCGCGCGGGCCGCGTCCACCACGAAGGCGTGGGCGTTGAAGAGCGTGGCCACCGTCTCGGTGGGCGAGTTGAGGAAGAGCTCCATGCCGCCGGGCGTGGCCTTCACCTGCTCCAGCAGCGAGGTGACGGTGGTCGGCGCGCGGCGAGCCTTGAGCGCGGGCGACAGAGCCTTGCGCTGCGCGCGCCAGGTGCGGAACAACTGCTGCGCCACCGTCTTGCGCACCGTGGGCCGCGCGAGGTGCTCGCGCAATTCGCTCACCACGAAGGGGTGCACCTGGAAGAGCGCCGCCACCGACTCCAGGTGGCCTTGGCGCAGCGGCGTGAAGAGGGCGGGCTGGTGCACCGCGCGCTCCAGCAGCGAGGCGACGGCAGGCGAGAGTTGTTCCATGGCGAGGCCCTCCCTGGGAGCGACCCGCGTCTTCGCAAACCCGCCGTCTCCCCGTCAATTGCCCCCCCCCTCAAGCCGCATCACTACACCCGGACGAGGTGGCCGGCGCGCTCCACGTACACGTCGCGGCAAGCGTGCAGCAGCCTCGGCAGGTAGACGTCGAGGGTGACCACCGACAGCGTCTCCTTCGCGTCGTGCAGCACCGCCAGCACCTGGTCCAGCGCGTCGCCGTACTGCACCAGCAGGTGCACGTCGCCGAGGTGCACGTGCAGGGTGTGGTCTTCGGCGTCGAGGTCGAGCCGCACCGTGGCGCCGGAGGGGTCCACCCACACCACCGAGGCGTCGTACCAGTCGGGCTCGAGGTGGGCCGCGCGGAGGTCGGCGAAGGGGTCTCTCCAGCCGCGGGTGAGCAAGGCCTTCACCTTCGCCACGCCCACCTCGTCCCTCCCCGGGTGCGCGTCGGCCACGGTGCGCTGGGCGATGGCCTCGAGGGCCTCGAGCTCCAGCCCTTCGAGGCCCATGGCGGTGGCCAGCTTGCGGAAGGCGGCCGCCTCGACGGGCTTCACCTTCCCGTCGGCGGCGCAGATGCGGTAGGCGACGAGGAGGGCGTCGCGCTTGAAGCCGCCCTGGAAGGCCTTCGCCACCTCGGAGAGGAAGGCCTCTTCGCCCCTGGTGCGCAGCAGCATGCGGCCCTCGCGGCCCCAGTCGAGCAGCCGGGGCGTCGCGGCCAATTCGCCCAGGGCTTCTTCGCCCACCGCGCCCTTCACCACGTCTCGCACCGCGTCGATGAGGCTGTCCACCTCCACCTCGCGGTACACGCCGTCGGAGTGCGCCATGTAGACGGCGGCGTGCACCAGGCCGCGCAGCAGGGACTCGACGTGGGGGCGCGCGGACCGCGCCGAGAGGATTTTGCGCACCGTCATGTTCGAGCCCCCGGGGTGCTGTGGGACGACGCCAGCGAAGCCGAGTCTACGCCGACGCCTCAGGCGCGCGGGAGGGTGACGCCGGTCTGCCCCATGTACTTCCCGCCGCGGTCCCTGTAGCTGGTCTCGCACACCTCGTCGGCGCCGAAGAAGAGCATCTGTGCGACGCCCTCGTTGGCGTAGATGCGCGCGGGGAGCGGCGTGGTGTTGCTGAACTCCAGGGTGACGTGGCCTTCCCACTCCGGCTCCAGCGGCGTCACGTTCACGATGATGCCGCAGCGCGCGTAGGTGGACTTGCCCAGGCACACCACCAGCACGTCGCGGGGGACGCGGAAGAACTCCACCGTGCGGGCCAGGGCGAAGGAGTTGGGCGGGATGAGGCACTCCGGGCCCTTGATGTCGACGAAGCTGCGCGGGTCGAAGTGCTTGGGGTCGACGATGGTGCTGTTGATGTTGGTGAAGACCTTGAACTCGTCGGCGCAGCGCACGTCGTAGCCGTAGCTGGAGGTGCCGTAGCTGACGATTTTCTGCTCGTTCACCCTCCGCACCATGCCCGGCTCGAAGGGCTCAATCATCTTGTGCTCGAGCGCCATGCGGCGGATCCACTTGTCGGCTTTGATGGCCATGGCGGCGCACCTTGCCTGAAAACCGCTGGCCGCGCACCCGCGCTCTCCCCGGCTGCGCCATGATGTCGGCCATGCGGCTTCTGATGCTGACGCTAGGAGTGCTGCTCCTGTCCTGCGCGGGCACGGCGAGTGGAACGGACGGCGGCGCAGGCGGAGGCGGCGCGGTGGGAGGAGGCGGCGGCTCCGTCGGCGGCGGCGCGGGCGGTGGAGGAGGCGGCGCAAGCGGTGGTGGCGGAGGCGGCGGCACCGGCGGTGGAGGCGGAGGCGGCGTCGGGGGAGGTTCAGGCGGCGGCACCGGCAGTTGCATGGCCGGCGCGCTGTTGGCGCAACTGGGCCGCGACAGGCTGCTGGTGGGGGCATCGATGGCGGACGCGACGGCGGGGCGCGCGCCCTTCACGCTGCGCTACCTGTACCTCGCGGGCGGCCTCTTCCCCGGCACCACCCCGTGCGCCAGCTGCCAGTCGGGCTGCAACGCCCAGTGGTGGGGCTGCTGGCAGGACCCGGCGCAGCCTCCGGGCGCGTACGTGCGCAACTTCATCTCCGGCGCGAAGGCGCGCGGCCTGGTGCCGATGGTGACGTACTACGAGGTGCTGGCCGAGACGGGCTGGAGCGAAGGCGCGGCCGAGGTGGCGGGCGTCAACGACCTCACCCACGCGACGAAGCTCTTCAACGACTGGCGCTTCCTGGTGCAGCAGGTGGGGCAGGAGGTGGCGCTGCTGCACGTCGAGCCGGACTTCTGGGGCTACGCGCAGCAGCTGGGCGCGAGCGACCCGCACACCATTCCGGCGAAGGTGAAGGCGGCCAACCCGACGGACTGCGCGCAGGAGGAGGACTCGCTGGCCGGCTTCGGCACCTGCCTGGTGAAGATGGCGCGCGCGTACGCGCCCAACGCGAAGGTGGGGCTGCACGCCTCGGGCTGGGCCACCAACATCGACGTGACACACTCCAGCGAGCCGCAACTGGACGTGGCGGGCGAGGCCACGAAGGTGGGGAACTTCTTGAAGGCCTGCGCGCCCGACGCCGACTTCATCACCGTGGAGGCCTCGGACCGCGACGCCGGCTACTACGAGACGGTGCGCGGCCGAGACACCTGGTGGGACGAGACGAACGCGACGCTGCCCAACTTCCACCGCGCGTTTGCCTGGGCAAGGCAGGTGGCGGAGACGGCGGGCAAGCCGCTGGTGTGGTGGCAGTTGCCGGTGGGCAACGCGAGCCAGAACGACACCGCCAACCACTACCGGGACAACCGCGTGGCGTACTTCTTCGCGCACCCCGGCGAGGTGGCGGCGGCGCACGGCTTCGGCTTCGCCTTCGGCGCCGGCGACGGACAGCAGACGACGCCCGAGACGGACGGCGACTTCCTGGTGACGCGCGTGCAGGCGTACGCCAGCGCCGGGGGCCAGGAGCCTTGCCCGTGACGAGGGGCGCGCTTGCGGTTACGACGGCGCCATGACGGTACGCATCGGCATCATCACCAGCTCGGACCGCGCCAGCGCGGGCGTGTACGAGGACCAGTCGGGCGCGGCCATCCGCGAGACGCTCACCGCCTGGTGCAAGACGCCGTGGGAGCCGGTGTACCGGTTGATTCCCGACGACCGCGCCACCATCGAGAAGACGCTGGTCGAGCTGGCGGACACCGAGGGCTGCTGCCTCATCGTCACCACCGGCGGCACCGGGCCCGCCGCGCGCGACGTGACGCCCGAGGCCACCGAGGCGGTGTGCGAGAAGCTGATGCCCGGCTTCGGCGAGATGATGCGGGCGGTGTCACTCAAGTACGTGCCCACGGCGATTCTGTCGCGCCAGACGGCGGGCATCCGCGGCAAGTCGCTCATCGTCAACCTGCCGGGCAAGCCGAAGAGCATCAAGGAGTGCCTGGAGGCGGTGTGGCCGGCGATTCCGTACTGCGTGGAGCTCATCGGCGGGCCCTACCTCGAGGGCAGCGACGCGGGGCCGAAGGTGTTCCGCCCAAAGCCCGGCTGACGTCACCAGAACAGCCACGCCACCAGCGCGAGCAACAAAAGTGGTGATTCCGAGCAGCTGAAAGACGAAACCTGGTATCTCGGCGCACTCGACAACGGCGCCTCAGACCATGCACTACATGTCGAGAGATTCTGGTGGTATAGCTACAACTAGGCATACACAGGCATCCATAATGAGGTCTGCCAAGGCTAGGGGAGTAGCATCCGGCGATGGTTCTGGTTCGTTTGGGCATACCAGACCGGAGCCATTCTACACCCGCTGTCCGATATGTGCATCGCATGACCACACAGCTGTAGTGAAGTTCCCCGAGCTGGCATTCGTGCGCTGCCGGGCGTGCGGCGTCATCTTCAAGTCGGAGCAGGCACCGGGCCTTGGCGTCGGCTACGAGGCGGAGTACTTCCGCTTCAACCGGGCGAAGTACCTGTCGCGCTGGAACCACCGCGTCCGCAAGTGTGCGCGGCAGTTGCTGGTCTGCTTGGAGTTCGCACCTCACGCGAAGGACGTGCTCGATGTGGGCTGCTCGGCGGGCTACGTGCTCGAGGCTGCGCACCGCTTGGGAGTTCAGCCCACGGGTGTCGACCTCTCGCGCTTTGCCGTCTCGTTGTGCCGAGAACGCGGCTACGCGGAGTACTGCGTTCCATTCGGGACTCCTCGTGGACAGCGAACCAGCCCTCGACAAGCCGGCTATCTGCCGCGAGTGTTCAAGCCAGGGTCCTCATGCCGCACTCAAGTGATCGATCTTGCTGCGTGCTCGCACGCCATCGCAGTGCCAGATCGGGAACTGCACCCCGCCTCAACGGCCTGTCCGGCCGCATGTCCGGGCATCTGAACGGTTCGACGTGGACCAGCAACATTTACACCTCCAAGTGGGGCCAGGCATTCAAGCGCAGAGGTAGTTGACGATGGCTGACGCACCTTCCTACTACGTGCTGGGGGTCGAGGACCCCAAGGTGGGCTACCGGGCGCAGTTGGGTTACACGCGCGACTATCCATTGCGCTCGTGGATGTCCGGCGCACGCTTCGAAGAGCCGCCACCGCAACCCATCATTCTGCAATTGCGCGGTACCGACCAGAAGAACTGGGTGATGCCCGACCTGTGGCTGACGCCGATCACGGTGATGTCTGCCCGCCTGCGTGATGCCTTGCAGGGTGCTGGCGTGGACAATCTCGATATCTATGCCACCGAATTGCACGATCCGGTCAGCGCAAAGGTCCACAAGGATTTCGTCGCGTTCAACATCGTCGGCAAGATTTCAGCGACGGATCGCGCCAGGACCAGGTTCGCGCCGGGCGTGCCGGAACGAATGATTT
>JADLDB010000123.1 GCA_020846875.1 Myxococcales bacterium | reverse complement strand
TTCACCATCGACGGGGGGACTCGCCTCACCTACTCGTGCTGCGACTTCGGCATCGGCCCGCTGGTGGACCTCGACATCAACCAGTTCAGCATTCAGAACAGCGGCACGCAGGTGGTGCCGTCACCCAGCCAGCCCGACAGCACGCTCATTCCGATGGCAGCCATCACCTGTCCGACGCCGGGTTTCATCGCCCGAAGGCAAATCGGCAGCAGTGGCGCCAGCGTTTGCGTCGAGACCTACACGCTGACCGGAACGTGGACGAGCAACAACACCTTCCAGGGCACCTACACCGCGACGTTCACAGGCAGCGCCTGCACCGGCTCGTTCTGCGCGGGCGATCCCTGCGCCAACCAGTCCTGGACCTTCTCCGCCGGACGCTGAAGCGCCGCCCCTCTTCCCCCGCGTGGCCCGTGGCGCTAAGCCGTCGCCTTCGCAGCAAAGGGGCCGTCGGGAAGGACTCGCCGTCATGCACATCCGCCTCCTCTTGCTGGCGCTCACCATCGGCTTCGTCGCGGGCTGCAACTGCGGCGGTGGCACCGGCAGCGATCCCTGCGTCGGCGTGAAGTGCGGCCCCGGCCTCACCTGTGACCCGATGCTGGGCAAGTGCGTCGTCGAAGGCTCGGGCGGAGGCTCGGGTGGAGGCGCAGGCGGCGCGGGCGGTGGCTCTGCCGGCGGCCAGGGCGGGGGCGCGACGGGCGGCGGCGGCGGGGCCACGGGCGGCGGCAACGGGAACGCGTGCACCCCGGCGTGCAGCGGCTCCACCCCGGTGTGCGACGAAGCCAACAACCGCTGCGTCATCTGCACCGCCACCACCGGCTGCTCGGGGCTCACCCCCGTCTGCTTCACCGACGCCAACGGCGGACTGGGCCGCTGCATGACTTGCCTCGCCGGGCAGGGCTGCAGCGGCAGCACCCCCTTCTGCGACGTCACCGTGCCGCCCACCGGCGCGTGCTACCAGTGCGACTTCAACGCCCACTGCGCCGCGGGCCAGGCCTGCGACACCACCACCCGCACCTGCGTGACGGACGACGGCGGCTTCGGCGGAGGCGCTGGAGGAGGAGGCGGCGGTGGCGCCGGGGGCGGAGGCGGCGGTCCCATCGTGGTGGTGTGGGGCGACGGCGGCACCGTGGGCCGCTGTCTGGGCCAGGACGCGGGCGCGCCCACCTGTGGCCCCGGCAGCCCCTGCGAGAAGGGCTTCGAGTGCATCGCCGGCCGCTGCATCTTGAACGGCAGCAACGGCCGGGTGCAGGTGACGCTGCGGTGGAACCAGCCGGAGGACCTCGACCTGTACGTGGTGGAGCCGCTGCCCGACGGCGGCGCCTGTGAAATCTTCTACGGCGCGCCCAACATCGACGCGTCCGTGCCCATCCCCATCCCCATCCCTCTCCCCAACACGAGCTGCGGGGCGAAGGGCTGGCTGGACCTCGACTCCAACGCCGCGTGCAACATCGACAACGTGGACGTGGAGAACATCATCTACCCGCCGGGTGTGCCGGTGACGCTCGGCCGCTACACGGTGCGCGCCAACTACTACCAGAATTGCAACTCGCCTCCGTCGGTGCCCTATGAAGTCGAGGTGCGCGCCGCCGGCCAGACGCGCTTCTTCTGCGGCTCCTTCGTGCCCAGCCAGGCCAACGGCGGCTCACGCGGCGCGGGGACAGTCGTCACGACGTTCGACATCCGGTGACGGCGCGTCACCGTGGCAGGACGCAGCCGGTCAGGTAGACGTACTGGTAGTCGAAGTGCTCAACGGTGCATTGGAAGCGGAAGAGCGCTCCTACGGGCAGCTCCTTCACCGCCGCGAGCTCGTTGAACACGAGGACCAACGCCCGCGGCTGCGTGCCGTCGGGGACGTGAATCGCCGCGCCGCCGTCGCTCATGGGAATGAGGTTGCCGCGCAGCCCTTCCAGCACGAGCGTCTTGCCTGCGTGGCGCTTCGAGGCGCCGTCGGGGTCCTTCTTGAACTCCCGGTACAGGGCGGCCGCCGAGGGGACCGGCTCGCTGGCCTTCGCGCTGGGAGCGCCGGCCGCCGGTGCCTTCTGCTTTCCGCGCTTGAGTCGCGAGCGGTACAGCACCGGGGTCTCCTTGTCCTGCCACTGCTTCGGCAGCTCGAAGACGAGCTCCTCGGCGGACGACGCGCTCCAGGTGAAGGTGCTGCGGCCCAGCCCGGTGAGGTCGATGCTGCCGCTGCGCCCCGCGTCCAGCTTGCCCTGCGCCGCGCCGCCGTCCGAGCGGCTGCACGAGATGGTGGAAATGCCGTACGCGCCCGGGAAGTTGGTGCACGTGTACTGGCCCCAGGAGCCGCGGAACGTCCCGTCGGCCGCCACGTCGATGCTGAGGAAGAACTCGGAGCCCGCCAGCGCCGGGTTGGTGAAGGTGACGCTCGGCGGTGACTGCCACGCCCCCGTCGGTAAGTCGGCCCCGAAGGCCGCAGGCACCACCCCCAGGCAGCACAGCAGGCTCGCGCGCAGCGTCACCATGTCGAATCCCCCCGGTTCCGGCACGAAGTCGACCGCAAGCGCCACCGGAAGTCGAGGCGCCCCCGACTGCTTCTACACCGTGGGCATTGAGTGCCCGTTTTGTAGAAGCAGTTCCGCGTGGGCCCGCTGAACGGCGTCAAATCGACACTGCTTGACGCGGCGGCGGGGTTGGCACAAGCCCTCGGCCCGCCATGCCCGACTTCTCCCGACTCATCCGCCCCGTCCCCGACTTCCCCAAGCCGGGCATCCTCTTCCGAGACATCACCCCGGCGCTGGAAGATCCCCACGCCTTCCGGGAGATGATCGACCTCTTCGCCGAGCGCTACGCGGGGCGGGGCATCACCAAGGTGGCGGGCATCGAGAGCCGCGGCTTCATCCTCGCCTCCGCGCTGGCCTACGCGCTGTCGGCGGGGCTCGTCATTCTGCGCAAGCCGGGGAAGCTGCCGCGGCAGACGGTGAGCGCCAGCTACGCGCTGGAGTACGGCGAGTCGACGCTGCACCTGCACACCGACGCCATCCACCCGCAGGACACCGTCGTCATCCTGGACGACCTGGTGGCCACCGGCGGCACGCTGGCCGCGGCGGTGAGGCTGGTGCAGGGCACGCGCGCCACCCTGCTCGAGACGGCCGCCATCATCGAGCTCGAGGCGCTCCAGGGGCGCAAGGCGCTGCCCGCGGGCGTGGGGCTCCACACGCTGCTCACCTACTGACATGCAGACCATCGGCGTCATCGGCGGCAGCGGCTTCTACGAATTGGAAGGCATCTCCGAGGTGCAGGAGGTGGCGGTGGACACGCCCTTCGGCGCGCCGTCGGACAGCTACCGGGTGGGCAGGCTGGGCGATCGCCGCCTCGTCTTCCTCGCGCGGCACGGGCGCGGACACCGCTTCTCCCCGTCCGAAATCAACTACCGCGCCAACGTGTGGGGCATGAAGCAACTGGGCGTGGAGTGGCTGCTGTCGGTGTCGGCGGTGGGCAGCCTGCGCGAGGACATCCAGCCCGGGCACCTGGTGGTCATCGACCAGTCCATCGACCGCACCCTGTCCCGCGCGCGCACCTTCTTCGAGGGCGGGGTGGTGGCCCACGTCTCCATGGCCGAGCCGGTGTGCAAGCACCTGGCGGGGCACCTGGCGGACGCCGCGTCGACGGTGGGCGCGACGGTGCACCGCGGCGGCACCTACGTGTGCATCGAAGGCCCGCAGTTCTCCACCCGCGCCGAGTCGCACCTGTACCGCTCGTGGAACGCCGACGTCATCGGCATGACGCACCTGCCGGAAGCGCGCCTCGCCCGGGAAGCGCAGCTCTGCTACGCGACGCTGGCCCTGTCCACCGACTACGACTGCTGGCACACCTCCGAAGAGGCGGTGACGGTGGAGATGGTGGTGAAGGTGATGAAGCAGAACGTGGCCAACGCGCAGAAGGCGGTGCGGGAATTGGCGCTCCACGTCCCCCTGGAGCGCACCTGCGGGTGCCCCACGGCCTTGAAGGGCGCGGTGATGTCGGACGAGAAGGCCGTGCCCCCCGAGACCCGGCGCCGCGTGGCGCTGCTGCTGGGCTGAGCAGAAAAACCGAAGGCCCGGCCCCCTGTTTTGGGGAGACCGGGCCTCGTATTTCGACGAGCCACGTTTTGAAGCGGCTCAGCGGGGCATCACACCGGGCGGACGTTCGCCGCCTGCAGGCCCTTGGGGCCGCGGTTGATGTCGAACTCCACCTTCTGCCCCTCGGCGAGGGTGCGGAAGCCGTCGGCCTGGATGGCCGTGTGGTGGCAGAACACGTCCTCGCCACCGCCGTCCTGGCTGATGAAACCGAAACCCTTCGCGTCGTTGAACCACTTCACCGTACCCTGAGCCATGTTCGTTCTTGCTTTCGTTCTGACGGGGCCGTCTTTGGACCCGGCCACCCGGAGAAGTCCGAGGGCGGGAGGCCGTCTACACGGATTCTGGGGGAAGCAACAGGGGGGCAGGTCGATTCTGCTTCAGCGCGCAACCACCTGGAAGCTGGCCACCGAGCCGTAGGTGCCGTAGCGCTCCTTGTTGGTGTACAGCCTCGCCGCGTAGCGCCCGGGCGCGGCCAGCGGGCACTCCAGGCGCACCTTCGGCTCGGCGCTCACCCCGCACTGCGTCTCGACGCCGCCGCCGTCGGGGCTCAGGGTCAGCATCACGTTGACCTGCCGCGGGTTCTCCAGCGTCACCGCCAGAAGGTCGCGCACGTCCACCACCCCGGCCTGGGGCTCGAGCAGCGCCAGCCCTTCCCGCGCCAGGCCCGGCCGGCCCGGAGGCTGCCTCAAGAAGTCCACCCGCGAGAGGGGCCGCTCCAGCAGCTGGAAGCGCTCGTCGTCGGGGAAGTGGTCCAGCGCCGCCAGCTTCGGCGGGATGAAGAGGTAGTCCGAGCGGTAGGTGTCGCTCTTCCCGTTGACGAGGGGATCGTCCCAGGTCGCGTCCAGCAGGTACCACGCGCCCTGGAGCTGCACCGCGTTCCACGCGTGGCCGATGGGCGCCGGTCGGCCGTCCTGCTCTCGCACCTCCCCGGTGACGAAGACGATGCGATCGCCGGTGAAGCGCCCCAACTCCACCAGGAGGCGCGCGTAGCCCTCACACACGCCGGTGCGCGTCTGGAAGACCGTCTCGGCGTCCTGGGGCTTGCGCGCCCCGGTCAACGACGCCTGGTCGTAGGTGAGCCTCGTCACCACCCAGTCGTGCAGCGCCTTCACCCGGTCGAAGGCGTCGCCGGTGTGCGAACGCAGGTAGCGCGCCACCGCCTCGATGCTCCGCTCGTCCGCCGCCGTCATCCCCGTCACCGCCGGGTGCACGTCCTCGGGCTGGGGCCACGTCGTCGCCCCCACCTGCCAGGTGGACTCTTCCGGCTGCCGGTCGGGCGGAGGGGGCGGCTTCCGCTCGTCGGGGTGGACGATGAAGACGAAGTCCTCCTCGGTGCCCGCGTCGGGAGGAGCAGGCTCGCTGCCCGCGCCGGCGTCGGGCCAGCCGCGCGCCTCGTCCTGGGGGCTGCGCCAGCGCTGCCACGCGTCGCCCGTGGGCGCCTCGGTGGACGTCGGCGTCACCGCGTCGGCGATGGGCGCGTCCGCGGCCGTCTTGTACGGGTTGGGGTTGGCCCACTCGTGCAGCCACTCCAGCCCCGAGGCGACGGTGGCCAGCACCTGGCGCGTGTCGCGCGCCGCCGGCGTGTCCGCCTCGCCGAGAAACCAGTCGCCCCGGGTGGCCAGCGCGGTGAAGGCCACCTTCGGGAAGGTGAAGAGCAGCGCGGCGAGGAAGAGCAGGTTCAAGGACAGCGTGCGCAGGACGACGCGGTCCAGCCACGACAGCCGCGGCGGCCTGGCCGGAGTCAGGCGCTTCGAGCGCTCCAGTTGCTTCTTCCTTGCGGCCCCCGCGCGCGCCTCCCACCACACCGGCAGCACCGGGAAGAGCAGCACGCCGCCCAGAAGCGCCAGCCAGCGCGGCCCTCCCGCGAGCGCGACGAGGGAGGACGCCAGCCACACGCCCAACAGCGGCAGCCCCACCACGAAGGCGAACCACGCCAGGCCCAGCAGGTGGCTCAACAGCTTCCCGAGCGCTCTCATGAGTCTGACACCTGCGGGACGGACGCCGGCTCGCTCCATTGCGTTCCCGGCTCCTCGCATGCTGGCCGTTTGCGCGGCCGGCGGCTAGAAGAACGGCCTCATGACTCGCCCCGGCCTCGTCCTCTCGGCGCTCCTCGTCCTCTCCGGCTGCACCCTGCGTCCCCGCTACGCCGACTTCGTCTCTCCCTCCACGAAGGGAGAGAAGGTGACCTTCCTCCTCGCCGAGAAGGACAGCGGCCGCCCGCTGCCCAACGTGCAGGTGGAGATGAGCGAGCTGCGAAGCCGCGTGCGCGTCACCACCGCCCCCGACGGCACCTTCAGCCTCCCGGTGGACGCGCGGTACGTGAAAGAAAACCCCGTCATCGTCGTCTCGGTGCCCCGCGGCGTCGGTGGGTACCAACTGACGGTGGTGACGGCCGCGCCGCCCCCGCCAGCCCCCGCGCCTGTCTCTGCCCCGCCGGAGGCGCCCGAAGCCCCCACCCCTGCCGCCCCCGAGGCGCCCGCGCCGCCCGCGCCCTCCACGCCCGCGCCGCCGCCCGCGAATGGATGAGGGGCCCCTGCGTCTGACTGCTCACCGGAGGAAGTCATGCGAGTCGTGCTGTCGTGCATCATCCTGCTGTTGGCCATGCCGGCCCTCGCCCAGGAGGTGTTCCACGGGTGGTCGAAGGACGGCACCTGGCTGGTCTTCGAGCGCCAGGAGGCCAACGACCTGGTGGAGCTGCACTTCTGCGCCACCAACCCCGAGGTGCCGCCCACCTGGCCCAAGGAGCTCAACGCCATGGAGCGCGAGGAAGGCCAGCTTTCCTGTGTCCGCTTCATCGACGTCAACAAGGCGCCCTACGAGTGGAAGCAGAAGGTGCAGTTGCCCGCCCCCGCCAACCAGGCCAACGGCATCAAGGTGCACGCCGAGCTGGTGACGGACGGCGAGACGCCCGGCTTCGCGCTGGAGGCAGGCGACAAGCTGCAGGTCTGCTACGCGTCGGGCATGCGCGAGAGCAGCAAGCTGCAGAAGACGTGGTTTCACCCTTCGGGGCGCTACGCCGCCGCGCAAATCGACGGCAACTTCCACCACTGCATCATCACCCTGAAGCCGGCCAAGTCGCCCGGGAAGAAGAAGTAGCCGTCAGGGGCTCGTGAGCCGCTCCTCCAGCCAGGCCAGCACCCGCTCCTCCACCCAGAAGCGGGGGCGCAGCACGCTGCCCGCCACGTAGCCCAGGTGCCCTCCGGCGGTGGTGCACAGCACGTGCAGCGCGTCGTGGCGGTGTGTGTGTGCGGGCAGGTTGGAGGCGGGGGCGAGCGCGTCGTCCTCCGCGGAGACGAGCAGCGTCGGCACGGAGAGCCGCGACAGCTTCGGGCCCGTCGAGGACTGCGCGTAGTAGTCCTCGGCCGAGGCGAAGCCGAACAGCCGCGCCGTCACCAGGTGGTCGAAGTCGCGAAGGGTGCGCGCCCTGGCGATGGCGCCGGCGTCCAGCAGCGCGGGGAAGCGGCGGGCCTTCTCCAGCGCCTTCTCCTTGAGGCTGGGCAGGAAGTTGGTGAGGTACACCCGGGCGAAGCGCTGCTGCGAGTCCAGGTAGCGCGCGCCGAAGGCCAGGTCGAAGGGCGCGCACACCGCCGCCGCCGCGAAGAGGCCCGTCTTCTCCCCGTCCTGCGCGAGCAGGTTGAGCAGCACCGACGCGCCCAGGGAGAAGCCCACCGCAGCCCGCGGGGCAGGGAGGCGCGAGACGAGCCAGCGCGCGTCGGTGGTGTCGCCCGAGGAGTAGGAGCGCGCCAGTCGGTTGGGCTGCCCCGAGCAGCCGCGGAAGTTGAGCGCCACCGCGCCCCAGCCGCGCGCGGCCAGCCCCTGCAGCGTCTGCTGCACGTAGCCCGCCTGGGAGGAGCTCTCCAGCCCGTGCAGCACCAGCACCGTGGGCGCCCCGGCCTGCGCGGCCAGCACGTCCACGTCCACGAAGTCCCCGTCCGGCGTCTCGCGGCGCTCCCGGCGCACCGGCAGCGCGAGCGACAGGCGCGCCACCTTCCCGAAGAAGGTCTGCGCGTGCCCGTCCCACAGGCCCGCGGCGGGGCGGAAGTCGTCGGGCAAGAGGGGCATGGGACGGGGGAAAAAGGGGAAGGCCGCCCCGAATTACGTCCAGGGCGGCCTCCTTTCAAACTCGTTTTTCCTGACCTCTCCGCGGTCTCACTGGGCGCCGGCTGGGCGCGTCAGAGGCACACCGCGGAGATGGTTCCTTGTTCGTGACAGTGCAAGGCACCACCTCCTTTCGTCGCCCCGCAGGGCTGCGCGCATTCTGAGACAACCGCGCCGCGCCGCAAGGAAGTGGGTGTGCGCTGCTGTGCGCCGCTTCCGGCTGGCGGCCTTCAGGGCACGCGCACCTGGCTGTCGGGGAAGTAGCGCTGGAGGATGCCTCTGGCGTCCACGCCCTTCTCGGCCAGCGCCTTGGCGCCCTGCTGGCAGAGGCCGACGCCGTGGCCCAGGCCGGTGCCGGAGAAGCGCAACAGTCCTTCGGCTTCCTGCAGCGACACCTTCATGCTGCGCAAGGACTGCCAGCCGAAGGCCCTGCCCACCGCGGACTGGAAGTCGGCGCCCGAGAAGCGGCGGCCGAAGCTGCGCAGCTCCACCACCCGGCCCGCGGCGTCACGGCGCAACGGCTCGAAGGCGTGGCCTTCATTCTTGAGGCCCAGCCCCTCGGCCAGCTTCACCTTCTCGATGACGAACTCCCACGCGAAGTCGGGCATGCCGGCGCAGCGGGGGGCGCCGCCTTCCACGTCGCTGACTCCCGGCCCCGCGCCCTCGTCGCCGAAGACGTCCTGCGCCCGGCTGGTGTAGCCGCCGCAGGAGGCGTGAAAGAAGGTGGGCTTCAAGGCCACGCCGCCCACCAACACCACCTGGCCCTTCGTCTTTTTCACCGCCGCCTTCGCCGCGTCGCTGGCGTCCGCCCCGCGGTACACCTGGCAGTGGGACAGGTCGCACAGCCCATAGCCCGCCTTGCCGTGCCGGTGCGCGGTGAGGGCGAAGGTGCGCGACACCACCGCCTGCACCTCCAGCGCGGCCGGCTTGCCGTCGCCCAACTCCGCCGTCACCACCGACGGCAGGTAGTCCTCCACGTCCACCTCGTTGAGGAAGCGCAGCACGCCGCCTTCCAGCGACACCTTCAGCACGCCGGGGAAGCGGCGAGTCACGTCTTTCAAGGCCACCGTCGCCCCGCCGCTGGCCACCACTTCGGTGCACTTCGCCCCGCCCACGGAGAGCTCGCGGTTGCCGGGCACCACCTCCACCTTCTTCGGTAGCGGCTTCCCGTCACACGTCAGCGTGGGCGCCTCGAGGCGCGCCTTCGTCGGCTTCTCGCGCTCCAGCACCCGCACCTGCAGCGGCGCGGCCGAGAGAGCCAGGAGGAGCAGCGGCGTCATGGCGCCGCACCATAGCCGTGAAGCGTTCCATTTCACCGCGTGTGGTTTCTCATTCGCCGAGGTGGTTGCAGGGGTGAATTTTCACGCGCGCAAGTGAAAGGTGCGCCTCGCTGACGCCTGTCAGTGCTTCCGACGCGTTGGGGTTGGCATTGCGCGTGCTCAAGAGGCGGCGGCGTCGCGTGGGCGGCGCGCGAAGGACTGCCGCTGAAGCGAAGGGCCTCCGGGCGCTTTCAGTTGCCCCGGGGCGAGAGGCCGCGCGCGCGCGCCAGCCACCGCACCATCGCCTCGCCTGCCTCGTCCGCCGTCTCCCCGAAGGTGATGAAGCCGTCTTCGTGGCCCGTCATCACGATGGCGCGGGCGGCGCGCGTCTGCTTCTGCGGCAGCAGGCGCTCGACAGCCCAGGCCATCTCGCGGGTGCCGTAGTCGACGCCGTCGGGGGTGCGGGGGAGTTCCAGGCGCCGCGCCGCCGTCCACACCTCGGGGCAGTGCGCGTGGAAGACGAAGCGCAATTCGGGCGCCACCCGGTAGATGGAGGCGTGCGTCATCGCCTCCGACGAGGGCTGCACCGGGCCGAAGCTCCTCACCTCCTCGCCGGTGACGTCGCAGGAGTCCACCACCGCGAAGTGCTGAGGCCCCGCCTCGGCCACGCCGCCCGTCTGCGTGCCGGACACCAGGAAGGGCCGCCGCCCCTCCTCGTGCCACGGAGGCAGGCGCGCGCTCACGTTCCCCCAGGCCGCCCCGCCGTAGCGCCGCCCGTCCTGTCCGAGGAGGTGGAGGCGGAAGAGGATGCCTCTCCACGCCCCCAGCTCCCGCAGCACGTTGGCGGTCCACTGCGGCAGCGGCTCGGCGCGGTGCCGCGCCCGGTACTTGATGACGCCTTCCCGCACCTCAGCCACCGCGCCGCTCCGGGAAGAGGCCGGTGAGGCCGTCGCGCGAGGCCGGGCAGACGCCCCGCTCGGTGATGAGGCCCGTCACCAGCCGCGCCGGCGTCACGTCGAAGCCGGGGTTGGACACGCCGGTGCCCTCGGGCGTCACCCGCACCGTGCGCAGCAGGCCTTCCGCGTCCACCCCGGTGAGGTGCGTCACCTCTTCCGCCGCGCGCTCCTCGATGGGCACCTGGTCGCCCTTCGTCATGGTCCAGTCGATGGAGGACTCCGGTGCCGCCACGTAGAAGGGCACGTCGTTGTCGAAGGCCGCCAGGGCCTTCAGGTACGTGCCCACCTTGTTGCAGACGTCGCCGTTCACCGTGACGCGGTCGGTGCCGACGATGCACGCGTCCACCTTGCGCTGGCGCATCAACAGGCCGCCCGCGTTGTCGACGATGAGGGTGTGGGGCACGCCGTGTTGGCCCAGTTCCCACGCGGTGAGGCTGGCGCCCTGGTTGCGGGGCCGCGTCTCGTCCACCCAGACGTGCAGGGGCAGGCCGGCGTCGTGCGCGAGGTAGAGGGGCGCCAGCGCGGTGCCGTAGTCCACCGTGGCCAGCCAGCCGGCGTTGCAGTGGGTGAGGACGTCGAGGCGGCCCTGCTTCTCGGCCTGCAGCTTCCTCAGCAGCGCGTGGCCGTGCTCGCCGATGCGGCGCGAGCGGTCTACCTCGTCGTCGCAGACGGCCTGGGCGGCGCGGCGGGCGGCCTCGGCGCGGGCCTCGGAGGGCGCGGCCAGCGTGAGGCGCAGCGTGTCCTCCACCACCCGGCGCAGGTTGATGGCGGTGGGGCGGGTGGCGATGAGGGCGCGGGCAGCGGACTCCAGCGCGGCCGTGGAGGCGTCGGCGCGCGCGGCGAGCGCCAGTCCCCAGGCTCCGGCCGCGCCGATGAGCGGCGCGCCACGCACCTGCATGGTGGAGATGGCGCGGGCCACCTCGTCGGCGGTGCGCAGCGTCAGCACCTCGAAGCGGAAGGGCAGGCGCGTTTGGTCGATGATGGCGACGGCGGCGCCGCCTTGTGCTGCTTCGATGGTGCGCCAGGCGCGGCCCTGCACTTTCATGCCGCGGGGGTGTCGCGCAGCGCCGTCGCAAATGCAACGACGCAGGTCAAGGCGGGCCTTCAGGGCGGAGGCAGGGATTCACCTCGCCGTCCGCACGTCGGAAGACGAGCGGGGCGAGCCGCAGCGGGAAGCCGTCGCGCGTGCCCACCAGGTGGCCGGACGCGCCGTCGTAGACGAGGTCGATGACGACGGGCCGGCAGGTGCGCTCGACCTTCTCGGACTGCACGTGGCCGCGCTGGTTGAGGAGCGAGCCGTCGAGGTGCCGGGAGTGGGAGCTGTCTCTACACCAGGGGCAAGGGTTGCCCGAGGTGTAGAGGTGGTTCCCCGCCGGCGGAGACTGCGAGAGGGTGCGGCCATGCACACTGTCATCACCGGGGCCTCCAGCGGCATCGGAGAGGCCCTGGTCCAGGAGCTCCGCCGCCGCGGTCACCGCCTCACGCTGGTCGCACGCCGGCGTGCGCTGCTGGAGCAGCTCGCGCGGGGCCACGAGCAGGACACCCACGTGGTGGAGGCAGCAGCGGAGGCACGGGCGGCAGCAGCACCGTCCACCCTGTCGTGCCGTCGGCCATGGAGAGAGCATGCCGCCAGACACGCTCCGCGCGCTGCAGGTTTCCACGCGAAGCGCAGCTTGCGCGCCGGTCCCCACCGGCTTCGGCACCATCCGCCGAGCTGGACTGACTGGCCGTTTGGCCAGTGGGGACTGATCACTTCGCCCACCGGCGCGTACCTCACGGGCATGCGACCGACCCTGTTCGCTGCCGTGGTGCTGTTCGCTGGCTGTGCGACCCCGACGCGCACGGCGCTCCGCCCCGAGGCGAGCGCCTTCGCGGTGCGCGACTACCTGCAGACGGCGTACGAGACGCTGGCGTTGGCGGAGACGGACACCGACGGCCACCGCGTGCGCGCGCAGCTGGAGACGCGCGAGGCCCTGAGCGCGCTGGGCGAGCTGGGGGGCGGCACGCGCCCGGTGCCCTACGACGGCCCGCCGACGATGTCGGTGGCGCTCGAGCTGCTCGAGCTGTCCGCGCCGAAGGTGGTCCACAACCGGGACGCGCACGAGCACACGCTGAAGGCCGTGGCCGAGCTGCGCGCCGCGGTGCGCTGACGCCCGATTCACCCAACTCTATCCAAACAGCGCGCGCCGCCGTAGAACCCAGGGGCGATGGGGCTCTTGCTGGTGTCGCTGGTGTTGAGCGGAGCGGCGCAGGACGTGGAGGCGCTGCAGCGCGGGCTGACCCAGCCGTGGGATGGCGAGGACGACGTCGTCGTCAGCATGGGCTCCCGCCTGCTCACGCGGGAAGGGCTGCGAGACGCGGTGCGAATCGACCCCACGTCCTTCGGGCTGCTCGACCAGTCCGTGACGCGCCACACGACGGCGCGGCGGCTGGGCTGGGGGGGCCTGGGCGCGACGGCGCTGGCGGTGGGCGTCTTCTCGCTCGGGGCCGCCGCCGTCGTCAGCGCCGGGGTCCTCACTCCGCTGGCGGTGGGGCTCTTCGTGGCGTCGGGGGTGTTGGTCGCCGGCGCCCTGGGCCTCGCCGTGACCGCCCTGGTGTTCACCTTCCAGGCGCAGGGGGACTTCACGAGCGGCGTCCGCGCCTGGAACGAGTTCCTGTTCGCGCAGGGCTCCGAGGCAAGCGCGCCCTTCGTTCGCGCCGTGCAGCAGCAGTGGCTGGGGCTGTGCGCCGACGAGTGGACGCTGTGCGTGGGTCCGCGACGCCTGGACTCCAACGCCGAGCTCGTCGAGTTGCTGCGCTCGCGGTCGGAGGAGAACGCCGCGCGGTTGCAGCAGGCGCTGGCCGACGTCACGACGGGGATGGTGCTCGCGGGGCTCGGGATCGGCCTGGAGATCGCCGCCTTACCGCTCCTGTTGCTGCTCGCCCCGCCGCTGAACCTCGCCCTCGCCATTCCGGCGATGGTCGTCGGCCTGGGGATCGGCCTGCTCGGCTCGTGGCTGGCCCGCACGGGAGGCCGGGGCGTCCAGGAGGCGATCGGCGACTACAACTTCGCCGTCGTCAACGACGCGCTGAAGGCCGCGCGCGCGGCCGAGGCGCCGGCGCCCGCGTCCGAGCTGCCCGCCGAGCCGCCGCTGGCACCGCAGGACGTGCAACCGGCGCCTCCCGCGGTGCCCACGCCCCCGCCCGCGCCGCCGCCCACGGGCCCGACGCGCCAGCCGCTTCGTCCCCGCACGAGCCTCGATGGCCCGACACCGTCGCTGGTGCTCGCCACCTTCTGAAGCGCCCGCCCCCGCCGGCGACTCAGCCGAAGCTGGAGAGGAAGAGGACTTCAAACCGGGAAACCGCCGGGCCGGGTGAGACGGGAGGTGCGGTGGGCCTGAGCCGCGCCCCCCACCCCTCCCGGCCGCCCATGAGAGTCTGGCTCGCGCGCCTCTTCTCACGGCGGTGAGCGTCGGCGGCGAAGAGCCAACGCCGCCGCCAGGGCCGTCAGCCATCCCGCGTCGACCGCCGCGCAGCCGCAGCCACCCGTGACGGGGTCGCCGCCGCCCCCTCCCCCCGCGCCGCCACCGGTACCACCGTCACTGCTTTCACCGCCGCCGCCCGTGCCGCCGCCGCCGCCGCCCGTGCCTCCGCCGCCGCCCGTGCCTCCGCCGCCGCCCGTGCCTCCTCCTCCTCCCGTGCCTCCTCCGCCGCCGCCCGTGCCCCCTCCGCCGCCGCCCGTGCCTCCTCCTCCGCCGCCCGTGCCTCCTCCGCCGCCGCCCGTGCCGCCGCCGCCGCCCGTGCCTCCTCCGCCGCCCGTGCCTCCTCCTCCACCGCCCACGCCCCCGTCGGGAGGCTTGCCCGTCTCACAATTCCCCAGCGAGTGCTCGAGGGCGCCGACGGTGAAGGGCCCCGAGCCGCGGGCGCGTTGACAGAAGTCGTCGGTGACGAGCGCGTGGGTCGCGGCCATCCCCACCCACGAGGCCACGCTGCCGGTGACGAACAAGTCCCCCGAGAGCGGCGCACGGTAGGCAGAGGAGAACGCACCCACCGACACCCCGGTGACGTTGTCCATCGACGAGAAGGTCCCCATGTCCCGCGCGCGGATGGAGCCGGTCAGCAGGTTGCCCGCGGCGGTGCCGGTGGTGGTGTCGAAGCGGAAGTCGATGCCGCTGGTGCCCACCAGGGTGTTGAAGAGCAGCCGCGAGTTGGCGCCGCGATTGACGTAGATGCCCACGTCGCTGCAGTTGGCGATGACGTTGTTTCTCATCACCCCGTCGGAGTGCTCGACGCTGCACGGCACGCTGGCGCTGAAGGCGGGGAAGCAGAACTGGGGCGCGGTGCCTCCGCCGCCGAAGGACAGGCCGATACGCACGTCGCTCATCGCCTGCCCGCCGCCGCGGCACAGCACCAGGTTGCGCTCGTACAGCCCGCGCGCGCCGCCGGACTTCATGAAGCTGCCGTAGCTTACGAAGTTCCCCCCGTTCTTCGCGAAGTCGTGGAGGAAGTTGTCGCGCACCACCCAGTCGTCGCCGGTGTCGATGTTCAGCTTGGTGACCGGGTTCGCGGTGTTGCGGGCGCGGGTGTCGAAGACCTCATTGGCCTCCACCCGCCCGCGGTGGGGCATGCGCACGCCACCGTCGGAGAGGAAGGTGGCGTTCACCTTGAGCTGCGCGTTGAAGTCGACGAGCTGGTTTCCGGCCAGCACCACGTCGGTGCCTCCGCCGGTCACCTGGAAGGCGTGCTCGCAGTCCGAGTCCACCGCGCACACCCCGCGCACCACCAGGTCCTCGAAGTGCCAGTGGGCGCCGTCGACGCCGATGGCGACGACCGTGTCCGACTCGATGGTGGCCGAGCCGGGAGGACTTCCCCGCATGACGATCGGACTGCCAGCCGTGCCGTTGGCGTTGCACGACAGCTTGCTGGTGAGGCGGTAGGCGCCGGGCGCGAGGAGGATGACGTCTCCGGCTTGCGCGGCGGCGACGGCGCCCTGCAGCTGCGCCACGGTGCTGACCGGGACGTCGCGCGCGAAGGCCAGGGGGGCGGCGAGCAGCGAGAAGAGGATGATGGAGCGCATGCGGCCGAGCGTACCTCGCTGGCGCTCTCCAAGGGACGCGTAGACCGAAGCGGCGGGCCCGTGCGTGTCAGCGCGCATGCTCCCTGCGCTCCTCCTCGCCCTCACCCTCGCCGCGCCCCGCTGCACGCCCGAAGGCGTGTACAAGGCCGAGGCCGGCTTCTTCACCACCTTCGACGGCAAGGGCCGCTGGGCCACGTCCGGCGCCGACCTCTCCCCCATCATCCAGGGGCCCGTGTACCGGGAAGGCAACCGCATGCGCTTCAAGCTGGACGGCGCCGGCGAGACGGCGTTTCCCTGGTTCGCCTCCTTCAGCGCGGACTGCTCGTCCTTCGTGCTCAAATACGAGAAGGGCGGAGGTCAGCCCGACATCCACTTCCGACGCCAGAAATCCGTCAGTGATTCCAGCGGGTTGAGACAAGACAGATCGCCTCCGCCGGCGGCTCGTTGAAGCTCCATGGTCACCGCCCTCGTCGTCGCCCTCACGATGTCCTGCGCGAAGCCGGCGCACTTCAACCCCGTGCCTCCGCCCGTCACCGTCGCCTGCGAAGGCGCGGACCAGGTGCGGCGCAACCATGACGGCCTCGAAGTCGGCCGCGTCGCCAACGGCTGCACCACGATGCGCTGCGAGGGCGCGGACCGCGTCCGCCGTACCTACGAGGGACTGCAGGTGTCGCGGCAGCTCAACGCCTGTGTGGTGGCGCGCTGCGAGGGCAGCGACCGGGTGGTGCGCACGCACGACGGCGCCTTCCTCTCCCGGCAGGTGAACGGCTGCGGCGTCTCCCGCTGTGAAGGCGCGGACCTGGTGGTGCGCAGCGTGGACGGCTACCAGCTCTCGCGCCAGGTGAACGCCTGCACGCTGACCCGCTGCGAGGGCTTTGACCTGGTGCGCCGCACGCACGGCGGCTCCGAGCTGTCGCGGGTGTGGCAGGGCTGCGGTGCGCCCCGGCCCGTCGTCACTCCTCCGGCCGACGTGGTCCGCTTCGGCCTCACGGCCCGCTGACTGACTTCAGGTGTTGAGGTGCGCCTCGAGCGTGGCGGGCACCTGCGCGGGCATCTTCGCCGCGCCCGCGACGTAGGGGCACTTGCCCGCCTTGGCCGCGCCGAGGCCCGCCATCGCGGTTGGGGTTGGGCGCGTCCTGGCCGGTGGACAGGCGCTCGCCTTCCCGCGCCAGGCCCGTAGCGGTGGCGACTCGGCCGTCGTGGACCCGCAGCACAAAGTACTGGTGCAGCGGGCCCTTCGACGACGCCAGCGTGTACGAGAGGAGGGCGCCCGTCGCCTCGTCGTCGAAGGTGATCGCTCCCTTGCTGCCCTGGGCCATGCCGGCGACGGTCTGGAGCGGCTCCCCCAACATCTCGCCGCGAGGACGTCGGCCGTGGCGTCTCGCCGGCTACTTCGCCAGCCCGCGCTTCGCGAGCGTCGACTGCAGCGAGCCGGGGTTCAAGTCCCGGCCCTGCGCCACGCGGTCGTTCCACGTCTCGGACTTGCCGATGGCGCCCGGCACCTCGGTCATCGCGATGGTGCCCGGCACCGGGCAGACCAGGTGGCACAGGTTGCAGCCCACGCACTCCGCGTCGTCCACCACCGGCACGAAGCGGCCGATCGCGCCGGCGGCCTTCACCGGCACCTCGGGGATCGACGACGGAATGTGCGTGTGCCCCGCCTTCACGTGCTCCTCGTGCGTCCGGCCGGGGATGAGGATGCACTGGTGCGCGCCGTCCATGCAGGCGACGTGGCACAGGTTGCAGCCGATGCACGTCTCCGCGTTGATGCGCGCCTTCAGGTTGTAGTTGAGGTCGAGCTCGCCCCACTCGGCGTACGCCGGCACCGCGCGGCCGCGCAGCTCGTTGACCGACTTCATCCCCTTCGAGTCGAGGTAGTCGGACAGGCCTTCGATCATGTCCTCGACGATGCGGTAGCCGTAGTGCATCACCGCGGTGCACACCTGCACGCTGGTCGCGCCGAGCGCGATGAACTCCGCCGCGTCGCGCCAGTTGGAGATGCCGCCGATGCCCGAGATGGCCAGGTGCTTCGTCGCCGGGTTGCGCGTCAACTGCGCCAGCATGTGCAGGGCGATCGGCTTCACCGCCGGCCCGCAGTACCCGCCGTTGGTGGACTTGCCGCCCACGCGCGGGTTGGGGACGAAGCGGTCCAGGTCCACGCCCAGCAGCGACTTGATGGTGTTGATGAGCGACAGCGCCGGGGCGCCCGCCTTCGCCGCCGCCTCGCCCGGCTCGAGGATGTCCCCGGTGTTGGGCGTCAGCTTCACGATGACCGGCGTCTTCGCGTCCTCCAGCACCCAGCGGGTGATCTCCTCCAGCACCTTCGGCTCCTGGCCCACCGCGCTGCCCATGCCGCGCTCGCACATCCCGTGCGGGCAGCCGAAGTTGAGCTCCAGCCCGTCGCAGCCGGTGTCCTCCGCCTTCTTGATGATCTCTCGCCAGTTCTCCCGGGACTCGACCATCAACGACGCGATGACGGTGTGCTTCGGGTAGCGCTTCTTGACCTCGTACATCTCCTTCAGGTTCACCTCGAGCGGCCGGTCGGTGATGAGCTCGATGTTGTTGAGCCCCATCATCCGCGTCGAGCCGTAGTCGTGCGCCCAGAAGCGGCTGGTGACGTTGGTGATCGGATCGCCCAGCGTCTTCCACACCGCCCCGCCCCAGCCCGCGTCGAAGGCCCGCATCACCTGGGGCCCGGAGTTGGTGGGAGGCGCCGAGGCCAGCCAGAAGGGGTTGGGCGACTTGATGCCACAGAAGTCGATGCTCAAATCCGCCACGGCTACTTGCCTCCCAGCGCGCGCAGCATGTCGCGCACCGCCAGCTTCGCTTCCTGCACCGCGTTCACCACTTCCTTG
This sequence comes from Myxococcales bacterium, assembly GCA_020846875.1. Taxonomy (GTDB): domain Bacteria; phylum Myxococcota; class Myxococcia; order Myxococcales; family Myxococcaceae; genus JADLDB01. The sequence goes on along the minus strand of JADLDB010000123.1, from coordinate 20,675 downwards.
CCGCCGTTGACGCAGTCGCCGCCGCTCCACACCTTCGGGTGGCCGGTGCGCTGCGTCTTCGGGTCGACCACCACGCTGCCCTTCTCCACCTGCACGCCGGGGAAGGCCTTCGCCACCGCGGTGCCCGTCGCCTGGCCGATCGCCAGCGCCACCAGCTCGCAGGACAGGGCCTCTGGCTCCCCCGCCACCGGCTTGCCGTTCTCCGCCCGCGCCATCGTCAGGCCGGTCAGCTTGCCGTCCGCCCCGCGGGTGAACGCCGTCACCACCCGCTGCTCCACCAGCCGCACCCCGTGCTTGCGCGCGTGCGTCAGCTCGTGCGCGTAGCCGGACATGTCCTGCTCGCCGCGGCGGTACACCATCGCCACGTCCGCCACGCCCAGCAGCTTGAGCTCGTGCGCGATGTCGATGGCCGTGTTGCCCCCGCCCACCACCACCGCGCGCTTCACCCCGTTGAGGACCAGCTTCGGGTCCACCTTGATCCGCTCGATGAGCTCCACCGCCCCGTACACGCCCGCGCCCTGCTCGCCGCTCGCGCCCAGCGCCGAGTCCGGCCCCAGCCCCAGCCCGAGGAACACTGCGTCGTAGTCCTTGAGCAGGCTCTCGCCCGACGCCTGACCCGCGCCCGCCGCGCCCGCCACCACCTCCACGCCCGCCTTGAGCTCGACGTCTCCCAGGGCGAGGACGTGGCGAATTTCCTCCAGCGCCTGGTTGGCCGACTGCTTGTACGGCGCGATGCCCAGCGTGTTGAGCCCGCCCGGCACGGCCTTCTTCTCGAAGATGACCGCGCGGTGTCCTTCGAGCGCCAACAGCCCCGCCGCGGCCACCGACGCCGGCCCCGCGCCGACGAGCGCCACCTTCTTCCCGGTGGGCGCCTTCTTCGCCGTCACCAGCTTCGCGAGCCCCTGCGACGCGATGGCCGTCTCGGTGGCGAAGCGCTGCAGCCGCCCGATGGCGATCGGCTCGCGCCCCCACGCGTTGTACACGCACGCGCCCACGCACAGCACCTCCACCGGGCAGACCCGCGCGCACGACGTCCCCAGCAGGTTCTCCTTCAAGATGGTCCGCGCCGCGCCGGCCACGTTGGCGGTGCTGATCTTGTGGATGAAGTTGGGAATGTCGATGCCGGTGGGGCACGCCTTCACGCACGGCGCGTCGACGCAGTAGAGGCAGCGGTTGGCCTCGGTGACGGCCTCGCCGGGCGAGTACGCCGGCTTGTAGTCCTTGATGCGCTGCTCGAGGCGCCCGTCCGGTAGCACGGGGAGCTGGTACACGAAGGCCTCCGGGTGAGGGGAGAAGGTGAAGGCTCCGTGGCAGAGGCCCCCAAGTCAAGAAGTCACTGTCCACACCGGTCCTGGATCTGACACACTGCGTGGACCACGTCGTCTCTCCTTGAAGGAGCCAGCCCATGGTGAGCCCCATCCGGAACCCCCGCGGCGGTACCGTCCCCACCAACGAGTTCGACTCGCAGATCAAGCAGAAGCTGGTCGGCGACAACACGGTCACCAAGTCCGAGGCCCGGGAGCTCACCCGCGGCTGGGGCATGAAGCAGTTGACGGAGGCCCAGGCGGAGCAGCTCAAGTCCGCGGTGCAGGGCAACAAGTCCACCTTCGACGCCGGCGCCAGGGGCGTCATCGACCGCTTCGTCAACGTCACCCTGCCCACCATCACCGTGCGGCAGGGCCTGGGCGGCGTGCCTCCCAACAGCGCGAAGCTGTCGTGGGATCCACCGACGAGGAACACGGATGGAACCCCGCTGACCGACCTGAAGGGCTATCAAATCCACTACGGCCCTTCGCCCGGCAATTACACCAAGGTGGTGACTCTGGATGATCCCGCCGCCACCAGCCATCAGATCGACAACCTCGCGTCGGGCGCCTGGTACTTCGCGATGAAGGCGGTGGACAACCAGGGCAACGTGTCCACCTTCTCCAACGAGGCGTCGAAGACGGTCCCCTGAAAGCGACCGCCCGCTCGTGACGCCCCGCTGCCGCCGGGTGGCCCTGTCCACCCTCGCGCTCCTCATCTCCGGCTGTGACTGCACCGGCATCGCCAGCGATCCGCTGCCGGTGCTGACGCCCGAAGGCGTGCACATCGTAAGCGACACGCCCCTGTGCCCCTTCGAGGTGCCGGCTGCGGCCCCCGGGCCGACGTGGAGCCGCACCGGTCCGCCGGGCGCGTCGGTGCAGGCGCTCCTGTCGCTGGGGCAGGGGACGGTGCTGGTGGGCACCGGGGCCGCGCGCTCCTCCGGCCTGTTCCGCACCGCGGTGGGAGGCTTGTACCGCTCCACCGACTCGGGCCGCACGGTGGCCAGCGTGCAGGAACTCGACGGCGCCCAGGTGCACGCCCTGGTGTCGACCCCCGACGGCGACGCCTGGGCCGCGGTGGGCTCGCTGTCCGGCGCGATGGTGGACGGGGTGTGGCGCTCCAGCGATCGCGGCGCCTCCTTCACGAAGGACAGCATGGGCCTCCACGTGGGGGCGCGCGTCTTCGGCCTCTCGGCGGCGCCGGGCACGCCCGCCCGCCTCTACGCGCTGGTGCGGGGCACTGCCACCGCGCCCTTGTCCGCAGCCACCTCACTGTACCGCAAGGACGGGGCGGCCGACTGGGCGCTGGTGCCGGGGACGGGCCTCGACCCAATGCCGGGCGGCCCGCTGGGCGCCATCGCCGCGGACCCGGTGCAGCGCGACCGCCTCTACGCCATCGACGGCGCGCGCCTCTACGTCAGCACCGACGCCGGCGCCACCTTCACCCCCATCGCCATGGGCTGGCTGGGCAACCCGCGCAGCCTCACCGTGCCTTCGCCGGGGCGGCTGCTCTTGGGCACCGCCGCCGACGGCCTCTACGAGTCCACCGACGACGGGGTGAGCTGGGCGCAGCGGCTGGTGGAGGTGCAGGGCGAACTGGCGGGCGTCAACGACGTGGGCCTCGACGCGCAGGGCCGCGTCTTCGCCGCCACCGAAGGCCTGGGCCTGCAGCGGCTGGACGGCGCCCAGGCCTCCCAAGTGGGCAAGTGCCTGCTGGACTCGGTGGTGTTGACGGTGGCCGGGGCCACCGACGACGCGCGGACGGTGTGGGCCGGCACCAACGGTGGCCTCTACGTCTCGGACAACGGGGGCGACAGCTTCCTCCCCGCGGGGCAGGGGCTGGACGAGCTTCTGGCGCGGGTGGTGGTGGCGCCGCTGGACGGCCAGCCCACCGCCTTCCTCCTCTCGACGGGCGGCCTCTTCCACTACTCGGCGGCCAGCGCGAAGTGGCAGCGCCAGGGCGACTGGGCCGAGACGGTGGCCTTCTCTCACGTGGCGATGAGCGCGGACGGCACCGACGGCTTCCTCGCGGTGGACGAGGCCCTCTTCCCCGGGCGCTACGGCGTGTCCGGCGGGCTGTGGCGGTGGCGCCGCGCCCAGCACACCGTGGAGCGCGCCCCGGAGGTCACCGCCAACGTGGCGGCGGTGACGCTGGACGCCTCCCAGGCCGGCCGCAGCTTCGCCTACCAGCGCGCAGGCCCCGGCCAGCCCATGCAGGCCCGCACCGGCGTGCTCGCCGAAGGCACTCCCGACGCGGGCTTCGCCACCACCTCCATGCTGGCCGAGCACCTCGACGGCACCTCCACCTTCCGCTTCTCTCCGCTTGCGGTAGCGCCGGACGGCACCGTGTACTCCGGCATGCGCCTCGCCGACGCCAGCCCGGCGCTGTACCGCTCCGATGACCAGGGCGTGAGCCACACCCAGGTGTGGAACCTCCCGGGCTGGGTGGCGTACGGCGTGTACGTCGATTCCGCCGGCGCGGTGTACCTGACGGGCTGGCTGCAGGACGTAGGCATCCGCAAGTCGGTGGACCGCGGCGCCACCTTCGCCCCCGCCGACAATGGCCTCGCTGGCTTCGGGAAGTTCGTTTACACCCTCGCCTTCGACGGCGAGGGCGGCACGGTGGTGGGCACCGAGGGCGGGGCTTTTCGGGCGCCCGCGGCCACCTCCGACTACACCGAATTCAATGAGGGATTTTCTACCCCATTGGTGGTATGGAGTGTCGCGGTTCTCCCGGGCGCTCCACGCCCGGTGGTGGTGGCGGGGACGTCTCATGGAGTGTTCTGGCGAACACTCCCCTGACGCCGGGTCTTCTGCGAGGGGGGCGAGGAAATGGGGAGCAGCGGTTTGGGTGCCGCTGTTATTGTCTACTCTTGCGGCAGTCACTGAACGAGGATAAGTTCTTGGAAATGTCAGCTAAGGGAAATTTGGTAACCTTCACCACGCAGGACGTCGCCAAGGTGTTGTCGGCGAGCCGGACCAGCGTGCAGCGGTGGATCGACTCCGGCAGCCTGCGGGCCTTCAAGACGCCGGGGGGCCATCGCCGGGTGACGCAGCGCGAGCTGGTGGCTTTCCTGCGGCGGCAGGGCGCGCCGGTGCCGTCGTCGCTGCTGTTGCGGGTCCGGCTGCTGGTGGTGGACGACGACGCGCACTTCTTGAAGGCGCTCAAGCCGCTGATGAAGGCCCTGTCGTCCTCGGTGGAGGTGGATACGGTGGACAACGGCGTCGACGCGCTCTTGAAGATTGGCGCCGGCGAGGTGGACGCGGTGCTGCTCGACGCCACCATGCCCAACCTGGACGGGATGCAGGTGCTGGAGAAGCTCAAGGGCAACCAGGGCACCGCCGAGGTGGTGGTGCTGGCCATGTCCGGGCGCGGTGACGACAAGCTCGAGCAGAAGCTCCTCAAGGGGGGCGCCGCGAAGTTCCTCGTCAAGCCCATCACCCCGAAGGCCATCTTCGACGCGCTCCACGAGCTGGGCATGGTGGACGCGCCGGACGAAGCCGTCGCTTAAGTCCGCTGGCTTCAGGCCAGGTTGTGGAACACGCGCTGGACGTCTTCGTCCTGCTCCAGCGCGTCCACCATCTTCAGCACTTCCTGGGCCTTCTCCTCGGGCAGCTCCATCGGAGTCTGGGGTATGTACTCGGACTCCGACGAGACGGGAGACAGCCCTCGCGCCTCGATGGCGGCCTGGAGCTTCCCAAAGTCCGCGAAGGCGCAGCGGATGATGAGCTGCTTCTCGCCCTTCTCGCCGGTGCCCTCGCCCAGCTCTTCGAGGCCGTGGTCGATGAGCTCGAACTCCAGCGCTTCCTGGTCGAGGCCCTCGGGCAGAAGCCGGAAGACGCCCATGCGCTTGAAGGCGAAGGCCACGCTGCCCGCGTTGCCCATGTTGCCGCCCCAGTCCTTGAAGTGCATGCGCACGTTGGCGACGGTGCGGACCACGTTGTCGGTGGCCGTCTCCACCAGCACCGCGACCCCGTGGGGCGCGTAGCCTTCGTACAGCACCACGTCGTAGGCCTTCTGGTCCTGCCCCGACGCGCGCTTGATGGCCGCCTCCACCTTGTCCTTGGGCATGTTGACGGCCCGGGCATTCTGAATGGCCCGCCGCAGCGAAGGGTTCGACTCGGGGCTGGGGCCGCCCGACTTCACGGCGATGGCGATCTCCTTCGACACGCGGGTGAAGGCCTTGGCCATGGTGTTCCACCGCTTGAACATCGTGGCCTTGCGGGTCTCGAAGATGCGTCCCATGGCGCCCTTCTACCGCAAGTGACTTCTCTTGCAGGGCGTTCTCCGAGTGGGCGGCGCGGCTGGTGGGTGGCGTCGTCTTGGGGCCCGCTTCTCGCCCAGGTCCGACGCGTCACCCAGGTCTCCGGGGTTACCGATGTCGCCGGACTGTCGCCCGGCACTCACCCCCCAGCGAGGGTGCCTGTGCCCGCGGGAGACGCGCCCAGCGCCAGGTGCGCGCCGAAGCGCAGCGCCGACAGCCCCAGCACCAGCGCGAGGAGGAAGACGAAGGTGCGCCGGTCCCCCGGCCCCTCCGGCGGCGCCACCCACCGCCGCACCACCAACCCCGCGCCGCTCAACAGCGCCATCGGCGAGCCGGCCAGTGCGCCCGCCAACAGCCCCACGCCGCCCACCACCAGCACCTGCGTCGGCGACAGGCACTTCGTCGCCCGCGCGCCATCCAGTTGCCACACCGGCAGCAGGTTGAAGAGGTTCACCTCGGCCACCAGCACCGCCGCGCCGCACAGCCACGCCTCGCGCGTCCCCAGGCCCGCCGCCAGCACCACCAGGCCCGCCACGCCGCCCCACCAGGGCCCTGACAGCGCCACGTCGCCCGCCGCCGCCGGACTCTTCGGGTACGAGGCGCCGCGCACGAAGGCGCCCAGGCCGGGGACGAACATCGGCGCCGACACCGCGATGCCGTACTTGCGAAAGGCCCAGGTGTGCCCCACCTCGTGCACGTAGATGGACAAGAGCACCAGCACCGCGAGGCCCAGACCGCTCAGTCCGTCGCTCCACAGCGCCGCGCTGACGAAGAAGGACAGCAGCGTGGGCAGCTTCAAAAGGCCCACGAAGAGCAGCTTCGTCTTGCTCAGGAGCGCCAGCAGCGGCGCGGCGAACTTCCACACCGCCACGCCCGCCGCGCCCAGCCCCGCGAGCCAGCGCGGCACCTTCGACGGCGCGGCCTTCTGTCCTGCGGCGCGAGGCTCGAGGGCGGCGAGGCGCGCCCGCAACTGCGTCGTCTGCGTGGACGTGGCCGGCAGCAAGGGCTCCATCGCGCGCAGCCGGTCGAGCGCCCCCAGCACGTCGCCTCGCGCCTCCAGCGAGTCGGCCTCCTGCGACAGCGCGGACAGCTCTTCTGCATGGAACAGCGCGCGGCACCGCGGGCAGGCGAGGAAGTGGGCCGGCGCCGTCGTGCCGCAGGCCGCGCACCGCAGCGTCGTCATGGCGCGCCGGGGCCGGGCTCCGGCGGCGGGGCGTCGACGAAGGGCGCAGGCGCCGCCGTGGGCGCCACCGCCGGCGCGAGCTCGAACGGCCCCGTCACCGCCACCTCCACGCGCGCGGGCTCGCGCCAGCCGCGCCACACCCCGAAGGCGAGGATGAGGCTGCCGAGGACGCCCATCGCCCCGGTGAAGGGAATGACGAGCGCCAGGAAGGGCGCGAAGAGGACGGCGGCCGCGAAGGGCACCGGCTCGGCGGCCTTCGTCAGCTCCGTCACGATGCTGGGGACGTAGGCCATCATGCACCACGCGTAGGTGAGGACCGCGCCCATCACCTGGTAGCCGCGCCCGCCGCGGCCCTCGGAGCCCGCCCGCACCGCGCGACCCACCAGCCAGCCGATGAAGATGGTGACGAGCGCGAGCTCCATCTGGAGGAAGGTGATGATGAGGCTGTAGCCGATGGCGCCCGCCAGCCCTACGCCCGAGCCGAAGACGAGCGCCTTCAGCGCCCGCAGGAAAGCGCCTTCCTTCGGCGGACCCGCGCGCAAGGCCTCGGCGCAGCCGCCGCACAGCGTCGCGTCGCCGGCCGTCCAGTACTGCGCCGAGAGAGGCGAGCGACACGCGCCACACGCGCCCGCCGCCGGCGCTGGGCCTTCGTACTCGGCCTTCTTGAAGTCCATGGAGCGCGTCACCAAAGCAGGTGAGTCCCGGGCCCGCAATGAGCTCCCGAGGCGGGCGGGCGCCAACGTGCTTGCGTTCCACGCGCGGCGTTGTGAGTGATGCAGAAACGAGCACCTCCACCGACGCAGGCGGAAGACCACGAGGAGAACCCCGTGCAGCACAGCCACGACTACCTGGTCATCGGCGCGGGCATGGCGGGCGAAGCCGCGGCCCACGCGCTGCGCGAGGCCGCTCCCAAGGCCACCATCGCGCTCCTGGGCGCTGAAGCCGACCCGCCGTACGATCGCCCGCCGCTCAGCAAGAAGCTGTGGAAGGGCGGCAAGGAGGCGGACATCTTTCGCCCCATCGACAAGGCCCGCGCCGAGCTTGCCCTCGGTCGCCACGCGGTGAGCCTCGATCGCGCCGCGCACACCGTCACCGACGACACGGGCGACACCTGGCGCTATGGGAAGCTGCTGCTCGCCACGGGCGGTGCGCCGCGGCGATTGCCGTTCGGCGGCGACGCCTTCATCTACTTCCGCACCGTGGGTGACTACCGCCGCCTGCGCGCGCTGGCGCGGCCCGGCAAGCACTTCGCGGTCATCGGCGGCGGCTTCATCGGCAGCGAGCTCGCCGCGGCCCTCACGCTGAACGGCTGCAAGGTCACCCTGCTGTTCCCCGAGCCCGGCCTCTGTGCCCGCGCCTTCCCGAGCGCCTTGAGCGCCGCGGTCACCGCGTACTACCGCGAGAAGGGCGTGGACGTACGCCCCGGCCTCACCGCGACGGGCGCCGACGGAGGTACGCTCGCCTTGTCCGACGGCAGCACGCTCGAGGTCGACGGCGTGGTCGCCGGACTCGGCATCACCCCCAACGTGCAGCTCGCCCGGGACGCCGGCCTCGCCGTCGACAACGGCATCGTGGTGAACGAGCGCCTGCAGACCTCGGACCAGGACATCTACGCCGCCGGCGACGTCGCCGCGTTTCCGTCGCAAGCGCTGGGTCACCGCGTGCGCGTCGAGCACGAAGACGCCGCGCTCACCATGGGGGCGCGCGCTGGCAAGTGCATGGCCGGCGTCGCGGCGCCGTACGAGGAGCTGCCGTTCTTCTACTCCGATCTCTTCGACCTCGGCTACGAGGCCGTCGGCACGCTCGACGTGCGCCTGGAGACCGTCGAACAGTGGGTCACGCCATTCCGGGAGGGCGTCGTGTACTACCTCGAGGCCGGGCGCGTCCGGGGCGTCTTGCTGTGGAACACCTGGGACCAGGTCGAGCACGCGCGCAAGCTGATCGCCGCGCCCGGGCCGTTCAACGCCGGCAACGTGCGTGGCCGCCTGCCCATCACGGAAAGATGAAGACGGTCTCCTCGACGGCGGCGCGGGTGCAGCGCGCGCGCGTCCGCGACGCTTGGCCGCCGCGGAAGGAACGCTGACGGTCTCCTCGACGTCGGCGCGGGTGCAGCGCGCGCGGCCGCGACGCTTGGCCGCCGCGGAAGGAACGCTGACGGTCTCCTCGACGGCGGCGCGGGTGCAGCGCGCGCGGCCGCGACGCTTGGCCGCCGCGGAAGGAACGCTGACGGTCTCCTCGACGTCGGCGCGGGTGCAGCGCGCGCGCGTCCTCGACGCTTGGCCGCCGCGGAAGGAACGCTGGCGGTCTCCTCGACGGCGGCGCGGGTGCAGCGCGCGCGTCCTCGACGCTTGCCCGTCGCGGGGGAACGGAAGACGGTCCCCTCGCCTTGAGCGCGAGGCGCTCAGCGCCCGAGGCGCCGCAGGCGGCGGTGCAGGTTCGAGCGATCTTCTCCCAGCCGGCGCGCCGCCCGGGCCAGGTTTCCGTCGCACTCGCGCAGCACGGCGTCGAGCACCTTCCGCTGGAAGGCCGCGGTCGCCTCCTTGAGCGTCTGACCCCTGGGGAGGAGCGGCGCCTGGGCCTCCGGCGCCGCCGGGACGCGCACCGGTCCCAGCCCCAGCCCGCGCGCCGCCGCCTCGTCAAGCATCGCCTTCGCGCCCAGGGTGCGGGCTCGCACCAGCGCCCGCTCGACGGTGTTCTCCAGCTCGCGCACGTTCCCCGCCCACGGGGTGCGCTCCAGCGTGCGGATGAAGCCGTCGTCCACCTTCACGTCGCCCAACCGCAGCCGCGGCGCCAGCTTGCGCACGAAGTGGCGCACCAGCGGCTCGAGGTCCTCCAGGCGCTCGGCGAGCGGCGGGACTCGCAGGGGGTACACGGCGAGCCGGTGAAAGAGGTCGGCGCGGAAGCGGCGGGCCCGCACCTCGGCCTCGAGGTCACGGTTGGTGGCCGCGATGATGCGCACGTCAATGCGCCGCACGCGGTGGTCGCCCACCCGCTCCAGCTCGCGCTCCTGCAGCGCGCGCAAGAGCCTCGGCTGCAGGTGCAGCGGCAGCTCGCCCACCTCGTCGAGGAACAGCGTGCCCCCGTGCGCCACCTCGAGCTTGCCGACGCGCGCGCCCACCGCGCCGGTGAAGGCCCCCTTCACGTGGCCGTACAGCTCGGACTCGATGAGGTTGGGCGCCACCGCCGAGCAGTCGAAGCGGATCAACGGCCGCTGGCGCCGAGGCGAGGTGGCGTGGAGCGCCCGCGCCACCAGCTCCTTGCCCGTGCCGGTCTCGCCGAGGATGAGCACGCCCGTGTCGGTGGGGCCGACGGCGGAAATCTCCTCGCGCAGCTTCCGCGCCGCCGACGACTCGCCGACGATGTCGATGCCCCCCGCCGCGTCGCGGATCTCTTCGGCCAGCGTCTCGACCTCGCCCGAGAGCTGCGCGCGCGCCCGCTCGAGCTCCGACACCAGGTCGGCGTTGTGAATCGCCACCGCGGCCAGCGCCGCGAACAGCTCCATCAGCTCTTCGTGAGCGGCCTCGAAGCGCTGGGCCTCGTGCGCGTCGGCGGTGATGACGCCCAACAGCTCCCCCTGCACGCGCATCGGCGCCGCCATGCACGAGTGCACCTGCTCGAGCGCCATGGGGGACAGGCCGTCGAACGGGTCTTCTTCCGTCGGGTCGAGGAACCGCACCGTGCCGTGGGCCTTGAGCGCGCGCGCCAGCCGCGGGTTCTCGTCGCGCCGAAAGCGCTGCGCCAGCACGTCGAGGTCCCGCCGGAAGCCGCGCCCCGCCACCATGCGCAGCACGTCTCCCTCGAGCACCAGCACCGACGCCATGTCGAACGGCACCAACCGCTCGAGCTCGAGGAGGATGGCGTCGAGCACCGCCTCGCGGCTGTGCCGCGTCGTCAGCTCGATCGCCGCCCGTACCACCGCGCGCAGCGCCCCGGAGTGCATACAGTCAATATGACAACATCAGGTCTGATTGACCACGGGCCTGTTGTTAAACGGACAACGCGCGAGGGTTCGCGCCGAGGCGTGGAGGGCACTTGCGGCTGGCACGGCCCGTGGACAGGGGCGCCGCGCCGAACCCTTCTCTCACCCCGGAGCCAACCATGCAGACCCAGCGTCCCGATGTCGGCAGCATCCTCGACGTGCGCGTGATTCCGCCGCCGCAGAAGCACCCCACCATCTTTTCGACGTTCAACAAGCTGGCGAAGGGCGAGTCCTTCACGCTGGTCAACGATCACGACCCCAAGCCGCTGCACTACCACTTCCAGGCGGAGCTGGCCGGACAGTTCGAGTGGGAATACCTCGAGGCGGGCCCGGCGGTGTGGCGCGTCCGCATCGGCAAGCCGAGGGCCTGAGCGATGGACGGGCCCGCGCTGCCAGCTCCGCTCGTCGCTGCCGGCGTGCGGGGCTTGAAGACACTCGATGTCCGCCCCGTGCTCGACAAGGGGGGCGACCCGTTCGGGTTGATCATGAAGACGGTGCAGACGCTCGACCCGCGTGACGCCTTGCACCTGCTGGTGAACTTCGAGCCGGCGCCACTCTACTCCGTCATGGCGGGGCTCGGCCGGCAGGCGGTCACCGAGAAGAAGGGCGAGCTGGTGGAGGTGTGGTTCTACACCGCCGCCGGGGCTGAGTCCGAGGCGGTCGCGGCGGGTGACGAGCGCGCGCCGCTGCAGCCGGTGGTGGACCTGGACGTGAGCCAACTGGAGCCGCCGCAGCCGATGATCGCCATCCTGCAGAAGCTGGTCGACCTGGGGCCGGGCGCGCGGCTGCGGGTGCGGCACCACCGCGAGCCGGTGATGCTGTACGACAAGCTGAAGCTGCGCGGCTACGGCGCCACCTGCACGCCGCAGGCCGAAGGCGACTACCTCATCCACATCGCGCCGGCCTGGTCGCTCGAGACATGAAGGCGCTGGCCACCCAGTACGCGCCGTCCTTCAGGCTCGTCCGCGCGCACCTGGGCCTGGGCATCGCCGGCTCGGTCGCGGTCGCGGCGGCGCTGCTGGCGGTGGCGTGGAGCTTCGACGGCCACCACTTCCAGGCGCGCTTCCTGGGGGTGGTGCACCTGGCGGTGCTTGGGTGGCTGCTGCCCATCTCCTTCGGGGCGATGCTGCAGTTGCTTCCGGTCCTCTTCGAGAGGCCGCTCGCCTCGGAGCGCGCCGCCTGGGCCGCCTTCGCCCTCTTCCTCGCGGGCGCAGGCGGGTTCATCGGTCACCTGAGCGTGCTCAAGACCGGGCCTGGCCTGGCCATCACGGCCGGCGTGCTGGCGGCGGCGGTGTGGGCGTACGCGGTGACCCTGGCGCGCTCGGCGCTGCAAAACCGAAGGAAGGTGCGCTCGCTCACCGGCGGCTTCGTGCTGTCGGCGCTGGGCTGGCTCGCCTTCGCCGCGACGCTCGGCTTCCTGCTGGCGCTCAACCTCTGGCACCCGTACCTGACGGTGAATCACCTGGTGGCGCTGCGGGCGCACGCGACGTCGGCGGGGCTCGGCTTCTTTGGGCTGCTCATCATGGGCGTGGGCTTCGAGCTGCTCGAGATGTTCCTGCTCAGCCACGGCGCGCCGGTGCGGGCGGGCTGGGTCGCGCTGCTGGCGACGAATGTGGGCCTGGTGGTGCTGTGCGCGGACGCGCTCTGGGGGCCGTGGGGCCCCGCGGCGTCGCTGGGCGCGGGGGCGGCGGGCGTCGGGGCGCTCGGCTTCGCCTGGCGAGTGCGGGAAATCTTCAAGCGCCGCATCAAGAAGCACCTCGACGCCTCGGCGTGGATGACGGCGGCCTCGGCGCTCTGCCTGGTGCTGGCGGTCGCCACGGGGCTGGTGGTGCTGAACGCCGACCTGGAGCCGCAGGTGCACGAGCGGGTGGTGCTGGCCTTCGGGGTGCTGGCCATCCCCGGCTTCATGGGCTTCGTCGTGGTGGGGCAGCTCTTCAAGATCGTCCCCTTCCTGGTGTGGATGCACCGGTTCAGCGGCCTCGTCGGGCTGCGCCCGGTGCCCGCCGCGTCCGACCTGCTCGACGTGCGCGCGCGCGCGGCGCAGGGGGTGCTGCTCGGGGCGGGCCTCGGGGTGCTGCTGGTGGGGGTGCTGGGCGGCTGGCCGGCCGTGCGCTTCGCCGGCGCGCTGCTCTTCTTCGGCGCCATGGTGTTGGGGGCGCTTCACTTATGGAGAATCTCGGAGAGGCGGCCATGACCCCGGAGTTGGTGACCCAAGAGATTCAGTCCGCGCTTCACGAGGTCTTCGATCCCGAGACGGGCGTGAACCTGGTGGACCTGGGCCTCATCTACGGCGTCGGGTGGGAAGCGGAGTCGGGGGAGGCCGAGGTGCGCATGACCTTCACCACGCCGGCCTGTCCCGCGGGCGAGGTGATGACCGACGGCGTCGAGCGCCGCGTCGCGCTGGTGCCGGGCGTGCGCTCGGTGCGCGTCGAGGTGGGCTTCGAGCCGAGGTGGACGCCGGACCGCATCACCGAGGAAGGCCGCCGCGCGCTCGGCTGGTAGCGCCGGACGGCCAGGCACTCGCCAGCACCAACGCCAGCGGTGCGACTGGCGCGGCGGTGCGTCCCCTTCGCGTCAGCCGCCGCCTCCGGGGCTCGAAGGCTCAGCCGTGGTCAAGGCCTGCCAGGCTGCTTCCTCCGCCTGCTTGAGCTTCGCGAGCTCTTCTCGTGCACGCACACACCTGGCTTCGAGGGCTGCGGCCTGCGCGGCCGCCTGCGCAGACTCCTGCCTGAGCCGAGGAACCGGCGTCGCTGCCTCCAGCGCGGCGATCTCGGCGCGGGCTTCTTCAACCTCTGCGCGCGCCCGCGCGACCGCTTCACGAAGCTCGTCGTCCACGCGTCACCTCCAGAAAGTCATGGCGAGGTAGAAGCCGACCATCGCCGCGAGGAGGAACCAGGCAAGCACGACGACCCACGGCTTCGGCCGCGGTCTCAGCGCCAGGTACCGCTGTCTACGGGCGGTTGACCACCACTCGATGTACCTACCTCGTCGTCGCTCCCCCCGCGCCAATACCTCCGCTTCCTTCTTCCGGGCCTCGAGCTGAGCTCCCAGCTTCTCGAGGCGCACCTCGAGCTCGTCGCCCTCGCGCTTCAAGGCTTTGAGCTCGGCCTCCGCCGCTTCCTGCCGGGTCTTTGCCGCGGCGATCGCCGCATGCAGCGCCTGCTCTTCGGTGGCGAGCAGCTCGGGCAAGCACTCACGGTGTCCCCGCAAGCGGCGTCGCTCAGCTTGCAGGTGCTCGAACTCGTCACGCAGGTGGCGGTCTTCTTTCTCAGGTGAAGGAGCCTCGCGCGTCTCGAGCATGACTGGCTCGGGACTCTAGTACTTCCGAGAGCGGGCCACCGCGTCCTCGCCGCCGGCTGCCTGGGGGTGCTTCTCGAAAGGATGTGCCGCCTTCTCGAGCGCCTTGTGCCCTCCGGCCTCGCCGACCACGTGCGCCAGGACCTCTGCGCCCGGCGTCGCCAGGTGAAAGGCATGAACGAGCTTTCCGACCGCGCCCGCCAGCAGAACGGCCGCGCCCGCTTCACCCGTTGCCACCTGCGCATTCGTCCGGGCGGTCGCCTCGGCATCGGGCGCGGCGGTTCCCGCCGACGCGCCGGCCGCGGCGGAATCGACCGACTGCCACGCCATGGCAACCCCGGGTGCGTTCGCGGCCGCGGCGGCTCCCATTCCCGCGAGCACTCCGGCGCCGGCGCCTGCCGTCACCGCGGCGAAGGCCAGGCTCGTCATCAGCTTGGCTGTCTTGAGCGTCTCTTCGTCCGAGAGTCCACGAGCGCGCGTCGCGGCCACGCCCTCCGCGGCCCAACTGCCCGGTTGCAGGCCCGACTCCTTCTTGAAGACTTCGCCCACGTCGTGAGTCAGCAGGCGGCGGAAGAGCGTCGTGTCTCCAGCGTGCCGCACGGCTTCGCCTTCCGACTCCATGAGCTTCGCGCGCTTGAGCATCGCGTCCTTCAAGGCGCTCGGGGAGGCGGGCTGGTCCCCGTCGAGGCCGAGCCCCGCGCGCATGACGCTCGCCGCGGCTCGCTCGGCGTCCGACGCCCCCCTCCGCTCGAGCCTGGCGAGGCGATCAGCGAGACGCTTCAGCTCGTCCGGGCTTCCGGCGGTGGTGCGGAAGGACTCAGCGGCGGCGGTGAGCTTCGTGGCGACCATCTCTCGCATGCGTTCGGTGGCGCCGCGCGCGACCGACTGGTCGAGGTGGTTCATGGCCAGAGAAGTGAGCGCCTCGACGTCCTTCGGGCTGAGCTCGGGGTTCTTGCCGAGGAGGTGCTCGGCGATGCGCTCTCGCATCTGGTCGCGGGGGATGCGCGCCGCGAATTCGAAGAAGGCCGGCGAACCGCCGATGATTCCGATTTGGCGGGCGGCTTCCTTCCAGTCCGCGCGGGGGCTCGTCGCCAGTTGATCGAGAGCCTCGTCCAGCTTCGTCAGCACCTTCCCGACGCCGACCTGCAGGGCTCGCTCACGCGCCTGGTGGAGAGCCAATTCGGAACCGCTCATTGTCGGCTCCGCCGACTTCGAGTCCGGCGCTGGATGATTGGCGACGGGAGGCGCGCCGTGTGTCTCCACGGAGCTCTTCGAAGGAGCGGGGGAGCCTGCCGAGGGCGATGGAGTCTGAGCGCTCGCCTGCGGAGACACTCCCTCTGTTGGCGATGCGAACTCGTTCGTACGGTGAGAGGGGCTTCCAACAGAACCAGGGGCAGACATGAGGACCTCCGAGCGGGTGAATTCAACGGAGGCCGGCAAGTTCTGGGCCAGTGCAAGTGCGTGAAGCGCCCGGAAGGCCGGCTGGTCCGTAGTCGCGCCCCGGAGACGGGTGTCCGGTCGTCGAGGAGTCCGTGAGCATGCGCCCCTCGCCTCGCCGCTCACCGCCGAAGGGTGACGTACGCGTAAGACAGGTCGCCCGCCGCGACGGCCTCGCGCGGCGTCACCACGAAGAGGCGACCGCCGGTGGCGAGGCGCCAGTCGCCCGGCACGGTGTCCCCTTCCACGCGGAGGACGAGCTCGAAGCCGTGCCCGCTGAGCTCGTAGCGGTAGCGCGCCTGGAAGAAGGGAGGCAGAAGCCCGGAATCCTGGCGCGAAGCGGGGGCGGCCGACGACAGCCCGGCGGGCTAGGCTCCACCCAGCGATGGGTTCCACCGGCGAACAGGAAAGGGAAGTCGAGGCCCTGCGCGCGCAGGTGGTGCGGCTCGAGCAGGACCAGGCGTGGACCCGCACGCTGCTCGCGACGGTGCCCGCCGCGGTGATGCGCGTGTCGGTGGACGGCGTCATCGAGTACATCAACTACGTCGACCCGAGGTACGGGGTGTCGCCCGTCGGTCGCCGCATCTACGACTACGCGCCGGCGGACCAACACGAGGTGATGCGCGCCGCGCTCGGGAAGGCCGCGCAGACGCTGCGCCCCGCCACCTATGAGTCCTTCGCGCAGGCGCCCGACGGCGTGCGGGAGTGGTTCGTCACCCACGTGGGCCCGGTGCTGGAGGGGGGCCGGCTGGCGGGGCTGGTGCTGGTCAGCGTCAACGCGTCGCAGGTGAAGCAGGCTCAAGCCGAGCTGCTCGAGAGCCGCGCCAAGCTGAAGCTGGCGCTCGACGCGGGGAACGTGGGCGTCTGGCGGTGGGACAGGGTGACAGACTCTGTCGAGTGGGACGAGAAGCTCACCGCGATGTTCGGCCTCACGCCAGGCAGCGCCCCCCTCACCTCCGTGGGCTTCATGGCCCTGGTCTCGGACGACCAGAGGCTGGCGATGGCCGCGCACGTCGCGCGCGCGGTGGAGACGGGCCACTACCCCGACTTCGAGCTGCGCCTCGACCGACCGGACGGGACGCGGTGGGTCATCATCAAGGGGGGCGTGCTTCGCGACGCCGCCGGCAACGTCACCGGGTTCTTGGGTGGCGTGGTGGACGTCACCGAGCGCCGGCGCCTCGACGAGCACCTGCGTCAAGCCCAGAAGCTGGAAGCCGTCGGCCAACTGTCCGCAGGCGTGGCGCACAACTTCAACAACATGCTGGCGGTCATCCTGCCGGCGCTGGAGCTCGCGCGCGTGAACGCCGACCCCGCCGATGCCGAGCTGATGAGCGACGCCCTGGCCTCGGCCGGCAACGCGGCCCAACTGGTGCGGCAGTTGATGGTCTTCTCGCGACGGGGCCCGCGCCCGTTCTCCTTGCGAGAGCCCCTGGCGGCCGTCGTGCGGCGCGCGGTGGATCTGTGCCGGCAGACCTTCGAGCGTCGCGTCGCGCTGGAGCTGGGGGACGTAGACGCGGCGCGCTTCGCCAGTGTGGAGGGGGCGCAGATGGAGCAGGCGGTGATGAACCTGCTGCTCAACGCCCGGGACGCCGTGGGTCACGACGCGCAGCGCCCCGCGCGCATCGCCGTCGCCGCGCGACGACTGACCGAGGCCGAGGCGCGGCGCCGCCACCTCGACGCCCGAGGCGCCTTCGTCGAGCTCATCGTAACGGACACGGGCTGTGGCATGGACGAAGACACGCGGCGCCGCATGCTGGAGCCCTTCTTCAGCACCAAGCCCACCGGGCGTGGCACGGGCCTTGGCCTGTCTACCGTCTGGGCCACCGTCCAGGCGCACCGCGGCCACTTGGACTGCGAGTCCGAGGTGGGCCGGGGGACGGCTGTTTCGCTGTTGCTCCCCGTGCAGGACGAGCCGGTGCCCAGCGTCACCGCCGAGGCGCCGCGCCGCGTGGAGACGGTGGGTGTGGGCCGGGTGGTGTTGATCATCGACGACGAGCCGGCGGTGCGCCGCGCCACGGTGGCGGTGGTGCGCGCGGCGGGCTTCACTGCGCTCGACGCCGCGTCCGGGGAGGAAGGTGTGCGCCTGGCGTCGACGAGGCCGGTGGACGTGGTGCTGCTCGACTACTCCATGCCGGGGCAGTCGCCCCAGGCGACGCTGAAGGCGCTGCGGCAGTTGCAGCCGAACCTGCCGGTGGTGAGCCTGAGCGGCCTGGGCGTGACGCTGGAAGGCGTGACCGCTCACCTGGCCAAGCCGGTGAGGCCCGAGGAACTGGTCAAGGTGCTCGAGGCCGCCCTGTCGGGGCGAGCGTAGGCCGTCCTTCCCTTCGGGGACGGGGCTCCCTATCTTCGCGCCGCTTCTCACCTCGCTCGGGAAAGGCGACCAGCATGGGCTCGACCGTGAAGTGCGGCCTCATTCAGTGCAGCAACCCCCTCAACGACGAGTCGGTGCCGGTGAAGAAGATCCAGCAGGCGATGCTGGACAAGCACGTCCCCTTCATCGAGCGCGCGGCGAAGCAGGGCGTGCAGGTCCTCTGTCTGCAGGAGATCTTCAACGGGCCCTACTTCTGCCCCAGCCAGGACAAGCGCTGGTACGCCGCCGCCGAGCCCATCCCCGACGGGCCCACCACGAAGGTGATGCAGGAGCTGGCGAAGAAGCTGGGCATGGTCATCGTCGTGCCGCTCTACGAGGAGGCGATGCGCGGCGTGTACTTCAACACCGCCGCGGTCATCGACGCCGACGGGAAGTACCTGGGCAAGTACCGCAAGCAGCACATCCCGCAGACGGCGGGCTTCTGGGAGAAGTACTTCTTCAAGCCGGGCGACGGCGGCTACCCGGTCTTCAAGACCCAGTTCGCCACGGTGGGCGTGTACATCTGCTACGACCGCCATTTCCCCGAGGGCGCCCGCGCGCTGGGGTTGAACGGCGCTGAAATCGTCTTCAACCCGTCCGCCACCGTGGCCGGCCTCTCCCAGTACCTGTGGAAGATCGAGCAGCCTGCGCACGCCGTCGCCAACGGGTACTTCATGGGCGCCATCAACCGCGTCGGCACCGAGGCGCCGTGGAACATCGGCAAGTTCTACGGGCACAGCTACTTCGTCAACCCGCGCGGGCAGATCATCGCCGAGGCCAGCGAGGACAACGACGAGCTGGTGGTGGCCGACCTGGACCTCACGATGATCGACGAGGTGCGGCAGGTCTGGCAGTTCTACCGGGACCGCCGGCCCGACGCGTACCAGGACCTGGTTCGGCCTTGAACTTTACGGCACTTCGTCCAAGAGGAGGCACCATGGGTCTCGTCATTCGCAACGGCACCATCGTCACCGCCACCGATCAGTACGTCGCCGACGTCTTCTGCGACGCAGGCGTGATCAAGGCCATCGGGAAGAGCCTCGACGTCCCCGCCGGCACGCAGGCGGTGGATGCCTCGGGCCAGTACGTCTTCCCCGGCGGCATCGACGCGCACACGCACATGGAATTGCCCTTCATGGGCACCACCAGCGCCGACGACTTCTACACCGGCACCGCGGCCGGCGTGGCGGGCGGCACCACCACCATCATCGACTTCATCATCCCCAACCGGAACCAGTCGCTGCTCGAGGCCCGCGACTTCTGGATGAACAACGCGAAGAAGTCGGTGGCCGACTACGGCTTCCACATGGCCGTCACCTGGTTCAACGAGCAGGTGAAGAAGGAGATGCAGCACGTCTTCAAGAACGACGGCATCCAGTCCTTCAAGATCTTCATGGCGTACCGCGGCGCGATCGGCGTCGACGACGTGGAGCTGATCGGCGTGCTGGACACCGCGCACGACCTCGGCGCGCTGGTGACGAGCCACTGCGAGCACGGGGACGCCGTGGTGGCGCTGCAGAACCGGCTGGCCGAGCGCGGCCTCAAGGAGCCGAAGTGGCACCCGAAGAGCCGGCCCAGCTACCTCGAGGGCGAGGCCACCAACCGCGTCATCCAGCTCGCGCGCGCCGCGAGCGACGCCCGCAACGGCCACGACGCCACCGCCGCCGAGACGCAGCCCGTCTACATCGTGCACCTCACCTGCAAGGAGTCGATGGACGCCGTGTACCGCGCGCGCCAGGCCGGGCAGCGCGTGCTGGTGGAGACCTGCCCGCAGTACCTGCTGCTCGACGACAGCGTGTACGAGAAGCCCGACTTCGAGGGCGCCGCGTACGTGATGAGCCCGCCGATTCGACCGAAGGGCCACCAGGAGTACCTGTGGAACGCGCTGGCCACCGGCGGCATCCAGCACGTGGCGACGGATCACTGCCCCTTCCGCCAGGCGGATCAGAAGGTGATGGGGAAGGATGACTTCCGGAAGATCCCCAACGGCGCGGCGGGCATCGAGAACCGCATGTCGCTCCTGTACACCTACGGCGTGGCGAAGCAGCGCATCACGCTGCAGCAGTTCGTCGACGTGACGTCCACGCAGGCCGCGAAGATCTTCGGGCTGTACCCGCGGAAGGGCGCCGTTCAGGTCGGCAGCGACGCGGACCTCGTGCTGTACGACCCGAAGGGCACGGGCCGCATCTCGGCGAAGACGCACCACCAGAAGGTGGACCGGAACATCTTCGAGGGCTTCGAGCTGACCGGGAAGGTCGCCACCACCGTCGTCAACGGACGCGTGCAGTGGCAGGACGGCGACCTGCGCGTCGAGCGCGGCGCGGGGCGGTACTTGAAGCGCTGCTGACCTTCTCCGGCCGCGGAGAGCACCCGTCGAGTGCTGTACCCAAGGTGTTGAACGAAGCCGCTCCGCGGCAGGGATGACGCTGGAAGAGTGACGAGCGCGGCCGCGCCGGCCTCCTCGTGGTGGCGGCGATCTCGCTGGGGCTCGCGCTGGGCGATGCGCTGCCGCTGTTGAAAGTCGCCTCCAGCGCCCTCCCCGGGTGGGCGCCTTCCGCTTCCCGGCCAAGGCCATTGCTCCCTTCGTGCTGGTGGTGGCGGTGCTGGCCGGCCGAGGCGCGGAGGTCTTCTGGGCGCGCTTGGGCCGGCGACGGTGACTGGGACCTGCGCTGCTCGCGCTCGTGGCGGGTCCTTCCCGGCGCGGCCATTGCCCTGCTGGGCGTTAGGCTGCTCGTGCCGCTGTGGCGAAGTCGGCGACGCCTACCGGCGCGATGGTAGGGGGCCTGTCACCTGCGAAGGAGGTGAAGGACCCCACCTGCCGCGCGGCACACACCTCGATCCGCTTGCGCCTGACGCGGAC
>JADLDB010000122.1 GCA_020846875.1 Myxococcales bacterium | reverse complement strand
CGTGCTCGCCTTGAACTCGTCGCTAAACGTCCGCCTCGGTCGCTGCTTCCTCTTCGCCTTCTCGTCTGTCTCCATGGAACACTCTTACTTTCTTCAAAAGGTGTCCACCAAACCGGATCAAGCCCACACGATCTACGGCGATGAGCTCCGAAAGGTCGAAGAGGTCGTAGGGGCAGTTCGGGGCCTCGAACGGGATGCACCGCTCGAGGCCCGGCGGCTTCGTCGTCAAGTCTCCGTCGTCCTGATTGCGGGCGGACAACCGAGGAGCACACCGCTCAGGCGTGCACTCCTCCTCCCCGAGGAGTCTCCAGCTGCACTCAGGGAGTACGAGTTGGTACATCAAGCTACACTGGCGTGGCTGATGTCGGTTGCGCATCTCGCCCCGGACAGTCCGGCCCGGTCACGGCTTCACCACGAGATCGGGACGCGAGCAGCGATGCGGTGCTTGGCGCGATTGCGAAGGGTGCGACAGGACGTTCCCTCCGATCAGCAGGTGCTCGCCCATGTTGGCGAGTCGCCCGCGTCCTTGCGCGGCTTGGGCTTGAGGGCCTCGAAGCCGCCGCGCCGGTACAGCCGCAGCCACGTGCGCAGCGTCTCCTCCGCCACGCGCGTCCTCGTCGAGCCCGGGATGCAGTAGTCCTCCGCCGCCTTCACCTCCAGCAGCCGGTACAGCCCCTTCGTTCCGGGCTCGATGCGCACCAGGTCCGCAATGAGGCCGTAGCGAAACAGCGCCACCTCCTCACTTCGCTTCTTCGTCTCGTCATCCACGTGCTGCTCCTTCGTGTCGGCCCGAAAATTCGGGCGGCACACGAAGTAGGCGACCCCTCACGGTGGGTCTGCGCCCGCTCCCTGTTGGCGACCTCGTTGACCGCGGTCTCCCCCTCGGTAGCGGGCGCCCAACCCGACATACGGCGGCATCGCGTTGAGTTGCGCCCCAGCGCTTGCGCGCACCGCCCGCAGCGCCTCGACGACGCCCAGCGCCGCGCACACCCCTCCCAGCGTGGGCTCCACGCCGCCGAGCACGTCTGGCCGAAGCCTTGAGCACCTTCAGCGCGATGGCCACCGCCACCGCGCGCCGCCTCACCCACCGCACCGCCCCCTGCACCTCGATGTCCGGCCGCAGCGTCGCCGCCACCTCCTCGAGGCTCGTCGTCCGCTGCTCGACGGCGCTCGCCGCCTCCTCGACGGCCACCAACGTCGACGACAGTCGTGACGCCAGGCAGTCCGGCAGCAGGCTGAAGGTGACGTGCCCCTCCTCGCAGTAGAAGCGCGCGATGCACATTCCCGGCGGCTCGACTCGCGCGTACTCCCCGTGCCGGGCCACCCACACCCACCGGCAGGGTGTACGGGGCATCGCTCCAAACTGGCGCTCTCCCAGGCCCTCTGCTCTACGTACTCCTCACTGGTCAGCTGGCTCGCATGCCTCAGCTGCACCACATGAGGCCCGCCACGGTGTGTGCCGTCGCGGGCCTCTCCTTTTCGTCACTGCGCGCCAGCACCATGCTCGCGGGCGTCGCCCACCTCAGTGCCGGTTGCCTTGAGGGGGAAGTTTCCGGCCAACCAGCCCCTGGTGCTCACCGCGTTCGCCGAGCAACTCCGGCACGGCGACGATCACGCAGTCAGGTCGGCCACCGCCGGTTGATCACGAACCAACGCGGTCAACAACACAGGTGCCGACCTACGCGTACGCCGCGAACAACCCCTTGAGGTACGTCGACGATAATGGGCCCACTCGCGCGGCATCCGCTGCGTCCGCGTGTGGCGGCGCATCCCATACTCATCGCGACACCAGACTTCGGCGCGGCGCACGCAATCTTCAATGCTGCGCAGCTTCTCGCCACGGAAGCAGTCCTCGCGCACCGTCTGCACGCTGTGCTCGACTCGCGCCTTGTTCTTCGGGTGTCCCGCTCGCGTCGGGTCCACCGTGAAGCCCCGCGCCTGTGCGTACTCAAGAAAGGTCTCGTTGATGAGCGGCCTGAGCGGGTCCGCACGCGTCACGATGACCTTGGTGTTGTCGGGGATGAGCACCGCGAACACGCCGCCGAAGAAGGCCCACGCCGCCTCGCACGCATCGATCGCGCTCTTCGTTGTCTCCTCGAAGCACGGGAACACGAAGCGGTGGCGGCTGTAGACCGCGGTGAAGATCCACGCGCGAAAACGGCGGCGCTTGCCCAGCACGTCGGGCTCGAGGGCCACCATCCACCCCGTGTGACCTGCACCTCGGGACCGGGCGGGCAGTCGGACACAGGGATGCTGGGCGCCTGATGACCGAAGCCGAGTTCGCGCACTGCGAAGCGGTGCAGCGTCGCGTACGGCAATTCGACGCCCTGCCGCTTCAGCAGTCGGCCGACTTTGGTCAGCATGACGTCGTCACCGAGCTTCTTCTCGATGAAGTCGCGATGCCGCTCGCAGTGTTCCCACGCTTCGCCGCGAGGCCGCTCGACCGGCACCCGAAGCTCGATGAGCACCGCGGCGATCTGCTCGTCGGTCGCCGCTGCTGCGCCCTTGCGCAACCCGCACTTGAGCGCGGCTTTGATGTAGCCGCGGGACCGTGTTCCGGCTCACCCCGGTCTTCCGCGCGATCGCCTTCTTCGCCTCGCCGGCGAGCCACCGGCGGACCACTTCTTTCACCTCGAGCACTGTCACCTCGCGAAACGCCAGGCAGACCTCCCGGCCCCAGCGCTCATCGCTGGAAGCCGGGCGGCCTTAGCCGCGCCACGCGGGAACCGAGGGGGTCAATGCCCCTGAGAAACCTCGCCCCAGAGGGGTCAATGCTCGTGAGAAGAACCTACGCAGAGGGGTCAATGCTGCTGAGAAACGACACGTTGGGAGGCTGCGGTGCTCACGTTGTCTGCGACTGCTTGGACGCCAGCGCTCGTGACGGAGGCTCGACGTGACGGACGTCGCTGGCCGGTACCTCTTCTATGAGGAGGCAACTCCTCGTCCGGCTCCACTGGCTGAGGACTGAGAGTCGCCCCCAACTCCAACTCGAACCTGAAGCTGTCGCAGGACCGCGCCAACTCGGTGATGAGCGCGCTGATCAAGCGGGGCGTCGATCCGCAGCGCATGGAAGCGGTCGGCTTCGGCGAGCCCAAGCCCATCGCGTCCAACTCCACCGGCGTCCAACTCCACCGCGGCGGGCAAGGCAGAGAACCGGCGCACCGAGTTCAACCTCATCGAGCAGTGACGCTGGGGCCCGCCCGGAGCTAGGGTGGCCGGTATGCCTGAGATCGCCTCGCGCCAGTTCGCGGCCCTCTTCCAGAAGACCATCGCGAAGGGTGGGCGCCTCGGGGCGGCCGACGTGCAGGCCCTGGAGCAGGCGAGCGCGAAGATCGGCAAGGCCCACGAGAAGCAGGCGGCCGAGCGGCTGCTGGCGCTGCTCAAGCACGATCGCGAATTCGACGCCTTCGAGGTGGCCCCGGCGAAGAAGGCGCTGGGGGTGCTGCTGGGGGTGTCGTCCGGGCGGCTGCCGGCGGACCTCGAGAGGGTGCTGACCCACGCCGTGCCCGCGGCCAACGTGAAGGTGAAGCACTACGACTTGTCCTTCGACTTCTCGAAGGACGGCGCGTCCTTCCCCGCGCGGGCAGTGGTGACGCTGGAGCGCGCGGCGAAGGGGACGTCGATCCTCGAGGTCGATCCCGAGCGGCTGTCCATCTCTGCGGTGACGGTGGACGGCAAGCCGGTGCCCTTCGAGCTGAAGGCCGGGCGGCTGCACGTTGACGCGCCGGGGGCGAAGGCGCTGGACATCACCTACCGGGTGAAGCCGCAGGACGTGCGGGGCAACGCCGACACCGCGTACGGCCTCATCCGCGACAAGTACGCCGACCGGATGTGGACGTTGACGTGGCCCTACAACACCGGCGCGCTGTTCCCGTCCAACTCTCACCCCTCGGACGGGGCGACCGCCAAGGTGACGCTCAAGGTGGAGACGGGGCACACCGCGTACGCCAGCGGCAACCCCACGGGCGCGTCCACCTTCGAGATGAAGGCGCAGGCGCCCGCGTATTCGGTGGCGGTGTACGACGCGCCCGGCTTCAAGCACGAGCGCGCCGGCCGCGCGCACAACGGGGTGGAGGTGAGCGGCCTGGGCCTGGAGGACGCCATCGCTCCCGCCACGCGCGAGGCCTACCGGAAGGCGGCGATCGGCGCGGTGGACTACTTCACCGGCTGGCTGGGCCAGTACGACTACGGCAACACGCTGGCACTGGTGGAGCTGCCCGGCGGCCTGGGCGGCATGGAGCACACCTCCGCGGTGGCGATCATGCTGGGGAACGCCCGCAGCCCCGAGCTGGCCCGGGAGACGGCGGTGCACGAGACGGCGCACCACTGGTTCGGCGACAACCTTCGCATCGCCAGCTGGGGCGACTTCTGGATGAGCGAGGGCTTCACCAACTACGCCACCTATCGCTACTTCGGCGCCACCGAGGGCGAAGCGAAGTACCAGCAGCTCCTCACCCGCGCGAAGGCCGACGTGCGCGCGACGCTCGAGGACAACCCGCACGCCCTCTCGGCGGACGCGCACACCGACGTGAACGAGATCTTCGACGACGTGCCCTACGAGATGGGGCCGTGGATCTTGCGCATGCTGGAGGTGAAGCTGGGCCGGCCCGCCTTCGACGCGCTGCTCAAGGACTGGTTCCACGCCCACCGGCAGAAGGCCGTCTCCACCGGGGACTTCGTGAAGTTCGCGCGGGCGAAGACGGGGCAGGACTTCACCACCTTCTTCAAGGAGTGGAACTCGATCACCCGGCTGCCGGAGCTGGACGGCGAGGTGAAGCTGTCCGGCACCAGGGCCACGGTGACGCTGAAGGCCCCGGCCGGTACGCCTTCGGGCATCGAGGTGCCGCTCCGGCTGGAAGGCGAGGGTGG
>JADLDB010000121.1 GCA_020846875.1 Myxococcales bacterium | reverse complement strand
GGAATTCGTCTATGGTGGGCCCTCGCCATGGCCCAGGGGGAGAAGGTCAGCAACGTCCGCAAGCAGGCCATCGTCCTGCTGCTCCAGCTCCTGCGCCGCGCCATCGACTCGGGGCGCTCCTACGGCCGCAACCACCCGCTGGCCAGCGCTGCGCTGGAGCGCTTCCGCGAGCACTTCGTCAACGTGACGAAGGACGAGGAACTCCCCCTCGAAATCACGCTCCAGGGCCTGGCGCTCGACGGCGAGCAGGTGGGCAGCCGCGTGGGCCAGCGCGATCCCCTCACCATGCCCCTCTTCAACGAGGGCATCCGCCGCATCACCTTCTCCCCCAACCCGCCGGCCAACGAGCGCGACGCCTTCATCGACGCGTGGATGAACGTGGTGCTCAACCCGCAGTCCTCCGAGGCGCTCTCCACCCGCTGCTGGGAATTGGAGCTGGAGAGCATCCGCCTGGTGGTGCTGGACACCTTCTCACTGTCCGACGACGACGAGGGCGCCGATGCGGCGAAGGAGGCGGGCGCCCGCCAGGAGCTGGACGCGCTCATCTCCGCCATGGCCAGCGAGTCGAGCGGCAGCGCCGGGGTCGCCGGACCGGCGCTCTTGCGCGTGTCCTCCGACGACGTGTCGCTGCTGCGCTCCGAGCTGGTGCGCGGGGTCACCGGGGAGAAGTTGGCGCAGCAGGACGCCAAGGTGGCCAAGCTGCACCTGTCCAGCAGCGACATGGAGAACCTCGTCGTCGCGCTGACCCCGCGGGAGGACGCGATTCCCCGCGCCGCCAGGGCCCTCATCAACGCCGCGCTCAGCGTCGAAGAAGCGGAGTCCCTCGCCTACACCCGCCGCCTGTCCGACGTCTTCACCGGGCTGGCCGAGCGCGGCTCCTTCCGCGCCGCGCTGGACGCCTACCAGGCGCTGGTGGCCGACGCCCGCGTGGACCAGGACTCTGGCGCCGCGCGCGCCAAGCTGCTCCAGACCTTGCGGCCCCTCTTCATCTCAGCCGCCTTCCTCGACCCGCTGCTGCGCGCGCTCGACGCCGCCGAGGGCAACGCCCCCGAGGCGCTGGACGCCCTCAAGCTGCTCGCCCCCGCCCTCGGGGCCGGCTTCCGCGAGCAGGTGGCCAAGCTGACGCACCCCAACGCGCGCGCGGCCGCGTCCGGACTGATGGCCGAGGTGGCGCCCGCGGGCGCGACGAAGAACATCAACGTCGCCGACTTGAACGCCGCGTCCTTCGGGGAGTTCGTGAAGCGCCTGGACGGCATGCACCCCGCCGAGGCCACGCAGTTGCTCCGCCAGGGCCTGGAGCACAAGGACGTGGAGGTGCGGCGGCTGGCGGCCGGCGCTCTGAATGCCACCCTGGCGGTGCGCCTGCCGCGCGGCGTGCTGGCCGCCCACCTCACCGAGGACGACCTCGACGTGCGCAGCCGCCTCCTCAAGCTGGTGGTGGAGCTGGAGGACCCTTCGGCCGCGCCGGCCCTGGGCAAGCTGCTCGCGCGCACCGACGTCGCCGAGGACGAGCGCGTGCGGGTGTACTCGGCGCTGGGCAAGCTGGGCGGGCGCGCAGCCACCACCGCGCTCCTCGCCGAGCTGGACAAGCGCCAGGACCCGGACGTGACGGTGGCCTGCATCGGCGCGCTGGCGGTGTTGGGTGACCCGGCTGCCCACAAGCCCCTCGAGTCGCTGTCACACAAGCTGCTGGCCACGCCGCGGGTGAAGGCCGCCGCGCGCGCCGCGCTCTCCCGGGTGGGCAAGGGATGAGCACCCCCACCACCAACACCCAGGCGGACCTCCTGGTGGCGACCGCGCGCATCCTGCGCCTCGCGCAGCAGCACCCCATCAACAACGCCATCTTCACCCAGCCGGTGGGGGCCTTGATGGAGCTGCTCAAGCAGCAGGAGACGGACGTGGCGGTGGTGGTGTTCGCCGAAACCGTCTTCGTCAACAACACCGCGGTGAAGCTGGCCCAGCACGTGTACGACGCGGCAGAGGCGCTGCGGAAGGCCTTCGGCAAGCTGGGCCTGCACGAGCTGACCTGGCCGCAGGACCTGCACGAAGAGGAGCTGCGCGACTTCCTTTCCGCCTTCCAGGCCGCGTGGCGCACCCAGACGCCGCAGGGCACGGTGAAGAGCAGCAACGGGCGGGTGCGGCTGCGAGCGCTGGAGGGCGTGCTGGACGGCGCCGCGGGGTTCACCATCGACGCCCGGCAGAACGTGCTGCGCGCCTTCGCCCGGGTGACGGTGGTGGCGCACCAGTCGCTGGACCGCGCGCACAAGGGCGCCCGCTTCCGCGGCCCCAACCTGCGCAAGGCGGTGCAGGGCATGGCCGACGCGTCCCTGGGCTACGAGTCGCTCCTCTCCGGCCTGACGCGCTTCCCCAACTTCCAGGGCGCGCTGCACTTCCACCTCTCCACGGTGGCGGCGCTGACGCTGCTGATGGCGCGGAAGCTGAGGCTGACCCGCGCGGTGACGCTGGACCTCGCGGTGGCGGCGCTGGTGCACGACATCGGCCGCGCGGAGCCCGGCGCGCACGACGCCACCTCGGTGGCCCGGCGCACGCTGATGCGGTTGTCCGCGCCGCCCATCTCCGACGAGGCCCTCTTCCAGGCGGCGCTGGCCTTCGAGCTGGGCCTGTCCGCCAACCAGCGGGGCGTGTGGACGCCCGGCGCGGCGGCGAGGTTGCTGGCCGTGCCGTGCGCCTTCGACCTCCTCACCTGTCCCTCGCCGCCCCACAAGCCGATGGCGCCCGACCAGGCCCTGCGCGTGCTGCGCGAGCAGGCGGGGACGCGCTTCGACCCCTTCGTGGTGGACCTCTTCACCGCCACCGTGGGCCTCTACCCGGTGGGCACCACGGTGCGGCTGACGGGCGGACAGCTGGCGGTGGTTTTGGAGGTGCCGGCGGACGCGGCGGCCTTCACCCGCCCGGTGGTGAAGGTGGTGCGGGAGAACGACGCGCCGGTGGACTACGTGCTGGACCTCTCCAGGGAGCCCGGCAACGCCATCGAGGGCTCGGTGAGCGCGGAAGAGGCCAACGTCAACCCGCCGCACTTCCTCCTCGCCTGACGTCAGCGCGCGGGCGTCATCGCCTGCACGGCCAGCGCCTCGCCCTCGCGCCACCCGAGGGCGCGCGCCTCGTCGGCCACCGCCTTGAGCTCGACCTTCGCCTCCTCGGGCCGGACGGTGAGCTGCATGCGCGCGCGGTTGTAGCGGGCCCGCAAGACGCCCAGGCGATCGCCCGCCTCCTCCGCCAACTGGCGCGCCTCGTCGAACATCGTCATCGCCTGGCCCACGTCCTTCCTGCTGGCGGCCAGCACCGCGAGGTTGGACACCACGCGCGACTCGCCCAGCACCGAGTGCACCACCTTCGCCTGGTTGCGCGCGGAGTCGAAGAACTCGCCGGCCTCCACCAGCTTGCCCAGGCGCACGTGGATGCGCCCCAGTTGGTTCAAGTACTGCCAGAGCAGGTGCTTGTCCTCGAGCTTCCGGTTGGACAGCCAGGACAGGCCTTCCACCAGCAGCTTGGCGGCGGTGTTCAAGTCGCCCCTGGCCTCCAGCACGCTGGCGAGGTCGGCGCGCAGCGAGGCGGCCAGCTGGGGCGCGGACGCGGCCGGCACCAGCGACACCGCCTTCTGCAGGTCGGCTTCGGCCTCGGGGAGGCGGGTGAGGCGCTGCAGCGCCAGCGCTCGTTGGCGCAGCACCTCGGCCCGGCCCTGGGGCGCCTTGGAGTCGGGCACGCGGGCCAGCGCCGAGTCCACCATGCCCACCACCTCGGCCGGGCCAATCATCAGCTGCGCGGACGCGGCCAGCGCGACGATGTCGAGGAGGTGCTGCGCGGTAGCGTCGGCCACCGGCCCGCTGCCCATCGCGTGCTGGGCGAAGAGCGTCAGGCACTGGCGGTAGGCCTCCACCGCCGCGGCCCAGGCGCGGCGCTCGCGCATGTCGTCGGCCGCCAGCTTGAGGTACTTCACCGCCTTGCGGGGCTGGTCCGCGCCCTGGAAGTGCCGGGCCATGGCCTCCAGCGCGTTCTCCGCGCCGGCGGTGGTGCCGCGCTCGATGGCCTCGGCGAGGCGCAGGTGCACGGCCTTCCTGTCCACCGGCGTGATGCGGGCCACCATCGCGTCCTGCATCAGCGCCTGGTTGAAGTGGTACGCGTCGCGCTGGTTGGGCGCCGGCGAGAGGATGCCGCGGTGCACGCACTCGCTGATGGCCGCGTGCACGTCGAGGGGGGCGTCTACCGCGGCGGTCACCAGCGGGACTGGGAAGGTGCGCCCGGCGATGGCCCCGAAGCGCAGCAGGAGGCGGGCCTGCGCCGACAGGCGGTCGAGGCGCGAGCTCATCAGCGCGGCGAGCGAGTCGGGCAGCTCGTCCAGCTTCCCCTGCAGTTGCCACTCGGTCCCCACCTGCCTGGCCGCGCCCGACTCCACCAGCGTCAGGGCGATTTCCCGCGCGAAGAGCGGGTTGCCGTCGCTGCGCTCGAACACCAGGTCCACCAGCTGCGCCGAAGGCGGCCCGCCAGGGAGGCGGCCGGCCACCAGTTGCTGCACCTCACTGCGGGTCAGGGCCCCCAGCTCGAAGCGCTTGAGCTGCCCCAGCACGTCGCTCGAGCCGGCGCGCGCCGCGGCCACGATGCCCACGCCCAGGCCGCCCGCGCGGGAGATGACGTCGGTGAGCAGCTCCAGCGACGGCGCGTCGGCGAGGTGCGCGTCGTCGACGAGGATGAGGAGCCGGTGCCGCTTCGACACGGTGCGGAACAGCTCCAGCAACACCGCGCGGTCGAGGTTCTGGTTCTCCTCGGCGGTGGCCCCGGACGAGGCGCGCTGCGCCTGCGAGCCCAGCAGCGTCTCCAGCCGCTCGATGTCGGCCTGCGGCACGTGCAGCTTCTGCAGGCCCGCCAGGGTGGTGCGGGTGGAGTCGGCGGACTCGTCCGCCACGCTGGGGGCGGACAGCGAGTGCACCAACTGTCGCACCACGTCGAAGGCCGAGGCGCCGCCGAAGCGCCCACCGCGGGCCCGGGCCACCGTCACCCGCCGCTCCAGCGCGCGCTGGGCGGCCGCCTCCAGCAGGCGGGACTTGCCGGCCCCCGGCCCGCCGACGAAGAGGAAGCCGCCGGGGCGCGACTCCACCAGTTGGTCGAGCAGCTTGTTGACGTAGTCGAGCTCGACGGCCCGGCCCACCATCGGCTCGAGCGTCACCTTGCGCTCGCGCAGCTCCGACGCCTCGTACAGGGGGCCGAGGTCGTCGCCGGCGAGCGACGGCCGCTCCGCCCAGGTGATGCGCTCGGCGGTGCGCTTCTGGACGGTGCGGGTGGCCAGCGGGCGGCCCGGCTGCGCGAGGGAGGCGAGGCGGCGGGCGACGGCGAGCAGCTCCTCCACCCCTTGCGACTCGAAGGCGCGCTCGGCCAGCACCGCGTCCTCGGCGGCGCCGCTGTGGAGCCCCACCCGCAGCGTCATCGGCCGGGGCAGGCGGGCGCTGGCCTCCCCCACCCGCTGGGTGCCTTCCAGCGCGAAGCGCATCGCCGCGCCGACGCCGCTGTCTTCCTCGTCGCCCAGCCCGAAGGCCAGGGCCAGCGCGTTGCCGGGCAGGCGCATGGTGACGCCGCCCAGCTTGAGGCCGAGGTCCTGCAGCTCCTGCAGCATGGTGGAGGTGGCGGCGCGCATCGCCGCGGCGTCCACGTCGGGGCCTTTGGGAGTGGCCACCTCGCCGTAGGCGACGGTGAGCTGCCGGCGCTCGCCCACCATGGTGGCCAGCGAGGCAGTGTAGGTGAGCAGCTTCTCGGGCACCGCGCCGCGCAGGTGGGTGAGGCTGCCCAGGGTGCCGAAGCCGGTGGACTGGTGGGTGCCGTGGCCGGTGGCGGGGGCGTGCACGGGGTGGCCCTGCGGCGGAGAGAGGGCCGGGCTGGGCATGGGCGTGAGGCCCGAGACGGAGGAGCGGAGCCGGGTGCCAGCCTCGAGGGCGTCGAGGGCGCGGGCGAACTCCATGGCCGTCTGGTAGCGGCGCTCGGGGCGCTTCTCGAGGGCGCGGAGGATGATCTCATCCACCTCCGGCGGCAGCGGCACCCGGGACACCGAGGAGGGCGAGGGCGCCGGCATGGTGAGGTGGCGGCGGGCGAGCTCGGCTTCCTCGACGCGGCCGAACAGCTTCTGCCCGGTGAGCAGCTCCCAGAAGATGACGCCCACCGAGTAGAGGTCGGTGGTGGGCGCGACGGCTTCGCCGAGCATCTGCTCGGGGGCCATGTAGCCGGGGGTGCCCACCATCATCCCGGTGCGGGTGAGCTGCTTGCCCTCGCTCTCCTGGCCGAGGATTTTGGCGATGCCGAAGTCCACCAGCTTCACCAGGTCGGTGCCGTCGCGCAGCCGCGACATGAGGACGTTGGACGGCTTCAGGTCCCGGTGGACGATGTTGTTGGCGTGGGCCTCGGCGAGGCCCGACAGCATCTGCTGCACGATGGTGAGGGCGCGGGAGAGCGTGACGGGCGACTCCTGGCGCAGCACCTCGCGCAGCGTCTTGCCCTCCACGTACTCCATGGCGATGTAGAGGGTGCGGTCGTCGAGCTGCCCGAAGTCCATCACCTGGACGATGTTGGGGTGGCGGATGGCGGCGGTGGCCACGCCTTCCAGCTCGAAGCGCTGCACCAGGGTGGGATCATTGGCCAGGTGGGGCAGGAGCGTCTTCAGGCACACCGGCCGCTTCAGCTTCACCTGCTCGGCCCGGTACACCTTGCCCATGCCGCCGGCGCCGATGACGGACATGATGCGGTAGTTCTGCACCACGCGGCCGATGTAGGGGTCGGTGGCGCCTTCGACGGACGGGAGCGCGGCGCCGCAGCGCTGGCAGAAGCGCGCGTCGGCAGGGGCGGTGGTGCCGCAGGACGGACAGGCGGACATCGACGGGCCGCATCAGAGCAGCCGCGCGCCGCGACGGGAAGCGCCGCCGGCATTCCCACACCGGACGGATGGACCGGGCTACTCCACCGGGTACTTCGAGAGGAGCGCGGCGGGCACGTCCTTCGCCTTGACGATGTCGGCGTAGGCCTGCACGGCGCTGCGGGGGGTGCGCGTCTTGGCGGCGTCGTTGGCCACCTCGTAGAGGCCGAACTTCATCCCCATGCCGTGGTTCCACTCGTAGTTGTCGGTGAGCGACCAGACGAAGAAGCCGCGCACGTCGGCCCCGTCCTTGATGGCGCGCTTCGTCCACTCCACGCAGCGCACCATCCACCGGGCGATGTTGTCTGCGTTGGCGGCGCCGTCGGTGCCCGTCTCGGTGACGTACACCGGCAGGCCGTAGTGCTCGAAGGCGTACTTCTCCATCTCGTAGAGGCCCTGGGGGTAGTCCTCCCACGGGGAGATGTCGGTGGGGTCGAAGGTGGTCAGCGGCGACAGGGTGGGGAAGGCGGCGCTGCCCAGCCCCTTCACGGTGACGCGGGTGTAGTAGTTGAGGCCCAGGTAGTCCATGCGGCCCACCAGCTCGGGACGGGGCTCGGCGGTGTCGGGCTTCCCGTCGAGGTCGCCGTCGACGAGGCCCTTCACCACGCCGTCCAGGAAGACGGTGTTGTAGAGGTAGAAGATGTTCTCGGCGGCGCGCTGGTCGGCGCGGCTGTTGGGGTCCTTCGGCTTGGCGGGCGCCAGCGGGTAGACGAGGCCGATGGAGGCGGCGGTGCCGTCGCCGTCGAGGTCGGCCGTGTCGTTGGCCTTCACCGCGTCGTACATCTTCGCGTGGGCCTCAATCATCGCCACCATCACCTGCTTGGCCTCGGGGATGCGCAGGGAGAGGCCGGGGGGATTGACCCGGTCCGCGGACGGCAACAGGTAGCCGGGCAGCACCACCGCGAAGGGCTCGTTCAAGGTGGCCCAGAGGTCGACCTCGCCGCCGAACTCCTTCGCCACGAAGGCGGAGTACTTGACGATTTCGGAGTGCAGCCGCGCCCTGTCCAGCCAGCCGCGGTTGGTGCAGGAGGAGAGGTCCTGGTGGCAGGCCACCCCGTCGTGAATCCACACCGGCAGGGTGTAGTGGTTGAGGGTGACCAGCGGCGTCAACCCGCGCGCCTTCATCGCCTGGAACTGCGCGTGGTAGGCGGCCACGGCGGTGGCGTCGGCGGCGGCGGCCAGTTGCGCGCCCTCCAGGCCGTCGGTGGCGGTGGGGAAGATGCGGCTCCACTCGATGGACAGGCGCACCGCGTTGAGGCCCAGCTCGTTCTTCGCCCGGTCGAAGTCCTGCTCGTACAGCTCCCAGAAGCCGGGGCCGTGGGCGAGCGGCTCGAAGTTCATGACGGGCTTCAAGTCCGACAACGCGCTCTCGCTGGTGACGAACTGGTACCAGTCGGAGTTGGTGTCCTCGCACTCGGCGGGCGACTTCGTGGGGCAGCCGGGGTCGGCCTGGAAGCCGGCGATGGACGCGCCGTAGAGGAACTTCTCGGGGAAGGCGCGCTGCCCACAAGAGGAGAGGACGAGGGCGGCCAGGACAGCAAAGCAGCGCATGGTGGGAAGCTCTTACTCCGGGAGAAGGACAGACAGCCACCCGCCCCTGCCCTTCCCGCAGGCAGGCGCGAAAACTGGCGCGGCCCTGCGCCTCCGCTCTACTCGGGCATGATGAAGCGGCTCGCGTTGCTCGTCCTGGTGGTGGCTCCGGCGCTGGCGTGGGCCGAGCCCCAGCGCGTCACGGTGGGCGTGCACCTGCGCAACGCGGAGGCCGTCAGCCTGGAGCAGAACGCCTACTCGCTGTCCTTCGTGATGTGGATGCGCTGGAAGGGCGAGGTCGACCCCACGAAGAGCTTCCGCTTCGTCAACCTGCTGGAGGCCTGGGCGCTCACCTCCACGCCGGTGTACGAGGAGCCGCTCGTCGAGGCCGACGGCAGCCGCTACCAGCGCTTCGTGGTGGAAGGCCGCTTCTTCCACAAGTTCGACCTGGGGCCCTACCCGCTGGACTGGCAGAAGCTGGTGCTGGAGGTGGAGGACGTGCGCCACGACGCGGGCACGCTGACGTACGTGGCCGACCAGCAGAGCAGCGTGGTGGAGCCGTTGTCCGTGCCCGGGTGGACGCCGGTGGCGCGCATCCTCGAGGTGGTGCCCTTCAGCTACCCGGGCGGCCTGGGGCAGGCGGACTCCAGGCCCTTCAGCCGCTTCCGCTTCGGGGTGAAGCTGCAGCGCCCCTTGCGGCTGTTGCTCCTCACCATGGCGCCGCCGGTGCTGCTGGTGCTCTTGTGCTGCTTCGCCGTCTTCTTCTTGAGGCCGCTGCACGTCGAGGCGCGGGTGGGCACCGTCATCACCGCGCTGCTCACCGTCGTCTTCCTCCAGTTGGCCTTCACCGACGACCTGCCGTACCTGGGCAACAGCGTGTTGCTCGACCAGCTCTTCAACCTCTCGTACGCGTTGATGACCGCGGTGCTGCTGGAGTGCGTGGTGGTGACGCGGCTGTTCGACCGGGCGAAGGACCTGGAGGCGCAGGCCGCCACGCAGGACGGCGAGGCGCGGGCGGCGACGAAGGCGCAGGCCGACGCGGCGCTGCAGCGCATCGCCCGGCTCGACCGCTGGGCCGCGCGCGGCTTCCCGCCGCTCTACGCGCTGGGGTGCCTCGTCATCGTGCTGGTGGCGCGGGGCGCTCAGGTGACGCAGGTGCCCTTCTAACGGTTGAAGCCCGCTTCAGCCCTCGCGCAGGGTGGCGCCGGAGCCGAGCACGAAGGGCTCCTGGTACTGGCCGTCCTTCGGCGCGCGGTAGACCTCGGGCTGCGCCTCCCCGGTCCAGGGTCAGGTGCGTTTCACCGGCAGCGCCACCGTCTTCCCCGCGTCGGCGCCATTCGGGCCGAGGGGCAGGTGCGACAACAAGCGCTGCGCGACGTCCGCCACCGACTCGCCGCCCAGAATCGCCAGCGGAGCGAGGTTGTCCGTCAGCTTCGCAGCCAGGTGCTGATTCCCCAGCGCCTTCAAGGTGGAAATCAGCTCCGGCGACAGGGCCGCCATCTGCGCCGCGAAGGCCTGCGTCTTTGCCTCCAGCGCCTGCCGCTCCACTTGCGCCTCGCGCGCGGCCGCCGCCGCCTTCGCCTGGCTGGACAGCTCCAGCGCGTCCGCTTCGGTGCGCGCCTTCGCCAGCGCCTCGGTGCGGCTCACCTCCGCCTTCGCTTCTGCCTTCGCCAGGGCCAAGGCTCGCCGCGCCGCCTCGAGCTGCGCCTCCACGCCCAGCGTCTCCCGCTGCGCCAGGGCGATGGCCCGCGCCACCGCCTCCTTCGCGGCCTCTGCTTCCAGCCGCTGCGCCTCGCGCTTCTTCGCCACCTCTGCGGTGATGGCCCCGCGCTGCGCTTCGGTGAGCAGCGTCTCCACGTCCTCGTCGAGGATGTTCACCGACAGCAGCTCGACGTCGTACACGTGCAGCCCGTTCTCCTCGAAGGCGCGGCCCGCCCGCTTGCCCTCCAGCTTCTCGCCCAGCACCGCGTCGCGGATGACGTCGGTGGACGAGGCGTGGAAGCGCTCGATGGGCGTGGCCCGCACCGCCGCCCGGACGATGCTGCCCAGGTGGTCGCACAGGAGCGCCACGTAGTTGGACACGTTGAACCACCGGGCGTCGTCCGGCCCGGGCCGGCTGGTGAAGGACACCCGCCAGGACAGCTTCACCTCCAGCGCCACGTGGTCCGCGGTGCGCACCTGCACCTCGTCGGACACCTTGTTCCCGTCCACCAACAGGAAGCAGGTGGGCAACAGCGCGCTGTCCGACTTGGGCGTGCCCGTGGACAGCCATAGCACCTCCAGTTGCTCGTCGAAGTCGAGGATGCGCGTGGCTGGGCCTTTCACCACCTCGCGCCGCGTCCTGCCGGTGACGAGCACGGCGTAGCTGGGCGGGACGGTGATGGTGGGCGCGCGGCTGGAGTCCGGGTTCGCGAGGCCGTAGCGGCGCGCCGTCTCGGCGTCGAGGGCGCGGGTGACGCGCTCCACCTTCGTCGGGTCCGGCAGGAAGGCCGTCGGCCCCGGCACCGTGCGGATGCGGCCCGTGGCGAGGTCCCGCACGTACACTGCTTCCTTCTCTGCGAGGTGCAGCGCCGACACCTCGCCCACCACCTCCAGCGCCTCGGTGGGGAAGAAGAAGCCGTCTCTGCCTTCGAGGAACAGCTCCTGGCCCGCCTCGTACTTCCCCGACGGGACCTGGTCGCCCTCGGCCGCCTCGAAGGCCTTGAGCACCCGCACGTGCAGGCCCTTGTCCTTCCGCAGCGCCCAGGCGGGGAAGTCCCGCGCGCCCTCTTTGGTGACGAAGTCCTCCCAGGGCTCGGGGAAGACGACGCCCGGCCCGCGCACGTAGCGGCGGCGGCCCTGCGGCCCGCGCAGCACACAGTACTGCCCGTCCAGCAGCGTGACCGCGTTGCGCACCCAGGCGCCCTTCGCGTCGGGCACCACCTCGAGGCCCGTCTTCGGGATGTAGAAGCTCTGCGCGCTGCCTTTGACGATGCGCTCGGTGCCGATGGGCGCCGGCTCGCCTTCCACCGCGTCGTAGACGCGCACCCGCAGGTACTGGTCTTCGTACAGCTCGTGGCCGCCCACCACGCGCGCCTTCTGCCCCGGCCAGAGGGGGAAGGTCGCCGGCCCGGGCACCACCACCCGGCGGCCCACCTGGAGATCGATGGCCGAGTTGTTCCCCTTCACCGGCCTCGCGCCGGCGTCCTTCGCCGGGTTCTCCAGCACCACGTACTGCGCGCTGGAGGCCACCACGAAGGGCGCCACGCCCGTGCCGTCGTCGCTGCGCACGGGGACGAAGCGCTCCTGCCGCAGCTCCACCAGGCGCTCGGTGTTGGACAGGGAGATCTTCGTCGGCCCCACGTAGAGGACGATGTCGCCCTTGGTCAGGTCCTGCACGTAGGCGTACTCGTTCGACGCCACCAGGATGTCGCGCTCACGCACGTCTCGCTCCGCCATGGCTCTCCTCAGGGGTGCTGCGGGTCCGAGGGGGGACAATGCGAGCCGCAGGCCATGGCGAACGGGCCGGACCTCGGTCAGGGCCGCTCCATTCTGGTGCACCGCCCGCCCTGGCGAGGAGCAGCCCGGAAGCTTTCAGTGCACCACTTCTACATGGGCCACCGTGGCGGTGGCTGGCGTAGAGCCAGTGGATGTCAGACCCGTCTGCTATGGGCCCGAACCGGAGGACGGTGATGGTCGACGGGGCAGAAACCGCGACGCTTCGGGTCGCGGCACGGCAGTACGGGGTCATTCGGAGAGATCAGGCCGAGGCGCACGGACTCAGCGGCCGGCAGATCGAGCGGCGGGTGGAATCCGGACAGTTGGTCCGGGTCCTTCCGCGGGTCTACCGCGTCGAAGGGGCGCCGCAGACGTGGCGTCAGCAGCTCAAGGCTGCGTCGCTGTGGGCCGAACGGGACTTCGCGGTGTCGCACCGGTCCGCGGCGGCGCTGTGGGGCTTCGCCCGCTTCCCCGAGGGAGCGCTGGAACTCTCCCTCGTCCGAAGCGCTCGGCTGCACGCGCCCGTCATCCTCCATCGCGTCGACCCGCTCTCGCACCGCGAGCTCGTCAGCATCGACGGCTTTCGGGTGACCTCCGCCGCGCGCACCCTGCTCGACCTCGGCGCCTCGGAGCCCGAGCCCGACGTCCAGGCCTGCTTCGACGAAGCCCTGCGCCGACGGTGGGTGACGCTGGAACGGATGGAGGCGGCGCTGGGCGGTGCACCCCGCCGGCACGGGACGGCTTTTCTGCGCAGGCTGGTCCACGAGTACCTCGGCGGCGACGGGCCCACCGAGAGCGAGCTGGAGGCGCGGGTCATGGAGCTGCTCGACACCGCCGGCCTTCCCCGCGCGGAGCGCCAGCGCGTTGTCAGGGTAGGCGGCCGCCTGCGCCGTCTGGACTTCCTCGTCCCCGGCACGCCCATCGTCATCGAAGCCGACGGCTACGCGGTGCATGCCTCTCTGGGCAGCTTCGAGAAGGACCGGGCGCGCAACAACGCGCTCACCGCGCACGGCTTCCGCGTCCTGCACTGGACCTGGTCGGCCCTCCACGAGCGGCCGGACGAGCTGCTCCAGGAGCTATTGCTCACGCTTCGCGCCCTCGCGCAGCCGGGCTGAGCCGTCACTTCACCGGCACGGCCACCGCCAGGCGCACCTTCTCGATGAGGCAGCGCTCTGGCTCGCAGATGCTGAAGGCCAACAGTCCGGACAGCGTGGCCGCCTTGTCCGCGGCGAAGGGCACCTTCGCGCGCACCTCGCACACGTCCTTGTCCGACTGTGGGCAGGGCGTCTTCTCGGCGGCCTCGGAGAGCGCGATGCGCTTGTCCTTGAAGCGCAGGCCGTCCACCGGCTCGGGAGTGAAGGCCAGCGGGTAGTCGGCGTTGACGTGGTAGTGCCCCTTACCGGAGACGTGCACCACCACGTGGCCCTCCGCGCCCGCGGCGGTGGCTTCACCCGGCAGCAGCTCCACCACGTACTCCGGGCGCTCTTCGCGGCTGGCGAAAGGCTTCGCCGTCGCCGGCGGCTTCTCTTTCTTCGCGCACGCGGACGCGGCCAGCGCCGCCAACATCAGGAGCCGTACTTGACGCCGCATCCGTAGGCCTTCGTGTCGTTGACCTTCACCGGGCGCCCGGCGGCGACGTCTTCCAGCGCGGCGTCGACGTGGTTGACCAGCTTCCCGCCCTTCGGCGACTGCCCTTCGCCGTCGGGCGAGTTGTCGATGGCGCCGCGGTAGACGAGGGTGCCCTTGGCGTCGATGACGAAGAGGTGCGGGGTGTTGGTGGCGCCGTACGCCTTGCCCACCTGGCCGGACTCGTCCAGCAGCACCGGGTGCTCGAGGCCGAAGGCCTTCACCCCTGCGCGGCTCCTCTCCGCGCTCGCGCCCTGCTTGCCCGGGGCCCCGGAGTTGACGGCCAACCACACCACGCCCTTCTTCGTGGCGCGCTTCGCAGTGTCCACCAGGGAGCCTCTGGTGTGCGAAGCCTTCACGTAGGGGCACTCGGAGTTGAACCACTCCAGCACCACCGTCTTGCCCTTGAAGGAGGACAGCTTCACCTCCTTGCCGTCGAGGTCCCCCAAGGCGAAGTCCGGCGCGGGGGCGCCCAGTTCGGCGGCACCGGCGGTGGCCGCGGCCACGCTCACCACCAGGAGCAGGTGTCGAGTCATAGGCTGCTTGCGTATGCGCGGCGCTCACGCCCCGCAACCGGAAGTGCGCCTCTCAGTGAGGAATGCTCGCCCTCGGCCGGGGAGTCGTGGCGTCGCGAAAGGCCTCGATGCGGGCCGCCGCCGCTTCGCCACCGCGCCCAACCGAAACGCCTACAGGAGGCTCATCAGCGGGTTGATGGAACAGCGCGTCGCCCCGCGTGCGCCGGGTGCGGTGGGAGTCCCCGAAATGGGCTTCCACGGCCGAGGCGAGGCTGGCGTTGACGATGCTCTCGCGCTCCCGGGAGCGCGCCTCCGCGAAGGCCACCGCGTCGAGGTACGCCTTCACCTCGGGCATGCCCGGCAGCAGCGCCTGCCCCCCAGGTCGCCGCCGTCGGGGGTCAGCGCCGCGACTTCTCGAGGAAGTGGGCGTGGCGCACGCCGTGGTGCGCGTCGGCGCCGAGGCCACCTGACGACGCGGGACTTGGTTCCAACTCCCGGGCTGCTTCGAGCCGGCCTTCGAGCAGCAACTGGAAGTCGCAGACGCAGGCACCAGCGCCGGAGTTCTCTATCGGTTTGCCTACCCGCTCCCATCGTCCGGAGCCGATCCCCCGGAGCCTCTCCTCGACGAAGGGCCGTGACGACCCCACCTCATCCGCTCGAGCGGATAATGTCTTGTTTAACGGAAGTTCGTCCGCTAGGGTGGACGCCATGACGACCGCCCCCCAGCCCTTCACCCGCCGCGCTGATCCGTACCAGGACCTGCTGGTCATCGACGCCCGCGCTCCCCGCTTCAACCAGGCGGTGGTGGCGACGGGCTCGCTCATCGCCGTGGTGACCGGCTTCTGGCCGCTGCTCGGCCTGCTCGGGGCGCAGCTGGCCATCACCCTGCTCTTCGGCCGCCAGTACTGCCTGGCCTGCGTCTTCTACTTCCGCGTGGTGCAGCCCCGCTGGGGGGAAGGCCCGCTGGAGGACTCCCGCGCTCCGCGCTTCGCCAACATCCTCGGGGCCGTCTTCCTCCTCTCGGCCGCGCTCCTCTGGGGGCTGGGCTTCGCGCTGGCGGGGCAGGTGCTGGGGCTGATGGTGGCGGCGCTGGCGACGCTGGCCGTCTCCACCGGGCTGTGCGTGGGCTGCGAGGTGTACCGGGTGCTGGCGCGGCTGCGCGGGGTGAAGGGCGGCGTGCTGGACCGCATCGACCTGGAGCAGCTGGGCGTGCTGCCGGCCGACGAGACGGTAGTGCTCTTCACCCATCCCCTCTGCAGCGAGTGCCAGGTGGTCGGCCCCCGGCTGACCAGCGCCGGGCGGCGGGTGGTGACGGTGGACGTGTCCCAGCGCAAGGACCTGGCCCGCCGGTACGGGGTGACGCTGGTGCCGCTCGCCGTGGCGGTGGGCGGGGACGGGCGGGTCTTGGGCGTGCTGCGCTGATCAGCCGTCACCTCTCTGGCTCGCAGGAAGTCCGCTCCCAGCTTCACCGCGGGCCCCCAGGTGCCGTAGATTCGACCGTCATGACGACGAAGATCGACCGCTCCCCCTCGCTGACCAGCACTCCGAAGGCGCAGCCGGTCTCCCGCACCCAGCTCTCGCCCGCCGCCGAGGTGGAGGCCCGGCTGTCCGCCGCCCCGCCCGCGCCCGGCTTCGTGGCGCAGGCCGAGTCCCGTCCCGGAGCGCTCCCTCCCGCTGCGCATGTGTCCCGCTCCGCCGACCCCGGCGCGCTCTGGGGCACCGACGCGCCCCGCCGCAACCGGCACCTGGACCTCACCGAGTTCCGGCGCCTCCCGCCTGAGGAGCGCAAGGCGAAGTTCGAGGCGATGAGGGCCCAGCGCGAGCAGCTCAAGGGCGAGATTCAGGACCGCGTCAACCAGCTCGACCGGAAGTGGAAGTACTCGCACCTGCGCACCCGGACCGCCTCGCTGCGCGACCTGCAGGCCAAGAAGCCGGAGCTGACGGCTGAGCAGCAGCAGCGCTTCGAGGCCGCCCTGCGCAGCGCCGAGTCCGCCGACCAGAAGGTGAAGGCGCTGGCGGAGAAGGCGCAGGCCTTCGCTCCCGAGAGCAAGAAGGACCCGGTCCAGCTGGAGGCGCGCAAGAAGCTGGCGTCGGAGCTGCGCAAGGCGCGCGCGGAGCACTCCAGCGCCGTGGCCGCCGCCACCGCCGTCATCGACGAGGCGGGCCTCAAGGTGGATCGCCTGGCCAACGCGGAGCAGGTGCTGGACAAGAACGCCCCGCCCCCGGGCTCCGGCAAGTCGCTGTGGGACAAGATCGTGTCCTTCTTCGACCTCACCTTCTCCCTCAAGTCCTACAGCACGGTGATGGAGTCGGTGAACGACTTCATGGGCAAGGTCCGCGAGCACCTCAGCGAGACTGGCAAGTCGGACCTGGAGCTGGCGCTGCACCTCCGTCGGCAGCGCGAGCGCGACCGCGACGAGAGCAACGTGGAGCAGTCGCGCGCGGAGCAGCTCAAGTCGCTCGCGCCCTGACCACGGAGACTGAGTCGCCCGGGTGACAGCGTGGGCCACGCGCACCCGCTGTGCACCTCGGTGCGCACCTCGCGCCTCCTGCCCAGAGGCGATCCGCGCGGTTGAGCCTGGCCCTGGCCTTGCTCTCTGGCAGGGCATGCGACGACTCCAGAGGATGCTCATGCTGGTGGTGGTGCTGAGCGCGGTGTCCGCGGTGGCCGAGGCGCGGCTGCTGCCCGAAGAAGCCTTGCTGGCCGACGTGGCGCGGGTAGACGGCCAGCTGCTCGAGCTGAGCCGCAGCTCGGGAGGCACAGGGGCGATCGGGCTGGGCGTGGCGTCGCTGCTGGTGGGGATGGCCTCGGCGGCGGTGGGGATCGTGTTGTTCAACGGCGGCGAGTGGCACCTGTTCGTGCCGCTGGTGGTGTTGATGCCGGCCCTCGCCACGCTCCTGGGCACCACGTTGATCATCGGCGGCGCGGTGGCGTCGGGCCCATCCGAGGACGAGGTGCGCGCGCTGCAGGAGGAACGTGAAGCGCTGCTGGCGAGGCGGGCCGCGCTCGTTCGCGCGCGGGCGGCCTCGCTGGACATGCCTGACGCGTGTACGGAGGTCGCCGCGGAACCCGCGACGACGGGTGGTGCGGCGACGACTCCCTCGGCTGCCCCGACCCGCGGGCACCTGCGCGGGCCGCTCAAGCCCGCCAGCGCGAACTGACTCGCTCCCGCGAGTCCGCGGCTGCGCCGGCAGGCGCGTCCCGACGAAGATGTCCTGCGCAGGGCCCGGCTGGTGTCACAGCTCCTGCGCCGCTCGTGAAGCCGCTACGGCCAGCGACGAGCCACACCCCACGGCCCGGGCGAGGCGCACGACGTCCCGGACGGCCGAGAGCCGCCTCCGCGCGCACGGGAGCGCGCAATCCACGAGGGCGCCACGGCGAGGCGCACGGCGCTCCGGACGGCCAGGAGCCGTCCCCGCGCGCACGGGAGCGCACAATCCACGAGGGCGCCACGGCGAGGCGCACGACGCTCCGGACGCCGAGAGCCGTCCCCGCGCGCACGGGAGCGCGCAATCCACGAGAGCGCCACGGCGAGGCGCACGCCGCTCCGGACGGCCCGGAGCCGTCCCCGCGCGCACGGGAGCGCGCAATCCACGAGGGCGCCACGGCGAGGCGCACGCCGCTCCGGACGGCCGAGAGCCGTCCCCGCGCGCACGGGAGCGCGCAATCCACGAGGGCGCCACGGCGAGGCGCACGGCGCTCCGGACGGCCAGGAGCCGTCCCCGCGCGCACGGGAGCGC
>JADLDB010000120.1 GCA_020846875.1 Myxococcales bacterium | reverse complement strand
GCGTGAGTTTTGGGTGATTCTGAGACGACTGTCTCATCTCAGTCTCACGGTTTTCGGGGCGCACCGGGGCCGGTCGTCAACTTTGGTGCTCCCGGCAAGCGCGTGTCCTTCGTGCGGGCCGAGGGGCTCTTCGAGGCGAGCAGTGGGCGAGGTCCTCACCGCGCGACCGCGTCCTCGCGAGCCCTCGACGCGCCGCCGTGGGGTCCCGTCACTCTCCTTCCTGTAGCCGCGCCCGCCGCGCCCGGTGGTAGTGCGGGGCGCACAGGCCTCGCGCCAGCACCGGGCGATCGCACCCCTCCACCGCGCAGCGCGGGCTCTTCTGGGCCCCGTCCGGCCGCTCCGGCTCCAGCCCGTACATGGCCCGCCCCACGGCGATGAAGCGCTCCACCTGCTGCCGCGAGAGGTGCGCCCGCCGCGCGAAGTCCAGCAGCCGCACGTGCGAGGCGTCGGCCACCTCCCCCGCCGGGCCTTCGCGGAACAGATCCGCCAGCGGCACCTCCAGCGCCCGCGCGATGGTGAGCAGCGTGTCGTAGCTGGGGCTGCGCTCCCCGCGCTCCAGGAGAGAGGCGAAGGACACCGAGATGCGGCACCGCCGCGCGAACTCCTCCTGGGTGAGCCGCAGCGCTTCCCGCAGGGCCCTCACGCGCCGCCCCAGGGCGTGCAGCGACTCGCGATCGTCTCTGGGCCCCGAGACCGTCACTGGCAGTAGCCCAGGCCCCCGCAGGTGCCTCCGCCCGGGCAGGGCGTCGCGCCCGCGCAGCACTTGAAGCCCTGGGCTCCACAGCAGAAGCCGCTCTCGCAGCGCCCGGTGGGGCAGTTGCTGCCGCCCGTGCACGCCGTGTTGCACGTGCCCTGCGCCACGTTCCCCGGGATGAGCCCGCGGTCGCACACGTAGCCGGACCGGCAGCTGGACTGGCCGCCGTTGTACGTGCAGTCCGCCAGGCACACCGACAGGCTGCTCACCACCCACGGCGAGCAGCTCGAGCCCGTGTTGCAGCTCACCGACTCGCACCGCTGGCTGCAGTAGCCGCCGGTCCACAGGCCGTTGCCCGCCGCGAGGCAGAAGTTCCCCTGGCAGGTGGCGCCGTCGGTGCAGGCCGCGCCGGTGGGGGACAAGGACAGGTTCTGGCAGGTGCCCGCCATGCAGGTGCCCGAGGTGCAGGAGTTGCCGGAGCAGCACGGCTGCCCCACCACCCCGCAGGCCACGCAGGAGCTGCTCTGGCACACCGTCTGGCCCGTGCACATGTTCCCCGCGCAG
Source organism: Myxococcales bacterium (assembly GCA_020846875.1). Taxonomy (GTDB): domain Bacteria; phylum Myxococcota; class Myxococcia; order Myxococcales; family Myxococcaceae; genus JADLDB01. Next base: position 10,730 of record JADLDB010000120.1, on the reverse strand, counting down.
CAGGCCTGGCCCACCGCCCCGCACGTCGTGGCCTGGCAGTAGCCATTCGCGCAGGAGTTCATCCCCTGACAGGTGGCCCCGTCGCAGCAGGCCGCTCCCGTCGAGCCGCAGCAGAAGCCCCGCCCGTCACACAGCGGCTCGGCGCGGCACATGCTGACCGACACGCACGACGGCAGGCACACCGGCACGCCCGAGGTGTCGGCGTTGCGATCGCAGACGTAGCCCGTGCGGCACCCGCCCGGCGACTGACCTGGGGACTGGCACTGGGCCAGACAGAGCTTGGCCGGGTTGAGGGTTGGGTTGAAGCCACACTGGCTGCCCGCCAGGCAGTCCGACGAGGAGGTGCAGGCCTTGGTGCAGTACCCGCCCTGGAAGCCGAGCTGCTGGCACAGGCCGTCGAGGCACTCGCTGCTGACGAGGCACGGCTCGCCGGTCCGCTTCGGCTGCCCCGCGTCGGCCGGGGCGCTGCCGCACACGCCGCTCAGGCACACCAGCGGCGCGTTGCAGATGTTGTTGGCGCAGCAACCCTGCCCTGCCGAGCCGCAGGTGCCCGCGTCGTTGGGCGGCAAGTCGCACACCCCGCGCTGGCAAGTGAGCCCCAGAAAGCAGTTGGTGCCGTTGCAGCACGGCTCGGTGCGTGCGCCGCAGCCTCCACCCGTCCCGCCGCCCGTGCCTCCACCACCCGTGCCTCCTCCCGTCGCTCCACCGCCGCCGGAGCCTCCACCGCTGCCGCCGCCGCTGCCTCCTCCGGAGCCGCCGCCCGTCCCGCCGCCAACGCCTCCGCCCACGCCCGCGTCCGGATCGAGCAGGCAGCGCCCCTGGCTGCAGAGCTGGTTCGCCTGGCAGCCCTTGCACGCCGCGCCCGAGGTGCCGCATTCCTGCGGTGACTGCTTGGTGGGCCCCAGGCACGCGCCGGTCGAGCTGCAGCACCCGGAGCAGTTGGACGGCTGGCACACCGGCGTGGTGGACCCGCAGGCGCTCACGAGCAGCCAGGCCAGGCTCAGCCCGAGGACGAGGAAGGACGAGCGAATCATGGACGTCATGCTACGCGCAGCCCTATCTTCCGCGCACCATGACTTCTGCCGAAGCCGCCAACCACTACTTCAAGAAGGCTGCGCGCATCATGGACGTGGGCGAGCGGATCGAGACCCTGCTCGCCACCCCGCTGCGGGAGCTCAAGGTACAGGTCTCCATCGAGCTGGACAACGGGGAGATCCGCACCTTCTCCGGCTACCGGATCCAACACGACAACGCCCGCGGCCCGATGAAGGGCGGCCTGCGCTTCCACCCCGAGGTGGACGGCGACGAGACGCTGGGGCTGGCCTCGCTGATGACCTGGAAGACGGCGGTGGTGAACCTGCCGTACGGCGGCGCCAAGGGCGGCATTCAGGTGGACCCGGGCAAGCTGTCCTTGAAGGAGTTGGAGCGCCTCACCCGCAAGTTCGTCGATCAGCTCCACGACGTGATCGGCCCGACGCGTGACATCCCCGCGCCGGACATGAACACCAATCCGCAGGTGATGGCGTGGATCATGGATCAGTACTCCAAGTACCACGGGCACTCGCCGGCGGTGGTGACCGGCAAGCCGCTGGAGCTCTACGGCAGCCGCGGGCGCGAGGCGGCCACCGGTCGGGGCCTGCTCTTCGTGGCCCGGGAAATCCTGCGCGACGTAGGCATGGGGGTGAAGGGCACCCGCTTCGCCATCCAGGGCTTCGGCAACGTGGGCAGCCACGCGGCGCGGCTGCTGGCCGAGGACGGCGGGGTGGTGGTGGCGGTGTCCGACGTGCACGGCGGCATCCAGAGCGCCAGGGGGCTCGACGTGCCCGCGCTCTTCGAGCACGTCCGGCGGTCCGGTAGCGTGAAGGGCTTTCCGGGCGGCACGCCCTGCCGCGGCGAAGACGTGCTGGTGGCCGACTGCGACGTGCTGGTGCCCGCGGCGCTGGGCGGAGTCATCACCAGACAGGTGGCGGCCGACGTGCGGGCGCGGATCGTCCTCGAAGGCGCCAACGCCCCCTGCACGCCGGAGGCCGACGAGGTCTTCGAGAAGAAGGGCGTGCTGGTGGTGCCGGACATCCTCGCCAACGCGGGCGGCGTCACCGTCAGCTACTTCGAGTGGGTGCAGAACCTCCAGCACGTCACCTGGGAAGAGGAGCGCGTCAACGGCGAGCTCGAGCGGGTGATGAAGGAGGCGTACGAGAAGGTGGGGCAGATCAGCCGCAGCCGAAAGCTGCCCCTGCGCACCAGCGCCTACGTGCTGGCCATCGGCCGGGTCGGCAAGGCCACGGTGCTGAGGGGCATCTGAATTGGTTTCACCCGCGGTCCAACGTCGAGGACAGCCATGGCCATCGAGACGCAGCTGGTGAAGAAGCTGGTGCAGATCCCCATCTTCGGGGCGCTCACCCTGGGCGAGGCGGCCGACTTCTTCGACGCCGCCAGCGAGGTGGCGGTGGACAAGGGCAAGACGCTGTTCCGCGAGGGTGACTCCAGCGACGCGCTGCTGGTGATCCTCGACGGCGAGGTGCTGGTGACGCGAAAAGGGGTGGAGCTGGCGCGCCTGGGCCGCCACGCGGTGCTGGGGGAGATGAGCATCGTCGACGGGGCGCCCCGCAGCGCCACCGCCACGGGCTTGAGCGACGTGAAGCTGCTCAAGGTGCCCTCCGCGCGCGTGCAGCAGCAGCTCAAGGCCGACAACCTGGCCGCGCTCAAGGTCGTGTCCCACCTGGCCGGCGTGATGAGCAAGCGCCTGTCGATGATCAACGACAAGCTGGCCGAGGCCCTGGGGCAGGACAAGAAGCGCGAGGAGCTGGCCGACTTCAGCCGCACCTTGCACCGCTGGGAGTTCTGAGCGCTTTCCATCTACACTCCCGCGCGATGCTGGCCCTGCCCGCCGCGCTGCTGCTCTTCGCCACTCCCACCGCCGCCGACGCCACCCGCCTGGCGAAGAGCCAGTCGTGGGAAGAGCTGTACCTGGCCTGGGCCTCGGTGGAGGCGAAGGGCTTTGGGAAGAAGGACGCGCAGGCCATCGGGAAGGCGCTGGCGAAGGGCTGCCAGGCGCTGTTGGGCGACGACGCGGTGATGGCCTACGGCCTGGGCGAGAAGAGCGCCGCCTTTTCCCCCACCGCCGAAGGGCTGTACTGCTGGGGCCTGGCCGCCCGCCGCACCGAGCAACGCGAGTCCGCCGAGACCGCCTTCCGCGACGGCATGAAGCGCTTCCCGAGGGACGGGCGCTTCCCCCTGGAGCTGGGCCGCCTGCTGGCCGACGAAGGCGACTCCAGCGGCGCCGCCGCCGCGCTCAGGGCCGTGCCGGCGAAGTCGAAGGAGGCGAAGGAAGCGCAGGCGCTCCTCCAGAAGTCGCGGCCCCCGAATGCCGAGGAGGTGGCCAGCGCCGACCTGCCCCCGCTGCCGGCCGGAAAACCGGAAGCGCCGCGCCGGGTGGGAGGACCTCCACCGCCGCGCGCACCGCCTCCGTCCGGGCTGTCCGGCCTGGGCTACGAGTCCAGCGTCGACGGCGAAGGGCGCCGGGTGCGGCAGAACGCCTACTTCCGCTTCCTCTACTTCAACGCCCAGCGCGACTTCGGCCAGCGCGCCGACTACGAGGGCAGCGTGCAGGCCGCGCTGGAAGAGGCCCGCACCGCCTCCCGCCGCCTGATGGGCGTGGCCCGCGAGCAGCCCGTCGACGTCATCCTCTACTCGCGCGAGGAGTTCCGCCTCCACCACGGCCCCCAGGCGGCCATGGCCATCGCCGGCTTCTACTCGGAGAGCGCGATCCGGATGAACGACTCGGCGGAGATCACCCCCCGCACCCAGGTGACGCTGGTGCACGAGTACGTCCACGCGGTGATGGACGAGCTGGTGTCCTTCAACGGAGGCGCGCTGCCCACCTGGATGCACGAGGGCCTCGCCGAGTACGTGGAGTGGCGCTACCAGGGACAGGATCGCCCCACGCTGGATCAAGCCAAGGCGCTCGGCTCCCTGGCCCGACAGAAGAAGCTGCCGTCGGTGGCCGGCATGTCCCGCGGGCCGCTCATCGGCATGAGAGATCCCGCCCTCGCCTACGCGCTGGCCGGCTGCGCCGTGAAGTGGATGGTCCAGAAGGCGGGCATGCCCGCGGTCATCGAGCTGATCCGCGACGCGGGCCAGGGCACGCCCTTCCCAAAGGCCTTCGCGCGGCACATGGGCAAGGAGCTCTCGGCGCTCGACGAAGAGCTGTCCTCGGACCTGGCCACCTTTTAGGAGGGGGCGGCCCGTTCCGTAATTTCCCCTGCCAGCAAGCCGGTTTATGCTGACGGCGCCTTATGTCCGACACCCAGGCGGCGATGCGTGAGTTCCGCTTCCTCGACGACAAGCGGAAGACGAACGGGCTGACGCCGACCGAAGAGCAGCGCTGGCAGGAGCTGGCCTCTTCGCTGGGGGTGGACCTCTCTGCGCAGCAGCAGCCGGCCGGGTACTACGGCGAGGACGGCCAGTGGTACGCGTACCCCGAAGGGTACGATCCCCACGCCGCGGCCTATGGCTACGCGGGCTACGGCTACCCGCAGCAGCCGCAGGGGTACTACGGGCCTGATGGGCAGTGGTACCCGTACCCGCCCGGGTACGATCCCAACGCCGCCGCGTACGGCTACCAGCAGGGCTACGGCTACCCGCCCCCCGGAGGTTGGCCTCCGCCCGGGTACGATCCCAACCAGTGGGCCGCGTGGCAGGCCCAGCAGGCCCAGCAGGGTTACCCGGAAGGCCAGTGGGCGCAGCAGCCCGCGGGTGACGCCGCCGCCTGGGGCCAATCCAGCGAGCCAACCGGGTGGGAAGGCGCCGCTCCGGCCGCACCCGCGCCTCCTGGGCCCGCGCCCGGCCCGCCTCCCCCGGCGCCGCTCCCTCTGCCGGAGGCGCCTGCCCCGGCCCCTTTCGCTTCGTCCGACTCGGTGCCCGAGGCCGACGCGGACGAGGTGATGGAGATCTCCGACGAGGAGGTGGTGGAGATCCCCGCGGTGACGGCGCCGCCGGCGGCGAAGGCGGCGGCGCCCGCGCCCGCTCCGGCGCCCAGCGTCTTGAAGCCGCCGGCCAGCGCCGACGAGGTGGCCGATCTCCGCAGCGCGCTGTCGATGGATGACGACCTCGACTTCAGCGCGGACCTCTCGCCCGAGCCGTCACCTCCCGTCGTAGCGCCCGCCTCGCGCGCCCCGGTACCTCCCGCCGCGCCTCCACCGCCCGCGGTCCCCTCGGTCGCGACGCCGCTGCCGGCAAAGCCGCCCGCCTCGGCTGTGGCTGCCCCGTCGCCGCTCTCGGCGTCGTCTGCCCTCTCTGCTTCGCCGCCCGCCGCTTCGGCGCCGGAAGACGCGCCGGGCGCTTCAGCCGCAGCCGATTGGCTGACGGAAGAGCGGACCGACGTGTCCTTCGACGTGCCGACGGTGGACGCGACCTCGCCGGTGCTCAGCTCCACGTCGGTGCTCACCCAGCTCGAAGTGGCCGCCGCGGGCGTGCTGTCCCAGCCGTCCACCATCGTCCCTGCCGACGAGGTATCCACCCAGCCTCCTGCGCCGGCGCTCACCCCCAGAGAAGAGGAGCAGGTCGACATCGACGTGTCGACCGAGCCCGAGGCCGCCCCCACGCTGGCCGGGCTCGAGGTCACCACCGAGGTGGTCGCCGAGCTGGCCCCGCTGCCTGCGGCCACCGCGACGACGCCGGTGGAGAGTCCCGCGGTGGAGGAGCCGGCCATCGAGCTCGCCGCCGAGCCAGCCACCGACGCCCTCACCCATGAGGCGACGGCACCGGAGGCACCAGCGCCAGCCGCGAGGACGGAGCCGGCGCTCGCCCTGGCCCCGCCCGTCGAAGTCGAGCCACCCTTCCTGGAGGCGAGCGTCGAAGCCACCACCGAGCTCCCGGTGGTGGTGGAAGGGGAAGCACCTGCCCCAGCCCCCGGTGCAGACTTCCTTCCCACCCTGGACGACCTGCCGGTGGTGGAGCCCGAGGCCCCTGCCCCGCCCACCCCCTCCGGCTTCGCCCCCTCGCTGGACGATCTGCCGGTAGTCGAGGCCCCGGGCCCCGAGCCCCTGGGCGCCGAGAGCGAGGTGCCGACCCAGAGCGAGCTGCCTGCGCCGCCCGCCGCCTCAACGGCTGTCTCCGCCGAGCCCGCCCCCGCGCCGGAGGCCGCAGCTCCACCGATCGCCAGGCCGATGGCTCCCGCGCCGCTCTCCCCTGCGCCGATGGCCGCGCCGCTCGCTTCGACGTCGCTCTCCCCGGAGATGACGGCCGCCGCATCACGCACTCCTGAGTCGCTCTCCGCTGCACCGCCGCTCTCGCCTGCGTCGATGCCCGCCGCGCCTCTCACTCCGGCAGCGCTCAGTCCTGAGCCGTTCTCGCCTGCGCCGATGCCCGCCGCACCTCTCACTCCGGCGCCGCTCGCTCCTGAGGTGCTCCCCCCTGCGCCCATGGCCGCCGCGCCGCTCACTCCGGCGCCACTCGCTCCTGAATCGCTCCCCCCTGCGCCCATGGCCGCCGCGCCGCTCACTCCGGCGCCGCTCCGTCCGATGACCGGCGCGCCGCGCGCTCCAGCGACACTCAGTCCTGAGGCGCTCCCCCCTGCGCCGACGGCCGCCACGCCGCGCGCACCAGCGCCGCTCAGTCCTGAGGCGCTCTCCCCTGCGCCCGTGGCCGCCGTACCCGCACCGCATGAGGTCCCGGCCGCGCCCCCGTCTGCTCTCGGCAGCCTGGCGCTCTCGCCGGAAGACGCGCCGCTGCCCGCCCAGGCCGCCGGGGGGCGCGCCGCGCTCTTCGGGAGCGCCTGGAGCAACCCTGAAGAGCCCGCGCCCCCGCCGCGCGACACCTCCGCGTTCGGCTCGTGGGACAACGCGCCCGAGGCTGACCTCCCGGAGGCGTCAGCCGAAGCCCCGATGGTGATCGCCAGCAACTGGGACGCCGCTCCCGCCCCCGTGCCCACGACTCAGCAGGCCGAGGTCTTCGCCAGCAACTGGGGCGCGCCCGCCACGAAGCCGGTGCCGGACGAGTGGTCCGAGGCGCCGGCCGCCAGCGCCATCCCCCAGCCCAGCGACCGGGTGGAGCTCGCCCAGGCCGCGGACTTCGTCTCCTGGGACAGGGCGCCGGTGGTGGGCGCGGAGGAAGCGCTGCCTCCCGCCGAGCCCGGCGACTTCGTGGTGGAGTCCTCGTCGGCGGCGGAGCTGGCCAACGACTTCCACGCCCCGGCCACCTCCAGCGTGCACGACGAGAAGCTGGAGCTCGCCTCCAGCGCCGACTTCATTGGGGCCCAGCAGCTCACCCAGACCGGCGAGGCGTGGCAGTCCGACGGCCGTGGCCTGGCGCTGGAGGAGGAAGAGGTCACGCTCGAGGGTGAGATCATCCAGGGCGAGGCTGAGATCATCCAGGGCGTCGTGGTGGAGGAGGAGCCGCCGCAGGACGCCGCCGACTCTTGGGGCGCCGCAGTGAGCCAGCCTTCCTCGCCCGCGCTGCCGGCGGTGGTGGTGCCTCCCCTGGCGTCCGCGCCTTTGCCCGCCCCCGCCCCGGCGCGCCTCGCCCCACCGCCGCCTGCTCCTGCGCCGCCGGTCGTCGTTCCGTCACTGACGGCTCAGCCTCCCCTGCAGACGCGGGTCGCGACGCCCATCGCGGCGCCGTACGCGCAGGCCGCGCCCGCCGCTCCGGTGCCCGCGCTCGTCGCCGTCGCTCCGGCCAGCCCCGTCTCCGCCGCGGTCCCCTCTGGCCCCACGCCCACCGGGCCCGCGCTCTTCGACCGCAGCGGCCCCGTGCTTTCGGGCGACTCGACGCCGGTGCGGGTGGTCGGCGAGCACCGCGTCATCCTCCACACCCTCGAAGGCCAGGTGAAGCGCGGGGCGATCCGCGACGCGGATCTCTGCGGACCGGCGCTCTTGCTCGAGCTGCCCGCCGGCGGCTCCGAGACGATCGCCCGCGAGCGGATCAAGGCGCTCTTCTTCATGCTCACCCCCGGCACCCGCCCCCCCGTCGCCGACGGCGCCAAGGTGCGCGTCACCTTCAAGGACGGCCGCCAGGTGGCCGGCTTCTCGCGCGACCACACCTCCCCGCAGGCCGGCTTCTTCGTCGTCCCCGCCGACAACCGCACCAACACCGAGCGCATCTTCATCTACCGCCACGGGCTCCAGACGGTCGTCCCCGAATAGAAAAGTTAAGACGCACGGCGTCACAACTCGCCGTCACCACTGGATTTCCCGGGTGGAGGTGGGTTGACAGGAGGTGCCCCTTTCGCGCACGTTGTGGCAGTTCCACGCACGCTGTGGCCGGAGGTGGGCATGCGGCAGTCCGAGAAGCGGGTGTTTCCTCGAGTCGCGGTGACGCTCACCGCACACTGCCGCATCGGGAACCGCTTCGTGCGCGACGCCGTCGTCGATCTCTCGGAAGGTGGGCTGTACCTGAAGACGCGGGAGCCGGCGCGCGAGGGGACTCCGGTGCGGGTGGCGATCGCCTTGCCCGCCCTGGACGGGGTGCGCTTCTGCACGCTGGTGGGCAGCGTGGCGCGGGTCGATCGCGACGCGAAGGGCTCGGCCAAGGGGCTGGGGGTGTCCTTCTCTGGACAGGACATCACCTTGAGCGACCGCGAGACGCTCACCGGCTTCGTCCGGGCGCGCGCCGCGGCCTGACGCCTTCCAGCTTCAGACTTCCCGTCGCTCCAGCACCTGCAGGGCCAGCATCGCCGCGATGAAGGCGCGCACCTGGTGCTCGGGCTTGCCGGCCAGGGCGATGATCTCGGCGTTGGTGCGGGTGCCGTCGAGGCGGGGGAGCAGCGACGCCTCCCACTTCTCCAATTCGATCTCGTGCAACTGGTAGGCGGGCTGCTGGCTGGGCAACAGGCGCTCTTCCGGCGGCACCAGGCGGGACAGGCGCTCGGGCTTGTACAGCTTCTTGATGCCGCGGACGATCAGGTTGCCGGGGAAGATGTCCAGCTTGATCGACTCCGCGCGCGCCTTCTCGCGGAAGGTCATCACGTACTGGCCTTCTTCCCACCCGAAGAGGCTGTAGATGATCGACTTCACCTGCTGGCCGACGAAGTAGAGGCGCTCGGTGTCCTTGAGCAGCCCGCGCTCGACGAGGATGTCGCCGGTGCGTCGGTTGGTGTTCGCGGCCACCACCGCGGCGTCCTGCAGTTGCTCCGGGCGGATCTTCCCCACCCGCACCAGGAACTGGCCGAAGCGATCCGCGGCGAGGTTGGACAGGGCGAACACCGGCTGGCCGGTCTCGAAGTACACCACCTTCTTCACCTTGCCTCGCTGGCAGTACAGCTCGCCCGTCTCGCGCGAGAGGTAGAAGGCGCTGATCAGCCCCGGCAGGTTGTCGGTGAGCGCGCCCTGGGCGGGGCGGACGCCGCGGGGCATCTGCACCACGCCGGACACGGTGGCCGACGGGGGGCGATCCCCGGCGACGGGGCCGCTCATCGGCTTGCCGGCGGTCAGCGTGGCGCCCTGCAGCTCGGCGGTGATGTTGCCGCCCCCGGTGACGCGGATCCGGCCGGTCAGCTCCATCGCCTCCTGCTCCTCGACGTCCTCCACGTCGATGTCCAGCTCGACGTCGAAGTCCTCCTGCCCGGGGTGCGTGGGGGCGTCGTCGCCTTCGGCTGCGCCGGGCGGCACCTGGCTGCGCACGTGCTCGAGCAGCTTCTTCGCGTCGAACGGCTTCTCCAGGTACACCGAGCCGGGGAAGCGCGTCATCGCCTCGCCCGAGTGGCGGCTTCCCTTGAAGACGCCGCTCATGAAGACGACGGGCAGGTTGGGGACGGCGCCGCGCAGCGCCTCTGCCACGTGGTAGCCCATCATGTCCGGCAGGAGCACGTCGATGACGGCCAGCGCGGGCCGCTCGGTCTTCGCCAGCTCCACCGCCGGCTTGCCCTTGTTGGCGCCCACCACCCGGTAGCCGACGTCCTCGAAGAGGCTGGTCAACAGCGCGACCAGCTCCTTGTTGTCGTCGACGACGAGAATGGTGGGCTGCATGCGGCCGCAGAGGTTACTCTTGTGAACGGGCCGCCAAAACACCTGATTGCAAGACCAGGGACAGGAAGGACATGCTCGTCCGTATGCGCTCCGCCCTCGCGCTCGCGCTTCTCTTCGCCCTCACGCCGGCCGCGGGCCTGGGGCAGGATCTCCCGGACGCGTCGCTGCCGGACGCCTCGGTGGGCCAAGGGGGCGCCGAGCGCGGCTCCGAGGAGAACGATCCCAGCGGCCCGTGCCTCGACTCGCGCGACTGCGAAGGCGGCTTCACCTGCCAGGACGGGCGCTGCGTGCCGGGGGGCGTCCGGAAGACCGGCTGCGGAGGCACCGCCGCGCTGGCGACGGTGCTGGTGGGCGTGGGGCTGGTGCTGAGCCGCCGACGCCGCTGAAGCGCCTTCAGTACGTCACGTTCATGGTGAGCGCAGGGACGAAAGCGCCCACGCCTGACATCCCACGGGGGAGGGGCCTGCGCGTCAGTTACGGCGGTACATCGTCATGACGCACGCGCCGCCGAGGCCCAGGTTGTGCTGCAGCGCCACCTTCGCGCCCGGCACCTGCCTGTCACCGGCCTGGCCGCGGAGGTGCCACACCAGCTCCGTGCACTGCGCGAGGCCCGTGGCGCCCAGCGGGTGACCCTTGGACAACAGCCCGCCCGACGGGTTCGTCACCCACTTGCCGCCGTAGGTGTTGTCGCCGTCCCAGATGAACTTCTCGGCGCCGCCCTCGGGGCACAGCCCAATCGCCTCGTAGGTGAGCAGCTCGTTCGACGTG
>JADLDB010000119.1 GCA_020846875.1 Myxococcales bacterium | reverse complement strand
CAACAACTTCCCGTCGGCCACGGTGAAGAAGAAGTACGGCTTCGAGCCGACCAAGGAGTGGCTCGATCATTTGCGCCTGTCCTCGGTGCGGATCGCCGGCGGCTGCTCGGCCTCCGTCGTCTCCGCCGACGGCCTGGTGATGACCAACCACCACTGCGCGCGCGAGTGCATCGAGAACCTCTCGGGCCTGATGAAGAAGGACTTCAACAAGGACGGCTTCTTCGCCAGGACGCAGGCCGAGGAGCCGCGCTGCCCCGCCTACGAGCTCAACCAGTTGGCAGAGATCACCGACGTGACCAGGCGCGTCCAGGACGCGACGAAGGCCGTCCCGGTGGAGAAGTTCTCAGAGACGCAGAAGGCCACCATCGCGGCGATCGAGAAGGAGTGCGCCACCAGCGACGACGTCCGCTGCGAGGTCGTCAGCCTGTACCGCGGCGGCCGGTACGATCTGTACAAGTACCGCCGCTTCCAGAACGTGCACCTGGTGTTCGCGCCCGAGGATCAGATCGCCTTCTTCGGCGGCGACCCGGACAACTTCATGTTCCCTCGCTACGATCTCGACGTCAGCTTCCTGCGCATCTACGGCAACGACGGCAAGCCGATGAAGATGGACCACCACCTCACCTGGTCCACCGTCAACGCGAAGGAAGGCGACCTGACCTTCGTGTCCGGTAACCCCGGCGGCACCAGCCGCACGCTCACCGTCGCCCAGTTGGAGGACGATCGCGATTACAGGCTGCCGATGGCGCTGTTCCGCCTCTCGGAGCTGCGCGGGCTGATCACCGAGTACCAGAACCGTGGCAAAGAGCAGAAGCGGCACTCCAACGATCTGCTCTTCGGCGTGGAGAACTCCTTCAAGGCGCTCAAGGGCCGCCGGGACGCGCTCGCCGACAAGGCCTTCTACGGGAAGCTGGTGGCCGCCGAGGCCGACTTCCGCGCGAAGGTGAAGGCGAAGCCCGAGCTGGAGAAGCAGTACGGCAAGACCTGGGACGAGGTGGCGGCCCTGGTGAAGCGGCTGCAGGCGATCCGCAAGGAGTACAACGCCCTGGAGCGCGGCCTGTCCTCGGATCTCTTCTCCTACGCCCGCACGCTGGTCCGCTACGCCGACGAGAAGGAGAAGCCCAACGGCGAGCGCCTCAAGGAGTACGCCGACGCGCGGCTCCCACAGCTCCGGGCCGGCCTCTTGTCCAACAAGCCCATCTACCCCGAGCTGGAGATCGTCACCCTCACCTGGTCCCTCACCAAGATGCGCGAGGAGCTGGGCCCGGATCACCCGGTGGTGAAGAAGGTGCTGGGCCCCAAGAGCCCCGCCGAGGTGGCGACCGCCGCCGTGAAGGGCACGAAGCTGAAGGACCTCAAGGTGGACAAGAAGGGCGAGGCGGTGGGCGGCCTGCGCAAGGAGCTCTTCGACGGCGGCAAGGCGAAGGTGGACGCCAGCAAGGATCCGATGCTGGAGCTGGTCCGCGCCTTCGACGCCGAGGCCCGCGCGGTCCGCAAGAAGTACGAGACCGAGATCGACGGCCCGCTCAAGAAGCAGCTCGAGGCGCTGGCCAGGGCACGCTTCGCCGTCTACGGGGACTCGATCTACCCCGACGCCACCTTCACCCTGCGCCTCTCCTACGGCCAGGTGAAGGGCTACCAGGAGGACGGCAAGCGCGTGGAGCCGCTCACCACGCTGGCCGGCGCCTTCGCCCGACACACCGGCTCGGATCCCTTCGCCCTGCCGAAGTCCTGGCTCGCCGCGAAGCCGAAGCTGGCGCTGGAGACCCCCTTCAACGTCGCCACCACCAACGACATCATCGGCGGCAACTCGGGCTCGCCCATGGTCAACCAGGCCGGCGAGGTGGTGGGGCTCGTCTTCGACGGGAACATCCAGTCGCTGGGGGGGGACTACGGCTTCGACGAGTCGCAGAACCGCGCCGTGTCGGTCCACTCCGCCGCGCTGATCGAGGCGCTGGACAAGGTGTACGGCGCCAGGCGGCTCGTCGAGGAGCTCAAGCCGGCGGCGCCGGTGAAGGCTGGCCAGCCGTGAGGTGCAGCAAGCCCCTCCGCTCGCCCGCTCCCCTGCCCCCGTTGCTTCCCCTTCTTCGCGGTCAGGCCTTGCCCCCTCACTCCCACTCGATGGTCGCCGGCGGCTTCGAGCTGATGTCGTAGACCACCCGGTTGATGCCCCGGACCTCGTTGATGATCCGGCTCGAGAGCTTCGCCAGCAGCTCGTAGGGCAGCCGCGCCCAATCGGCCGTCATCCCGTCCACCGACGTCACCGCCCGTAAGGCGCAGGTGTTCTCGTAGGTCCGCTCGTCGCCCATCACCCCCACGCTCTGCACCGGCAGCAGCACCGCGAAGGCCTGCCACAGTTCCTTGTACAGCCCCGCGGCGCGGATCTCCTCCTGGACGATCACGTCCGCCCTGCGCAGCACGTCCAAGCGCGCCTCGGTGAGATCGCTCAACACCCGGATCGCCAGCCCCGGCCCGGGGAACGGGTGGCGGCTGATCATCTCGTCGGGCAGGCCCAGCTCGCGGCCCAGCACCCGCACCTCGTCCTTGAAGAGCTCGCGCAAAGGCTCGATCAGCTTGAGGTGCATCCGCTCCGGCAGCCCGCCCACGTTGTGGTGGCTCTTGATGGTGGCCGACGGCCCCTTGGTGGACACCGACTCGATCACGTCCGGGTACAGCGTGCCCTGGGCGAGGAACCCGGCGTCGGTGAACTCCTTCGCCGCCTCCTCGAAGACGGCGATGAACTCGTAGCCGATCGTCTTGCGCTTCTTCTCCGGATCGGTGACCCCAGCCAGCTTGTCGAGGAAGCGCTTGCGCGCGTCGATCGTCTTCAAGGGCACGTGGAAGCGGCCCACGAAGAGCGCCTCCACCTGCTCGCGCTCGCCCGCGCGCAGCAGCCCGTTGTCCACGAAGATGCACTGCAGCCGGTCGCCGATCGCCCGGTGCAGCAGCAGCGCCGCCACCGAGGAGTCCACGCCGCCCGACAGCCCGCAGATCACCCGGCCGTCGCCCACCTTCGCGCGGATCTCCCGCACCTGCTCCTCGATGAAGCCCTTCATCGTCCAGTCGCCCTTCACCTTGCAGTCGGTGAAGAGGAAGGCGCGCAGCATCTCCTTGCCCAATTCGGTGTGGACGACCTCGGGATGGAACTGCAGGCCGTACAGCGGCTTCGACTCGTGCGCCGCGGCGGCGTAGGGCGCGGACGGCGTGGTGCCGATGGTGACGAAGCCGGGCGGCAGCAGCTCTACCCGATCGCCGTGGCTCATCCACACCTTGAGCTGGGTGTGCTTCGCGAAGGGGGCGAAGGGGCCGCGGGACACCTGCACCTCCACCTCGGCGGGCCCGAACTCGCGGTGGGCCGACTTGTCCACCCGGCCGCCCAACATCTTCGACATGAGCTGCAGGCCGTAGCAGATCCCCAGCACCGGCAGGCCCAGCTCGAAGACCTCCGGCACGCAGCGCGGGGAGCCCTGCTGCTCCACCGACATCGGCCCACCCGAGAGGATGATCCCCCTGGGCGCGAAGGCCTTGAGATCCACCAGCGGGAGCTCGGGGCGGTGGATCTCGCAATAGACACCCAATTCGCGCACGCGCCGGGCGATCAACTGGGTGTACTGGCTCCCGAAGTCGAGGATCAGGATCTTCTCGTGGGTGGCGTGCACGTCCGGCTCCTTCTGGCAACCCGTCGTTGACAGGGGGCTCTACCCCTTCAAGACTCCGGGGCCAATGACCAAGCGAATCGTCCAGGCGGTGGCCGCGGCCGCGCTGTTGTCCGCGGCTGGTTGCGTCAAGGAGATCTCCAGCGACGAGCGGCTGGAGCGCGAGACGACCCGCGCCGACGCGATGAAGACGAGCACCGCCGAGGAGCTCACCAAGCTCAAGTGCGACGACGTCAACGCCGAGCTGGCCAAGGCCCGCGACGAGTCCCGCAGCGAGGAGCAGCGGCTCAATTCCTACGTCGACCTGTACCTCAAGGTGAAGGAGCGCACCGCGAAGTTCGACGAGGCCATCACCCGCAACCCTGACCTCGCCTACCAGGAAGGCAGCGAGGAGATCACCGGCGCCCGGGAGGGCTGCATTCAGAGCCAGGCGGACGTGCGGCTCGATCTCGAGAACCTGGTCCGCGAGGTGATGCAGATGCCCACCGTGGACGAGATCAAGGGCGGCTCCACCGTGAAGGTGGCCCGGATGAGCTTCGACACCCTGCGCGACGCGATCGAGACGCTGGAGCTCGACGACAAGGAAGCGCTGTTCACCAAGCTGTCCAACGCCGAGAAGGCGCTCGAGACCAAGCCGCCGCCGGGTGGCAAGCGCCGCCGCGAGAAGTAGCCGTCACTCCACCCGGTAGTTGGGCGCCTCTTCAGTGATGATCACGTCGTGCACGTGGCTCTCCTTGAGCCCGGCGGCGGTGATCTGCACGAAGCGCGCCTTCTCCTGCAGCTCGCCGATGGTCGGCGTGCCGCAGTAGCCCATGCCGGAGCGCAGCCCGCCCAGCAACTGGAAGACGTTCATCGCCACCGTGCCCTTGTAAGGCACGCGGCCCTCGATGCCTTCGGGCACCAGCTTCCCGGGATCGGTGACGCCACCCTGGAAGTAGCGATCCTTCGAGCCCTGCCGCATCGCGCCCAGCGAGCCCATGCCTCGGTACGCCTTGTAGCTGCGGCCCTGGTACAGGATGGTGTCGCCCGGCGCTTCTTCGGTGCCCGCGAAGAGCGAGCCCACCATCACTGTGCTGGCGCCCGCGGCGATCGCCTTCACCACGTCGCCCGAGTACTTCACCCCGCCGTCGGCGATGATCGGCACCCCGCTGCCCTTCGCCGCCCGCGCGCAGTCGTCGATGGCGGTGATCTGCGGCACACCCACCCCGGCCACCACCCGCGTGGTGCAGATGGAGCCCGGCCCGATCCCCACCTTCACCGCGTCCACGCCTGCGTCGATGAGCGCCTTGGTCGCCTCGGCCGTGGCCACGTTGCCCGCGATCAGCTCGAAGCGCCCCTTGAAGTTCTTCTTCGTGTCCCGCACCGCGTCCAGCACGCCGCGGGAGTGGCCGTGCGCGGTGTCGATGACGATCACGTCCACGCCGGCCTTGAGCAAGGCGTCGATCCGCGCCTCGCGATCCGCGCCTACGCCCACCGCCGCCGCCGCCAGCAGGCGCTGCTTCGCGTCCTTCGCCGCGTTCGGGTACACGCGCCGCTTCTCCACGTCCTTGATGGTCATGAGCCCCTTGAGCTCGAGGGCCTCGTTGACCACCAGCAGCTTCTCGATCCGGTTCTTGTGGAGCAGGTCGATCGCCTCTTCCTGCGTGACGGCCTCGCGGGCGGTGACCAGCTTCTTCGTCATCACCTGCTCGACGCGCTGGTTGACGTTCTTCTCGAAGCGCACGTCGCGGGAGGTGACGATCCCCACCAGCCTCCTGCCTTCCACCACGGGGATGCCGCTGATGTTGTGCTGCCGCATCAGCTCCAGGGCCCTCGACAGCGGGGCCTGCGGCTCGATGGTGATCGGATCGTGCACGATCCCGGACTCGTGCTTCTTCACCTTCGTCACCTCCGCCGCCTGCAGCTCGGGGGTGAAGTTCTTGTGGATGATGCCCAGCCCGCCCTCCTGCGCCATGGCGATCGCCATCCGCGCCTCGGTGACGGTGTCCATCGCCGACGAGAGCAGCGGGATGGGCAGCTTCAGGTTCCGCGTCAGCGAGGTGGAGAGGTCCACCAGGTGGGGGAGGACCGAGCTCTCCGCCGGGACCAACAGCACGTCGTCGAAGGTCAGGCCGAGGCGTAGATCGGATGGCAGCATGGACGGGCAATAGAAGAATTCCCCGGCGAAGGGAAGGCAGCGCGGAAAGGCTGGAGTTTTCGAGGGGCTGGCCCTAATCCCCGCCTTCGCCGTGGCCGATGACCCCAAGCCCCCTGGCTTGTCCGTTCGCCTGCCCTTCGGCAGCGCCGAGGAGTTCCTGCGGCGGTACGGCACCAACCTCTCGAAGGGCGGCGTGTTCCTGCGCTCGAAGTCGCTGCGCGCGCCCGGCACAGCGGTGACGCTGGAGATCAAGCTGCAGGACGGCCAGCGCGTCCTCTACGCCAACGCGGTGGTGGTGTGGGTGACGGGCAACAAGGGTGAGGGCGTGCCCGGCATGGGCTTCAAGTTCATCACCCTGGACGCCTCCAGCCGGCGCTTCCTCGAGGCCGCCGCCGCCGCCATGCCCCACGCCCGCTCCACGGAGCCTCCCGTGCCGGCCAACGTGGGGCCTACGGACTGTAGCCCCGACGCGGTGGCGCCTCCTCTTCCGCCGGCCTCCCAGCAGCAGCCGGTGCTCCCGTCCGAGGAGACGGGTCGCCTGGTGGTGGCCAGCGAGGGGGCGAAGACGGTGCACGCGCCCGCCTTCGAGCCGGCGCCCGAGCCCCCGCAGGAGGGGCCGATCATCGGCATCGATCTCGGCACCACCAACTCCTGCGCCGCGGCAGTCGTCGACGGCGAGCCCATGATGCTGAAGAACCGCGACGGCTCCTGCCTGGTACCGTCGATGGTGGCGCTCTCGCCGCGTGGACAACTGGTGGTGGGCACCCCGGCCCGCTCGCAATTGACCACCAACCCGAAGTGGGTGGTGTACGGCTTCAAGCGGCTGATCGGCCGCCCGGCGGACTCGCCCATCGTCCGGGAGATCGTCCACCGCTTCCCGTACGAGGTCGTGCCCACCGAGACCGGCGACTGCGCGGTGCAGTTGGCGGATCGCACCTTCAAGCTGGAGGAGCTCTCGGCGCTGGTCCTGCGCGAGGTGAAGGCGCTGGCCGAGCGGCGGCTCAACACGCAGGTCAACCGCGCGGTGATCACCGTGCCCGCCTGGTACGACGAGCGGCAGCGGCAGGCGGTGCGCGAGGCCGGGCGGCTGGCCGGACTGCACGTGGAGCGGATCGTCAACGAGCCCACCGCGGCCGCCCTGGCCTGGGGCTACCTGCACCGGCGGCCCCAGCGGCTGTTGGTGTACGACCTGGGCGGCGGCACCTTCGACGCGTCGGTGCTGGAGCTGCGCGACGGCGTGTACGAGGTGGTGTCCACCGGAGGGAACACGTTCCTCGGCGGCATCGACTTCGACAGCGCGATCGTCGCCTTCCTGCTGGCGGACTTCGAGTCGAAGACGGACACGATCTTCAGCGACCGCGTGGCCGTGCAGCGAGTGTACGACGCGGCCGAGCGCGCGAAGATGGCGCTGTCCGAGAAGACCGAGGCCAGCATTCACGTGCCCTTCGTCACGGTGGTGGACGGCAAGCCGGTGGACGTGGAGCTGAACTTCACCCGCGGCGAGCTGGAGAAGCTGACGCGATCGCTGGTCGACTCCACCATGGAGGTCTGCCAGGAGATCCTGCGCAACCGCGGGCTGCGCGCAGATCAGATCGACGAGGTCGTCCTCGTCGGCGGCCAGAGCCGAGCCCCGCTGGTGCAGGACCGGATCACCCTGCTCTTCGGGAAGAAGCCGGTCGCGGTGGGCACCCCCGAGGAGGCGGTGGCGCTGGGCGCGGCGCTCCTGGCCGACGCGCTGGACAAGAAGGCCGGGCTCCTGCTCATCGACGTGTTGCCCAAGTCGATCGGCGTGGGGCTGCCGGGCGGACGCTTCCACGCGGTGATCCCCCGCAACACCGCGCTGCCGGTGACGCGGAAGTACACGGTGCGCACCACGAAGAAGGACCAGGCGGAGCTGGAGATCGCCATCTTTCAGGGCGAGGACCCGCGCGCGGGGGAAGACACCTACCTGGGGACGTTCAAGGTGGGAGGACTGCCCCCGGGGCCGCGCGGCGGCGTGGCGGTCGAGCTGTCCTTCGAGCTGAACAACGAGTGCCTGCTCAGGATCACCGGGCGCGAGGAGACGACCGGCCGTGAAGTCGAGTCCACCTTCGCCACCGCCGACACGCCCGGCGCAGTGAAGGAGCGGATCGCCGCGCTCGAGAGGGAGGCGGCGCCGAGGGCCCGCCAGGGGCCGCTGGCCTGGTTCAGAGGCCTGCTGGGCGGCTGACGCGCTCCTACGGCGCGGGCATGATCCGCTCCATCACCGCCGGCGTCCGGGGGAAGTCGAGGGTTTGGCCCGGAGGCGGCAGCTCCACCCGCTCCACCGTGTGTCCGTTCCAGCGGACGAAGGTGTAGGCCTCCGGCGAGTCGTGCAGCGCCACTTCGATCCGGTTGGGCTTGCCCTGGTCCACGCCCAGCACGGTGACGGTGAGGTGCTTGAGCCGCACCTCGTCACCGACGCGCAGCGGGAAGCGATCGGCCCGGGCGTTCTGCTCGAAGACGGTGTCGAGGATCCGCCCGTCGCGGATCTCGAGCTGGAAGATCCGCTCGTCGATCCGCGCGAGGCGGTGCGCGGCCATCGCCGCTGACAGGAGGTTCCACGCGGCCGGCAGCGGCTCCCCCAGCGTGGCCAGGGCCGGCACGGTGTACACCCCCACCGCGAAGTCCGAGCAGTCGATCAGCACCACCCGCCGGCCGGCCCAGGAGTCGACGCCCTGGGGCTTCAGCGCGGCCGTCAGCACCCCGTCCCGCCAGGCGCTCAGCATCTTCGGCACCAGCACCCAACTGGCGGGCACGCTGACGCCCAGCGAGAGGCCGAGCCAGATCAGCACCGCCCACCGTCTCCTCCTCCACGCGGCGCGCAGCGCGCACGCCAGCAGGGCCGCCAGCCCCAGCGACGGCCCGATCATCAGCCGATCCGTCGGGAAGGTGGCGAGGAAGGGGAGCACGCCCAGCAGCGCGCCGAAGGACAGCCAGGTGACCGCGCGCGCGTCCGGTTCTTCGTCGAGCCGCAGCCACTTCCACAGGAAGGGCCACAACCCCAGCCCCACCACGCCCAGGCCGATCAACAGCGGCCGCGCTCTCGGCAGCGTCAGCCAGAGATCCGCCGGCAGGTGGCTGGTCCAGCTTCCCACCATCGCCAACAGGCGGGCCGGCGCGTTGGACAGGTACACCAGCGGCTCCTGCACCGGATCGATGTACGTCGCCCCACCCCACGCCCCCGAGCCCGTCAGCCGATAGACGATCACGAAGGCCAGGCCGACCAGCGCGGCTGGGATGAGCGCCTTGAGCCGCGCCCGCCGGGTGTCGTCGTGCCCCAGCCACTCGTACGCCGGGACGTAGGCCAGCGCGCCCAGGGCCGCCTCCGCCGCGCACAGCGCCGCCGACCAGCACAGCACCGAGAGGACGAGCCCCGAGCGCTTCCCGTCCTGCCGCCACGCCAGGTGCCCCACCAGCCCCCAGGCCACCAGGGCCGTCGCCACCAGCGAGTTGCGGTTCGCCAGCCAGGCTACCGGCATCACGTGGGATCGATCGACGGCGAAGAGGATCAACGCCACCGCCGCCAGGCCGGGGATCGCCCTGCGGTACAGCCGCTGCGCCGCCGCCAGCAGCACCAGGCCCCAGAGCAGCGAGTGGAGGTGCGCGGGGAAGGCGGAGTCCCCGAAGAGCCAGACGTCGAGGTGGACGAGCGCGGTGGACAGCGGGCGGAAGAAGCGCAGCTTGAGCTCCGGCAGCGCGAACCAGGGAAACGGGCCCAGCTCGAAGGACGGCCGGAAGCGCTCCGGATCGCCCGGCGCGAAGCTGAAGAGATCCCACCGATCCGCGTGCGTGAAGGCGCCAGCGATCAGCGCACGGTGGACCCAGTCGTCCAGCACGAAGCCGCCGAAGAGGCCTGGCACGGCCAGGAAGAGGAAGAGGATCCAGGGCAGGTACGGGGAAGAGCGGAGCTTCGTCATGCGCCCGCGCGCACCCGGCTGGCCTGCTTCTCCCGCTCGCCCAGCGCCGCCTGCAGGTACTTCCCCGACAGGCGCCGGCCGATCAGCTCCTGCGCCAGCTCGCCCGCCGCGACCAGGCGCCCGAGGTCGACGCCCGTCTCCACGCCCATCTCCTGCAGCATGTAGACGAGGTCCTCCGTGGCCAGGTTGCCCGCCGCGCCCGGTGCGTACGGACAGCCGCCCAGCCCGCCGATCGACGCGTCGAAGGTGGTGATCCCCATCGACAGCCCCACCAGGGCGTTCGCCAGCGCCGTGCCGCGCGTGTCGTGAAGGTGCAGGGCGATCTGCGAAGGCGGGAGCAGCTTCAGCACCTCACAGAGCAGCTCTGCGGTGTGCCCGGGCGTGCCCACGCCGATCGTGTCACCCAGCGACAGTTGGTACGTGCCGCAGTCGACGAGCTGCTTCACCACCTCCACCACCCGCGGCACCGGCGTCTTCCCCTCGTAGGGACAGCCCCACACCGTCGACAGGTAGCAGCGCACCCGCAGGCCCTGCTTGATGGCCGTCTGCGCCACCTCGCGCGCGGTAGAGATCGCCTCGGCCACCGACTTGTTGAGGTTCTTCTTCGAGTGGCTCTCCGTCACCGAGAGGAAGACGGCTGCTTCCTCGAGGCCCGCCGCCTTCGCCCGCTCCAGCCCCTTCAAGTTGGGCACCAGCGCGGAGAACGTCACGCCCGGACGCCTGGGGAGCAGCGCGAGCAGCTTGTCCGCGTCGGCCAACTGGGGGATCCACCGCGGCGAGACGAAGGACGTCACCTCGATCCTCGTCTCGCCGGCCTGCACCAGCGCCTCGATCAGCCGCGCCTTGTCCGGGGTGCTCAGCGTGCGCAGCTCGTTCTGCAGCCCGTCGCGCGGGCCGACCTCGTACACGTCGACGCGCCGGGGCACGGCGGTGAGGGCCGTCGCACCAGGCGCGGACGCGGAGGCCGGAGGAGTCATGCGCGCGCCGGGATGTGCTCCTTGATCCACTTCACGATGTCCTGGGTGCTGGAGCCGGGCGTGAAGATCTCGTGGACGCCTTTGTGCTTGAGCTGGGGGATGTCGTCGTCGGGGATGATCCCCCCCCCGAAGACGCGGATGTCACCCGCGTCCTGCTTCCGCAGCAGCTCGATCACCGCGGGGAAGAGCGTCATGTGCGCGCCGGACATGATCGACATGCCGATCGCGTCCACGTCCTCCTGGATCGCCGCGCTCACGATCATCTCCGGGGTCTGGTGCAGCCCGGTGTAGATGACCTCCATGCCCGCGTCTCTCAGCGCGCGCGCGATGATCTTCGCTCCGCGATCGTGGCCGTCGAGGCCGGGCTTCGCCACCAGGATTCTCAGCTTCCGCTCAGTCACGTTTCCGGGCTCCTGCGATCACGTCCGTCGAGGACGCGGTGATCTCTGATCCATCGACGCCGCCGCACACCCACTCGAGGTCCAGCCCCGCTTCTGCCAGCAGGGAACGCCATTCGTCGACGTCATAGTAACGAATGAAGAAGGACGCAGCCATGACGCGCCCGTCTGGGAGCGTCAGCGTGCGGGTGAGCCGATCCCTGCGCCCCTCGGGCTCGTACCGGCAGTCCTCGCGCAGGTGGCTGCCGTCGGGGAGGCGGCCGTCGTACCAGGAGGTGGGCTGCTCGACGGCGCGCTCGCGGTGGCTGCCCTGCACCACGAAGACGCCGCCGGGCGCGAGGCAGCGGCCGATCTCCTTCACCATCAAATGGGTGACGGCCGGCTCGAAGGTGGCCAGGGTGTTGTACCAGGCGAAGGCCCCGGCGAAGGCGCCGCTCTTGAAGGGCAGCGCGGTGAAGTCTGCGCGGGCCACCGGCGCGTACTCGCGTGCCTCGTCCAGCGAGAGGCGATCGCGGTCCACGCCGATCAGCGAATGCTCCTTCAGCCGGCGGAGGTGCCTGCCGTGGCCACACCCCACGTCCAGCACCAACCCGGTGCGCGGGAGCCGCGCCCGCAGGAAGTCGGCCTCGGCGTCGCTGACATGCTCGGGGAGGAACGGGCGGGTGCTGCGCAGGTACAGCTCCCCGAAGAAGGGATCCACGTGGCGCCGCCCCTTTCAGCTCGCCTCGTCGTCCAGCTCGTCGTCGAGATCCACGTCCCCGTGGCGGGCCTTCGACAGGTCCAGGTTCAGCTTGCCGAACTGGTCCCACTCCAGCCGCACACCGTGCGGCAGCGCCAGGCAGCGCAACAGCTCGGGCACGCGCCGCACCACCACGCCCAGGGTGGTGACGCCGTTCTCCCCGCTGTCCCCTTCCGCGAGGCTGGTGAAGCGCCAGCCGCTGTCCTTGGAGGCATGGGGCTCCTCGCGCACCGCGACCAGGCTCTGCAGCGCCGTCACGAAGCCCTTCACCTGCGCGGTGCTGGCGGCGTGGGGCGAGTCCCCGGTCAGATCCAGCTCTTCCAACAGCAGGCGTTGATCGAGCGAGCGCTGCAGCGTGAGCGTGAGGTCGTGCTCTTGTTCTCCGGAGGCGCCCTCAGGCATCGCCAGCACCTCCAGCACCCCCACGCCCTCGAAGAGGGAAGCCGGCAACAACTTCTGGATCACCGGCGGGTGCCAGCCGCGGAACGGGCCGCCCGCGTCGCCTTCGGCCGCGAAGAAGGTGAGCCGATCGAAGCCGTACGCCATCGACTGGCCGTGCTCGACGCGCCGGCCGTGCTCCAGCAGCCAGTCGGTGAGGTGACCGCACAGCAGCGCGGCTTCCTCCAACAGGCCCTTGCCGTGAAACTCGAAGGACAGCTCCCGCTGCCCCAGCTTGGCCAGGCCGAACGTCTCGGCGCGGTAGCCGTGCTCGCCCATCTCCGTGAAGCCGACGGAGAACAGATCCTCGGCCAGCGGCTCTTCCGGCAGGGCCTCGTCGGCGGTGGCCAGCGGGAAGGGCCACAGGCGCAGCACGTCCAGCCCGAAGCCGCTGACGCCCTCGGTGGCCTGCAGCAGCACCTGGCGCGCGTCGGCGAAGAAGGGGCCCGCCGGGCCCTTCACCTCGCGGGTGATCCCCAGGAGGAAGCCGCGCCTGGGCTTGAGCCGGGAGAGCAGCGCGGCGTGCGGGCCGAACAGCTCGTCGGAAGCGCCGGGCACCTCGAGGCGCGCCATCTCCCCGAGGAAGACGTCGGTGTTGGGCGGCGCGCGGAAGGCGTCCACCAGGCCGGAGCCTTCGGTGTAGATCGCGAAGAAACAGCTCAGTTTGGGCACGGCACCCTCACTGTACGCCGCGGCCACCTCGCCCTGCGAGGTTTTGGCGGGTGGAAGGTCCTCTAAAAGATGCCGCCCTCTCGGTACTGCCCCCAGACCTTGCGGAACACGTCGGAGATCTCCCCCAGGGTGGCGTAGGCCTTCACCGCCTCGATCACCGGGGGCATCAGGTTGAGCTTCTCGTCGCGGCAGGCCGCCTCCACCATCGAGAGCGCCGTGTCCACGCTGACCTGGTCGCGCTCCCGGCGGACCCGCCGCAGCCGCTCGACCTGCTCGTGGGCAACGCGCTCGTCGATCTTGAGCAGATCGATCGGGGCGTCCTTGTCGGACTTGAAGGCGTTGAGGCCGACGATCAGGCGATCGCCCTCCTCCACCTCGCGCTGGTAGCGGTAGGCCGACTCGCCGATCTCCTTCTGCGGGTAGCCCTCCTCCACCGCGCGGATGATCCCGCCCATCTCGTCGATGCGGCGGAGGTAGTCGAAGGCGCGCTTCTCCATCTCGTCGGTGAGGTGCTCGACGAAGTAGCTGCCGGCCAGCGGATCGACGACGCGATCCACCCCCGACTCGTGGGCGATGAGCTGCTGGGTGCGCAGGGCGATGGTGACGGACTCCTCGGTGGGCAGCGCGTACGTCTCGTCGAGCGAGTTGGTGTGCAGCGACTGGGTGCCGCCCAGCACCGCGGCCAGCCCCTGCAGCGAGACGCGCACCACGTTGTTGTACGGCTGCTGGGCGGTGAGCGACACCCCCGCCGTCTGCGCGTGGGTGCGCAGCATCATCGAGCGGGGGTCCTTCGCGCCGAAGCGATCGCGCATGATCTTCGCCCACATGCGACGGGCGGCGCGGAACTTGGCGATCTCTTCGAAGAAGTCGTTGTGGACGTCCCAGAAGAAAGACAGCCGCGGGGCGAAGTCGTCGACGGGAAGGCCGCGCTTCACGCCTTCTTCCACGTAGCCGATGCCGTCGGCGATGGTGAAGGCCAGCTCCTGCACCGCCGTCGCCCCCGCCTCGCGGATGTGGTACCCGCTGATCGACACCGGGTGCCACTTCGGCATGTGCTTCGAGCAGAACTCGATCATGTCGACGACGATGCGCACCGCCGGGCGTGGACCGACGATCCACTCCTTCTGGGCGATGAACTCCTTGAGCATGTCGTTCTGGATGGTGCCGCCCAGCTTGTCCATCGACACGCCCTGCTTTTCGGCCACGGCGATGTACATGGCCAGCGCGACGATCGCCGACGCGTTGATCGTCATCGACGTCGTCACCTGATCCAGGCGGATCCCGTCGAAGAGGATCTCGAAGTCCTTGAGCGTGGAGATCGCCACGCCTTCCTTGCCGACCTCGCCCAGCGACATCGGGTGATCGGCGTCGTAGCCCATCAACGCGGGCATATCGAAGGCCGTGGACAGCCCGGTCATGCCGTGGCTGATGAGGTACTTGAAGCGCTCGTTGGTGTCCTTCGGCGTCCCGAAGCCGGCGAACTGGCGCATCGTCCACAAGCGGCTGCGGTACATGGTGGCCTGCACGCCGCGCGTGTACGGCCACTCTCCCGGGAGCCCAATTTCATCGAAGCGCTCGCCTTTGCGATCGACGGCGGTGAGCAGCTCGGGGATCGGGATGCCCGAGTCGGTGACGAAGGGATCCCGTCGCCCAGGCAGCTTGTCCAACGACTTCGCCAGGGTGCTGCCCTTCCAGCGGCTCACCTCCGCCTGCTGCCGCTTGAGGCCCGCGGCGTCGTACACCGGCGTGGAAGCGGACCTCGCGGCGGCCTTCTTCACCGGCGCCTTCTTCTTCGGGGCGGTCTTCGACGCAGTCTTCCTCGACGCGGCACGCTTCGCGCGCGCCACCGCCTTGCGGGGGGAACGGGCCATATGCCGCGGTGGATAGCATTGCGATCCGGGGGCTTCCAGACGCGAATCCTGCGCAGCTGACGCGGCGCGTTGCCGACAACCGGCGGGAACCAGGCCGGTAGCAGCGCTGCGAATCGAAGTTGCAAGCAGACGCTCTCACACCTCGACGACTTCCGTGGCGTCATCGATCTGTGGGGCGCCATCCACCCTCAGCCTTCTTGCGAGGTAGCTCGATGCGCCTGCCCTTCGCGTTGTCCGCCGCCGTGCTGACCCTCGCCGCGTCCGCCTTCGCGCAGGACGCCTTCATCAGCGCCGACGACGCGCTGAAGCTGGTGGGGAAGGACGGGGTGCGCTTCGTCGCCTCGGACGGCGAGAAGGACTTCGAGAAGGGCCACGTCCCCGGCGCGGTGGAGGCCTTCGCGCACGATCTGCAGTACCTGGACGACGTGCGGAAGTGCAAAGGCCTGCCGATGTGTGAGGCCACCGCGTTCGAGTACATCGGCAAAGAGCTGGGCGTCGACGCCAGCACGCAGGTGATCGTCTACGACGCGGGGATGGGGGTGAACGCCAGCGGCGACTGGTTCTTCCTCACCCTCTACGGGCACAAGAACGTGAAGATCCTCGAGGGCGGGCTGGCCGCGTGGAAGGCGAAGGGCGGCGCGCTCGAGGAAGGCAAGGCGAAGAAGCCGGCGGCCAAGGCCTTCAAGGGCGAGGTGCAGTGGAACATGATCGCCTCGCGCGCGGACGTGGAGGCGGCGGTGAAGGATCCGTCCAAGGCGCTGATCCTCGACTCGCGCCACAAGCTCGAGGAGTACACCGGCAAGGAGCTGCTGGGCGGGCTCACCGGCCCCGGCAAGGAGATCACCGTGGCGCGCGGCGGCTTCATCCCCGGCGCGGTCTTCTCGCCGTGGACCAAGTACGCGGGCAACAAGGACGCGGAGGCCACCAAGCCGACCCTGAAGGACGCGAAGGATCTTCAGAAGCAGCTCGAGAAGCTGAAGAAGAATGGCTACGCGCCGGACAAGCAGGTGATCACCTACTGTCACGTCGGCCTGGGGCGCGGCAGCTTCCAGTACCTCGCGCTGAAGAAGGCCGGGCACGCCAACACGAAGCTGTACATCGGCGGGTGGAGCGAGTGGGGCAACACGCCTGAGCTGCCGCTCGGCACCCAGCAGTGAGGTGATCGCATGGCTCCTGTCCTGATGGGACTGCTCACCGGCGCCGCGTTCGGCGTCGTCCTCTACAAGGTGGGCGCGTCGCGCTTCTCCCGCGTCATCGGGATGCTGACCCTGCGCGACACGAAGATCATGAAGTTCGCCTTCACGGCGATCGCCACCTCGTCGGCGATCTACGGCCTGGCGGATCTGACCGGCGTCGCGGAGTCGACGAACCTGGTGCCGCGGGTGATGCCCTTCCTCGGCATGGCGCACCTGCTGGGCGGCGCGATCTTCGGGATCGCCATGGGCGCTACCGGCTTCTGCCCCGGCACCTGCGTGGCCAAGGCCGGCGGCCGTGGCGGCGACAAGAAGTTCGCCTCGATGTTCGCCATCTTCGGGCTGATCGTGGGGATCCTCGCCTACAACCTGCTCAAGACCCCGCTGACGGACTCGGGCGTCATCGCCACCAACCAGAAGCCGATCACCCTGCACGGCTTGATGGGCCTGCCGTACGGCGTGGTGGCGCTGGCCTGGGCCGCGCTCTTCCTGGTGATCTCCACCGTGGTCGACAAGCTGACGCCAGAGAAGAAGTACACCCCCTCGAAGGAGCGCCAGTCGCTCGTCGACTACGTGCGCGGGGAGTGGAGCTGGCTCGCGGGGGGGATCGTCGGCGGCGTGGTGATCGTGCTCGCCACCGCGCAGAGCGGCTACCTGGGCTTCTCCGGCGCGCTGCTGGCGCTGGTGGGGTGGGCGGCGCACCTGATCGGCTTCCCGCTGGAGGCCGTGCCGAAGATCACCGACGAGATCATGTGGCGCGCGATGCTGATCGTCGGCGTCTTCCCCGGCGCGCTCCTGGCGAAGGCGTTCTCCATCAAGTCCGAGGCGGCGGTGGCCACGCCGGTGACCAAGGAGTGGTCGACGCTGGCCGTTGTGCGCAGCTTCTCCGGCGGCTTCGGGCTGGCGCTGGGCGCGATGATCGGCGGCGGCTGCACCACCGGCGCGTTCATCGCCGCGTGGCCTACCCTGTCGCTGGGCAGCCTGGCGATGGGCGGGACGTTCTTCGTGGCGTCGATGGCCACGTCCAACCTCCTGCTGCTCACCCGGCGGATCGACTTCGCCAGGGCGCAGTTGGTGGGTGACCGCGCGTACGACTGAGAGGAGCCGATTGTGAGCACATCCCTGAGGGCCACCTTCCTCACCCTGATCGCCCTGATGATCGTCGGGCTGGTCTCGCTCAAGGCCCACAACCGCGCGCTCGAGGCGCAGACGCAGGGGGTGGCGAAATGAAGAAGATCGAGCTCGCCCTCTACATGGCCGCCCTGGCGGTGCTGGGAGCGCTGCTGATGGCCGAAGGCCGCGCCACGACAGAGCTGAAGGCGCGGGCCGCGGTCAACCCGAAGGAGCTCTGGGCGCTGTTGTCCAACCCGCAGCTCAAGCTGCAGCTCGTCGACTTGAGGCCCTACGACGACGATCACTACCTGGACACCCACATCCCGGGATCGATCCCCCTGCCCTCCTGCGATCTGGAGAAGGCGCCGGTGGCGGCGCGCGATCGGATCTACCCGTACGTGACCACCGTCATCGTCACCGCGGACGGCGACGGCGCAGCCTTCGAGCAGTGCCGCGCGAAGTTCGGCGTGGCGCGGAACCTTGCGGGCGGCCTCACCGCGTGGACGGACGAGAACAAGCCCGAGGACACCGGGGAGTATTCGCCGCCGAAGGCAAGCGCAGGCGGCGGCTGCCTGTAGCACCACCCCCCCGTTGGACGAGGAGCCCTCATGTCGATCTCACGGCGCGACGCGCTGAAGAACCTGGCGCTCATCGGCGGGGCGGCGTCCTTGAGCGCCCAGGCGAAGCCTGCGGAGGTGAAGCCGCTGAGGGTGGAAGATCCCCGCGCCGCCTACCCGGACACGAAGTCCGTCGAGGATCTGTACCGGGCGGAGTTCGCCGGCACCCGCGGCAACGAGGCGGAGCGCGGCTTCGCCTACCACTGCGTCAACTGCCAGGGGAACTGCGCCTGGGAGGTGTGGACGAAGGACGGGAAGGTCACCCGCGAGAACCAGTCGTCCAGCTACCCGCAGCTCGCCCCCGACATCCCCGACGCCAACCCGCGCGGCTGCAACAAGGGCGTGCAGCACTCGCAGGTGATGTACACGCCCGATCGCCTGCTCCACCCGATGAGGCGCGTCGGCGCGCGCGGCGCGGGCCAGTGGAAGCAGATCACCTGGGAGGAGGCGATCGCCGAGATCGCGAGGAACCTCTACGAGGGCATGCTGGAGAAGGGGCCGGCGGCCAACTACGTGCACATCGGCGCGGGCGTGCTGACCGAGGCGCGCGCGGCGTCGATCAAGCGCCTCGGCAGCTTGCTGGGCGCGGTGCGGCCGTACATCGCCAGCTACGTGGGTGACATGTTCCCCGGCGTCAGCGTCGTCTACGGCGAAGGCAACATCGGCTGCACGTTCGACTTCCTCTACCAGGCGAAGGTGAACGTCTTCTGGGGCTGCAACCCGAACACCTCGCGCATCCCCGACGCGCACTACCTGTGGGAAGGCAAGTACAACGGCTCGAAGATCATCGTCATCACCCCGGAGTTCAACTCCACCTGCATCCACGCCGATCTCTGGGTGCCGGTGAAGGCGGGGTACGACGGGCACCTCGCGCTCTCCATCCTCCAGCGGATCATCGCCAGGAAGCTCTACAAGGAAGCGCTGCTGAAGGAGTTCACCGATCTTCCGCTGCTGATCCGCGCCGACACGAAGGAGCTGCTGCGCCTGTCCGAGCTCGACGCCGCGCAGCCCCTGTACGACGCGAAGGCCAGCGAGCACTTCTTGAAGAAGGACGGAGAGAAGGAAGCGAAGCCCCACGAGTGCTTCCTGGCCTTCAACCAGCGCACCAGGAAGCTGGTGGTGATGCCCGGCAGCGAGGGCACCACCGTGGAGACGCTGCGGCTCAAGGACCTCGACTGGGACCTCGATCCCGCGCTGGCCGGCACCTGGAAGGTGAAGCTGAAGGACGGGAAGACGGTGGCGGTCACCACCGGCCTCGAGCTCTTGAAGAAGGAGCTGGCGAGCTTCACGCCCGAGAAGACGCAGCCGCTCACCGGCATTCACCCGGCGGTGGTGGACGAGCTGGCGAGGGATCTCACCGGGCCGAAGTGCGCGGTGATCACCCTGGGCTTCGCGGTGGGCAAGCACTTCCACGGCATGCTCTCGCAGCGCGCCATCGCCTCGCTGGCCGCCTTCACCGGCCGCATGGGCCCCACCGGCGGGATGAACACCGAGAACGAGTGGAGCATCAGCGGGCTGGCGGGCCTCTCGGGCTTCTCAGGCAAGTACAGCCACCGCTTCGCGTCGGGCTTCGTCAGCGAGTTCATGCTGGGCGACGAGCTGGAGGACTACGACAAGCTGTACGCGGAGGAGGACGTGAAGCGCGGCACCGGCGTGGGCAAGGCCGAGTACCGGAAGAAGGTCGAGGCGCTGCTGTCCGAGAGCGAAGGCGACCAGGGGTTTTCCAGGGGCAAGCCGTGGTGGAAGTCGGTGGAGAACTTCCTGCTCTTCGCCGACGCGCGCTTCCGCCGGAACAAGGGCCAGTACCAGAAGGCCTTCCTCGAGAAGGCGAAGTTCATCGCCTACGGCGACTTCCGGGTGAGCGACTTCGGCACGTACGCGGATCTGCTGCTGCCCTGCAAGACGCCGTACGAGTCGTGGGACATCCGCACCAACCCCGGCTACCACCGCTTCGCCAACCTCGCCTACCCGCCGCCCACCCTGAAGAACGTGGGCGAGTCCAAGAGCGAGTGGGAGATCGCCACGCTGGTGGTCGAGAAGATGGAGGCGCTGGCGAAGGAGCGCTTCAAGAGGACCGGCGATCCGAAGGCGCTGAAGATCGCCGACGCCACGCACACCTCCACCGGCTTCCACGCCATGGACGAGCTGGTGAAGGAGTTCACCCAGGACGGCAAGCTGCGCACCGACAAGGACGCGGTGGAGTACGCCCTGGAGCACGTCGATCAGTTCAAGCCCAATACGCTCAAGAGCATGTACGAGCGCGGCGGTTTCCTCACCTTGAACGGCAAGGCGGGGAAGACTTCGCCCCTGTACGAGGACCGGCCGTACAACACCTTCGAGAGCCAGCTCTTCCTGCACCAGCGCTTCGAGACGCTCACCGGGCGGCTGACCTTCTATGTGGATCATCCGCTGTGGATCGAAGCGGGCGCGAACGTGGCCACCGCGAAGGCGCCCATTCGCCCGAAGCGGCACCCCTTCGTGCTGATGACGCCGCACGCGCGCTGGTCGATTCACTCCACCTACAAGACGTCGCCCACGCTGCTGCGGCTCTCGCGCGGCAGGCCGTACGTGATGTTGAACCCGGAGGTCGCCCACGCCCGCGGCATCGTCGATGGTGAGGACATCAAGATGTTCAACGAGCTGGGTGAGGTGATCATCCAGGCGAAGATCTCCCCCGCGGTGCCGCCCGACGCGCTGGTGATGGAGCACGGCTGGGAGCCCTTCATGTACGAGAAGAAGAAGGGCCACAACTCGCTGGTCGGCGACATGCTGAACCTGCTGGAGCTGTCCGACGGCTGGGGCCACCTGAAGTTCGGCACCAACTGGGACGGCAACCAGCACGCCTACGAGACCACCCTGGACATCGCGAAGGTGACGACATGAGCAGCCGGCAGCTCGCGATGGTGATGGATCTGAACAAGTGCATCGGGTGCCAGACGTGCACCGTGGCCTGCAAGACGCAATGGACCAACCGCAACGGCCGCGAGTACATGTACTGGAACAACGTCGAGACGAAGCCCGGCGACGGCTACCCGAAGAAGTGGGAGGCGCTGGGCGGGGGCTTCGACGCCACCGGCGCGCTGCAGGACGGCGTGGTGCCCTCGAAGTACAGCGAGTACGGCGTCCCCTGGGACTACAACCAGGACCAGATCCTCCAGGGCGCGGAGCTGCAGCCCGGCACTGATCCCACGGTGGGCCCCAACTGGGACGAGGACGTGGGCGCCGGCGACTTCCCCAACTCGTACTTCTTCTACCTGCCGCGCATCTGTAACCACTGCTCGAACCCCGGCTGTCTGGCGGCGTGTCCGCGCAGCGCGATCTTCAAGCGTGATCAAGACGGGATCGTCCTCGTCGATCTCAACCGGTGCGAGGGCTACAAGCTGTGCATCGCCGGCTGCCCGTACAAGAAGATCTATTTCAACCCGAAGCTGTCCAAGTCGGAGAAGTGCATCTTCTGCTTCCCGCGGATCGAGAAGGGCCTGCCGCCGGCCTGCGCGCAGCAGTGCGTGGGGCGGATCCGCTTCGTGGGCTACCTCGACGACGCCGAAGGCCAGGTGGCGAAGCTGGTCAACCAGTACAAGGTGGCCCTGCCCCTGCACCCCGAGTACGGCACCCAGCCCAACGTCTATTACGTGCCGCCGATGACCGGCCCGCGGAAGTTCGACAAGCACGGCAAGCCGATCGAGGGCAGCGATCGCATCCCGCTGGGCTACCTCGAGAGCCTCTTCGGGAAGGCGGTCCACGACTCCTTGAAGACGCTCCACGCGGAGCTGGACAAACGCAAGGCGGGCAAGCCGTCGGAGCTGATGGAGCTGCTCATCGCCTACAAGCACTCGGACATGTTCCGCCTGGGGACGAAGGCGCCCGAGGGCTTCAAGCTGCCGGTGCTGAAATGAGGGCCGCGCTCCTCCTGGTGCTGGTGGGGGCTGGATCGGCCAGGGCGGGTCCTGCGTCGGACGCCTTCCTCGAGTCGGAGACGGTCACCGCCAGCCCGGCGCAGTCCGTGCCCACCACGCCGGGAGATCCGCTGTGGATGAAGGCGCCGGTGGCCAGCTTTCGCGTCTCGGCCCAGCGCTCGGTGCGGCTCAACGACAAGCGGGCCAACGAGCTGCTGGGACAGCCGGGCTTCGGAGAGGTGCGCGTGCGCGCCCTGGCCAGCGCCACCGAGCTCGGCGTGCTGCTGACCTGGAACGACGCCAGCCGGAACGTCCTCCCCGCCGACGACACCAACGCGTACCCGGACGCGGCGGCGATCGAGATCCCCAGCGTCTTCGGCGCCGGCCACCGGCTGCCCTACGTGGGGATGGGCGACGTGGAGCTGCCGGTGCGGCTGTACCTGCAGCGGAAGGCGCCGAAGGGAACCCAGGCCAACGAGTACGTCGCGGCGGGCTTCGGCTCCTTGACGCGCGTGCCGAGGATCCAGGCCACCATGGCGATGGAGTACGACGAGCAGCTCAAGCTGTGGCGCGCCGTCTTCGTTCGGCCGCTCCAGGTGGAAGGCCACGCGCTGACGCAGAGCAGCCTGGTGCCGATGGCCTTCGCGGTGTGGGACGGCGCCCGGAGCGAGCGCGGCGGCTACAAGCAACTGTCAGCCTGGCGCTTCGTGCTCCTCCCCAGGCCGGCCCTCGACGCGGCGTACGTGAAGTACCTCTCGTGGGGGTATGCGCCGGGCGACCTCGGGGATCCGGCGAAGGGCCGCGCGATCGCCGAGACGGTGTGCATCGCGTGCCACCGCCTGCCGGGGAAGACGGTGGCCTCGCCGGGCATCGCGCCCGATCTCTTCGACATCGGCGCCATCGCCTCCCCGATCTACCTGAGGGAGTCGATCACCAACCCCAACGGCGTCATCATTCACGCGGTGAACCCGAACGCGCACTACTCGAAGGCCAGTCCGCCCGACAAGAACGGCGCCTACCCCAACGCGGACGCCTACCAGTGGAGCACCACCCTGCCGGGCGGGAAGATCGTCTCGAAGATGCCACCGTTCACCATGTTCACCCCCGAGCAGGTGGGCGATCTGATCGCGTACCTGAAGACGCTCGACGGGACGAAGGAGCCTGAGCCTCGATGAAGCCGCACGCCTTGAGCCTGATGTTGTTGCTGGCCTTTCCCGCCCTCGCCGCCGACCCCGGGGAGGAGGTCGAGCTGTCCTCGGCCACCGTCACCGCCCTGAGCTGCGCCCAGCAGGCGGTGGGCACCGGGAAGCTGGACCTCCTCACCTCGTGCCCGATGGAGGAGACACAGAAGGGGCTGGTGGTGGTCGACGTGGCAGAGATGCAGATCTACCGGCTGGCCGCGAAGCGGGTGCGCCTGTCGGATCTCGAGCGCGCCTTCGGGGGCGGCAGCATCGACTTCACCGGCGTGGTGAAGAGCGTCGACAAGAAGGACGGGATCCCGTTGGTCGAGGTGTCAGAGTTCCGGATCACCCCCAAGCCCAAGCCCGGCGCCTTCAAGGGCTGCCTGTAGAGAATCCTCCCGAGCGCTCGCGTCGAGGTGCCGTTCCAGTTTCAGTGGCCCGAGTGAGGGGACTTCCCCTCTCCCGCGATGGGGGCGAGGGAGGCAGTCAGGGCATCGACCATCCGCTGGTACGGGCGCTTCTGATCCTCGGTGCCGACCGCGGCGATCGGCTTCCCCACGTCGGAGGACTCACGAATCGCCACGTCCAGGGGGACCTCGCCGAGGAAGGGCACGGAGTACTCCTCGGCCAGGGTGCGCCCACCGCCCGAGCCGAACACACCCCCGCTCATGTTCTCGACGATCCCCGCGATGGGGATCCGCACCTGCTGCAGCATCCGGATCGCCCGGCGTACGTCGTCCGTCGCCACCGCCTGGGGCGTCGTCACCACCACCCCCGCCGTGACCTGGAGTTCCTGCGCCATGGTCAGCTGCGTGTCCCCCGTGCCGGGCGGCATGTCGACGATCAGCACGTCCAGCTCGCCCCAGTCCACGTCCTCGAGCAACTGGATCATCGCGCTGGTGGACACCGACGCCCGCCAGATCAACGGCGTGTCGCGCGTGGGCGTCGTCATGCCCACCGACATCACCTTGATCCCGAAGTTCTCCGCGCACTCGATCCGATCCCGATCGTTCCAACGCAGGCGCGCGTCCTCGAGCGACAACATCCGGGGGACGGACGGCCCGTACACGTCCGCGTCCAACAGCCCCACCCGCCAGTCGCGCTGCGCGAAGACGCTCGCCAGGTTGACGGCCACGGTGGACTTCCCCACCCCGCCCTTCCCGCTCGTCACCACCACGACGTTCCTCGCCCAGGGCGCCCGGTTGTTGGGGCGCTCGCTGGAGCCGTACGGCACCGCGCCCCCAAGGCCCAGCAGCTTGAGCCGCTTGTCGTCTTCCAGGCTCACCGCGCTCCTTTGGACAGCCGGCTCGCCGCCGCGTCCAGCACCGAGTCCGTCTTGCAGAAGGCGAAGCGCGCCAGTCCGTGGGCCGAGGGCGCGTGGCCCGGGGAATAGAAGACGGACGGCGGGATCGCCGCCACGCCCGCCTCCGTCACCAGCCGGCGGCAGAAGCCCACGTCGTCCTCACCCGGCTTGCGGTGGCTGTCGGTGCGCGCCATCAGGAAGTACGTCCCTTCGCAGGTGAGCGGCTCCAGGCCGCCGGCCTTGAGAGCCAGGGACAGGCGATCACGCTTCGCCTGGTAGTCCCTCACGAAGCCCTGGAAGTACGCGTCGGGCAGGGCCAGCGCCTTCGCGATCGCCGCCTGGAAAGGCGCGGCCGTGGCGAAGGTCACCCACTGGTGGGCCTTCTGCACCGCCTTCACCAGCGGCGCGGGCCCCAGCGCCCAGCCGATCTTCCAGCCAGTGAAGCTGAAGGACTTGCCTGCGCTGGACAGGGTGAGCGTCAAGTCGCCAAGGCCCGGCAGGGTGGCTGGCCTGACGTGCTTCGCCGGTCCGAAGACCAGGTGCTCGTACACCTCGTCGCTCACCAGCACCGCCCCGTGCTTCCTGGCCAGGGCGCCGATCGCCTGGATCTCCTCGACGGTGAAGACCTTCCCGGTGGGGTTGTGCGGGGTGTTGAGGAACACCAGCCGCGTCCGCGCGCTGAAGGCCGCCGCCAGCTCCCGCTCGTCGAACCACCAGGCGCCGTGCGTGGCGTCGGGGGCGCGCAGCTCTACGAAGCGCGGCACGCCCCCCGCCATCTGCACGCTGGCCAGGTACGAGTCGTAGAAGGGCTCGAACAGCACCACCTCGTCGCCCGGATCGACCAGCGCCATCACCGCGTCGAAGATCGCCTCGGTGCAGCCGCTGGTCACCACCACCTGCGCGTCGGGGTCGACGAGCTGCCCGTAGAAGCGCTTCGCGTGGGCGGCGATCGCCCGGCGCAGCGCGATCGCCCCGGTGGAGATCGCATACTGGTTGACTCCTGCGCGGATCGCCTCGATCGCGGCCTCCTTCACCTCGTCTGGCCCGTCGAAGTCGGGGAAGCCCTGGCCCAGGTTGACCGCGCCGTGCTGCGCGGCGAGGCGTGAGAATTCAGCGAAGACGGTGGTCCCGAAGGGGGCGACGCGTTGGCTCTCCATGAGGAGCGCACCCTACTTCGTGAGCAACACCGCCAGCGCAGCGATCACCAGCGCCAGCCCGGCGATCACCAGGATCATCCCGGGGCGCCTCTTCGGAGGGGCCGGAGCCGGCGGCGGGAGCGCCTCGGCGAACTTCCCGGCGCTGCGCGTCACCTCGCCCAGATCCTCGAACATCGCGCGGCCCTTCACCGCCTTCACCAGCAGCTCCCGCAGGTGGGCGATGATCTTGTCGTCGCCGCGGTACGCCGCCAGGGCCTTCGCGGCGCGGTCGATCGCGCCCGCCGCCGCACCCGTGGCCTCGCCGATCACCGCCGACGGGGGCATCGCCGGGTGGCCCCCGTCCTTCTCCACGGACTCGGCGCGGAAGCCCTTGTCGCGTTCCCACACCAGCAGCTCGTCGAAGACCGTGAGCTCGTGTCGAGACACGCGACCCTCGCTGTCCACCTCGGTGACCAGCTCGGCGCCCTTCACGCCCCGGTGCCAGATGGTGCGCTTGCCCTGGGCGTCCGGCGGGGACTCCACGG
Organism: Myxococcales bacterium; assembly: GCA_020846875.1. GTDB lineage: Bacteria > Myxococcota > Myxococcia > Myxococcales > Myxococcaceae > JADLDB01. The sequence goes on along the minus strand of JADLDB010000119.1, from coordinate 35,410 downwards.
CGCGGATCCGGTACATCGACTCCACCGCATACGTCCGCTCCGCTTCGGTCCGCTCGACCATGCGCGCCTCATCGTACCTGCGCCGCCTCACCGGGGCACCGGCCATGTGACGCAGCTCTCAAGATCCTGCCTACACTCACGCGCATGCGAAGTCCCCTGCTCCTCTTCCTCGTCGCGCTGCTCGCCGCCTGCCCCGAGAAGCCGCTCCCTCCGCCGGAGCCGACGGGCCGCTGCGACGTCGATCTCCAGGCGCTGGAGCTCTTCTCCAACGTGGGCACCGGCGCCGCGGCGAAGCGGGTCGCCTCGGCGGATCAACTGGTGGGTGGCGACTGGGCGCAGGGGGTGGTGGGCGACTACCTGCTGGCGAACGATCGGATCCGCGTGGTGATCCAGGCGCCGGGGAGGACCATCTCTCCCACGCCCTACGGAGGGACGATCATCGACGCCGATCTCGTCCGCGCCATCGGTGGCCGCGACCAGTTGGGCAAGGTGGAGCCGCTCCATGCCTTCGGCCGCACCGTCAACGTCAGCAAGGTGGAGATCCTCGAGGACGGCTCTCGCGGAGGCTACGCGGTGATCGCCGCCACCGGCGCCGACGCGGTGATCGACTACTTCAACGTCGACAGCGTGCTGGAGGACTACCTGGGACCGGGCGCCGGGCTGGTGAGCAACCCCAACGTGCCGTTGCCGCTCCTCGTGACCACCTACTACGTGCTCTCGCCGGGGGAGACGCGGGTGCGCGCGCTGTCAGCCTTCTGCAACACCGGGAAGGACAACGTGGTGATGCAGGTGGGCGACATCATCGAGCGCGGGGGCGTGAGCGAGGTCTTCAACCCCTCCGGCTGCGTGAAGGGGATGGGGACCAACGGGTGCCTGGTCGATCCCGCGCCGTGGTTCGGCTACCAGGCCGACGGGGTGGCCTACGGCTACCGGGCCTACAAGTTCTCCGGGAACAAGACGCCCGCCACCAACGCGCTCCTCTTCGTCGCCGGCGTGGCCGGAGTGCTGGCGGACGGCGAGGACCTGGCCGGCCTGCTGACGTGGACGGATCCCAACGCCACCCGCCGGCCGGGCAGCTTCGGCGTGTTGGCGGGCCAGTCGCGCACGTACCTGCGCGATCTCTACGTGGGGAAGGATCTCGGGGAGATCAGCAGCGCGATCCTCGCCAACGAGGCCGCCTCCAGGTCGCGCCTCGACGTCACCGTGCAGAAGGCCGACGGGACGCCTGCGCCGCAGGGACGGGTGGCGATCCGCAGGGCGGCCGACACCTCTCCGGTGACGGTGTTGGTGGCCGACGAGCAAGGCAAGGCGCGGGTCGATCTGCCGCCGGGCAACTACCTGGTGGGCACCGCGGCGCACGGTGGGGCGATCGAGCCGTTGACCGCCGTCTCCGCCCCCGGCGGCGCAGCGACCTCGGTCACCGTGAAGCAGGGCGCCGTGCGTACGCTCACGGTGGAGGTGAAGGATCCGTTCGGCCTGCCCCTGCCCGCCAAGGTGCTGGTGCGCTGCCCGACGGGCCTGTGCGCGCCGCAGGCCCTGGACTACCGCCCGTACTTCGAGACGGAAGACCAACCGTCCGACGTCCAGGCCATCGCCTTTGCGGGCGCCGATGGTCGCGCGGAGGTGGCGGTGCCGCCGGGGCAATACCAGGTGCTGGTGACGCACGGCATGGAGTACTCCGCGTGGCCCGACACCTTCCCGCTGGTGGGCCAGGCGGTCGATCTCTCCACCGGAGATCAAGCCCTGTCCGCCACGCTGGCTCACGTCGTCGCGACTGCGGGCTGGATGAGCGCCGATCTCCACGTGCACGCCATGGGCAGCCCCGACAGCGCCGTCTCCAACGCGCAGCGGGCGCTCACCTTCGCCGCGGAAGGCGTGGACGTGCTGGTGTCGACCGATCACGACTACCTGACTGACTACCAGCCGGTGATCGACGGGCTGGGCCTCGGCGCGCAGATGGCGTCGATGATCGGCTGCGAGGTGACGCCCTTCGACTTCGGGCACCACAACACCTACCCCATCGAGAAGCAGGCGGGGATCACCGGCGGCGCCTTCGACTGGGCAGGGGGCGACGGGGACACGCTGCGGCTCGATCAGCTCTACGCGGGCCTGCGGGAGCGCGATCCCGGCGCGGTGATCCAGATGAACCACCCGCGCGGATCCCCCGGCGGCGCGCTCACCCAGGTGAAGGTGGACACGGCCACCGGCGCGACCCACGCCGATCCAGCCGCCTTCCGCCAGGCGCCCCACCCGCAGGCCACGCCCGGCGACACGAAGCTGTTCAGCACCGACTTCGACGCCTTCGAGGTGATCAACGGCGTGGGGCCCAACTACGCCGTCCTCAACGACTGGATGACCTTCCTCTCGAAGGGCTGGGTGAAGACAGGCACCGCGGCGTCCGACACCCACTACGCGCGCGCCGTCACCGGCGGCTACGGCCGGACCTGGGCGCAGGTGGGGGTGGACAGCCCGGCGCAGTTCTCGGCCACGGCGTTCCGCGACGCGCTCAAGGCGAGGAGAGCGGTGTTCGGCAACGGCCCCTTCGTCACGGTGAAGGCGCAGCGCCTCGACGCGGGCGATCAGCCGGTGGGCGCGGAGGTTGAGGCGGGCGCGACGGCTTCCCTCGGCGCGGGCGAGAAGCTGCGCCTCACCGTGGACGTACAGGCCCCGGAGTGGATGCAGTTCGACGCCATCGAGCTCTACACCCACGCCGCCGGTCGGGAGGCGCTCAACGGCGAGTCCAACTCCGAGTGGCCGGACACCCGCATCCACCAGAAGCAGACGCTGGATCCGACGATGCTCACCCTGGAGCCCGTCCCCGGGCTCAACGGCTTCGCCGCCCGCAGGGTGCACGTCACGGAGGTCTTCACCGTCACGCCCACGGCCGACACCTGGTTCGTCGCCATGGTGCGCGCGGGATCCGCCTGCCGGCCCTTGAGCCCGCTGGCGTGGGACGGCGTGAGCTGCTCCGGAGGCGTGTGCACGGCGAAGACCGATCGCGCCTTCGCCGCCACCAACCCCATCCTGGTGGACGCGGACGGATCCGGCGCCTACGACGACTTCCCCCTGAAGTGACCTTAGTCCACCGGCGCCGGCTGGTAGATGTAGGCGTCCTGGAGGATCTCCTGCGCGCCGCCGGCGATCTCGTTGATCCCGCCGGTCACCAGCACCGTGCCGTCCTGGAGCGCCGTGCAGGTGTGCGCGTAGCGGCCCACCGTGAGGCTCGGCCCGCCCAGGCTGGTCACCCCCCCCTGCTCGCTCACCTTGATCAGCGAGGAGGTGGGATCCGACGTGCCGGAGCTGGACGGCATGAGCGACGTGCGCCCGCCCACCGCCAGCACCGTGCCGTCCTGCATCGTCACCGCGCAGATGTCGCCGCGCGAGCCGACGTTGGGGCCCATCGTCACCGTCGCGCTCTGGCTGGAGATGATCTCGGACGAGGCCACCGGGCTGACCAGCGCGGGATCGCTGTAGCCGCCCACCAGGATCATGTCGGCGTTGTCCCGCAGGGGCGCCACGCCCGCCGAGCGCCGGCCGGGATCCGCCAGCCTGGGCGGGTTCGCCAGCGACTGCTGCGCGAAGGTGGTGCCGTTGAACTTGAAGAAGACCACTTCGTTCCGCATGCCGCTCTCGTCCCGGCCGCCGGCCACCGCGATGAACTCGCCCTGCTTCACCGCCGTCACCGAGGCGTCGATCCGCGGCAGGTTGACGCCGTCCACCACCTTGTACTGGCTGTCGGAGAGATCGAACCACTCCACCTGGTTGATCGGCGTCAGCGCGCTGACCCGGGTGTAGCCGCCGACGATCAGCACCTTGCCGTTGCGATCCACCGCGGCGCTGTGACGCGAGCGCGTGTAGGCGCTCGGGTTCATCCGGCTGGGGAAGGGTTGGAAGCGATCCGACTCGCTGTCGTAGAGGAGGATCTGCGCGCGCGGCGTCACCGTGTTGTTGACGCCCCCCACGTAGAGCTCGCCTCCCCACAGCAGGACCTGTCCGGTCGTGAGCCGCGTCGCGGTATGGAAGGCGACCGGCAGCCGGGTCAGCGAGCCAGAGGACGTGATGGACATGTCCTTGGTCGGCTCGAAGGTGCCGGTGGCCGGGTTGTAGACCTCGGTGTCGGCCAGCGCGACCTTCTCCGGGCTGCCGGGCTTGAAGTTGAAGCCGCCCGCGATGAAGACTTTTCCGCTCTTGAGCTCGGTGGCCGTGTGGCCGGCGCGGGCCACCTTCATCCGCTCGCACTGGGTGGGCGCCGCTGCAGAGACGATGGGCGAGAAGGCGTTCACCTTGCGCAGGAAGACCTTCACCTCGACGCCGCCGCCCATCAGATCGTCGGGCACCACGTCGGGGACGTCGAAGGCGAGCGACTTGCCCATCGACAGCACCCTGGCGCTGCCGGACAGCGGATCGCCGTCGTAGCCGCGCACCTCCACCACGCGCTGAGGGCCGGGCGGGATCTGCGGGATCGTCACCTGCCGCGTCGACGGGTTGGCGCTGCTGACCGCCTCCAGCGGAGGGTTGAGGTCCATGCCGCGGACCACCACCCTGAGGAACTGCACCCCCTCGAAGGGATCGACCGTGGCGTCGCAAGTCTGAGTGATGATCTGCACCTGGTAGTTGATCTCCTTCGGACCACACCCGGCCAGCGCCAGGAGCGCCACGAAGGCCACCGCAACACGTCGCATGTCTCTGAGCACCCCGATCACCACGTCGCCGTCACCGTTCCCGTGACGGGCTTGGTCGCCGCGCTGATGGCGAAGTAACCACCTACCGCCGCCCCGCCGGCCACGGCGACGCCCGCCACCACCCACACCCAGGTCGGCACGCCGCCCCCCGACGACTTCACCTCGGGGGGCTTCTCGGCCACGTGCTCGTTGGGATCCAGCACCGGGCCCTCCTCCACCGGCTTCTCGGTGGGCGTCAGCACGGGCTTGCGGGACTGGGGCGTGGCGGCCTCCACGTCGTCCGGATCGGTCGGCTTGACGGCCGCCACCGCCACCCCGCTGGTGCCCGCTCTGGCCGGCTTGCTCGCCAGGTTGAGCGGCAGCGAGGCGGAGGCGCCGAAGGTGGACAGCTTGAGCACCAGCGCGTCGGCCAGCTTGAAGGCCTCGGGGTTGGCGGTCAGCACGTCGGTGTCGAAGCCCACCGGCTCGAGCGGGGCGAAGGCGCTCTTCTTCACCGAGTACAGCGCGGCGCCGCAGGTGAGCTGCGTGTCGCCCGTCTTGTACACGTAGCCCACCACCGCGTACTCGGCGTTGGTGGACTTGAGGTACCCGGCCAGCCGCTGCGCGGTGGCGTCGTCGATCACGCTGGAGATCTTCGGATCCACCGGGCCCGTCACCGGCGCGCGCTCGCTGGCGCCGCCGCCGGAAGAGAAGCTGGCCTTCACCTTCACCAGCGCGCCCTTCAGGTCGATCACCTGGCCGAAGCGATCGCCTTTCCCGCCCTCCACCTTCACGTAGTGGGGGCCGGCAGGCACGCTCTCCTCCAGCACGGGCACCATCCCCAGATCGCGCCCGTCGAGGAACGCGGTGGCGCCGGCCGGGCCCTCGATGGAGACCTGTCCCTTGGGCTGCTTGTCGAGGCGCTTCTTCGCCTTCTCGAACTCGCGCTGGAAGACGGGCGGGTAGCCGGGGGGGAGCGCGTAGGACGGGGCGAAGCGGGCGAGATCGAGCAGCGTGCCCTTGGCCTCCTTCTCCTCGCCCTTGCGGAAGCAGGCGGCGGCCAGCTTCACGTACGAGTCGGTGACGGCCTCGTAGTCGGCGGTCGCGGGATCCGCGAGCATCACCGCGATGCCCTTCCTGAAGCCAGCGATCGCGTCCTCGAAGCGCAGCTCGTCGAAGGCCTTGTTCCCCGACTCGAGGGCGGCCGTGGCCTCCGCGCTGGGCCCGCGCTTCGACGAGGAAGCCCCCGCCTTCTCCGGCGGCGGCGCGCGCGTGGCGGGCGCGGCGATCACCTCCAGGGCGTCGCCGCGCGTCTTCAGCTCGTCGTTGAAGAGGGTGGTGAAACGGGACGCGGCGGCGTCCGACGCGCCGTTGCCGGCGACGAAGGGCACCACCAGGACGCGGGGCTTCTCAGCGGCAACCGCCGACGCGCTGAGGACCGCCGCGAGACTCGCGATGGTAATGGGACGGGACATGAATGGAATCAACTGATAAAACAACTGTTTAGCCGGCGCACCGTACCCCTCACCGACCTGTCCGGTCAATGTCGCCACTCACCTTGAAGCTGTCGCTCACCACCCGGATCTTCCTGGGGTATGCGGTGGTGCTGGTCACCTTCGGAGCGGTGTCGCTCTTCTCGGTGTCCGAGCTCCGCCGCAGCCAGGTGGAGATCCGCCTGGTGAGCGAGGGGTACCTGCGGCTGTCTCAGACGGTCGCGGCGATTGAGACGTTCCAGGCGAACCAGGCCAAGGACACGGAGCGGTTGCGGGAGGAGCAGAGCGTGGAGACGCGGCGGGCGTTGATCCGCCTGGCGCGCCTCTATTTCCCCGGGCTGATGGCCCAGAAGCTGGACGACGCGCAGGCGACGGCCACCCGGCTGCTGGAGTTCGCCCCCGACAGCGAGCGGCCCTACGTGGTGGAGGTGGTGAAGAAGTTCGGCGAGCTCAAGGCGCGCTTCCGGGAGTACGAGGAGGAGGCGGACGAGGTGTACGTGCTGCTGGAGTCGCCGGCCCCTGACTGGGAGAAGGCGCGCGCCCGGCTCGATCGGCTGCAGCAACTGGAGAACGCGCTGTCGTCGATGATCCGCCTGCAGCACGGCTCGCTGGAGGCGCGGATCCACGAGCGGGTGCGGCAGGCCCAGGAGCGCGAGCGGCGCACCGGCGTGGCGATCATCGTCCTGCCGGTGGTGGCGATCATCGTGGGGCTGCTCGCCACGGGCCTGGCCTCGCGCAGCCTGAGGCCCGTGCGGACGTTGATCGAAGGCGTGTCGCGGATCGGCCGCGGCGACTACGAGGCGAAGCTGGGCATACAGGGGGAAGACGAGATCGCCGTGCTGGCGCGGGAGTTCGACGCGATGGCCCGGGCGCTCAAGGAGCGCGAGGCCCAGCTCAAGCAGAAGCAGCAGGAGCTCTTGCGCGCCGAGCGCCTCGCGGCGATGGGGCGGGTGTCCGCACAGGTGGCGCACGAGGTGCGCAACCCCCTGTCGTCGATCGGCCTCAACGTGGAGATGCTCCAGGAGCAGTTGGAGTCGGCCTCGTTCGCCACGAAGGAGGCGGCGCTGGAGGCGAAGGAGCTGCTGGCGGCGGTGATCCGCGAGGTGGATCGGGTGACGGAGATCACCGAGGACTACCTGCGGCTGGCGCGGCTGCCCACGCCGGTGCTGCGCAAGGAAGAGGTCGTCCCCCTGCTGGACTCGGTGGTGGACTTCGCGTCCGAGGAGCTGCAGCGGGCGAAGGTGACGGTGGCCCGCGAGTGGGGCGCGGGCGAGCTGGCGGTGAGAGCGGACGAGGCGCAGCTGCGGCAGGTCTTCGTGAACCTGGTCCGCAACGCGCGCGAGGCGATGGCGGAGGGCGGCGAGCTCAAGCTGTCGGCGCACCGGGAGAACGGGACGGTGGAGATCGCGGTGAAGGACTCGGGACCGGGTATGAGCGCCGACGTGCAGGAGCGCCTGTTCGAGCCCTTCTTCACCACCAAGGAAGGCGGCACCGGGCTGGGGCTGTCGTTGTCCAGACAGATCGTCGAGGCGCACGGCGGGCGGATCGCCGTGACGAGTGAGCCCGGGCACGGGACGACGTTCGTGATTACGCTGCCGGCCGCGTGAGCGCGCTCGCCTTCGAGGAGAAGCTGCCGTCGGACCTCACCGTGGTGACGGTTGAGACGCCGCACCTGCACAGCGCGATGTGCTCGGCGTACGTGCGGGTGGGCAGCCGGCACGAGGACGAAGAGAGCAACGGGGTGAGCCACCTGCTGGAGCACCTCTTCTTCCGGGGCAGCCGGCGCTTCCCGGACTCGGTGAAGATGAACGCGGCGGTGGAGGCGGTGGGCGGCAACTTGAACGCCGTCACCATGCGCGACTCGAGCTTCTTCTATACGCCGACGCACCCCGACGGCGTGCCGGTGGCGCTGGGGATCCTCGGGGACATGCTGGCGCGCCCGCGGCTGGTGCAGTTGGAGACGGAGAAGAAGATCATCCTCGAAGAGATGCTGGACGAGGTGGACGAGCGCGGGCGGGACATCGACGTGGACAACCTGTCGAAGCGGCTCGTCTACGGGAAGCACCCGCTGGCCCTGAAGATCGCCGGGACGCCGCAGACGGTGAAGGCGATGACGGCGCGGCAGGTGCGGCGGCACTTCGAGGCGGCCTACGTGACGGGGAACGTGGTGGTGGCGGTGGCGGGGCCGGTGAAGCACCGGCGGGTGGTGGAGGAGGTGGCGCGGGCGTTCCGGCACCTCCCCGGGGGAAGCGCCCTCACCGAGGCGCCGGCGCCGCCGACGAGGCGCGAGGGGCCGACGCTCAAGTACGTGTCGCTGGAGGAGGCGCAGGTGGAGTTCCGCCTGACGTTCCCGGCCGTGTCGGACGCGCACCCGGACTTCGCGGCGCTGTCCATGCTGCGGCGGGTCTTGGATGACGGGCTGTCGAGCCGCCTGCCGTACAACGTGGTGGAGAAGCGGGGGCTGGCGTACTCGATCGGCGCGACGGTGGAGGTGTTCCACGACGCGGGATCGTTCGAGGTGGACGGGGCGGCGGCGCCGAAGCAACTGGGGAAGGTGGTGGAGGAGGTGCTGGAGACGCTGGCGACGCTGCGCGCCGGGCGGGTGACGCCGGAGGAGCTGCGCCGGGCGAAGCAGCGCCACGCGATGCACGTGGACTTCCTGCTCGACTCACCGGCGGATCTCTGCGGCTGGTTTGGCGGAACGCGGCTGTTCCGCAAGCCGGAGAGCTTCGCGCAGCGGATCGACGAGGCGAACGCGGTGACGCTGGCGGAGCTCAAGCGGGTGGCGCGCGAGTACCTGGTCGCGGACACCCTGGCCGTCGTCGCGGTGGGCCCCCGGTCGGCGCGGAGGTCGCTGGAGCGGGTCACCTTGCGGGCGCGCTCGTTGTTGGGGAAGTAGCCGCGAAAACGCCTTCCCTCCGCCGTCCTGACGGTCCACCGGAGGGACTTTTCGATCCACCGGGGGAACGGGCGAGAACTTCGGACGCCGCCGGGCAACCGAGGGGTTACTCCAGCCAGGAGGCGAGGAGTGGGTGCCGCGTTGCCTCCCCGCGCAGGCCGGGCTCGGGCGTGACGCGCGTCGCGAAGATCCCGCGCGAAGCGCAGGCGCCGATGAAGGTGTCCACCGCCGCGTCGTCCGGCCCGAAGAGGAGACAGCCGTCGCCGCCCCCCGCCCCGCTCTGCTTGCCGGCACACCCGAACGTCTCCGCGAGCTGCAGGATGCGCTCCAGCGCCTCCGAGCGCGTCGGCCCCAGCGAATCGAGGCGCTCCTGAAGGCCACGCGCCGCGTCGCGCGCCGCCCCGAAGTCACCACGCGCCAGAGACGACTCGAGCTCGTCTCCCAGCGCGTCCGAGTCCAGCACGAAACGGGCCCGCTGCTCCGCCGTCCACGTGCGCTCCACTTCTCTCACCAGGCTCGTCGTCGACGCGCTCTCGCCGCTGAAGGCGAACGCCAGCGGGAGCTTCGGCACCGCCACGCGCAACAGCTCGACCGGCGGCGACTCCGGCAGCGCCGCCCGCAGCGTCTCCTGGTTCGCCGCCGTGATCAGCGAAGCGACTTCGTACCTCCGGTACCGGACCAGCCCGCCTGCGAAGCAGGCCGCTACGTCCCCCCCGCTGCCCGTTCCCCCCTGCGCGTCCGCGTGCGCGACGAGCGCCAGCTTGAGCGAGTCGAAGTCCGCGTCCAGGCCCGTCCGCGCGGCCTCCGCCGCGAGCACGACGGCCCGCGCGCTGCTCCCCAGCCCCAGCTTGTGCCCGTTGACCAGCGGCGAGGACTCGAACGCTACCGTGAAGCCTTCCGTCTCCCGGCCGACGACGCGCAGCGCCAGGTCGATCGTCCCCGCGACGAAGTGAAAGGCGGGCTCCGGCGGGCGCTCCCAGCGGACTCCGAGCGGCGTGGTGTCGCCTGCGAGCCTGCCGCCCTCGAGGACGAGCTCAACCCGGCGATCCGCGCGGCGACGCACCAGCGCGTGCGCGCGCGGGCCCGCTGCGAGGACGCGGGCCACGCCGGTGGGACTTCCCTTCTCCCCGGCCCTCTCCCCCGCTGGCGGCGAGGGCGAACTCGGCCACAGCACCGAGTACTCACCCGCGAGGAACAACTTCCCCGGCGCCGACAGCGTCCGCTCCGTCGTCATCGCCACCCCGTCGCGGTCGCCAGCCGCGCGGCGAAGCGCGCGTTGTTCTCCAGGAGCGCCAGGTTCGCCGCCAGCGACTTCCCCTTGGTCCGCTTCGCCAGCTCGGACAGGAGGAACGGCGTCACGGACTTTCCGGAAATCCGCTTCTCCTTCGCCGCCTTCAGCGCCGCCTCCAGGTGCTTCTCTACGTCCACCCGCTTCATCGCCGCCGCCTTCGGGGGCGGCACCGCGAAGATCACCCCCCCCTGCCCCAGCTCTGCCCTCGCCCGCAGCACCTCGCCCGCCTCGCCTGCGTCCGCCACCTGGTGCTCCAACGGCAACCCCGTCTCCCGCGAGTAGAAGCCGGGCAGCTCGTCCGTCCCCACGCCGATCACCGGCACCCCCAGCGTCTCCAGCAGCTCCAGCGTCCGCGGCAGATCCAGCACCGACTTCGCCCCCGCGCACACCACCGCTACCGGGAAGCGCGCGATCGCAGGCAGATCCTGCGAGATGTCCAGCGTCTCTTCCATGCCCCGGTGCACGCCGCCCAGGCCGCCGGTGGAGAAGACGTGGATCCCCGCCGCCGCCGCCAGCTCCACCGTGGCCGACACCGTCGTCCCGCCCGTCGCCCGCCGCGCCACCGCGATCGCCAGATCCCGGGAGCCCACCTTCATCAGACCGCGGCCCTTCGCCAGGCGCTCCGTCCGGTGCGCGTCGAGGCCCACCCACAGCTCGCCGTCGATCACCGCCATCGTCGCCGGCACCGCGCCCTCGGCCCGCACCGCCGCCTCGCACCGCGTCGCCGCCTCGAGGTTCTCCGGGTAGGGCAGCCCCTGGGCCAGCACCGAAGACTCCAGCGCCACCAGCGGCTTCAGGGTCCGCCGCGCGGTGGCCACCTCGGCCGAGAACTGGAGCTTCACGAGCGCTTCTTCTCCACCACGAGCTGGTACTCCTCGATCTTCTTGTCCAGCGTGGGCCGGGAGATGCCGAGGATCGCGGCAGCGCGGATCTTCTTCCCCTTCGCCTCGCGCAGGGCCTCGCTGATCGCGTCGCGCTCCAGCCGGCTGATCATCTTCGCCAGCGTCCGCGGCGTCTCCTGGGGGCCGTCCTGGATCTCCGCGGGCAGCTTCAGCGCCGGCACCTCCTGCCCCGCGTACAGCAGCGCCACCCGCTCGGCCACGCCCTTGAGCTCCTCCACGTTCCCCGGCCAGTGGTAGTCCACCAACAGCCGCCGGGTGTCCGGCGACAGCGAGGGCGGCTCCTTCCTGCGCCCCCGCGCCACCGCCGCGGCGAAGTGCTCGAAGAGCTGCAGCACGTCCGGCCTGCGCTCCTTGAGCGGCAGCGCCTCCACCTGCTGGCCCGACAGCGCCCTCCCCAGCTCTGGATCGAGCTCGCCCCGCGCCGTCATCGCGTCGAGCGCCACCGGCCCGGTGGCCATGATCCGCAGGTCCACCGGCTCCTCGCCGCCCTGCCGCGCCGGCGCCACCTTCTTGGCGATCAGCCGCGCCAGCCGCTCGGACAGGTGCCTGGGCAGCGCCTCCAGGTTCTTGAGCAGCAGCGTCCCGCCGTCGGCCTTCAGCAGCGCCGAGGACTGCGGGGGCACGCCCGGCGCGCTGGTGCGCCCGAAGAGGAACTCCTCCACCTCGATCGGCGGCCGGCGGCAGTCTGCCTCCACGAAGGGCCCCAGCCCGCGCGAGCTGCGCGAGTGGATGTAGCGCGCCATCAGGGTGCGCCCGGTGCCGGCCTCGCCGTGGATCAGCACCGTGTCCGCGCCGGTGGCCGCCCGCCGCGCCGCCTCCACCGTCTTGCGGAACTGCCGGGAGGAGCCGATCAGCGCCACCTGCATCGCGCTGCCGTCGCCGCGGGCGCGCACCGAGGTGATCGCTTCGCCCGCCAGCCGCCCCAGCGCCGCGATGGTGCGCTGCTCCTCCTCGGTGAAGGCCTCCGGCCGCTCGGCGTAGAGGATCCCGAAGGGCGCGCCGCCGGAGGCGATCAGCGGGGCGCACAAGACGCCCTTCACCCGCCCCGCCTCCTTCCGCTCCAGCGCCCCGCGCACCAGCGATCGAGGCACCTCCACCGCCTCGGCCCCCACCACCGCCGCCGTCATCAGCCCCTCTGTCCCCCCCAGCAGCGCCGCCCCCTTCTCTGCGTTGACGCCCCGGGCCAACTCCTCCGCCGAGCGCCGCAGCACCATCGCCTCGCTGGTGGCAGAGATGAGCGCCACCCCCGCGTGGTACAGGCCGGCCACCGGCCCCACGGCGGGGATCAGCTCCTCCACCGGGCTCGAGTACACCTCGCCGTCGGCCTCGCGATCGGACAGCGACGCCCGCGCCGAAGGCTCGTACAGCACCGTGGAGTCGCCCACCTGCAGGCGATCGCCGGGGAGCAGCACCACCTCACCCTCCAGCTTCTCGCCGTTGACCAGGGTGCCGTTGCGGCTGCCCAGGTCCATCACCTTCGCCTCCCCGTCCTCCACCACCAGCCGCACGTGGCGGCGCGACACCTTCGCGTCCTCCAGTGCGATGGTGCACGACGGGCTACGGCCGATGATCACCTCCCCGGTGATCTCGTGGCGTCGTCCCGCCTGCGGTCCTGTCAGCAGCAAAAGCGCAGTCATCCTCGTGCTCCTCCCAGGCACTTCATGCCGGGCGCTCGGCCTGCAGCAGCGCCTCCATCTCCTCGGGTTCCAGCGTGCGGCCCTCGCGCGTCACCGCCAGCGCGTTGATCTGCGACTCGTCGATCTCCACGTGCGCGCCCTTGCGCCACTCGGTGGTCGTCTGCCCGCCGTCCACCAGCCGGCCGATGAGCCCGTCCTCCGTCCAGGAGACGATCTCTACCCACAGCTGCTCCTCCCCTACCTCGCCCTCTTCGCCTTCCGGGTGCACCTCGAAGGGCGCCCGCACCACGAAGTTGAGCGGCTCCATCAGCCCGCGCCGCTGGAAGCGCGCCTTGAACAGCGGCAACAGCCGCGTGGCCGTGCCCTGCAGCGCCTCGGCCTCCTCGTCCGACTCCTCCTCGAAGCGCTCGCGGTAGTGCTTGAGGATCTCGCTCATCGAGTGCCGGCCTTCGGGGCTGACCACGGTGACGTAGCCGCTCAAGTGTCCGTCGAAGGCCTCCGGATCGAGGAACAGGTTGGTGCGCGCCTCGTCGCCGGGCAGCAGGATGAAGCCCATCCCCACGCTGGTGGACACCACCTGCCGCACCGCCGGCCCCTGCCCGAAGGCCAGATCGTTGCAGAGCTCGTGGAGGAAGGTCTCGGCGGCCGGCATGTCGTCCTCGGAGATGTTGAACAGCTCCACCTCCGGCGACGCGAACTTGGCGAGCCCGTGGGTGTGGATCCACGTCGTCTTCCCGTCCTCGCCCAGCTGCTGCGCGTGGATGGTGAGGTGATCGCGGATGTCGAAGTCCAGCTCGGTGATCTCCTCCACGTCCTGCGGGGAGTGCAGCTTGAAGGCCGTGGTGTCCACCGCCAGGCCGTCGACGATCTCCAGCAGGGTGCGCACCGTCCACAAGGCCTCGAAGACGGCCACGCTGCCCTGAGGCTTTCCCGGCTCGAAGGCCACCTTGTAGAAGCCGGTGGCGTGCTTGAGCTCCTCGCGCAGCTCCGGCGTGCCGGTCAGCAGCTCCGGCGTCCACCCCAGGGGCGTCAGCCGGCCTTCGAACTTCACGTCCACGCGCGAGTCGCCGGCGCGCACCGAGAACAGGCAGCCGGCTTCGCCCAAGGTGAGCTCCACGTCGTCGCCCCCGAAGGCCTCGCGGATGATCTCGGCCGCCAGCGGCTCGCTGGTGTGGGTGGCGACGATGTAGATGTCGCGCAGGCCACTCACAGGTGCTTCTCGATCTGCCGGAAGAGGTCGACGCGATCGACCAGGTTGGTCAGGTAGTCCAGCGTATCCGTGGGCAGCACCAGCACCGGGCTCATCGAGTACCGCTTGAACCAGTCCTCGTAGAGCGCGTTGAGGCGCCTCAGGTACGCGGTGGGAATGTCCTGCTCCATCTTCCGGCCGCGCAGGCGGATCCGCTGCTTGAGCGTCTTCACCGGGCAGCGCAGGTAGATCATCAGATCCGGCGGTCGCAGGCTGGCGGTGATGATCTCGTACAGCTCCCAGTAGGTCCGCCAGTCGCGCTTGTCGATGGTCCGCTGCCGGTGGAGGTTCTTCGCGAAGATCTCCGCGTCCTCGTAGATGGTGCGATCCTGGATCGCCGTCCCGGTCTGCTGCTCCAGTTCCCGGTGCAGCCGGAACTTGTGGGTGAGGAAGAAGATCTGGCTGCGGAAGGCCCAGGTCTTCATGTCCTTGTAGAAGTCCTCGAGGTACGGGTTGAGATCGTTCGGCTCGTAGAAGGGCTTGAGCCCGTACTTCTTGCAGAGAAACGACGTGAGCTCGGTCTTCCCGGCTCCAATGTTGCCCGCGATGGCAATGAACTTGAGCCCGGACACTGCAAAGACGTTTAGCACGCGGGCTGAACTGACGCGCAGCAAGAACGTGGTAGAGACGCCCGCGGTGTCGCGCCAAGCCTCTGCACTCTCAGGTGTCCTGGGCGCCGGCCGGTGGGCGGGCGTGGGCGTGGCGCTGATGTGCGCGGCGGTGGTGGGCTGCCGCAAGCCGGGCGAGGCGAAGCTGCGGGAAGGCAACGCGGCGGCGAAGGCGGGGCGCCTGGAAGAGGCGCAGAGGGCCTACGCCCAGGCGGTGAAGCAACTGCCCTTCGAGGCGAGGCCCCGGGTGCTGCTGGGCAACGCGCTCTTCGAGCTGGGCCGGCATGAGGAAGCGCGGGCGGCCTGGACAGGGGCCGTCGAGCGCGACGCGGCGTCCGTCGAAGCGAGGCTGGGGCTGGCGCGGCTGGCGCTGGAAGCCAACGACGCCGGGGCGGCGCTGGAGCAACTGACGGGGCCGGCGGACGGCGTCGATCCTGCGCTCCTGGCCCAAAGAGAGACGCTCCGCGGCCTGGCGCTCCTCGCCCGGGGCGCCTCGGGAGACGCGGAGGCGGCGCTCACCGCCGCGCAGGACGCACTTTCGTCCGCGCCGGACGGCCCCCTGGCCCTCTACGTCCGCGGCGGAGCCCTCCTGGTGCTGGGGCGCTACTCGGACGCGCAGGCGGCGCTGGAGCAGCTCCAGCTGAAGCACCCCACCTCCCCGCTGGGCCCCTACGGCCTGGCGCGCCTCGCCGCCGCGCAGGGACGCGCCACCGACGTGCTGCTCCAGCTCCAGGCCGCGAAGGCTGCGGCCGGCCCCGCCTGGAAGGCGGATCGCGTTGCGGCGGACCCCGCGTTCGTCTTTCTTTCCACCTCCGAAGGCTTCCTGGCGCTCGTGGGGAAGTAGACAGGCATGCTGCGCAACCTCTTCTGCATCTTCGTCGCGGGCGTCTGGACGGTGATCGGCTTCACCGGCAGCGTGCTCGCCATGCTCTTCTCGCTCAACCGCTCCGCGTCGATGCGCGTCGTTCAGCGCTTCTGGTCGCCGGTGCTGCTCTGGGCGGGCGGCGCGAAGCTGGAGGTCCAGGGCCTCGAGGGCCTCGAGCGCCGGCAGTCCTACATCTTCGTGTCCAACCACCAGTCGACCATCGACATCCCCACGCTGTTCATGGCGCTCCCGTGGGACGTGCGCTTCGTGGCGAAGAAGGCGCTGATGTTCGTGCCGTTCCTCGGTTGGTACATGTGGCTGGCGAAGTTCGTCTTCGTCGACCGCGGCAACCGCAAGACGGCCATCGCGTCGCTCGACAGGGCCGCCCAGCAGATCCGCGACGGGATCAGCATCATCGTCTTCGCGGAAGGCACCCGCAGCCCGGATCGCACCGTGAAGTCGTTCAAGAAGGGGCCGTTCGCGCTGGCGATGAAGGCCGGCGTGCCGTTGGTGCCCGTCGCCATCGAGGGCTCGGGGATCCTGATGCCGAAGAATCGCTGGGTGATCACCCCCGGGCCGATCAAGGTGCTGGTGGGCAAGCCGATCGATCCGAAGCCCTTCGGCGATGATCGCGAGGCGCTGATCGCAAGGGTGCGCTCGGCGATCATCGATCAGAACGTCGCGCTCGGCGGGCTGGGCGGGGACAAGAAGGACGCGGTCGCGGCCCTGGGGCTGGAGGGGGTCGGTAAGAATGTCGCGTCGCAGCCGGCGCTGGAAGCCCGCCAGCAGGCGGGCAAGGAATCATGATCTGCCGGTCCCCCCCGGAGGCCGCGCTGGGCTTCGGCCTCCGCACCCCGCCTCCGCGTACCCTGGGCCGGCGGGGCGTTGGCGCGGACGCGGGCCTCCTGGTGATGGGGCTCGCCGCGCTCCTCTTCAGCGGCTGCGCGACCACCTCGGGCTCCGGTCTTCGTCTCACCCCGCGCGAAGAGGCCCAGGTGGCCCTCTCCCGCGGGGACTCGCTGCGCGCCGTCGAGCTGCTCGAGCCCGAGTTCGCCCGGCACCCGGCCGATCTGTTGATCGCCCGCCTGCTCGCCGAAGCGCACGTGAAGGCCGGCTCCGGAGACGCGCTGCTCGCCCGCCTCGCGAAGTCAGACACCGCGGTGAGCCACTACCAGCAGGGGCTGGTGCGCTTCGCCCGCGCCGCCGAGGCCACCGGCCCAGCCGTCACCGAGTTCCGCCGGGCCGTCGAGTTGGAGCCCAACGAGCCCGAGTTCCACTACCGCCTCGGCGTCGCCCTCCTCGAGTCCGAGCAGTTCGAGGAGGCCCTGGCTTCCCTTCGCCGCGCCACCTCGATGGCCCCCGATCGCACCGGCTGGGCCCTGCCCCTGGCCAAGGCCCTGGCCCGCACCGGCGATCACAAGGCCGCTGTCGCGGCGATCCGCACGGTGATCCTCGGAAACCCCACCCCGGCGGAGGTGAAGACGGCCGTGGCCTTGATGGACCGGCTGACCGATCCCTTCGCCACCTTCCCGAGCGCCGCGAAGCCCCAGTTGGAGCAGGCCATGCAGTGGCTACAGCAGGCGGACGTGCCCCAGCAGGCGATCATCCAGCTCGAGCAGATCTTGCGCGACTACCCGGACCTGGCGGTGGTGCACTCGCTGCTGGGCCTGGCCTACGATCGGCTCGACGACGCGGGCCGCGCGGTCGACGAGTTCAAGCGGGCGATCGAGCTGGCCCCCGAAGACGGGAAGGCCCACCTCTACCTGGCCGAGCTGTACGCCGCCCGCCAGCGCCCGAAGAACGCCGAGGAGCACTACCAGAAGGCGCTGGAGCGAAACCCGGTGCTGGCCGACGCCTGGGTGCGGGTCGGCGATCTGGCCGTGGACCGGCAGGATCTGGTGGGCGCACGGCAGGCCTTCCAGGTGGTGGCGCGGCTGCGCCCTGACGACGCCGCCGCCCACGGCAAGCTAGCGCTGGTGCACCAACTGGAAGGCGACTGGCCCGCCGCCGACAAGGAGCTGCGCCTGGTGATGGACAAGGAGCCGGAGAACCTGGAGTTCGCCCTGCGCCTGGGCGTCCTCCACGCCGAGCGCTTCACCAAGGCGAAGACGCCTGCCGAGAAGGAGCAGGCCGCGCGGGAGGCGGCGAAGTGGCTCCAGAAGGTGCTCGACGCCCAGCCGGAGAACGCCATCGCCAGCCGGGCCCTGGAGCACGTCAAGGCGCGGTAGTCGGCGCCGCCGCGTCGTGGCTACAATGCCCGGACCGTGAGCGACGATCCGAAGCAGCCGCCGATCCGGGAGCCCGAGCTCGAGCTGGCCCGCCCGGTTCGCTCGCCGTCCAACCCGCCGGCGCGCTCCTCGCCGTCGGTCAGCAACCCCAACCTCCAGGGCGTGCGCAGCGCGGCCCGGGCCCAACCGCTGCCCGCGGCGCCGGCCCCGAAGAAGGCCGCCCGCGAGAAGCTCAAGGAAGGCGCGGCGGACACGATCCTCAACTCGGTGTCGATCCTCGGCGACGTGCTCGAGGACTTCCGCACCTCGGACAAGTTCTTCAAGTACAAGGCGATGGTGCTGACGCTGTGGTTTGCCCTCACGGTGGGCGCCTTCGGCGTGGCCTGCCCGACCAACGACGGCCCCAGCAACGAGATCGAAGCGCGGCTGGTGGTGGGCGACGGCAGCCCGCCCGTCTACATGGTGAAGAACGAGAGCGCCGACGCCTGGGAGAACGTGGAGATCGTCGTCAACGGCGGCTACCGCAGTACCATGGCCACCATGGAGGCGAACGGGGGCAATGTCACGCTGTCCCCGGCGGTCCTCTTCGACGCCAACGGCAAGCGCGCGCCCAGCACCCTGGCGATCACCGACATCACCGTCCAGGTGGGCGATCCCGAAGCGACCGTGGTGTTGCTCAAGGGCGGTGAGATCCAGCGGTAGCCTTCCCCCGGCCACCGAAGGACGACGCCCCGGCCGCGTCTGGCGCGAACCGGGGCGCAGCGATTTCGAGCAGCGACGGGAAGGACTACTCGGCCTTCTTCTCGGCCTTCTCGCCCTCAGCGTCCGCCTCGGGGCGGTCCACCAGCTCGAGGATGGCGATCTCTGCCGCGTCACCGCGCCGGAAGCCCGCCCGCATCAGCCGGGTGTAGCCGCCCGGGCGCTTGGCGTAGCGATCCTTCAGCTCGCCGAACACCTTGTGCAGCACCTCGCGGTCCTTCACCACCCGCTGCGCCTGACGCACGTTGTGAACGCCGCCCTTCTTGCCCAGGGTGATCACCTTCTCCGCCATCTTCCGGGCCTCCTTGGCCTTGGGGACGGTGGTGGTGATCTTCTCGTGCTCGAGCAGCGAGGTGACCATGTTCCTCAGCATCGCCAGGCGATGGGACGTGGTGCGCTGCAGCTTCCGGCTTCCGACCTTGTGCCTCATCTTCGCTTCTCCAACCACGCCGGCCGTGCGAGGTACCGGGTGGACGTAACCGCGTCGGCGGTTTTGGTTGCCCCGAAGCGCCCCATGCGCCCCGGGAAGGTGACTCTCAGACGCGCGGAGCCGCCGAGGCCATCGGGGCGGCCACCGGCATCGTCTTGGGCGGCCAGTTCTCCAGCTTCATGCCCAGGGACAGGCCCATCTCCGCGAGGATCTCCTTGATCTCCTTGAGCGACTTACGGCCGAAGTTCTTGGTCTTCAGCATCTCGGCCTCGGTCTTCTGCACCAGATCCCCGATCGTGCGAATGTTGGCCTGCTGCAGGCAGTTCGCCGAGCGCACCGACAGCTCCAGCTCGTCCACCGAGCGGAACAGGTTCTCGTTCAGCTTGGTCTCCTCGCGCGGAGACTCCACCACGGTGGGCTCCTCGGTCTCCTCGAAGTTGATGAAGACGGTCAGCTGCTCCTTCATGATCTTCGCGGCGAAGGCCACGGCGTCCTGCGGGGTCACCGAGCCGTCCGTCCACACCTCGAGCGACAGCTTGTCGTAGTCCGTCTGCTGGCCCACGCGGGCGTTGGTGACCTGGTAGTTCACCTTGGCCACCGGCGAGAAGAGCGAGTCGATGGCGATGGTGCCGATCGGCGCGCCCGCCGCCTTGTTGTTCTGCGCCGGCACATAGCCACGGCCGCGGCGGCAGGTCATCTCCATCCGCAGCTTCCCGCCCTCGGCGATGGTGCAGAGGTGGTGGCCGGGGTTCAAGATCTCCACCTGGTCGTCGGCGATGATGTCGCCCGCCTTGACCTCCTTGGGCCCTTCCGCCTCGATGCGGATCGTCTTCACCTCGTTGGTGTGCATGCGCAGGCGCACTTCCTTGAGGTTCAGCACGATGTCCGTCACGTCCTCGGACACCTCGGGCACGGTCGTGAACTCGTGCTCGACGAGCCCGCCGTTGCCCTCGATCTTCACCTGGGTGATCGCGCTGCCCTGCAGCGACGACAAGAGCACCCGGCGCAGGGAGTTGCCCAGCGTGGTGCCGAAGCCGCGCTCGAGCGGCTCGGCGACGAACTTGCCGTAGGTGCTGGTGGACTCCCCGTCGATGTCGATCTTCCGGGGCTTGATCAGATCGCGCCAGTTCTTCGCAGTGAAACCCGTCTCAGCCATGGTCTTCTTCCTCGCAAACCCGCCGCCACCAACGTACCCACCACAAAGGCAGGAGGACGGCCGGGGATCTCTTCTGGGTACGCCGGGGCCCTCTCGCGAGCGCGCCCCCGCGTCAAAACAGTCAGGTCACTTCGAGTAGAGCTCGACGATCAGCTGCTCCTGGATGGGCATGGTCAGATCCTCACGGTTGGGGACCGACCTCACCGTACCCTTGAGCCCCTTCTTGTCCACGTCGAGCCACTGGGGAACGCCACGGCGGTCGACCGTCTCGATCGCCTCCTGGATCCGCAGCACCTTCTTGGACTTCTCGTGCACCTCGACGGCCGAGCCCGGCTTCACCGAGAAAGACGGGATGTTCACCCGCTTCCCGTTGACGGTGAAGTGGCCGTGCCGCACCAACTGCCGCGCCTCGGCGCGGGTGTCGGCGAAGCCCATGCGGAAGACGACGTTGTCCAGGCGCAGCTCGAGCAACTGCAGCAGCGTCTCACCCGTCTTGCCCTTGGCCGAAGCCGCGCGGTGGAAGTAGCCGCGGAACTGCTTCTCCAGCAGGCCGTACATGCGCTTGACCTTCTGCTTCTCGCGCAGCTGCACGCCGTAGTTGGAGAACTTCACCCGGCCCTGGCCGTGCTGGCCAGGCGGGTACGGGCGGCGCTCGATCGCGCACTTGTCGGTGTGGCACCGATCGCCCTTCAGGTACATCTTCAGATTCTCTCGCCGGCAGATCCGGCAGACGCTGGCAGTGTAACGGGCCACGGTAGGTGTTCTCCGAAAGGGTGAAGGTCAGACGCGACGGCGCTTGGGCTGACGGCAGCCGTTGTGGGGGATGGGGGTCACGTCGCGGATGAGGGAGATCTTGAGCCCCGCGGCGGCGATCGCGCGCAGCGCGGACTCACGCCCGGCGCCCGGGCCCTTCACCAGCACCTGCACGTTCTTCAGGCCGTGCTCCATGGCCTTGGCCGCGGCGTCACCGGCCGCCACCTGCGCGGCGAACGGCGTCGACTTGCGCGATCCCTTGAAGCCACGCGCGCCGGCAGTGGACCAGCTGATCACGTTCCCCGAGACGTCGGTGAAGGTGATCATCGTGTTGTTGAAGGTGGACTGAATGTGAACGATCCCGTTGAGGATGTTCTTCTTCCCCTTCTTCTTCGCCTTGCGCTCGGCGGCCGTCTCGGGCGCGCCCGCCGCGGGCGCCGCCGCAGCTTCGGTGTTCGTCGTCGTCTCGTCAGCCATTGAGTCTCTCGCCTGGTAGGTGGTCTGGCCCGCGGTGCCTTGCGGGGCGTGGGTTGTTCACATCACTTGGGAGGAGCCGCGGCCGCCGGCTTGGCCACCCGGACCGCCGCGACGCCGCGCTTGGGACCCTTGCGGGTGCGCGCGTTGGTGTGGGTTCGCTGGCCGCGCACGGGCAAGCCTTTGCGGTGCCGCAGACCACGGAAGCAGCCCAGGTCCATCAGGCGCTTGATGTTCATGGTCACTTCGCGGCGCAGGTCGCCCTCGACCTTGTAGTTGCCCTCGATCGTCTCGCGGATCTTCCGGGTCTGCTCCTCGGTCAGATCCTTGGTGCGGGTGGTCAGCTCGACGCCCGCCGCCGCGCAGATGTCGTGCGCCGTCCTGGGGCCGATGCCGTAGATGTACTGGAGGGAGATGACCACCCGCTTCTGCGTGGGAAGGTCGACGCCTGAGATACGAGCCATGGTGTTTCCGTTTCCTCTCGGGGACTTGATCTGGACCTGAAGCCCGCTCAGGCCTGGCGCTGCTTGTGCCGGGGGTTGGCCGGGCAGATCACCCGGATGGTGCCCTTGCGGCGGATCACCTTGCACTTCTCACAAATCTTCTTCACCGACGGCCGAACCTTCATGACGTGAAACCGTTCCTTCCTGTCTTCCTCGAAGCCGTGAAACTCACTTCGCGCGGTAGGTGATGCGGCCGCGGGTCAAGTCGTAGGGCGACAACTCCACCTTCACCTTGTCGCCCGGGAGGATGCGGATGAAGTGCATGCGCATCTTCCCGGAAATGTGCGCGAGCACCTCGTGCCCGTTCTCCAACGTCACCCGGAACATGGCGTTGGGCAGCGGCTCCTTCACCGTGCCTTCCACCTCGATCGCGTCTTCCTTCGCCAAATAGAACCTCTCGAAACCACGACAAAACACAGGCCAGCGGGGGCCGGGGAGCGGCGGCTGGTACCACCTCCGCTCACCGATTGCAAGCCACCGTCAGGCGCCTGCAAATTCAGCCGGTTCGACCGTCACTTCAACCAGAGATCGCGCGCTTGATGGCGGTCGCGATCTCGTCTACCGAGCCCACCCCGTTGATGGGCCGCAGCAGGCCTTGCTTCTGGTAGTGCGCCTTGAGCGGCTCGGTGAGGCGGCGGAACTCGTCGAGGCGCTTCTGGACGGTCTGGGGGCTGTCGTCGGCCCGACCGCGGCCCTTCATCCGCTCGTGGATCACCTGGTCGGACACCTCGAGCGACACCACGTGCTCGATCTTCCGGCCCAGCTTCTTCAGCACGGCCTCCAGCGCCTCGGCCTGCGGGATGGTGCGGGGGAAGCCGTCGAGGAGGAAGCCCTTGACGCAGTCCTGCTCCTTGAGCCGCTCCGCGACGATCCCGATCACCAGCTCGTCGGGCACCAGCTTGCCAGCCGCCATCAGCGGGCCGGCCTGCTGCCCCAGGGGCGTCTGGTTGGCGACGGCGGCGCGCAGGATCTCTCCGGTGGAGATCTGCGGGATGCCGTACTCGCTGATGATCTTCTGCGCCTGGGTGCCCTTGCCTGCTCCCGGCGGTCCAAAGAACACGAGGTCCACGTGAGTCCTCCCCGTCGCTTCCGGCCTCAGGCCGCCATGCTGCCGCGCACCCGTCCGCGGATCCTCGGCCCCCGAGGACCGGCGAAGCCTTCGTAGTTGCGGGTGATCAGGTGCTGCTCGATCTGGTTCACCGTGTCCAGGGCCACGCCCACGACGATCAACAGCGCGGTGCCGCCGAAGTAGAACGGCACCCCCAGCACCCCGCTGATCACCGAGGGGATCACGCACACCGCGGCCAGGTAGATGGAGCCACCGAAGGTGAGCCGGTTCAGCACCCGCTCGATGAAGTCGGCCGTCTGCCGGCCCGGGCGGATCCCGGGGATGTAGCCGCCCTGCTTCTTGATGTTGTCGGCCACGTCGTCGGCCCGGAAGGTGAGCGACGTGTAGAAGAAGGCGAAGAAGACGATCAGCGCGACGAACAGCCCGTTGTACACCCAGGTGCTGGACTGGATCGCCCGCTGAATGCCGTTCATCCCGGGGACCCACTGCGCCAGGGTGGTGGGGAAGGACAGGAGCGCGCCCGCGAAGATGGGGGGGATCACCCCCGACGCGTTCACCTTGAGCGGGAAGTACGTCGCCTGACCCGCGAACATCTGCCGGCCGGCCATCCGCTTCGCGTACTGCACGGGGATCCGTCGCATGCCCCGCTCCACGTAGACCACCACCGCGATGATCACGAGCATGAAGGCGATGAGGCCCACGGCCGCGCCGGCGTTGAGCGCCTCGGCCTGCACCGCCACCACCAGCTTCTGCGCCGACGGCGGAATCCCCGCCACGATGCCCGCGAAGATCAACAGAGAGATGCCGTTGCCGATCCCGTTCTCGGTGATCCGCTCGCCCAGCCACATGATGAACGCCGTCCCTGCGGTGAGCGTCACCACCGTCATGAAGGTGAACCACATGGTGTTCACCGAGTCGGGCACCACCACCTGATCGATCCCGCTCTGCTGGTTCGCCCCCTGGCTGCGGCCCAGCGAGTACAGGAAGCGCGCGATGCCCACCCCCTGGACGAGCGACAGGAGGATCGTCCCGTAGCGCGTGTACTGGTTGATCTTCTGCCGGCCGGCCGCGCCTTCCTTCTGCAACCGCTCGAAGGTCGGCACCACCACCGCCAACAGCTGCATGATGATGCTGGCGGACACGTACGGCATGATCCCCAGCCCGAAGATCGACATCTGATCGAGCGCGCCGCCGGAGAACAGGTTGAAGAGGTTGAGCAGGCCGCCCTGCTTCCGCTGCGACTCCATGAAGGCGTTCATCGCCGCGCGGTCCACCCCGGGCGTGTTGATGAAGATGCCCAGCCGGTACACCGCCAGCAGCAGGATGGTGTACGTCAGCCGCGCTCGCAGCTCGGCGACACGGAAGATGTTGGTGATCGCAGACAGGGCCAAGGTGGCGTCCTCTCGAGAGGTGTTGCTGGATCCTTCAAACGACTGCGCCCCTCGACCCGTTACCCGGCTCGAGAGGCGCGGCACACTACCCGATTCGACAGGGCCTCTTCACGGGAGCTCAGGCCTTCGGAGCGGGCACGCCCTTGCCGGAGTGGGCCTTCGCGGCCGCCTCGGGCTTGTGGACCATGAGCGGGATCTCTTCCAGCGAGCCTCCCACGCCGGTGATCGCCTCGCGGGCCGTGCCCGAGGCCTTCGTCACCTTCACCGTGAGCTTCCGGCTCAGCTTGCCGTCGCCCAGGACCTTCACCCCGTCCCACGGGCCCTTCACCAGGCCCACCTGGCGCAGCGCCTTCTCGTCCACCGTGGCGCCGTCCTTGAAGAACTTCTCCAGGTCGTTCAGGTTCACCACCGCCAGGTTGATCCGGTTGGGGCTGTTGAAGCCGAACTTCGGCAGCCGGCGCTGCAGGGGCGACTGGCCGCCCTCGAAGCCTTCGAAGCGCATGTTGCCGGAGCGGGCCTTCTGGCCCTTGCCGCCGCGGCCGGCTGTCTTGCCCAGGCCCGAGCCCTGCCCGCGCCCCACCCGCTTCTTGCGGTGGTTGGAGTTGCGCGGCGCCTTCAGCGTGTGCAGCGTAGTCATGGTCGTCTTCCTCTCACTTTACTTCGCGGCCTGCGCGGCCTTCGCGCGGGCGGCGTCACGCACGCGAATCTTCCGCGGCTTCTGACGGGTGCGGGGCTTCGGCTCGTCCTTCACCGTCTCGACCGCAAGCAGGTGCTGCACCTTGTTGATCATCCCGCGGATGGCCGGGGTGTCCTTGAGCAGCCGCGTGGAGTTCATCTTCCACACACCCAGCCCCTTCACCGTGGCCACCTGGCGCTCTGACGCGCTCGACGGGCTCTTCACCAGCGTGATCTTGATGCCCATGGCTTCTCAGGCCTCCGCCTTCTTGCGACCGAAGGTGATTTCCTTGCCGCGCAGGCGCGACACCTGCTCGGGGGAGCGCATCTGCTTGAGCCCGTCCACCACCGCCTTCAGCACGTTGTGCGGGTTCCGGCTGCCCTGGCTCTTGGTGAGGATGTTGCGGATCCCCGCGGCCTCCAGCACCGCCCGCACCGCGCCGCCGGCGATCACACCCGTGCCCTCGAGGGCCGGCCGCAGGAAGACCCTGCCGGCGCCGAAGTGCCCCAGCGCCTCGTGGGGAATGGTGTTGCCCATCAGCGGCACGCGGAACAGGTTCTTCTTGGCGTTCTCGCCGCCCTTGCGGATGGCCTCGGGCACCTCGTTGGCCTTGCCCAGGCCCACGCCCACGTGGCCGTTGCCGTCCCCCACCACGACGAGCGCGGCGAAGCTGAAGCGGCGGCCACCCTTCACCACCTTGGCCACGCGGTTGATGCTCACCACGTGATCCTGGAGATCCAGGTCGTTCGGATTGATCGGGTTCGTGCTCATGAGTGTTTGTCCTTAGAACTGCAGGCCGCCCTCGCGCGCGCCATCGGCGATCGCGGCGACGCGCCCGTGGTAGGGGAAGCCGTTGCGGTCGAACACGACCTTGTCGATCTTCGCCGCCTTGCACTTCTCGGCGACCAGCAGGCCGACCTGCTTGGCGGCGAACTTCTTGTCGCCCTCGTCCAGCTTGCCCTTGAGCTCCTTGGAGAGCGTGGAGGCGTGGGCGAGGGTGCGACCGGTGGAGTCGTCCACCACCTGGGCGACCAGGTGCTTGAGCGACTTGTAGACGGTGAGGCGCGGGCGCTCCGAGGTGCCGGACAGCTTCCGGCGGATGCGCTCCTTGCGGTTGAGGCGGGGATCGTTCCTGGACATGGCGTTTTCCTTTCCTTCCGCGCGGGATCGAGGCTTCCCCGCGCGGATGAGCGGGCGGCGTTATGCCGTACCCGTCTTGCCCTCCTTGCGGCGGACCGTCTCGGTGGACAGCTTGATGCCCTTGCCCTTGTACGGCTCGGGGGGGCGCAGGGCGCGGATCTGCACGGCCACCTCACCGAGCAGCTGGCGATCGGCGGAGCGCAGCATCACGTCCACGGTGGGCAGCTGGTCCTCGGTGCGCGGCGTCTTGGCGACCTCGGCGGTCACGCCTTCGGGCAGGTTGAACACCACCGGGTGAGAGAAGCCCAGGGACAGGTGCAGCTGCTTGCCCTTCACCTCGGCGCGGTAACCGACGCCGCGGATCGCCAGCGTCTTCTCCCAGCCGGTCGCCACGCCCTTCGCCGCGTTGGCGAGGATGGCGCGGGTCAGCCCGTGGCGGGCGCGGACCTGCCGGTCCTCGTTGGGGCGGGTGATGATCAACGCCTTGTCCTTCACCTCGACCTTGATCTCGGGCGCGGGCAGCTTCACCTGCAGCTTGCCCTTGGGCCCCTCGAAAGACACGACGCCGTTGGCGACCGCGACCTTCACCTTGTCTTCCAGCTTGATGGGGAGCTTTCCGATGCGGCTCATGACGTCGTTCCTTTAGTAGACGGTGCAGATCAGCTCGCCGCCGACGTTGGCCTTGCGAGCCTCGGCATCGACCATCACGCCGCGGGAAGTGGACAGGATCGCGATCCCCATGCCGCCCTTCACGCGCGGCAGATCGCGGACGTTGACGTACCTGCGGAGGCCCGGCTTCGACTCCCGCTTGATGCCGGTGATCACGGGCTCTCGGTTGGGGCCGTACTTCATCATCACCGTCAGCTCGTTCTGCGGCTTCCGCTCGTGGACCACGTAGTCGGCGATGAAGCCTTCGCCCTTGAGCGCCTTGGCGATCTCGACCTTGAGCTTGCTCGACGGCAGGGTCAGCTTCTCGTGCCGGGCCAGCGCCGCGTTGCGGATGCGGGTGAGCATGTCACCCACGGGATCATTGACTGCCATTTCTCACTACCCCAAAGGGGCCTCTGTCCGAGTCCCCGCTGGAGACCGTGGCGCCTGCCGGGCCCATCCCGGTGGTTCGTCGCGGTCGTTCTTGCAATGCGCTTCTCAGCTGCGGAAGGGAACTCCCATCGCCTTCAGGAGCGCCAGGCCGCGTTCGTCATTCTTCGCGCTGGTGACGATGCTCACGTTGAGCCCCTTCACCTTCTCGATCTGGTCGTAGTTGATCTCGGGGAAGATGATCTGCTCCCGCACGCCCAGGGTGTAGTTGCCGCGGCCGTCGAAGGCCTTGGGCGAGATGCCCTTGAAGTCGCGCACGCGGGGCAGCGCCACGTTGATCAACCGGTCGAGGAACTCGAACATCCGGTCGCCGCGCAGGGTCACCATGGCGCCGATCGCCTGGTTCTCACGCAGCTTGAAGTTCGCGATCGCCTTGCGGGACCGGGTGATGACCGGCTTCTGGCCGGTGATCGCGCCCAGCTGGTCGACCGCCGACTCCATGATCTTGTTGTTGGCCAGGGCCTCGCCCAGGCCCATGTTGACGACGACCTTCTCGACCCGCGGGACCTCCATCGGGTTCTTCAGGCCGAGCTCCTTCATCAGGGCCGGGACGATCTCCTTGCGGTAGCGCAGCTTGAGCCGCGCAGGCTTCACCTCGAGGCCTTCCTCGACGTTCGCGGCGAAGCCGGCCTTCTTGGCCTCTTCCTTCTTGCCGCGCTTGCCCCCGGCCGTCTTCTTCGGGGCTTCGGGTTTCTCGGCCTTCTCCGCCTTCGGTGCCTTTTCGTCAGCCATGGCTCGCTACCGTTTCTCTCGTAAAGGGGCGCCGCCTGTAGCGCGGCGCGTGATCGTCAGTCAATGGTGGCTTCGCACTTCTTGCAGAAGCGCTTCTTCTTCTCGCCGTCGGCGCGGATCCCCACCCGGGTGGGCTTGTCGCACTTGGGGCAGACCAGGGCCACGTTGGCCAGGGCGATGGAGCCCGGCTTCTCGAGGATCCCGCCTTCCGGGTTGGCCTTGTCGCGGCCCTTGGCGGTGTGCCGCTTCACCAGGCGCAGGCCCTCCACGCGCACGCGGTTGGCCGCGCGGTCGATGTCGAGGAGCTTCCCCCGGTTCGACTTCTGGGTTCGCTCGGCACCCGACAGCACCTGCACCGTGTCACCGATCTTGAGCTTCTGCATGGCTTAGAGGACCTCCGGCGCGAGCGAGATGATCTTCATGAACTTCTTCGCGCGCAGCTCGCGGGCGACCGGGCCGAAGATGCGGGTGCCGATCGGCTCCAGTTCCTTGTTGATCAGCACCGCGGCGTTGCTGTCGAACTTGATGTAGCTGCCGTCAGGCCGGCGGATTTCTTTGGCCGTGCGGACGATCACCGCCTTGGCCACGTCGCCCTTCTTCACCTTGGCGGTGGTCAGCGCTTCCTTGATCGACACGGTGATCACGTCGCCGATCGAGCCGTAGACGCGAGCCGAGCCGCCGGCCACGTTGATCACGAACACTTCCTTGGCGCCCGAGTTGTCTGCCACCTCGAGCCGACTGGTCATCTGCAGCATGGCGTCGTCTTCCTCTCAGCTCTTCTTCAGGCCAGGGTGGCGCGCTCGAGCACCTTCACCACGCGCCAGCGCTTGTCCTTGGAGGTGGGGCGGGTCTCGGCGATCAGCACCTTGTCGCCTTCGTTGATGGTGGGCTTCTTCGGATCGTGGTCCTCGGCGTGCGCCTTGTACTTCTCGCGCAGCGTCTGGATCTTCCCGTACCCGGTGTGGGCAGCGCGGCGGCGCACGGTGACCACCACCGTCTTCGTCATCTTGTTGGAGGTGACGATCCCGATGCGGGTCTTGGGGCGGCCGCGGTTCTCGCTGCCGTGGATCTCGGGGGTCTCTGTCTGGGTCTCAGCCATGATCAATTTTCTCGCTTTACGCCTTCGCCTGCGCCTGGGTCTGCTTCTGCGTGAGCACCGTGAGCACCCGCGCCAGGTCCCGCTTGTGGGCGGTCCGCTCGGCCGGGTTGTCCAGGGCGCCGGTGCGCAGCTTCAGTTGATCCTGCACCATCGTCGCGCGCAGATCGTCCGCGCGGCGCTTCAAGTCATCGATCGACAGCTCTGACAGTTCCTTGGTGGTGGCCATGATCGCGTTCCGTTCCTCTTAGAGGCTCTGCTCGCTGCGGAGCACCATGCGGGTCATCACCGGCAGCTTGGCCGCGGCCAGGGCGAAGGCCGACTTGGCCAGGTCCTGCTGCATGCCGTCCATCTCGTAGAGGATGCGGCCGGGCTTCACCACCGCCACGTAGTACTCCACGCCGCCCTTGCCGGTCCCCATGCGCGTCTCGGCGGGCTTCTTGGTGATCGGCTTGTCCGGGAAGATCCGGATCCAGATCTTCCCGCCGCGCTTGATGTGGCGGCTCATGGCGATACGCGCGGCCTCGATCTGGCGCGAGGTGATCCACCCCGGCTGCAGGGTCATCAGCCCGAACTCGCCGAAGGCGAGCTTGTTGCCGCGGAAGGCGCGGCCCGGGGTGCGGCCCTTGTGCATCTTGCGGTACTTGGTGCGGGCAGGCTGAAGCATGGTGTGTCCTCGTTGATCCTCTCGCCCTTAGCGGGCGCTCTTCTCGTCCCGGCCGCCCTTGGTGGGCAGCACCTCGCCCTTGCAGACCCACACCTTGCAGCCGATGGTGCCGTAGGTGGTCTGGGCGATCGCGTAGCCGTAGTCGATGTCGGCGCGCAGGGTGTGCAGGGGCACCCGGCCCTCGCGGTACCACTCGTAGCGGGCCATCTCCGCGCCGCCCAGGCGGCCGGAGCAGGACACGCGAATGCCCTTGGCGCCAAACTTCATCGCGGTCTGAATGGCCTTCTTCATCGCGCGGCGGAAGGCGATCCGGCGCTCGAGCTGCGTGGCGATGTTCTCGGCCACCAACTGCGCGTCCGTCTCGGCCTTGCGGACCTCGACGATGTTCAGGAACACCTCGTTCTTGGTGAAGCGCTGCAGCTCCTTCTTCACCGTCTCGATGCCCGCGCCGCGCTTGCCGATCACGATGCCCGGCCGCGCGGTGTGCACGTTCACCTTCACCTTGTTCGCCGCGCGCTCGATCTCCACCTTGGAGACGCCGGCGTGGTTCAGGCTCTTCTTCACGTGCTCACGGATCTTGATGTCCTCGTGCAGCCACTGGGCGTAGTGCTTCTCCTCGAACCACTTCGAGTCCCAGGTCCGGATGACGCCGAGCCGAAAACCGACTGGATGAACCTTCTGTCCCAAGGTGCGTTCTCCTTCGTTACTTCCGGCCCTTCTGGGCCTCGTCCGAAAGGACGACGTGGATGTGCGACGTCTTCTTGTTGACGCGGGTGGCCCGGCCCATGGCGCGGGGCAGGTAGCGGCGCGCGGTCGCACCCTGGTCCACCGAGATCATCTTCACCCACAGCTTGTCGACGTCGACCGCGCCCTTGGAGGTGTCGGTGGCGTTGGCCATGGCCGACTCGATCAGCTTCTTGACCGGGCGGGCCGCGGCGCGGCGGGTGAACTGCAGCGTGGACAGGGCGCGGCTGACGGGCATGCCGCGGACGAGCGACACCACCACGGAGATCTTCCGCGGAGCCATGCGCAGGTGACGGAGGTGAGCAGTCGCTTCCATGTGTGTGCCTCAGCCCTTCTTGCCCGGCGCCGCGACCTTCTTCTCGGCGCTGTGGCCGACGAAGGTGCGCGTGGGGGCGAACTCGCCCAGCTTGTGACCGACCATGTTCTCGGTGACGTAGACGGGGATGAACTTCCGCCCGTTGTGGACCGCGAAGGTGTGGCCCACCATCTCGGGGATGATGGTCGACCGGCGCGACCACGTCTTGATCACCGACTTCTTACTGCCCTTGTTCATCGCCTCGAGCTTCTTCGAGAGGCTCAGGTCGATGAACGGACCCTTCCAGGTTGAACGAGCCATGTGAGTCAGCGCTCCTTAGTTGCTGCGCACGCCCTGGCGGCGCTGCGAGACGATGAACTTGTCAGTGCGCTTGTTCTTGCGCGTGGTGAGGCCCTTGGTCTTCTTGCCCCAGGGCGAGACGGGGTGCGGGTTGCCCTGGCCGGACTTGCCTTCGCCACCGCCGTGCGGGTGGTCGACGGGGTTCATCGCCAGGCCGCGGACGGTGGGGCGAATGCCCAGCCAGCGGGACTTGCCGGCCTTACCGACGCGGATGATCTCGTGGTCGATGTTGCCCAGCTGGCCGATGGTGGCGCGGCAGACGATCAGCACCTTGCGGACGGCGCCGGACGGCAGGCGGACCTGCGCGTACCCGCCTTCCTTCGCCATCAGTTGGCCCCAGCTACCGGCCGAGCGGATCAGCTGCGCGCCGCGGCCCGGCTTGAGCTCGAGGTTGTGCAGCACCGTGCCCACGGGGATGTTCTGGAGGGGCAGGCTGTTGCCCGGGCGGATGTCGACGTTGGCGCCCGCCAGCAGGGTGTCGCCCACGCTCAAGCCGACCGGCGCGAGGACGTAGCGCTTTTCGCCGTCGGCGTAGTGCAGCAGCGCCAGATTGGCGGTGCGGTTCGGATCGTACTCGATGGCCGCGACCTTCGCGGGCACGTTGTCCTTGTCCTGCCGCTTGAAGTCGATGACGCGGTAACGGCGCTTGTGGCCGCCGCCCTGGTGCCGGCGGGTGATGTGCCCGTCGCCATTGCGGCCGCCCGAGCGCTTCATCGCGGCGGTGAGGGACTTCTCGGGCCGATCCCGCGTGATCTCCGCGAAGTCGGACACCGTCATCAGTCGGCGCGCGGCCGACGTCGGCTTGAACTTCTTGACTCCCATTAGACCGTGCCTCCCTCGAACAGCTCGATCTTGTCGCCCTCTTTCAGGGTGACGAAGGCCTTCTTGAAGTTGGGCCGCTTACCCATGGACGCGCCCACGCGCTTGATCTTCCCGCGCATGACGAGCGTGCGGACGTCCTCGACGGTGACCTTGAACTGGTTGGACACCGCGCGGGCGATGTCCAGCTTGGTGGCCTTCTTGTCGACCAGGAAGGAGTACTGCCGGCTCTTCTCACGGGCGCGATCGAGCTTCTCGGTGATCAGCGGGCCCTTGATGACGTAGTTGAGGTCCATGGTGGCTTAGCCCTCGCTCTTCTGGGACTTGCCGCGCGGCTTGAGCAGCGCGTCGTTGAGCGCCTTCGCCGCGGCGACGGTGAGCACCAGGGTCTTCCGGCGCAGCACGGACTCGACGTTGACGCCTTCGGGGGGCAGCACGTCGAAGGAGCCCATGTTGCGGACCGCCAGGTGCAGCTTCTGGTTGTCCTTGCCGTCCACCACCAGGGCGTTGGCCAGCTTGAGGCCCTTCTGGAGCGCCTCGGCGGCCTTCTTGGTCTTCCCGTCGGACGGGAAGTCCTGGACGATGATCAGCGCCTTCTCACCGGCGCGCAGGGACAGCGCGGAGGCGAGGGCGGCGCGGCGCACCGTGCGGGGGGGCCGGTAGGTGTAGTCGCGGGGCTTGGGGCCCATGGCCTTGCCGCCGCCGACCCAGTGGGAGGCGCGGGTGGAGCCCTGGCGCGCGCGGCCGGTGCCCTTCTGCTTCCAGGGCTTCCTGCCGCCGCCCGAGACGAGCGAGCTGTTCTTCACCGCCACCGTGCCGGCGCGGCGGTTGATCTGCTGGAACTTCGCGGCCTCGTAGAGGAGGTTCGCGTTCGGCTCGGCAGCGAACACGTCGTCCGAGAGCTCGATCTCGGAGACCTTCTTCAGCGACAAATCGACGACGTCGAACTTGGCCATGGCGTTCTGGTCCTTAGCTCTTGATCTCGACGTCCACGCCGGCTGACAGGTCCAGCTTCATCAGCGCGTCGAGGGTCTGCTGGGTGGGCTCGAGGATGTCGAGGAGCCGCTTGTGGGTGCGGATCTCGAACTGCTCGCGCGACTTCTTGTCCACGTGCGGCGAACGCAGGACCGTGAAGCGGTTGATGCGCGTGGGGAGGGGGATCGGCCCCGACACCCGCGCGCCCGTACGCTTGGCGGTCTCGACGATCTCCGTGGCACTCTGGTCCAGGAGCTTCGAGTCGTACGCCTTCAGACGAATGCGAATCTTCTGTGTCGCCATTCTCGGTTGACCCTTGTGTGAACGACAGGTGCTGCGACCTCAAAATCCCATACGCCGGTGGGTGTTGGACCGAGGAGGACAGCCCCTGGTTTTCACAGAGCCAACGACGAAGGGGCGCCGCGTATACGTGCTGCCGTTCCGCGCGTCAAGAGGGGGGCGGCACCCTCGCCGTGCGCCGCCGACTCCTCGTCATTTCAGGAGGTTGCGCTGACAATGTCTCGCTCCTGAAGGGCAGTGGGCGATGTGCCTCGCGCCGGAGGCGGATCACCGCTGGAGGTGAAGGAGCGCGGACTCAGCCGCTTCGCAGGAGCCCCTGGCGAGTGCCTTGCGGACCGAAGGGTCGTCGTGAGCGTCCATGAGGCGGGCTTCCACGAAGGCGCGCCAGTCCGGACGGCGGCAGAGGCGGCTGGTGCTGGGCAGCTCGCCACCGTCGAGGAGGAGGCTCTCGAGGTCGAAGAGGCCGTCGCGCGCGCGGGCGCATTGATCGTAGCTGCGCATCCAGGCGATCTCGAACTGGAGCTGGGCGGCGTCAGCGACGGCCCGGCGGCGGCGAGGCTCGTCCAGCTTTCGGGAGGTGGCGGCCTTCTGCAGCCGGGCGAGCTCGCCGGCGAGGACGGCTTCCTTCCGTGGGCTGGCGCAGTCGGGCATGTCGAAGGGAGGAATGGTGTCCGGGACGAGGGACTCCCGCCAGGCGTCGCGGATCAGGACGGCGAGGCTGACGCACCCTGCTCTCGGGTCGCCGACGCTGCTGGAGGACGAGAGGCGGTCCAGCTCCTGCTGAAGCAGGACGATTCGCTGGCCGAGGCTCGCGCGGCGATTCGGGTCCACCACGGCCGACGAGGCGCGCTGAAGGGCGTGGAGGCGTTCGCGGAGGTCGGCCAGCCAGCCGTACTGGTTGCACAGCGGGCCCGCGTCCTCCGGCGCCGCGGAGATCACGAGCGCCAAGGTGAGGGCGATCAAGGGAAGACTCCCTGGATGCTCACGCCCGCTCCTCCGGGCGCAACCGTCGGCGTGACGGAGACGGAAGAGGTGGGCGCGGTGAGCGCGACCCCAAGCCCGACTCCCGCGGCCGCGAGGCCGGTGCCGACGAGAATCCAGCCGGCGGTCTCCTGGGTGCGCAGCGCCTGGTACGCCCCCACGCTGCCGGCCTCGATCGCGCCGCCCGTGCGCGGGAGCGACGCGACGCTCGCGTTGGCCAGTCCGGCGAGGATCGCTCCCGTCACAGCCATCGCTCCGCCGACGCCTGCCACGGTGTAGCCGACGGGCCTGCGCAGCGAACGCTGCTCCACCACCGTTGGCGGCGGCTGCGGCGGCGGGTCCTTCGGCGTGTGGGTGTCAGGAGGGGGGGGGGCCTACATGTTCAGGCTGAGGCGGGCTCACCGCGACCGGGCGCGAGGGCGGCAGCTCCTTCAGCCTGAGCTGCTCGAGGAGGCGCGTGAGCGCGACGCGGGCGACGTCCTTGAAGGTGTCGGTGGACTTGGGCACGGAGACGGTGGACGGGCCCGAGACCACCTGGCCATCGTCGCGGACCACGCGCCCGGTAGCGACGACGGCGCCCTCGAGCGTGTAGTCGACGGAGCCGTACAGCGCATAGAGGGTCTCGGCCTTCTGTGCGAGGCCCTGGAGGCAGGCGTCTTCGCGATCGCAGTCGGTGCGCTTGAGCTGCTTGATGGCCACCTCGAGGCTGCCGGTGTCCGGGACGAGCGCGCCCGCGCGGCGAGCGGCCTTCACGAAGTCGCGCTGAAGCGCCTCGGTGTCGGCCTTGGAGAAGCCCGAGGGGAGGCGGCCCGTGCCGAGCGGGAAGACGGCGACGGTGGGCGAAGGTTCCTGCGCGAGCGCCGCGCTGGAGAGGAGGACCAGCACTCCGACGAGGATCGTGCGCGTCACGGGCAGGCCTTGGAGACGGAGAGGTTGCCGGTGTTGCGCGCGTCGTGCTGGTACTTGGGCCAGGGGGCTGACTGGTCGAGCCCCTCGGAGTCGACGACGTAGCCGACGAGCCAGCCGGTGGTGGTGGCGAAGTAGTAGACGCCCGTGGTGCTGGTGGGCTTGTCGCGGTTGCAGTCGAGCGTCGCGCTGGCGAGGACCTGGCCCGCGCTGGGCAGTCCCGCCATCGGGCGAGTCCAGCGAACGCTCAAGT
>JADLDB010000118.1 GCA_020846875.1 Myxococcales bacterium | reverse complement strand
TCCCGACCCGTCGGCCCTGATCGAAGTCGTCCGCCATCGCGCCGGAAAGGAGAGCACGTCGCGGCGGCGAAGCAAGCGCGCCCTCGGCCGGGGTGAGGCAGCGGGGCGACCCGGGCCTCGGTGCGCGTCCCGCTCAGAACACCCTGGTGCGCAGCGCCTTCGCCCGCGCCTGCACGTCCGAGTCGAGGCTGGTCATCTCCAGCGTGCGCAGCCGCTGCTCGAGCGACCGGGGCGCCTTCTCCCTGGGCAGCAGCGCCTCCGCCTGCATCGCCTCCAGCTTGGCCAGCGCCTTGTCGACGATGCGGTCCTTCGGGTGGTCGAGCAGCGAGTCGCAGAAGAAGGCGTCGTTGGGCAGCTCCGGGTACTTCTCCAGGTACTCCACCACGCGCTCCGCCCAGGCCTTGCGATCCGGCGCCTCGGTGACGCGCTTCATCGCCGCCTTCTGCTCCTTGCGCTTGCCCTCCGGGTCGAAGGTGGCCGCGAGGCCCTCGGGGAGCGCGCCGCCGGTGAAGAGCGCGTCGGCCGCCTGCTTGTACTTCTCGTAGCTGGCGCTGCGCTCGATGCGCTGCTGCTGCGGGTCGTCCTGCCGCGAGTGGTACTTCGACTTGCCGCGCTGCGCGTCCAGCTCGCGGAACGTCTTCTTGCGCTTCCCGGTGAAGCCCGTGCTGTCGTCGTCGCGATCGCGCCCGCCGCCTCGTGAAGTCATGTGCGTACCTGCTCCTTCTCCTGCTCCGGCTCGTACGAAAGCCGTCTCGAAGAGGGCGGGAAGACACAGCAGCTTCGCCACTCTCGGGACCCACGCCCACCTGCAGGCGAGGTCGACCGGAACGGCTCCTACACTCGGCATTTTCCCGGGCGCCGTCAAGCGCGGAGACGTCGTTTCGCGACGCCTTCCAGGTCGCTCAAGGTACCGTCGGCCCCGCGTTGGCACCTTCGGCCGCAGGTGCGGCATCGGCCCACTGGCGGCCGTAGCGGCCTGGCGGACTTTACCGGCGGTTGCGTTCGCGCCATGTGCCCGGCGTCATGCCGTGCACGCGGTGGAACAGGCTGACCAGGTGCGAGGCCGAGGCCAGGCCCACCTGCGCGGCGATGGCGTCGAGGTCCAGCTCGGTGGCCGCGAGCAGCTCTTCAGCCTGCCGCAGGAGCAGGTTCACGCGCAGCTGCCGCAGCGACGCGCCCGCGCCGTCGAGCCTCCGTTGCAGGGTGCGCGCCGAGAGCCCCAGCGCATGGGCGAGGTCGGCCAGGGTGGCGCTCGGCTGCCGGTGCAGCACCGCCTGCACCGCGCGAACGACCTCAGGGGCGACGCCGACGCGGCCGCGCAGCGCCTCCACCTCATCGAAGAGCTCTTCCACGCCGCTCGCGGCGAAGGCCTCGCGCAGCTTGTCGGCGCTCACGGCCCGAAACCCGTACGACGGGCGCACCACGTTGAGCAGCCCCGCCGTCACCACGCCGACCAGCCCCCCGCCATGCACCATCGTCACGGCGCGCACGCCCTTCATCGAAGGCTGGGTCCGCACGAGGTACGAGAGCAGCCGGCGGAAGGCCAGGGCGTCCACCCCCTCGACGGCGCGCGCGTCGATGAAGCCCACCCGCCCGTTCCAGGCTGGGTCGCTGCTCCCCAGGCTCCAGAAGGGCTCCATCTCGGCGATGTCCTGCTCCTGCGGCTTGCCCCAGATGAAGGTGCCGTTGGCTCTGCGTCCCACCAGCCAGTAGCAGAAGCTGCGTCCCAGGAAGTACCGCGAGGTGGTGCCATCAAACTCGTGGAGGGACGTCGCAGGCTGGAACAACGGCATCGCCCCGCCATAACGCGCTCGGGCGCCCGACGCACGCGACCTGTGCCGCCCAGCCAGTACCCCGGCAGCTCCTCGAGGAGCGCCGCCGCGCTCTGCGCCGTCACCTCGCGCGCGCGCGCAGCGCTGACCAGCCCGCGGCACCTCGAGCCGTTGTCGAGGTGGTCCTCGAAGAAGTATTCGAGCCAACTCGCCCCGCAGCGCGTGCACGTCTCGACGGTCACCTCGGCCTGGGCACCGTCGGTCCCGAGGTGGCGCGTCACGTTCATCGAATTTCCCCTTCAGGTCGTCAGGGTTGGGGGGAAGAGACGCTGCATGTCCGGGTAGCCGAACCCAGCCTCGAGATGATCGAAGGTGCCATCGCTGCGCAGGCGCTCCGCCGCTTCGCGCACGTGCGACAACGCAAGCGTCGCCAGGCGCGTCGCGGTGCTGATCCGGGCGACGCCGAGGCGGGCCAGTTCGGCCACCCCGGGCATGCCCGCGCGGGCGCCGACGTTGACCGGCGCATCGAGCGCCGAACACAGGCGGCCGATCACGGCGGCGTCGGCGAGCGCGATCGGGTAGATGCAGTCGGCGCCGGCCGCAAGATAGGCGCGCGCCCGACGCAGCGCCTCCTCGAAGCGCTGTTCGGTGCCAGCCGCGATGATCCAGTTGTCGACGCGCGCGTTGATGACGATCGGCACGCCGGCTTCGCGCGCCGCGGCGCGCGCGGCGGCGATCCGAAGCGCGGCGTCGCCGACGTCGCGCAGCCGCTCGTGCCGGATGCCGTCCTCGAGGTTGATGCCGACCGCGCCGGCGTCGATCATCGCGCGCACGCCGGCGGCCACCGCCGCGGGCGACTCGCCGTAGCCCGATTCGAAATCGACGCTCACCGGCACCGAGGTCACGCGCACGATGCGCCGGACCGCCGCCGCCACCTCGGCCAGCGGCGCGCACTCGCCGTCTGCATAGCCGAGCGACCAGGCGACACCGCCGCTGGTGGTGGCGATTGCGTCGAAGCCGAGATCCTCGAACACCCGGGCGCTGCCCGCGTCCCAGGCGTTGGGCAGCAGCAAGATCTTGCTGCGATTGTGTAGCGCGCGAAAGCGCCGTGCTCGCTCGATCTGCGTGTCCATCGCGTCCTTCTCTGGTGTCGGCGCTGCGCCTCAGGGCCCGGCCGCGTCTACCCGAATGCCGAGCACCTCGGTGAAGAAGCGCACCGCACGCTCCTGGTCGGCGGTGAAGAGTTCGATGCGCTTGAACACGACGGCGCTTCGGTGACGACGGCGGTCGCGCAACCGATGCGCTCCGCGCCGCCCATGGGCGCGGGCCTCGACTTCCTGCCCGGCGAGTTCGATGGAAGCGATCCTGGGGAACCGCGGGGTTCCGGCCGCGGCGACCGCGATCGTTTGAGTTCCTTCATCGAGGGTAGCGCCACCGCGCCCGAGTCGATCGCCTCTCAAGCTCAGCCCCGGCGGCGCCGGCGCAGCGCCAGCAGCAACACCCCCGCCACGAAACCCGCGCCAGGAGACGCCACGCAATGGCAGCCCTGGGGACTGGTCGGCTCGGGCACCTTCACCTCGAAGCTGACCTCGACCGAGTAGTCGCTAGAGACGCTCTCGGCGCTGGCGCGAACGCGCCAGGTGAAGACCTTGCCGTCATCGAGCGGCACCGGCAACTGCGCCGTGTTGCCGGTCACCCCGGTCAGCGTCGCCACCACCGCCCCGCCCTGCTTCACTTCGACGTCGTAGGTGACGGGAGCGCCTTCGGGGTCCGTGGCGCTGGTCCACGAGAACACCGGAGTCCGAGTGGGGACGGCCACGCCCGAGGCGGGGTTCAGCTGAGTGGGAATGCCAGGCGCGCTGTCGCTCGCCGAGACGACGAAGCAGGCGCTGGCCCAGGCGCTGGTGGCCTGACCGTCGTCCGACCGCACCCGCCAGCAGTAGCGGGTGTCCTCGGTGAGCGGCGACGGAGCAACGGTGCTGGTCGAGGCCAGCGCCGCGTCGCTGGCGAGCGCGGTGGCGAAGGTGTTGTCGGCGGAAAGCTCCCAGTCGAAGGTGAGAGCGTCGCCGTCGGCATCGGCCGCGGCCACGAACGAGAAGCGCGGGGTGAGCGAGTCGGCGCGGGTGCCGTTCTGCGGCGAGACCAGCGCGGGCACCGGGGGCGCGGTGTTGGCGGCGTTCACCCCGAAGCTGCTGGTGACGCTCCACGGCCCGGCCCCGCCTGGGCTCACCGCGCGCGCGCGCCAGGTGTACTGGCCCTCTTCCAGCAGCGCCGGCGTCACCGTCCACGAGGTGGTGCCGGCACCCTGCGCGACATTCGCCTGCGCCCTTTCGCGCGTCGCGCCGCGGTAGAGCTCGAACTCGTAGGTGAGCGCGTCGCCGTCGGGGTCGGTGGCGTTGCCCACTTCGAGCGCGGGGGTGAGCGTGCTCACCTTCGAGCCGTTGGCGGGGGCCGAGATGCTCGGCGCGCTCGGCAGCTGGTTGACCGCGGGCACGGTGAAGGCGCAGGCGGGGGTGCTCCACGGGCCGTACGCCTTGCCGTCGTGGGCGCGGGCGCGCCAGTGGTGCGAGCCGGGCGTCATCACCGCGCTGGTGCGCCAGTTGGTGGTGGTGGTGCCGGCGGGAACGCCGAACGCCGCGACGTCGAGCTGGGTCAGCGCTGCGTCTGAGTAGACCTCGAAGTCGTAGCGGAGCACGTCGCCCTGCGGGTCGGTGGCGTTGGTCAGCGTCAGCGTGGGGCGAGAATCAGTGACGGTGAGGCCGCACTGCGCGCCGGCGATGGTCGGCGCGGTGGGGCCGTCGAACACGGTCGGGTTGGTGGCCCCGGCCAGCTCGGCGGCGTTGTTGAGGCCGTCGGCGTCGCCGTCTTGCGTGGGGGTGGCATTGAGGTTGCCGAAGTGCGCCTGCTCCCAGGCGTCGGGCAGGCCGTCGCTGTCGGTGTCGACCACGCCGACGAGAATGGGGAAGGTCTGGCAGCTCTGCCCGCCGTCGTCGTCGGTGACGCAGAGCGTGACCGCGGCGGACTGCAGCGCCGACGGCGTCCAGCTCAGCGCGCAGTTGGTGAACGTCGCGCCGGCCGGCAGCAGCGGCGCCGAGCAGGTGTGGGTGTCGGCGGCGCCTGGGTCGGTGAAGGTCAGCGTGTAGTCGTACTGCACGCCGATGCTGCCCACCGCGCCGGGCGTCGAGGTGATGGTCGGCTTGACGTTGGCCACGGTGATGAGGGCGCTGTCGGCGGCGCTGGCGCCGTCGTCGTCGGTGACGCGGAAGGTCGCGGTGACGACCCCGTCGTCCGCCCAGGTCCGGGTGACGTCGGCGCTGCTGGCAGGGGCGCCGCTGCTGAAGGTCCAAGAGGAGGTGTGCGTGTCGGCGGCTCCCGGGTCGGTGAAGCTGCCGGCCAAGGCGACGGGCGTGCCCTCGTCGACGGTGCGGTCGGCGCCGGCGTTGGGCACGGGCGGCGCGTTGAGAACGGTGACCGCGACGGTGCCGGTGCCCACGCCCCCCGCGGTGGTGTGCGTGATGGTCGCGTTGAACTGGCCGTTGTCGGGGTAGGGGTAGCTCACGCTCGCGCCGCCAGCGGTCGCGCCGTTTCCGAACGACCAGACGAAGACGCCCCCCGGCTGGGTCGACTGCGCGGTGAACGCGACAGAATCCCCCTCGGTGAGGGTGGTTGGGCTGGCGGTTCCCCACGCCACCGGCAGCGGTTGCTTCTGCATCAGCACCATCGCGGCGATGGCCGCGCGCACGTGCTCGCCCCAGGAGCTGTCGGTGTTGGCGTTGTTCGAATAGACCCAGTTCCAACCGCCGTTGCTCGCCTGGTTGTTGATCAAGTACTGCGAGAAGAGCCGGGGGAAGTCGTTCGCTCCGAAGAGCGTGACCTCAGGCTCGACGGCGCGCGCCGCGCGCGACCAGAGCAGCATGGCGTTGTGGTTTCCCTCGCCGTCGAGGCGGGCGAAGTTGCCTCCCGTCACGAACGCCGTGTCCCAGTTGACCATGCCCGGCGCCCCGGTCGAGAAGGTGTTGCCGATGAAGGTCAGCTTCGCGTCGTAGAGGCTGCGCAGCTGGCCGCGCGTCGGGTTGACGGCGTTGGCCTGACCGGGAAACGCGAGCCGCGAGTCCGCGGTGGACATCAAGTTCGCGCCCAGCCACCCCAGGGCGATGGTGTGACCGGCCGAGGTGCTGAACTCGCAGCTCGCGCCGGACCCGAAGTAGGTGCCGCCGCTTCCTCCCTGAGCGCAGGTGACCGACAGCTGGAAGGTGGCGGCGACCGCCCGCGACTTCAGGCGGTTGTTCACGATGACTCCGCTGGGCCCCATCAATCGCTCGGTCACCATCAACGCATCAACGGCGTCGAGGAAGCCGTAGCCGTTCTCGCTGAGAATGAAGGAGCTGGAATTGGCCCAGTAGTCCCATCCGCCCGGGAAGGCGGCGTCGCTCTGGGCAAAGACGAGCGCGTCGACCATCTGCTGAATGATGAACGCGAACGGCTTGTTGAGGACGAAGTTGGGGTCACCCACCTGCGCAGTGAAGCCGGTGAGCCGCGCCTTCGAGAGGGCGCGCAGCATCGTGCTCTGCGTAGCGGTCGACACGTTGCCGAACGAGTTGCCGAGGCCCACCCCATCGTCGGTTCCCGGCAGAGGAGTCATGTTCGCTTCCGGGTAGAAGCCGGTGTTGTTGGCCTCGTCGACCGCCGGAATCGGCGAGACCGAGGTCAACAGCGTCACCTGCCGGTTGACCAGGCGCATCGCGTCTTCCGCGTAGGGGTCGGTGTTCCAGCGCCACGCGTTGTCCGACGGGTTGGGCATCGCGCCGAGGTACGCGGGCGGAAACGCGGGGTAGTGGCCGGCCGTCACCAGCGCCTCGAGCACCATCGCCGGGTGGTTGTAGTTGCTGGTGCCGAAGTTGCCGGGGAGGTTCGCGGTCGCCTGCGCCCCGAACAGCGGGTCCTCCTCGTTGCCGCTGCGAACGAGGCTGTTGTGCAGGTACCAGAGCGCATCGTCGATGGCGACGTTGCGCATGAGCTGCAACTGCCGCTCGTTGGCGGTGGCGGGGTTGAGCGGCACGTCGGGGAAGACCCGCACCGGGTAGCTCGCCGTCACCGTCTGCCCGCCCGAGGTGACGCGCACCCGGGCGTTGAAGGTGACCTCGGCCGCCTGGTTGGGAAAGCTGTAACGGGCGCTGAGGTTGTAGCGGTTGGTGGTGGTGTCCGAGAAGTCGAATGCCCCGTCGCCGTTGAAGTCCCACTCGAAGAGGTAGCTGCCGCTGCCCCCGCGAGCGATGGCTTTGAAGGTGGTGGCGTGGCCGTTGTACGCCTGATGGGAGACCGTGATGTCGAGGGGGCTAAAGGGAACAGGCACCACCCGCAGGTTCTGGGCGAGTGCCGCGGTCGGCAGCGTGGCCAGGATGAGAGCGGCGCGAGCGAGGTTCATGCGCTGCTCGTTACCACGATGCGGCCAGCTGGCACTTGCCGAAGCGCTGACAGGAAGGCACGCTCACCAGCGCCCGGGGTTACCGCTCCTCGAGAAGGAGGTCCTGAAGGCGGCCCAGTCGCTCGATCGGGGAGACGGCGTGTTGACCCTCAAGGAGGTCGCCGCCGGCACCTTGGACCAGCGACGGGAAGTGTTCAAGGCGCTCTCCACCGACTTCCTCGATCGAGTGCGCGAGTGGGACAACGCACCGTTCCTCAAGAAGGTCGTCGGGCTCGTGCATGACCCGGACCGCAAGGCCTTCCTCGAGCTGGCGGAGCTGGCGAACGACGTCGGCAAGTTGCCCGACGTGAACGAGCGCATCGTCGCCGGTCGCTCGGTGTCCGTCGGGTACTTCGACTGGTCGAAGAATCCGAACGCAAAGCTCGACGAGCCCTGAGCCAGCTCGCGCCCCGAGCGCTTCAGCCAAAGCATCACGAGCACAACCGGGCGCCCATTTGCCGCCAGGCGCGCTCGGCCCTAACCGGAGCGCCCCTTCCGCCCTGCCCACAGCGCCTGGGCCGCCCGCGCCACCAGGGCCCGCAGCCGCTTCGCCTCGGCGGCGTCCAGCGGCCGCTCCTCG
This sequence comes from Myxococcales bacterium, assembly GCA_020846875.1. GTDB lineage: Bacteria > Myxococcota > Myxococcia > Myxococcales > Myxococcaceae > JADLDB01. The sequence goes on along the minus strand of JADLDB010000118.1, from coordinate 41,519 downwards.
TCCGTCTCCGCCTCGAAGACGCCTTCCTCCAGCCAGCCAGCCAGCGCCGCCGGCAGCGCCTGCTCGCCGGCCTTCCTCGGCAAGCGCGCCACGTCCACGGCCGGCACCTTCGCGCCCCCCAGCTCCAGCATGGCGAACACCTCGAAGAGCAGCGTGCGGCCCAGCGCGAAGCCAGCGTCGGACAGGCCCTCGGCGTCCAGCCAGGACACCAGCGCGTCCTGCTTGTTGTCGAAGGCGTGCTCCAGCTTCTCGCGCGCTTTGGGGTTGTCGTCGAGGTGCCGCCACGCCGTCTCCACGAAGGCCTCGTCGGGCCCGGCCTCCCCGAAGGGCTCCGGCGGGGGCGTCTTCTCCCGCTTCGCCGGCTTCGCGCGCACCGCCAGGTCCACCGTCTGGCCCGACGCCACCAGGTCGTACAGGCCCAGCAGGTTGCCGAACAGCGCGCGCGCCAGCGCCGGAGAAGACAGCGCGGGCTCCTCCTCCCACAGCGCGGGGATGACCACCGACGCAGGCACGCCGTCCTTCGCCGCCAGCGCGAAGGCGTTGGCCACGTCCTCCACGTCGGACAGGGAGCCGGACTCGGTGAGCAGCTTCTGCAGGGCCGCGCGCCCTTCGAAGCGGCGCTCCAGCTCATCGTCGTGCGTCATGGCGCGAAGCTTGTGGCACAGCCGCGTGCCGCCGTCAGCGTGCTCGACCGACGGGGCCGACCGCGTCGACTCATGGGTCCCTGCTCCGCTGGCGCTCGGGCTCGATCAACTTCTCTCTCCCATCCCGGCATTTCTGATCGGCGGGAGCAGCGCAGAGGAAGCTGCGCCCCGACACCTGCCGGCGCGCCTCATTCAACGCGAGCGCGCCCGCCGCCGCAGCACCTTCCCCACCGGCCACAGCACCAGCAGCGTCACCAGCACCGCCCGCAGCACCTGCCCGCGCAGGCCGAAGAGCTGCCCGCGCGCCCACGACTCCCAGCCCAGCAACAGGCAGGCGCCCACACCCCACGCCACCAGCGTATTCACCTCGCGCAGCGCGGCTCGCTTGAAGTCCCGGGGGCCCTGGAAGGCCGCGGGGAGCGCGGACAGCTTCGGCACCCAGGCCGGCACTCGCGCCGTCCACTCGCGCCATGCGTCGCCGTAGGTGCGCGCCAGCAGCGCCTCCTCCGCGTGAATGATGAAGCCGTACGCCACCGCGAAGTAACCCAGCCCCAGCCCCCAGGCCCACGGCGCGTGCGCGATGCACAACAGGCCCACCAGCAGGTGTGCGTTGGCGAGGTACAGCGGGTGGCGCACCACCGCGTACGGCCCGGTGGTGTTGAGGCCCTGCGCCGCCAGCGCCCGGTTGTTGGCGCTGGTCCCCGCTGGCACCGAGGCGATGGTGAGGAAGCGCAAGGCCGCGCCGAAGCCGCAGAGGACGAGGCCCACGATGTTGAGGGCGTCGTCCACCGCCAACCCGCCCGGCCCGGGGACGATGTGCGCGCGCCACGACAGCACCACCGCCGTCACCACCAGCGGCACGGGCAGCACCCCGCGGAAGCGGAAGAAGAGCGCGCCCAGCGCCTCGGCGAGGGTGACAGGGTGAGCGGGCGAAGACGACTCAGGCACGGCTGGCCGCTTCTACCCAATTCGCGCCGCCAGCGGGTGCGCGGCCCCGCGACAGCCGCGCCGGCCGACCGCCCACGCCCCGGCCCTTCCGGGCGGGCGCTTGCCCGGCCAGCCCTTCGTCCCCTACGAAGCTGGAGGATGACGTCTCGGGCGCGAGTCCTGGCAGCGGGGGTGGTGCTCCTCTCGGTGACGGCCTCCGCCCGCGCCGGGGGCATCGCCTCGCCCACCTGCCAGGGCTGCCACAGCGGCGGCGCCTCGCCCACGACGTCCATCGAGGTGACTCCGGCCACCTTCAGCCCGGGCGACACCGTCACCGTGCGCGTCACCCTCCGCGGAGCGGGCGCCGTGGGCGGCCTCTTCCTCACCACCAACGGTCTGGGCGCCTTCTCCACCGTCTCCGGGCAAGGCACCCGCCTCGTCAACGGCGACGTGGTGCACAGCGCGCCCAAGCCGGCCTCGAGCGGCGCGGTGACGTTCGACGCGCGGTGGACGGCGCCAGCGACGCGCGGCGGCGTCCTCTTCGAGGCGTCGACGCTGCTGGCCAACGGCGACGGGCGCTCCGGGGGGGACTCGGGCGGCAACGGAGTCCTCTCGGTGGCCTTCGGCTGCGCGGGCACTACGTTCTTCCGCGACTTCGACGGCGACGGGGTGGGCGCGGCCTCGTCGGGGACGCGGGCGGACTGCAGCCTGCCCTCGGGCCACTCGGCGCAGGGAGGCGACTGCGACGAGAACGACGCCAGCGTGAAGCCGGGCCAGGCCGAGGCGTGCAACGCGAAGGACGACGACTGCGACGGGCAGGTGGACGAAGGGCTGGCGGCGGTCACCACCTGGCCGGACGAGGACGGCGACGGCTTCGGCGCTCCGGGTGGGGCCCAGGCCAGCGGCTGCGGCGGCATGAAGCGCGCCACCAACGACCTGGACTGCGACGACGCGGCGGCCACCACCCACCCCGGCGCGCTGGAGACGTGCAACCAGCGCGACGACGACTGTGACGCTCAAGTGGACGACGGGGCGCGGGTGCGCTGCGGGGTGGGGTGGTGCGCGCGCTTTGGCGTCACCTGCGACCCCGCCGACTGCAGCCCCGGGCCGCCCTTCAGCGAGCGCTGCAACGCGCTGGACGACGACTGCGACGGGGTGGTGGACAACGGGCAGCTCTGCGGCGCGGGCTTCGTGTGCGCGCGGGGCCGCTGCTACGAGGACGACGCGGCGCCCGACGCGGGCACGGAGGCGGACGGCGGCGTGGACCCTCCGCGCAAGTCCTCCGGAGGCTGTCAGGTGGCTCCCGGCGAGCTCTGTCTGGCGCTCCTGGCCTGGGCGTGGCGGTGGCGCGTCAGCGCTTCACGGTGAAGACGGGCACCGGCTCGGGTTTCCCCTTCAGGCTGGCGGGCGGCAGCGCTTCCCACGCGAAGCCCTCACCTGCGCGCTCGCGGACGCTCTGCGACACCACCAGCGGCACCTGCGCCGCCTTGCAGTGCGCCTCCAGCCGGCTGGCCAGGTTCACCGTGTCCCCGATGGCCGTGTACTCGAGCCGCCGCGCCTGGCTCCCCACGTCGCCCACCACCGCCTCGCCGGAGTTGAGGCCCACCCCGATGCGCAAGGCCGTGTCGCCGCGCTCGTGCCGGCGCTCGTTGAGCTGCTCCAGGGCCGACAGCATGTCCACCGCGCACTCCACCGCGTGGCGGGCGTGCTCCGCGTCTCCCAGGGGCGCGCCGAAGTACACCATCAACCCGTCGCCGATGAACTTGTCCAGCGTGCCGCCGTGGCGGAACACCACCTCCACCATCACCGAGTGGTACTCGTTGAGCAACTCCACCACCTGGTGCGCAGACAGCTTCTCGGACATGGCGGTGAAGTCGCGGATGTCGCTGAACAGCACCGTCACCTGGCGCGTCTCGGGCGTCCGCGTCCCCTCGGCATTCAGCAGCCGGTCCACCACGCTGGGAGAGAAGTAGCGGCCCAGCTTCTCCCGGTTGGTGGCCTCCTGCGCCACGGTGGTGAGCAGCCGCTGCACCCGCGTCACCAGGTAATGGGCGCCGCTCCCCACCACCGCGAGGAGAATCGGGGCCACGAGGCGCGACCCCGGCGAAAGGCCCGCGCGGTACAGCAGCGCCCACGACGCCAGCGCCGCCACGCCCGTCACCGTCCACACCAGCCCCGGCTTCAGGGTGAAGACGGCCAGCAGGATGACAGCGGCGTACGCCAGCGAGGTGATGGTGGCCGCCGCGCCGGGCGACGGGCTGATGGGCACCGCCACCCACTGCAGCCAGAAGAGCAGCGGCACGTCCACCAGCGCCAGGGACAGCCCGCTGGCCTTTCGGGCCCGGGGCACGCGCCACACCACCAGGAAAACCAGCGCCGACGCCGCGCCATACACGCAGAAGATGGGCAGGTTGGCCGCCCAGTCGGCCAGCCCCTGCACCAGGCCCTGCCACGCGGACAGCGCCAGCAGCGCCAGCACGCCCGCTGCCCGCAGCGCGGCCATCCACACCGCATTCTGGGCGCTCTCGGCTTCGGTGTACTCGCGGACCAGGGCCATGCGGGACGCCATCATGGTACGGCTGCGCGGCGAGTCCACCTCCCAGCCGCTTTAGGCGAAGCCGCGCTGTCCCGCGCGTCCGCCCTCGCGTATGTGGCCTGCCCGTGCGCCGCCTCGTCTTCGCTACCTCGCTCGTCGTCCTCGGCTGCTCGAGTGCGCGCCCCGTCACCGCCGCGCCCGAGGCCCAGCCGGCCCTGCGCTTCGGCGTGGACACCCACCTGCACCTCACCATGGCCCAGGCGGCCAAGCCGATCTTCAAGGGAGAGGCAGGCGACGGGCGCCTCACGCGCAGCCCGAGGAACCGGCTGGAGAACCAGGTGGACGCGGCCGGCCTGCGCGCCTCCGGGGTGCGGCTGGTGTACGGGGCGATGTGGCCGCCCCTCAACCTGCGGCCTGGCTTCAGCCGCCTCGAGGACGCGCTCGAGCAGGCGCGGCAGTTGGTCCGCTTCTCCTCGCGCCGCGGCGACTTCGTCCTCGTCCGCACCGCGCAGGAAGCCCGGGCCGTGGTGGCGCACGGGGCCATCGCCGTCTTCCCCCAGCTCGAGGGCGGGGAGGGCATCGAGTCGGTGGAGGACGTGGACCGCCTCTACGCCGCCGGCGTGCGCTGCGTCACGGTGGTGCACTTCGAGTCCACCCAACTGGGGGGCGCCGCGGCCGGGCAGCTGTCGAGGGCCCTCTTCGGCGGCGGGGGGGATGCCCGGGAGCCGCTGGGCCTCACCCCGCTGGGACGCGACGTCATCCGCCGGATGATGGCGCTGGGCGTCGTCATCGACCTCGCCCACGCCTCGGACGCGCTGGTGAAGGAAGTGCTGGAGCTCACCGAAGCCGCCGGCGTGCCCGTCCTCGTCAGCCACACCGGGGCGCGGGCGCTCAACCCGATGGAGCGCAACCTGCCCGACGAGCTCGCCCGCCGCGTGGCGGCCGGAGGGGGGTTGATCGGCCTGTCCCTCTTCGACGCCCAGCTCGCGGTGGGGCCGAAGGACTTCTTGTCCGGGCAGCACCAGGTCGGCACCTGCGACGACCTGGTGGCCCACTGGAAGCACTTCGCCCAGGTGGTGCCGCCTTCGTCGCTGGTGCTGGGCTCGGACTTCAACGGCTTCGTCTTCCGCCCGGTGGCCGGCGGCCAGTGCCCCAGCGGCCTGCGCCACGCCGGCGACTTGACGGAGCTCTGGGCCGCGCTCACCGCCAACGGCTTTTCCCGCGAGGCGCTGGACGGCATGGGCGACGCGCTGCTGCGGCTGCACGAGGCGGTGGAGGCGAAGGCCGATGCCCAGGCCCAGGCCCACGCCCTGCGCTTCGCCCGCGAGGTGCGCGCCGCCCGCAGCGCCCTCGACGAGGTGCCCTGACCATTTTGGGGGCGCCCCAGCGGAGCGAGCCTTATGTTGACCCCGCACATGCGACCCTTGCTCGTCTTCCTGTCCCTGCTGGTGCTGTCCTGCGCCTCCACGAAGTCCGCGCAGCCCGCGCCTCTGCCCACCGAGGCCGCGCCCGCCGCCGCCGCGCCGAAGCCACCGGGTGAAGCGGCCCTGGGCGACCGCACCACCTGCCCCGTGTCCGGCGAGGTCTTCACCGTCAAGGCGGACTCGCCGAAGGTGGTGTACGACGGGAAGACGTACTTCCTGTGCTGCGACGACTGCGTGGCCGACTTCCAGAAGGACCCCGCGAAGTACCTCGCGAAGTCCCCCGCGCCCTGATTCCTGCGCCCCGGCCGTCCGTGGCTGTCCCGTCGGGGACCGCAGATTTTCGAGGTGTTTCTCGGAAGCGAGGGGCGGCGTTCCGGCTGCTTGTCGTGGCATCCTCGTTGCTCGTGGTGAGGAACCCATGCCTCCGTCCCTGTTGAGAGACCTGTTCCGCCGTGCCCTGAAGGCCTCCGTGGTGGCGCCCCTGGCGATCGCTGGTTGTGGCCCCAACGTCGCCGGCTACCAGGCGCCCCAGTGCGTCAACGGCAGCCTGGCCGTCAGCGGCCTGTCACCCGCGGTCATCCCCGACGTGGTCGAGCTGCGCTCCCGCACGACCTTCCGGGGCAGCGACCCGGCGAGCGTCGGCACCCTGTCGACCAGCGGCACGGCCTGCGCCACCGCCGCCGACAAGCCCACCTGTCAGGCGGCCTTCGACGGCCTCAACCCCGACGCGGGCTTCGGCGAGAGCTGCCTGGAGATCTGCGTCTCGTACTTCCTCGGCACCACCAGGGCGGACGAGGTGAAGGCGTGGAGCTCCATCGAGGAGCTCAAGACGTTCCTCGGCACCATCGACACCGAGCAGGAGGCGGCGCTGATGGCGCACGCCCACAGCTACCGCGTGCAGTGCGAGCCGCTCGATCGCGGCGGGGTGAAGGCGCGCTCCGGCGGCGGGTACGACGTCATCGCGGTGCGCGGCCACGCCTGCGGGCCCGGCTCGAAGGTGACCCGCTACTACCTGAACGTCACCCCCGCGGGCGAGGTGACGGAGACGAGCAGCGAGGTGGCGGAGTACGGCGATCCCAACTGCGCCATCGGCCGGCGGCCCTTCGGCCTTGCGTCCAGCGGCCGCACCGCCTGCGACGACGCGCTGGGGCGGCACTTCGCCGTCGCCGCGCACCTCGAGGCGGCCAGCGTGGACGCCTTCACCCGGCTCAAGGAGGAGCTCGCGCTGCACGGGGCGCCGGCCGCGCTCAAGGGAGCCGCGGTGCTGTCGGCGGTGGAGGAAGTGCAGCACGCGCACGCCACCTCGCACCTCGCCGAGCGCTTTGGAGCACGGGTGAGGCCGCCTCGCGTGGAGGCGCGGCCGCTGCGCTCGCTGGTGGACGTGGCGCTCGACAACGCGGTGGAGGGCTGCGTGCGGGAGACGTACGGCGCGCTGGTGGCGCACCACCAGGCGGCGCACGCGCAGGACGAGGAGATCCGCGCGCTGATGCAGCGCATCGCCGACGACGAGACGCGGCACGCGGAGCTGTCCTGGGACATCGCCGCCTGGGCCGAGACGAAGCTGGCGCCCTCGGAGTTGGCGAAGGTGCGCGAGGCGAAGCGCGCGGCGGTGGCGAAGCTGCGCGAGGAGCTCTCTGCGCCGGTGGACCCTGCGCTGGTCGAGTCGGCCGGCATGCCGGACGCCGCGTCGGCCCTCGCCATGCTGGACGTGATGCTGGGCGGCCTGCCGAGCTGAATCAACCCGCGCGCCCGGGGAGCGCCTCTCTTCGCGTAAGCCACGCCGCGGGCAGCCCTGCCTGTCCGACGCGCAGCGCGACGACGCCCCCCACGATGGCGCAGGTGGTGTCCCGGTCCCCCAGGCCGGCGACGGTGCACCACAGGGCCGCCTCGAAGTCGTCGAGGTGCCGCGCCGCGCACCACAGCGAGAAGGGCACGGTGTCCCATGACAGGACGCGCGCGCCGCTGCCGAGCCGCTCGGCCGCCACTTCCGGAGAAGTCGTGAGGGGCACCTCCAGCGCTCGCGCAAGGGCGTCGCGGGTCTCCCCGGACGGCACGTGGGCCAACGTCTCGCGCAGCAGCGAGGGGCCGTCGGCTCCCCGGACCACGAGGGCGGCGGCCACCGCCACGGCGATGGCGCCCGCCTGTCCGTCGGCGTGTGCGTGCGTCACCTCCGCCGACCTCCTCGCCTCCTCCACCACCCGCGCGAGGTCCTCCGCGAAGTACGCCCCCACCGGCGCCGCGCGCATCGCCCCGCCGTTGCCCAGCGAGCCCTGGCCGTCGAAGGCGCGGCCCGCGGCCAGCTCCCACGGCGTGCCTCGTCCAATCTCGGTGAGGATGTCGCGCGCTCCCCCGCCGTAGCCGCGCATCGGCTCAGTCGCGAAGCGCCGCGCGAAGGCCTGGGCCAGCGCGTCCCGCTCGACGGCGCCGTGCGCCTCCAGCACCTCGCAGAGGGACAGGGCCATCGCGGTGTCGTCCGTCCACGCCCAGGGGCCCGGAGGAACCTCCCGCGCGGCAATCCGCCCGGTGACGATGCCCGGCGGCCCGAAGAAGCGCTCGCCGAAGGCGTCGCCCAGCGACAGGCCCTCCAGGGACAACTGCATGCGCTCGCGCGGTGTCATGGGGTCATATTGACTCTATCTTGCGTCGAAGCGCAAGCGCCCTCACACCTGCCGCCGGGGAGGGTAGGGTGGGTGCGTGGTCTCTGCGCTCCTCGCCCTCACGCTGACGGCCGCGCCGCTCAAGGTGGGCGTCACGCTGCACCCGTACTTCTCGTGGACGGCGACGGTGAGCGCGGGCCTGCCGGTGGAGGTGGTGCCGGTGCTGCCGGGCGACGTGGACGTGGGCGCCTACCAGCCGCGGCCCGAGGACGTGGCGAAGCTGGGCAGCCTGGACGCGCTGGTCATCAACGGCATCGGCCACGACGACTTCATCCTCGAGATGCTGAAGGCCTCGGGCAACACCCGGTGCCGCGTCATCCGCGTCAACGACTCGACGGCGCTGCTGCGCGGCGCGCACGGCGAGGCCGTCAACAGCCACACCTTCCTGTCCTTCTCCAACGCCATTCAGCAGAGCCACGTCATCGCGCGGGCGCTGGGCGAGCTGCGGCCGGAGCTCCAGGCCGCGCTGACGAAGAACGCCACCGCGTACGGCAAGAAGCTGCGGGCGCAGCGCGCGGACGCGGTGAAGCGGCTGCTGCCCTTCAAGGGGGCGCGGGTCATCACCGTGCACGACGGCTACAGCTACCTGCTGCAGGAGCTGGGGGTGGGGCTGGCCGCGGTGGTGGAGCCCTCGCACGGCCTCGTCCCCTCCGCGGCCGAGCTGGGCGGGGTGGTGGACCTGGTGAAGAAGGAGCGGGTGAAGCTGGTGCTGTCCGAGGCAAGCTTCCCCAGGGCGATGACGGAGGTGCTGGCGCAGTCCGGCGCGAGGGTGGTGGTGGTCAGCCACATCGCCACCGGTGCGTACACCCGGGAGCGCTTCGAGCAGGAGATGAAGGCCAACGTCGACGCGCTGGTGACGGGGCTCGCCCCGTGACGGTGGTGGTGGACGTGGAGCGCCTCACCGTGCCGGGCCGGGTGGAGGGCGTTTCCTTCCAGGTGGAGCAGGGCGCGCTGCACGCGCTGGTGGGGCCCAACGGCAGCGGGAAGAGCACCGTGCTGGACGCACTGCTGGGGCTGGTGCCCTTCACCGGGAAAGTGGCGGTGACGGCGGCGCGGGTGGCGGTGGTGCCGCAGCGGCTGGAGGTGCCGGCCGCGCTGCCGCTGACGGTGCTGGAGTTGTTCGGCGCTTCCCGCACGTCCTGGCCGGTGGTGCTGGGGGTGGGCGGCGGGCTGCGCGAGCAGGCGAGGAAGGCGCTGGAAGAGGTGGGGCTGGCGGGGGCGCTGGAGCGGCCGCTCTCGAAGCTGTCCGGAGGTGAGCTGCGCCGGGTGCTGCTGGCCAACGCCCTGTGCGACGCGCCGGAGCTGCTGCTGCTGGACGAGCCGGAGGCGGGCCTCGACGCGGCCTCGGCGGCGGTGCTGGGGGACGCGCTGCGGGGCCTCACCGGGCGCCTCACCACGCTGTGGATTTCCCACGACGCGGCGCGGGTGGAGGCGCTGGCGACGAAGGTGACGCGCCTGTCCGGTGCAGCCGGAGCCGCGCCGTGACGGACGTCCTCTCGTTCCCCTTCGTGCAGCGGGCGCTCCTCGCCGTCCTCCTCGCCGCGCCGCTGCTGGGAGGCCTCTCGCACCTGGTGGTGGCCCGGCGCCTGGCCTTCTTCTCCGCGGCGGTGGGGCAGGCGGTGCTGACGGGCGTGGCGCTGGGCGTGCTGCTGGGGGAGCCGGTGGACGCGCCGTGGGGCAGCGTCTTCGGCTTCTCGCTCTTCACCGGCGTGGTGCTGGTCTTCGTGCGGCGGCGCTCGCTGCTCCCGCCCGACACGCTGGTGGGGGTGCTGCTGGCCTTCACCCTGGGGCTGGGGGTGTGCCTGCTGGTCGCCGTAACGCGGCGCTTCAACATCCACCAGCTCGAGGCGGTGATGTTCGGCAGTGTGCTGACGGTGCAGCCCGTCGACCTCGTCCTGCTGGGCGTAGCGCTGGCGCTGGCCGCGGCGGTGGTGGGCCCCATGGCCAACCGGCTGCTGGTGCAGGCGCTGGACGCGCGGCTGGCGGCGGCGGCGAAGATGCCCGAGGCGCGCGACGAGTACCTCTTCGTGGTGGTGCTGACGGCGGCCATCGTGGTGTCGGTGAAGGTGATGGGCGCCTTGATGGTGGAGGCGATGCTGGTGGTGCCGGCGGCGGCGGCCCGCAACCTGGCGGGCAGCGCGCGGGGGACCTTCTTCTTCAGCGTGGTGGTGGCGCTGCTGGCGGGCGTGGCCGGCCTGGGCGTGTCCACCCAGGTCAACGTGCCCTCGGGGGCAGCCATCGTGCTGGGCCTGGCGCTGGCCTTCGTCCTCTCGCTGCTGCCGCGCCTGCGCCGCTGACGCGCATTTCTGCACAGGGCGGGCCGCTCGTGTGTCAGACCTCGCGCCATGGGGCTGCTCCTCTTCTTCGGCGTGGTGGCGGGGGTGGTGCTGCTGGTGCGCCTCGCGCGGGCGAAGGGCGCCGTGCATACCCCGATGGGCTGTCAGCGCTGCGGAGCGCGGGTGCCGGCCACCGGCGTGCGCTTCTTCCGCAACACGGGGATGCTGATCATGTTCCGCTGGGAGACGCTGGCCGGCCAGTCCTGCCGCTCCTGCGCCCTGCGCGACTTCGCGGGCATGACGCTGTGGACGGTGGTGCTGGGCTGGTGGGGGCTGATCAGCTTCTTCCTCAACTGGGTCTTCCTGCTGGTGAACGTCTTGAGCCTCCTGTCTGCCCTCACCCTGCCGGGCGCGGTGGCGGTGGCCAAGCGCTCGCTGGAAGAGCACCGCGAGTACGCGCTCAACCTGCTGGCCACCAAGGACTTCGACACGGTGGTGGACGTGCTGGCGAAGACGACCGGCGCCCCGCACGTGGACGTCATCGACTGGCTGCAGTCGCTGCGCACCGCTTCGCCGGCCTGACTACTTCGCGTCGTCGACCTTGAGGTGGGTCCAGACGAGCGGATCGCCCTTGCGGAACGGCGCCATCACCGGCAGGCCGTGAGAAAGCCTCCGCCGGAGGTGCTGGGCTTGCCTGGCTCAGGAGTCATGCGCGTTCTCCCCCCTCACGCCTTCCGGAACTTCGACTCGACGTAGCGCGGGGCCGGCTGGCGCACCGCCCGCCCGTTGGCCGCCAGGTGCTCGAGCAGCTTGAACACGCTTTCCACCTGGTCCGCCGCGCCCGCCTTCGTCGCCAGGGCCTCGGCGGTGAGCGCCTCGCCCGACAGCGCGTCCAGCACCTTCTGTTGCAGCGAGAGCACCGCGGCGGCGGCCTTCTTCCCCGCCTCCACGCCGGGCTGGTGGTAGGCGTTCACGTTGATGAGGGTGGCGTAGAAGCCCACCGTGCGCTCGAAGAGGGCGATGAGGGCGCCCAGGCTCTTCGCGCTCACCTCGGGCAGGGTGAGGGTCATCGACTCGCGGCGCTTCTCGTGCAGCGCGGCCCGGGTGCCGAGGAGGAAGCCCAGCAGGTAATCGCCGCTGGTGACGCGGGGCTCCACCTCCATCGACGCGCCGTCGCGGTCCTTGAGCACCTCGATGAAGAGGGCGAAGAAGTTGGGCACCCCGTCGCGCAGCTGCTGCACGTAGGCGTGTTGGTCGGTGCTGCCCTTGTTCCCGTACACCGCGAGGCCCTGGTTCACCTCTTTCCCGTCGAGGTCCAGCGTCTTGCCCAGCGACTCCATCACCAGCTGCTGCAGGTAGCGGGACATGAGCAGCAGGCGGTCCTTGTAGGGCAGCACCACCAGGTCCTTGTTGCCCACCCCCCCGCTGCCGTGGTGCCACATCAGCGCCATCAACGCCGCCGGGTTCTTCGCCAGCGCGCGGGAGCGGGTGGCCACGTCCATGCTCCGGGCGCCGTCGAGGAAGGCGTCGATGTCCACGCCCTGCAGCGCCGCGGGCAACAGCCCTACCGCGCTCGTCTCCGAGGTGCGCCCGCCGACCCAGTCCCACATGGGGAAGCGCGCCAGCCAGTCGGCCGCCGTCTGGTCCAGCTCGCTGCCGGCCCCCGTCACCGCCACCGCGTGCTTGGAGAAGGCGAGCCCGGCTCTGGTGAAGGCCGCGCGCGCTTCCAGCATCCCGTTGCGCGTCTCCTTCGTGCCGCCGGACTTGCTGATGACGACCACCAGCGTCTCGGCCAGCGCGGGCTGGAGCTGCGCCAGCACCCGGTCGAAGCCGTCGGGGTCGGTGTTGTCGAAGAAGTGCGTCGTCAGCTTGTCCCGGGCGGTGGACAGCGCGTCGGCCGCCAACTGCGGGCCCAGCGCCGAGCCGCCGATGCCCACCACCAGGACCTTGGTGAAGCGTGGCGCCGACGGAGGCTTCACCTTCCCGGAGTGCACGTCGGCCGCGAAGGCCTTCACCTGGGACAGGGCCTCGCGAATCGCCAGCGCGTCCTCGGTGGAGGCAAGCTCCGGGGCGCGCAGCCAGTAGTGCCCCACCTTTCGCTTCTCGTCCGGGTTGGCGATGGCGCCCTTCTCCAGCGCGTCCATCGCGGCGAAGGCCCTGTGCAGCGCCGGCTCCATCGAGGTGAGCCACGCCTCGGAGAAGCCCATGCGGCTGACGTCCAGCGTGAGGCCGAGGTCCTCGACGACGCAGAGGTGCTGCCGGTAGCGGTCCCACAGCGCGCGCGTATCCATGAGCGGGTTTTCCGCCGCGCCGTGCGCCGGTGCAAGCACCGCCTTTCTTCAGAGGCTGCCGCGGCCCGTCAGACTCCCAGTTCGATGCCGAGGACGGGGCCGTACATGAACGTCTCGATGCGGTCGACGAACTGCCGCTCGGGCGTGGCCAGCAGGTAGAAGAACTCCCAGCCGAAGCGGATGCACAGCCAGCTGAGGAAGTGGAGCTCCGCGCGCAGGTCGGCCCACAGGGAGATGTCCTTGCCCCATCCCGCGCCATGAAAATCCACCACCTCAGCGCCGCCACCAAGTGCCCCACCAGCGCGAAGCTGGTGAACGGCTCGGGCGGGCTGTTCGACGCGGGGAAGCTCGTCTGCCACTGCTGGCTGGTGGAGGCGAACGACGGGCTCATCCTGGTCGACACCGGCATCGGCACTCAGGACCTGACGGGCGGCCACCCACGGCGCCGAGGTGACGGTGCACAGCGCCCACTGCCCGGTGGAGTTCGGACGCCTGCGCGCGGCGACGGAGCCGGCCCAGCCACGGCCTCCGGCGCTTGAGGGAGCAGGTGGGGCGTTCCGTCAGCGCGTCCCGGCGCAGGGGAAGCCGTTCGCCCGCAGCGCCTCCACCGAGTACGGGTCGTCCGCGTGCGCGGCCTCCACGTCCACCGGCGGGAGGTCCGCCTGCAGCACCCGGTTCACCTCCTCGAGGAAGGTGTTGGCCAGCACCGCGTAGCCGGTGTCGGAGAAGTGCATGCTGTCGAGGGAGAGCAGCCCGCCGAAGGGCACCGCAGGGAGCGTCTGCCCGCCCACGACAAGGCCGTTGGCGAAGATGTCCCGCACCTTGCCGGCCACGTCCACCACGTGCACGCGCGGGTAGCGGGCCGTCTCAACGAGGAGAATCTCGTTGAAGTGGGTGATGCGCGCACGCAAGCCGTCACGCCAGCCGGTGGCATCGGCCTCGGAGAAGCCTCGCGCCCTGAGTTCCGCCACCTTCGCGTCGTAGCGGGGCAGCAGCGTCGCGTCCGGGCCGGTGGCGAGGAAGACGTGCGCGCCGGTGGCGTCGAGCCGCTGCAGCACGGTGCGCAGCGCGGCGGTGAAGTCCTCGTCGGACGTCACCGCGTCCAGCGAGGGGACACCTTCCGCGTTCAGGTTGACGTTGTTGTAGTCGTTGCCGATGAGGTCGGTGCTGAGCACCAACGTCGGCTGCAGGGCCACCACGCGGTCGAGCTGCGACTCGGCCGGCGGCTCGATGAGGCCCGCGGTGTCCACGTCCACGTCCCACACCAGGTGCTCCAGCACGATGGCCAGGAGGCCAGGCGGGTGGTGCACCACCTCGGTGACGCGCGTGCCCCCTACGGCGAGGTTGGTGACGGTCAGCCTGGGGTCCACCCGCATCCGGCTGATGATCACGTTCCCGTCCCGGTCCTTGAGCTTCGGGATGAGCTCCTTGGTCGCGCGGTGCCCCAGCGCGGAGAAGAGGTCTCCCTTCTCGGTGCAGGTGGCGAGGTCGAAGTCGTCCGGCGTCAAGGTGGGCAGGTAGCCCGTCTTGAGCAAGGGCAGCCCCAGGTACGCCCCCGCCTGCCGCGCCACCAGCGTGGCCGGGCCGTGCAGCTGCGTGCGCGCGTGAATGGTGGCGTCCTGCGTGCCCATGGTGAGGCTGGCGCCGAAGGCCACCATCCGCGCGAAGGCCGGGTGCCGTGGTGCTTCCACGCGCAGGCTGCCCACCGTCACCGCGCTGCCGCCACGGCCGCGCACCACCACCTCCTGCAGCCCCGGCGTGGAGTGCCCCTGCACGGTGAAGACGACCGCGTCCGTCCCCGTGCGCTTCACCTCGTACGCGGCGACGCCGCCCACCGTGACGGACAGCGGCTCCTCCAGCGAGGCGAGCGCCGCGTCCTTCGCCGTCACCTCGAAGTGGCCGAAGGCCGGGCCCGACTCGCGCGAGAGCGGGGACGGTCCACACGCGAAGAGAATGGACACCGCCACCAGGCCGAGGAGCGAGCGCATGAGGCCACTGTGGCGGAAGATTGACTTCAGAATCAATGTTCGGCGCACCGGGCTCGTCACTTCGCGGTGACAGCGAGCCAACGGCGGCTCCTGCGGGGGACGAGACCTGCGTCAGGGCGCGCCCGCGTCCCCCGGGGGGTTACGCCACCGGGCGCAGAGCTCGGTGACAGGGCGGGGCGGCGGCTGGGTGGACTCGGTGAGGGCGTCGCACACCGACAGCCCGCGCAGCACCAGCAGGTTGGAGGCGGACGTGGGATCGAGCAGCAGCAGCTCCTCCGTCGTCCAGAAGAGCGCCTCGGTCCAGGCGTCGTCGTCGAGGTCCGCACGCAAGTTCTCCAGGCGCCCCTCCTTCAGGAAGACGCGCGACTGCCATTGGGTGCGGAACTCGAGGCTGGCGGTGCCGCGCAGCTCGTGAGCCATCAGCACCTCGTCCTCCCCGCTGCCGGCCTTCGTCAGCCACACCCGCGGGGCGAGGCGCGAGTCCACCGCGTGCCTGTCGCCTCCGGGCAGCCGCGCCACCGCCAGCGAGCCGTTCTCCAGCAGCAGCGCCCACGCCGCGTGGTTGGACGGATCCGGACACCACAGGCTGTCCTCGTCGATGCGCTTGCAGGCGAGGCTGCGCGTCACCGGGCAAACCTTCGCGGGCTCCTTCTCCACCGGCGGGAGGACGGCAGCGAGGTACCCGTCTTCCCAGTACTCCAGCACCCGCTCGAGCTCGGCGCTGTCCTTGCGCGCCACGGACTGGACGAAGCGCTTCTCAGCGGTCTGCGAGCCGGCCATCGCCTGGGCGGTGTCGAGGGCGGCGCCGAGGGTGGCGGGCAGCGGCGCCTGCTTCTTCAGCTCGTCCAGCTTCGCCGGCTCGCCTTTCCACCGCGCCACCGCGGTCACCTGCTGGGCCCTCAAGTCGGCGTTGGCCCGGCTGGCGCGGGCGCGCTCCGCGTCCACGGACGACTCCAGCGCGTGGGTGCGGCGCTCCAGGGACTCCACCTGCGCGGCGAGGCGCTGCTCGTCGAGGTGTGCGGCGGCCAGCTCGCCCTTGGTGCGCTCGAGCCGCCCGCAGCCCAGGGCCAGCAGCGCGAAGCCTCCCACCACCAGGCCTCTCATGGCGCGCCTCCGTCTGCGGCGCTGGAGGTGCCCGCGTCGGCCTTCGACGCTGGAAGGCGGCGGCACGCCTCGACGAGGGACTTCCTCGCCTTGGGACGCTCCTCGAGGAGGCGGCAGGCCTCCTCGGCGTCGACGGCCGCCGGCGCCTGCTTGCCGTCCAGCCACGCGCGCACCGCGACCAGTTGGTTGCGGTCGAGGCCGGCCACCAGGACCGAGGCCCCTTCCGGCACCACCTCCAGGTCCACCACGTCGAGCAGCTCGACCAGCTCCTTCACCGTGTCCTCGGCGGGAGCCGACAGGGTGCCCTGCGCGGAGGTGACGAAGTCGGGGTGGTGGAGCACGAGGGTGCGCAGCTGGTCGGGGACCTCCTCGCTGTCCGCCAGGAGGTGCCTGGCCTGCAGCGCGAAGACGCCCGGCGCGGGGCTGGTGGTGAAGGTGAAGTTGAGCAGCTCCAGCATGGGTGGGTGCTCTGCGTCGTCGTCCCCGCGGCAAGTGTCCAGGCACTGCTGGTACTCCAGCTCCTCGCGGGCGCGCTGGGCTTCAGCCTCGGCCCGGGCGGCGGCTTCGCGCGCAGCGGGCAGCTCGGGGTTCTCCACCTCCTCGCCGTCGCTCTCCTCGTACTCGCCCTCGCCGCCGTCGGGGCCGCAGCCCACGCGCCCGAAGGACTCGTCGCAGCGGCGGGTGCACTGCTCGGCCTCGTTGGTGGCGGCGCAGGCCTCCAGCGCCAGCGTGTTGGGCGGCTCGTAGAGGTCGACGCTGGGCGGCGGCCAGTCGCGCACGAAGAGGTGGCCGTCCTTCTCGAAGGCGATGCGGATGAGCTGGCCTACGATGCGGTCGCTCGCGCCGGAGAGGTCGGGCACGACGCGGGAGTCCCACTCGGCGACGGCAGTGCAGAAGGCGGCGGTGGGGAAGCCGGCGCGCGCGATGAGCTCGGAGCAGTCCCACTCGAAGCGCTGCCGCACGCGCACCTCCACGCCCTCGCAGGCGTCCTCGGGAGGAGGTGCTGCGCAGCCGCCGTACCAGGTCTGCTCCGCGGGCGGCTCGCCGGCTTCGTCCACGCACGGCAGTTGCCGCTGCACCACCTGTGCGGCCAGCGCGTCCAGCGTCGGGTCCTTCGCGCGCATCGCCTCGTCGAGGAGGAGGTGGTCCGGCACCTTGCCCTCGTCGAGGGCGGTGAGGGCGGCCAGCAGTCGCACCCGGGCCAGCTCGGCGTCGTCGGCCTGCTGGGCGAGCGCCGCGCGGGAAACGCGCCGAGCCTGCTGCTTCGCCGTCAGCTCGCTCCGCCGCTTCTCCAGGGCGGCGAGGCGCGCCCTCGTGGCGGCCAGCTCGGCCTCCGCGTCCAGCAGCTCCTTCGATGCGCAGGCGGACAGGGCCAGGAGGAGGACGGCGGCGAGACCCAGGCGCATGGTCGCATTACCGTCCACGTCGCGGCGCGACGCAACGCCGCGAAGGCCTCCTACACCAGCGGCTTGAGCGCCTCGGCGAGCGAGGCCGTCCCCCGCGTGAGCGCCTTGGGCCGCTCGAAGGCGGCGAGGCCCTTGGCCATCCCCTGGTACATCTCCGCGTACAGCCGCGCCATCTCCTTAGGCACGCCGGCCTGCTCGAGGCCCGCGCGGGCGCTCTCGACGGGCGCACCGACGGCCTTCACCGGCTTGCCCAGCAGCGCGCCCAGCGCCTGCGCCACGTCGTCGGCGGACCAGTCCTCCTTCCCGGTGAGCTCGATGACGCGCGTGCCGCTGGCGGGCTCGAGGAGCGCCTTCGCGGCGGCAGCGCCGATGTCCTTCGTGGAGACCTGGCTGAACTTGACGCTCGTGGCTCCGAAGAAGGGGAGGATGCCCTGGGCTTTCGCGACCGGCACGACGGAGCCCCAGTTCTCCAGGAAGTACGCGGCGCGCAGGAAGGTGACGGACGGGGCGATGCCTTCCAGCGCCTTCTCCGCCCGGTGCAGGCCGACGATGGGGCCCGTGCCCGACGGGTGCTGCGCGCCGACGGAGGAGAGGAAGACGACGGCGGGCACCTTCGCCTGCTCGACGGCGGCGACCACCTTCTCCAGCAGCGCGCTGCGATCGGCGAGGAAGTCGGTGGCGGCGAAGTTGGGAGGCGAGAGCAGGTAGAAGCCCTGCGCGCCCTGGAGCGCCTTCGCCAGGCCGGTGGCGTCGCCGAGCTCCGTCACGGCGACCTCGCAGCCCTGCTTCCTCCACGGCTCGCCCTTCTCGGCGCTCCGCACCAGCACGCGGACCTTCTTCCCTTGAGCGAGCAGCGCCTGGGCGGTGGCGGCGCCCGTGTGCCCCGAGACTCCAGCGACGACGTACATGTTCGACTCCTGGTGAGGGTGGTTGACGACGAGTCGCACGATGCGCCACGGCCAGACATGAAACCAATGCATGTGAGACAATGAGAACATGCAACCAGCGCATCTCAGCGCGGTGGACCTGAACCTGTTGGTGGTGCTGCAGCGGCTCTTCGAGACGGGCAGCGTCACGGGCGCCGCGGAGCGGCTGGGCCTCTCCCAGCCGGCGGTGAGCCGGGCCCTGGGGCGGCTGCGCGACACGTTCCGCGATGCGCTGTTCGTGCGGACGCGCGCCGGCCTCAAGTCGACGCCGCGGGCCGAGGAGCTTCGCGGCGAGCTGGCGGAGGTGATGGCGCGCATCGAAGGCCTCGTCACGGGCCCAGCGCCGTTCAACCCGGGGGTGTCGACGCGCACCTTCACGGTAGCGACGAGCGACTACGGCGAGGCGGTGCTGCTGCCGAGGCTCCTGCCGGAGCTGGCGCGGCAGGCGCCGGGGGTGACGGTGCACGTCACCTCCATCAGCCAGCCCTGGGAGGCCGCGCTCACCGAGGGGACGTGGGATCTCCTCTGGGCGCCGCGGAGGAAGTCGGGCGCGGGCGTGGTGTGGACGCAGCTCTTCCGCGACGACTTTGCCTTCGTGGTGCGCAAAGGGCATGCGGCGTCGCGGCGTCCGCTCACGCTGGCGCGCTTCTCGGAGCTCCCGCAGCTCTCCATCTCTCCCGAGGGCCGGCCGGGGGCGAATCCGCTCGACGAGCGGCTGGCGGCGCTGGGCTCGAAGCGGAGCGTGGTGGCGAAGGTACCCAGCTTCCTGGTGGTGGCGCCGTTGGTGGCCTCGTCGGACCTCGGCGCGACGCTGCCGAGGCGCGTGGTGGACCTGGTGGCCAGGCCGTGGGGCCTCACCGTGCTCGAGCTGCCCTTCGACATGCGCACCTTCGACCTCTCACAGGCGTGGCACGAGCGCTTCCGGCACGACGCGGCGCACGCCTGGTTCCGGCAGTTGGTGGCGGCGCTGGTGAAGTAGGACGCGGAGAGGGCTGACGCCCGCCGCGGGGCGAGTAGGCTCCCCCGTCCATGGCACTCCTCTGTCCCCGTGACGGCGCTGCGCTCAACCCCCAGGCCGGGGTGCTCGGCCCCGACACCCAGGTCCACACCTGCCCCAAGTGCGCGGGCTTGATGGTCGACTGGAAGCAGGGCCAGGCCTTCTTTCAGGGCCTCGGCCTCACCGTGGCCGATCTTCAGTCGCTGGTCCGCCAGTCGATGGGCCGGCCGCAGAAGGCCGCGCCGCCCGCGTGCACCTCGTGCGGCAAGGGAGCGATGCGCCCCTTCACCTTCAAGGGCGTGGAGCTCGACCTCTGCGAGGCCTGCGGCACTTCGTGGGTCGACCGCGGAGAGCTCTCGCGCATCACCGGCGGAAGACTCGGCGCTGACGTGAAGGCCACCGGCGTCGCCGGCGAGACGGGGAAGGTCGTCGGCATCTACGAGATGCTGTGGGACTGTCCGCACTGCGACGCGAAGGAGCTGCTGGGCAAGACGCACCGCTACTGCCCCAACTGCGGAGGGCCGCAGGATCCCTCGAAGCGCTACTTCCCTCCTGCCGGCAAGGAGACCGCCGCCAGCGCCCAGTACGACGGCGCCGACAAGTCCTGCCCCGCCTGCCAGACGCCCAACGGCGCGAAGAGCCACAACTGCCGGCACTGCGGCAGCCCGCTGGACGGCGCCCAGGAGGTGGGGCGGGTGGCCGATCGCAGCTCGGCCGCGCCGAAGGCCGGCACCCCGCAGAAGCCCGGGGCCGGGGGGAAGAAGCGGCGGTGGTGGCTGTACGCCCTGGGTGGGGTGGCGGCGCTGTGCTGCGTCTTCTCCGCGATCGCCGTCTTCTGGACCAAGGACGTCGACATCACCGTGGCCGGCCACTCCTGGCAGCGGGAAGTCGACGTCGAGCTGATGCAGGCGGTGCAGGACGACGCGTGGTGCGACTCCAAGCCGGGCGACGCGTACAACGTCACCAGCCGCCGCGAGCAGCGCAGCACCCGGAAGATCCCCGACGGGCAGGAGTGTCACACCCGCGACGTGGACCGCGGCGACGGCACCTTCGAGCGCCGCGAGGAGTGCAAGACGAAGTACCGGGAGGAGCCCATCTACGACAACCGCTGCTACTTCACCGTGGACCGCTGGAAGAAGCAGCGCACCGAGGTGGCGAAGGGGCAGGGCACTTCGCCCCCGCCCGGGTGGCCGCCCGTGCGCCTGGCCCGCACCGGCAGCAGCCTGGGCTGCGAGCGCGAAGGACCGCGGCGCGAGACCTACACCCTGGCGCTCAAGGGCGGCGACGGAAAGAGCTATTCCTGCACCGTGCCCTTCCAGAAGTGGCAGAACGTCCCCGATGGCACCGCGAAGCCCATCAAGGTGGGGGTCCTCACCGGCCTCGCGGAGTGCGACACGCTGTAGGCAGGGAGGAGGACGGTCATGAAGAAGCTGCTCTGGTTGGCGCTGTGGGCGAGCGGGTGCACCTTCCCGCAGGTGGTCCCCGAGGCCCTGTCCGACGAGTACAAGCCCACCGGCGAGGTGCGGATGTACGACCGCGGCGCCACCTTCGACGCGGTGCGGGTGCGCAGCCCCTACGCCAACCTCTCCAAGCGCACCGACGGGAGCTGGGGGGGCGTGCTGGTGCGCGAGCCGGTGGACGTGACCGTCACCGACAAGACGGTGCGCGGCGTCAACTTCGTGCTGACCCGCGAGGAGTCCGCGCCTGGCAAGCTGATCATCACCGGACAGTTCAAGGGGAAGATCTACCGCTTCGAGTTCGAGGAGAACATCGCCCGCATCCGCGCGCCGGTGCAGAGCCTGGACTTCCAGACCCGCTGGCCCATCGACAACGGCGTCGCCTACGGCCCGATGAAGAGCCTGCAGCTCTACGGGGAGGCCGCCGCCGAGAACCCGCCCTGGCCGCAGCTCGCCTTCGCGCTGGTGGCGATGTTCGATTGAATTAGCCGAGCGCGGGGGCGAAGCACTTTGGCCTTACCCTTCCCGGGGAAACGCTGCTAGGGAGCGCTCGCTTTCTTTCACCCCACATCGGAAGACGAAAACGCCATGCAGATCCGCGCAGACGAAGTCAGCCGCATCCTCCGCGAGCAGATCCAGGACTACGGCAAGCAGGTGACGGTGTCCGAGACGGGCACGGTGCTGTCCGTCGGTGACGGCATTGCGCGCGTGTACGGGCTGGACAACGCCCAGTCCGGCGAGCTGGTGGAGTTCACCAACGGCGTGCAGGGCCTGGTGCTGAACCTGGAAGAGGACAACGTCGGCATCGCGATCATGGGCGACTTCAAGGCCATTCGCGAAGGCGACTCGGTCAAGCGCACCGGGCAGATCGCCCAGGTGCCGGTGGGCAAGGGCCTGCTGGGCCGGGTGGTGAACGCGCTGGGCCAGCCGGTGGACGGCAAGGGCCCCATTCAGTCCAACGAGTTCCGCCGCATCGAGCTGAAGGCCCCCGGCATCGTCAAGCGCAAGAGCGTGCACGAGCCGATGCAGACGGGCCTCAAGGCGCTGGACGCGTTGGTGCCGATCGGCCGCGGGCAGCGCGAGCTGATCATCGGCGACCGCCAGACGGGCAAGACGGCGGTGGCCATCGACACCATCCTCAACCAGAAGGGGCAGGACCTCTTCTGCATCTACGTGGCCATCGGCCAGAAGCAGTCCACCGTGGCGCAGGTGGTGGACAAGCTGCAGCGCTTCGGGGCCATGGAGTACACCATCGTGGTGGCGGCCAACGCGTCGGACCCGGCCCCCAACCAGTTCTTCGCGCCGTACACCGGCTGCGCGATGGGCGAGTACTTCCGCGACAACAAGATGCACGCGCTCATCATCTACGACGACCTGTCCAAGCAGGCCGTGGCGTACCGGCAGCTTTCGCTGCTGCTGCGCCGGCCGCCGGGCCGCGAGGCGTACCCGGGCGACGTCTTCTACATCCACAGCCGCCTGCTGGAGCGCGCCGCCAAGCTGTCCAACGCCGAGGGCGCCGGCTCGCTCACCGCCCTGCCGATCATCGAGACCCAGGCCGGCGACGTGTCCGCGTACATCCCCACCAACGTCATCTCCATCACCGACGGGCAGATCTTCCTCGAGACGGACCTGTTCTTCGCCGGCGTCCGGCCCGCCATCAACGTGGGCATCTCGGTGTCGCGCGTGGGCAGCGCCGCGCAGATCAAGGCGATGAAGCAGGTCGCCGGCTCGATGAAGCTGGACCTCGCGCAGTACCGTGAGCTGGCCGCCTTCGCCCAGTTCGGCTCGGACCTGGACAAGGCCACGCAAGAGACGCTGGCCCGCGGTGCCCGCCTCACGGAGCTGCTCAAGCAGGGCCAGTACGAGCCGCTGGCGGTGGCCCGCCAGGTGATGCAGATCTACGCCGCCACCAACAAGGACGATCCGAACAAGCGCGGCTGGCTGCGGGAAATCCCCGTGGCGGACATTCAGCGGTGGGCCAAGGCCTTCCTCGAGTTCTGCGACGGGAAGTTCCCCGGCGTGCAGAAGGGCATCGAGGAGAAGAAGGAGCTGACCGCGGAGATCAAGGCCGAGCTGAACAAGGCGATCACCGAGTTCAACTCCACCTTCCAGGTGACGCCCGGCGCCAAGATTTGACCCGGACGCGTGCGCGGGCTCACCTTGGGCCCATGCGCGAGAAGCTGCCGCGGTTGACGGACCGCCTGCACCTCGGGGACGGCCTCGAGGTGAGCCCGGTGTGCCTGGGCCAGGTGATGGACCCGGACGTGGTGAGCGCCGCGTACGAGGCGGGCATCAACTTCTTCTTCCTCACCGCCGACATGCACTGGCCGAGGTACGAGCCCTTGCGGAAGGGCCTGCGCGCGCTGCTGAAGAAGAAGGGCGTGCGCGATCGCCTGGTGGTGTGCGCCACCGCCTACGTCACGCAGCCGGACTTCTGCGAGATGCCCTTCGAGGAGGCGCTGGAGGCCCTGCCGGAGCTGCGCCGCCTCGACGTGCTGTCGATGGGCGGGGTGTACCCCGCCGACTTCTCCGGGCGCCTGCCGGTGTACCGCCGGCACAGGCAGACGCGCTTTCTCGGGAGCGCGGCCGTCGGCGCTTCCTTTCACGATCGCCCCACCGCGCGCCTCGCGCTGGAGCACGCCCTGGTGGACCTCGCCTTCATCCGCTTCAACGCCTCGCACCCGGGGGCGGCGAGGGACTTGTTCCCCTTCCTCCCGCCCAGGCGCAGCGCCCGGCTGTTCGGCTTCAAGTCGATGGACGGGTACGTCGACCCACGGCGCCTCGACGCGCTGGGCCTGGATCCCCAGAGCTGGCGGCCCAGGCCGGTGGACCACTACCGCTTCGCGCTCTCCCAGGCGAGGCTGGACGGCGTGCTGGTGTCCTTCACCCACCCGAGGGAGGTGCGAGCGCTCTCCGACGCCCTGTCCGAAGGGCCCCTGGACGAGTCCGCGCAGAGCTACCTGGTCACCCTCTCGCACGCGGACCAGGGAGAGGCCGCGTGAAGCCGGGCCTCGAGGCGCTGCTCGCCCCCGAGTCCGTCTGGCGCTTCTTCGAGGAGGCCTGGCCCGACGAGCCCTTCCTGGTGCGCGGGCGAAGCGCCCGATGAAGGCGCCGAAGAAGAGCCGGCGAGTCGTGCTGGAGCCGGGCAGCGTGCTCTTCCTCCCGCGCGGCTGGTGGCACGCCACCCAGACGCTGGAGGACTCGGTGCACGTGGACCTGTTGACGGCGGTGCCCACCTGGGCGGACAGGCTGCGGGAAGAGGTGGAGGCCGTCTTCGCCCGCGCGGTCCACTGGCGCACCCCGGCCACCGCGCCGCAGCTCCGAAGCGTGATGGAGGCCCAGTTGCTCGACGACCTGCGCGCCGCCTTCGCCCGGAAGCGTTGACGCCTCACGCCTTCGCGAGGTGCGCCACCGTCTTCTCCGCCAGGAAGAGGAAGGCGCGGATGGACTTGTCCAACGCCGGCAGCGGCGTGTCCTCGATGCGGGTGTGCGAGATGCCCGGCGAGGACTGCGCGAAGATCATCGCGGTGGGCACCACGCCCGCCATCTCCGACGCGTCGTGCAAGGGCCCGGACGGCAGCTCCGGCGCCGTGCCCGTGGCGGCCTTCACCGCTTCCCGCGCGAAGCCCATCAACGTCTCGTCGAAGGGCCGCGGCGTGATGTGGAGCAGCGGGCTCCACGCCACCGTCACCTGGTGCTCCTTCGCCGCTCTCTTCGACGCCGCTTGGGCCTCGGCCAGCATGCGCTTCAGCACCTTCCCGTCGAGCGCGCGCAGGTCGATGGAGATCTCGGCCGAGCCCGGCACCGCGGTGACGAAGTTGGGCTCCACCTTCACCACGCCGCAGGTGGCCACCACCCGGGAGCGCGGCGTCCTACCGGAGTGCTTCTGCGCGATGTCGCGGCAGGCCAGCGCGAACTGCGCGGCGGCGAGGAAGGCGTCCTTGCGCAGGTGAAGCGGCGCGGCGCCGGAGTGCGCGGCCTGGCCCTGGAAGCGGAGCTGGTGGCGCTCGACGCCCATGGTGCCCAGCACCACGCCGGTGGGCTTCTTCAAGGACTCCAGCACCGGGCCCTGCTCGATGTGCAGCTCGAGGTAGCCCTGGCAGGAGAGCGCGTCGAAGGTGGCCTTCGCCGTCTTCATCCCGGCGAGGGTGACGCCGTTCTCTTTGAGCGCGTCGGGCAGCTTCACGCCGTTGCGGTCGACGAGGTGGGCGAGCTCCTTGTCGGGGTCGAGCGCGCCCGCGGAGGCGGCGGAGCCAGCGAGGCTGCGGCCGAAGCGCGCGCCTTCCTCGTCGGCCCAGTCCACCAGGTGCAGCGTCACCGGCGGCTGGCCACCCGCCTGGTGGCGCCGCAGCACCTCGAGGCCCGCCACCACTCCCAGCGCGCCGTCCAGCCAGCCGCCCGAGGGCACCGAGTCGAGGTGGCTGCCGATGACGAGGCTCTTCTTCGACCTGCCCGGCAGCGTGGCCCACAGGTTGCCCGCGCCGTCGCGCGAGGTGGACAGGTTGAGCTCGTCCTTCAGCTTCCCCTGGAACCACTCGCGCGCCTTGCGCCAGGTGGGGCCCCAGGCGACGCGCTGGGCGCCGCCGTGCTCGTCGGAGGTGAGGCGGCGCAGCTCCTGGAGATCGACGATGACGCGCTTTCCTGAGGCGGGAGGCAGGGGGCTCATGGCGGTGCGCAGAAGACGCGAATCGCGCCGCGCGGGCAAGCAGTTGCGAGCGGCGCGGCGAGGCTACGCCGCCCAGCAGGGGCCGAGTGATTCGAGGCCACTCCAGTGGCTCAGCGCCGGCGAGAAGGCCGGCTCCGGTACACCACCACGCCCTTCGGCGCTTCGTGTCCGTGGCCCTGCTGCGCGCCTTGCGGCTTCGGCTTCTTCTGGTGCGTGCGCGCGTGCCGGCCCGGCTGCTGCCCCGCCGGGCGCTGCGGCTGGCCGTGGCCGTGCGGGCGGGGGCCGGGATCCGCCTGGCGGGCGCGCTCGGCCGACAGCGCCTTGACGAAGACCTCGTCGCCGCGCGGCACCTCCTCGCGGGGCACGCGGGCGCGGGTCAGCTTCTCGATGTCGCGAAGCAGCGGCGCCTCCTCGGGCGCGCAGAAGGCCGACGCGTGGCCCGACGCCGAGGCGCGGGCGGTGCGGCCGATGCGGTGCACGTAGTCCTCGGCGACGTGGGGGAGATCGAAGTTCACCACGTGCCCGATGTCGGCCACGTCGATGCCCCGCGCGGCGATGTCGGTGGCCACCAGCACCCGGTAGCGGCCCGACTTGAAGCCGTCGAGCGCGTGCTGCCGCTGCGCCTGGCTCCTGTCGGCGTGGATGCGCTCCACCTGGTGGCCTTCGCGCCGGAGCGCCTTCATCAGCTTGTCGGCCCGCCGCTTGGTGCGGGTGAAGACCAGCGTGCTCTCTTCCCCGCGCGCCAGGAGCGCCAGGAGCAGCGCCGTCTTCTCCTGCTGCGGCACCTCGAACGCGCACTGCGTGGCGCGCTCCGCCGTCGTGCCGCTGGGCACCACGTCGACGCGCACCGGGTGGTGCAGGTGCGCGCGCGCGAAGTCGGCCACCTCGCCGGCCATGGTCGCGGAGAAGAGCAGCGTCTGCCGCTTCTTCGGCACCCGCGCGAGGATGCGCGTCAACTGCGGCTTGAAGCCCATGTCCAGCATCCGGTCGGCCTCGTCCAGCACCAGCACCTGCACGCCGTCGAGCCGCGCGGTGCCCTGCTGCAGGTGGTCGACGAGCCGCCCGGGCGTGGCGATGAGCAACTGGCAGTGCTTGAGCGCGTCCACCTGCGGCTGCATTCCCACGCCGCCGATGACGGTGGCCACCCGCAGGTGGTGGGCACGGCCGAAGCGCACCGCGTGCTCGGAGATCTGCAGCGCGAGCTCGCGGGTGGGGGCCAGCACCAGCGCGGTGAGGCCCGGCTTCCCTTCGAGGCGCTGCACCATGGGCAGCAGGAAGGCCGCCGTCTTGCCGGTGCCCGTCGCCGCCAGCCCGATGACGTCCTTCCCCTCGAGCGCGGGAGGGATGGCCCGCTGCTGGATGGGCGTGGGGTGTTGGTAGCCCACCTGCGAGAGGACCTTCAGGGTGGAGTCGGCGAGACCGAGCGCGGCGAAGTCGGGAGGCAGGGCGAGCGACACGCTGGCCCCTTACCGGAATCGCAGCGGGCGCGTGGGGATTTGCGCCCGACTCCGTCGAGGCCTGCCCGTGACAAAGTTGGCGACGGCCTTGCGCAAGCCCCCCCTCCTCGGTGTTATTCCCGTCAACCCGGGGAGGATTCATGCCGCGTATTCCGAAGCCGTTGACCAGCGCCAATCCGTTCGGCCCGCTCAAGTCGATTCGCCCGAAGCCCGGGAGGACGGCGCCGCTCAAGTCCATCCCGCCGCACCCGCCGCCGCGCAGCGGACCGCTCACCAGCGCCAACCCGTGGGCGCCGAAGTCCTCGCCGCTCAAGTCGATTCGGCCCACGCCGCCGCAGCCGCGCCCTGAGGAGCCGCTCAAGTCGATTCGCCCGGCGCCCGGCAAGACGGCGCCGCTCAAGTCCATCGCGCCGCACCCGCCCCCGCGCAGCGAGCCGCTCAAGTCGATTCGGCCCACGCCGCCCGGCAGAACGGCGCCGCTCAAGTCCATCGCGCCGCACCCGCCCCCGCCGCGCAGCGAGCCGCTCAAGTCGATTCGCCCGAAGCCCGGGAGGACAGCGCCGCTCAAGTCCATCGCGCCGCACCCGCCGCCGCCCCGCAGCGAGCCGCTCAAGTCGATTCGGCCCACGCCGCCGCAGCCCCTCAAGTCCGTGCGCCCGGAGGAGCCGCTGGCGTCGATTCCGCTCAAGTCCGCGCGGTCGCCCTGAGCTGAAGGCGTACCTGGGTTGAACGTGCGTCGCTGGTGAGCCCGCGCCTCAAGTCCGTGGCCGCGCCGCTGCGCCCCTGGCTGGGGCGGTGGAACCTCACGCCCGACGACTCCCACGGGCCCGTCCTCGGCGCGCGGCACCCCGGGCTGGTGTGCAAGGACGGCGCGCGGCGCGTCTACCTGAAGGTGTCGGTGCGGGGCGATCCCGGCGTCGACGCGGAAGCCGAGGCGCTCCTGGCGCTCCACCCGGCGCTCGGCCCAGACGTCCTCGTGCCGCGCGTCCTCCACCACGCCCCGGGCGCCGTGGCGCTGGAGTGGCTGAGAGGCCGGACGCTGTACGTCCACCGCCGCCGGCGCGGGGCGCGCATCGACGAGGCCGTGGGGAGGGCGCTGGCGCGCGTGCACCACGGGGCGAAGGTGGTGCTGCCGCACCGCGTGGTGGTGGGCGACGTGGGCGAGCGCCTGGTGTGGACCAGCCCCCAGTTGTACGCCTCGCTGGGGCCGGCGGGGCTCGGGTTGGCGCAGCGGGTCCAGGCCGACGCGCGCGCCACCCAGCGGCTGGTGTGGCTGCTCGAGACGGAGACGCCTCGGACGAGCGGCTTCGTGCACGGCGATCTCCGCCAGCCCAACGTGCTGGTCACCCGGCGCGGGGTGGCCTTCCTCGACTGGGAGCAGAGCGGCCTGGGCGATCCCTCGCGGGACCTGGGCATGCTGCTGGCGGACGACTTCGCCGCGTACGTGGCGCCGAGGGACCAGGGGGAGCGCCTCTCCTGGCGAGCGCTCCGGGGGCACGCGCGCGCGCTGCTGCGGGGCTGGGAAGCCGAGACTGCGCGGCAACGAGGCCTGCGCCCGCGGCGGCTCAACACCCGGGTGGCGGCGTGGCTGGGCGAGGCGCTGCTCCGACGCGTCTTCACCCTGGCCCACCACGACGGGGCGCTGGGGCAGCACGGGGAGTGGGTGCTGGAGGCGGCCCTGGCCCTGTTGCGCTCGCCGGCGGCGCAGGCGCGCGTGCTGCTGGGTGGCGCGACGTGACGCCCGCACGGACCCTGGTGCGTACGGGCCGCGTGGGCCTCGCCCCAGAGCTTTCCTGGGTTGAGGCGTCGGCAGGAAGTCGAGACAGCGAGAAGGGGGCGGGCGGGTGGGCCGAGTGACGAGAAGCTCCGGTCGACGAGGTTCTCCTCAGGCGATCAACCTCACCGTCTCGTCGTCAAGGGCGAGCGGAGCCGGCCAGCCGCCGCACGAGCGCGCCCTCGCGTCACTCGTCGCCCGCCTGCGCTGGCCCCGGCGGCGCACGCCGGACGAGCTGACGCCGGTCCTCTCCGAGTGGCTCTACCAGCGCTACTTCATCGGCTGGCGCGAGCCCGGGCGCCCGCGAGAGGACCTCGCCGGTGACGCCGCCTTCGTCGCGGAGCTCCTGGCGCGCGTGGGTGAGGCGCAGACGTGGGAAGCCGGCTTTCGTGTGGCGCGGCGGACCCGGGCCGGCGCCTTCGTGGAGCGCGACGGCCTGCGCCTGTGGGTGACGGACCAAACCGGCCTGTGGCCGCGCCCGACTCGTGAGGGCCAGCGCGTCGCGGTGCGCGTCCCGTGCGCGAGGGAGTCCGCCATCCCCGGCTTCTTCACGGTGGTGTCGCGGGCCGGCCGCCTGGAGCCCGGCGAGCCGCACCTCAAGCTGTACCTCAACGTCGCGCCGCGCGCCGCCCCCGCGCTGCTGGAGGGGCTGGTGTCGCACCCGTCCCTGCGCCGCGCGCGCTTCGAGGCGAAGGTGGGGAACGAGCCCGCGCACTACTGCCGGCGCGACACGGCGCTCCTCTACGTCGACGCGCGCGACTACCGGTTGGTGGCGCGGTGGTGCCTCGCCTTCCGCCGCCGCCACCGCTCGGCCTTCCGCGCCGCCTCACCGCCCATGACCTGGCGGCTGGCGCCGGGGCTGTCTTGTGCCGAGTCCCCGCCGGGCGATGAGGAGAGCTACGGGGCGCAGCGCTGCCGCCTCCTCGCCGAGGCGCTGGTGCGCGCGCGCCAGGCTCAAGCCGACTGGCGGTCCGCCGTCGCCGCCCGGTTCGCCGAGGAAGGCCTCGACTGGACGCGCCCCTGGCTGGGGGCGCTCGCGGTGGACTGGACCTACCTCCGCCTCCGCTGAAGGCCTGTGCACGGGAGGTGGCAACCGGGGAGGGCACGCGCGCTCCATGCCGGCCGGCTGACATGCAACTGGCGAGGACTCCTGAGGCACCCCGGCGGATCTCCTCTTGCACCGCAGCCGGCCGTGCGCGCCGCGACGTCCCGTCCGAAGCCGGTCACCAGCCCCCGGGAGGTGAAGGACCTGGCGCACGCGCTGACGCTGAAGGGCAAGCTGGACGCCGCCGCGCGGGTGCTGCACGAGCACCTCCAGCGCGACGCGGCGGATTCCAACCTCTGGATGCAGCACGCGGAGCTCTCGCGGAAGCTGGGGCGCTTCGACCTCGCCGTGTCCTCCTACCGGATGAGCGCGAAGCTCCTGCGCAAGGCGGGCCACTTCTCGCGCGCGAAGGCGGCGCTCCACTGCGCGCAGCAGTTGTCTCCGCGCGATCCGGCGGTGCTGGCCGAGCTGGACGTCGTCACCGCCGAGCTCCGGCCGCCCCCTCCGGTGCTGGTGGCGGTGACGCCGGCCCCGCCGCAGCCCCTGGACGACGAGGGGCGCGATCGCGCCACCCGCCTGGAGCGCAAGCGGCCCCAGCTGGCCCTGGTGGACGACGCGGACGTGCCGACGGATCCCTACTGCCCGCTGGTGGACTGGCTGATGGACGAGGCGTGAGGTTCCGCCTCACCGCTTCTGCAGCTTGATGGCCGCGCGGGACAGCACCTGGGTCAGGTTCATCGAGTACACCCGGTTCTCCGGATCCAGCTCCACGGCCTTGCGCATCAGCGTCTCGGCGCGGCGGTAGTCGGCGCGCTCGCGCATCAGGATGATGGCCAGGCGGTTGTAGAGCGACGGGGCGTCCGGGCTCTTCGCGATGGCGTTCTCGAGGAAGCGGATGGCTTCGTTGAAGCGGCCCCCTTGCTCCATGCGCAGGGCCACCTGGATCGACGGCTCGGCGTGCACATCGGCGACGTTGACGGGCGGGGCCTGAGGGTCGGCGGGGGGAGGGGGCGCCTCGGCGGCGTGGTGGCGCCGCTTCACCTGCTTCAAGGCGTCCAGCACTTTGCGGTTGACGCGGCTGCCGTAGGCGATGCGGGGATCGGTGCGCTCCACGCGCGGCGGCGGAGGCGGGGCTTCGGCGGCCGGCTGCTCCGGCGGTGGCGGCGGCTCTTCTCCCCCAGGTGGCGGCATCACCTCGCCGTCGTCACCCACTGCGGGAGGGGGGCGCGCGTCCTCGGCCGGCCGCGCGGGGGCGTCGTCGGCGAAGAGGTCCGCGAGCGGTGCGGTGCTCGTACGGTGGGCGCCTGGCGGAGGGGGCGGAGTTGCACGCGCTCCAGGAGGCGGGGCGCCGTCGTCGTTGTCGCGAGGAGGCGGCGGGGCGCTCCGTCTTCGCGGCAGGCTGGCGGAGGCGTCGTGCGGAGGCGGTGGCGGCGCGGCGCGCCCTCGGGGTGGAGTGGCCCGTGCGCCGTCCCTGGCGGGAAGCGGACGGTGCCCGGAGCGTCCCGCGGGAGCCAGTCGTGCGTCGTCGGGGGGAGGAGGAGGCGCGGTGGTGTCTGCGCGGCCCGACGGTGCGTCGTCTTCGCGAGGAGCCGGCGGTGGCGCGGCGCTGCCCGCGCGCGAGGGAGGCTCCGGTGGAGCGCGGCGCTTTGGGGGCGCCGTCGCTCGCGCGGTCTGGACAACCGCAGGCGGAGAGGCGGCGCGACCAGGTCTGGCCCCTCCCGCCGCGCGCGAGGGGGGCCCGGCAGCCTCGGGAGTGTCAGTCAGCTTCCCGGCGGGAGGGGGAGGCAACGGCCGGGCGGCGCCGCGTCCCTGACGCGACGCGGGGGGCGGCGTGGCGTCTGGAGCAGCGAGGCCCGGGGGCGGCGTGGGTGGGGCCGGCGGCGTGGCGTCGGGAGGGGGAATGGCGCCCCGGGCCCGCGCGCGCGGCGGTGGAGTCGCGTCAGGCTCGGGCGCGCCCCGCACCTCCGGCGGAGGAGGCGTGGCGTCGGGCTCAGGCGGCGCCTGGCGGCCGGCGCGCCGGGGCGGCGGAGTGGCGTCGGCCAGCAGCGTCCCCTCCACGATGACGGACGGCACGTCGGCGTCGTGGCGGGAGGGCGGCGCCATCGCCAGCGGCTCGTCCTCGGTGGGGGGCGGCGGGGCCTCGGGCGAGGCGGGCGGCAGCGGCTCGTCGGCGAGCGGCTCGTCGGCGAAGTCCACCACCCTCTTTGTGTGCAGCGAGTGCAGCACGACGCGCAGCTCCAGCTCGCCGATGCCCGCCTTCTTCGCCAGGGCCGGCGCCTCGCTCGCCCCGTCGATGAGGGAGACGATGAAGGCTTCCATGTCGGAGAGCGCCATCGCCTTCTTCGTCAGCGACGCCACCACGATGGGCACGCCGTTCACCTCGGGCGGCAGCGCCATGATGCGCGTCGCGTCGGCAGACGGGGGCTCCGGCGCCTTCGACGGCTGGGCAGAGGGCAGCCCGCGCTGGGGCAGCTCCATCAGCCGGCGCACCACCGACACGTCGGTGACGGAAGACGGCGGCTTCGCCGGCAGCTTGGAGGGGTCGAGGATCAGCTCGCAGTTGGGGCACAAGAAGTCCTCGGGAGAGACCTTCTCCCCGCACGACGGACATTTTCCCTTGAAGCGCATGGGCCCCCCGCGGACTCTAGCGCGGGCCGCGGGCCTCAGCCCGGTACGCGCGTCACTTCCCGTCGAGCCAGGCCTGGAAGGCGTTGAAGGCGTAGGGCCGCCCGAGGAACTTCTCCACCAGCGCGCCGGCCTCCTGCGAGCCGCCCGGCTCCAGCACCGTCCTGCGGTACTCGGTGGCCACGCTGCCGTCCAGCATCGACTTCGCCTTGAAGCGCGTCAGCAGGTCCTTCGCGATGACGGTGCTCCACTGGTACGTGTAGTAGGCGGCGGAGTACCCATCGAGGTGGCCGAAGCCGAGCTCGAAGTGGGTGCCGTCCACCCACTCGCGACGGAAGGGCAGGAAGCGCTGCTGCTCGGCCTTGAGCTGCGCCACCGGGTCGAAGCCAGGCGCCCTGTCGTGGAAGGACAGGCTGACCGCGGAGAGGAAGAACTGCCGCCGGGTGTCCAGCCCGATGCCGAACTCGCGCGCCGTCTTCATCTGCTGCACCAGCGAGGCGGGCATGGGCTGGTTGGACTGGTGGTGCCGCGCGAAGGACGAGAGCACCTCGCCGTCCAGCGGCCACTCCTGGAGCAGCATGGACGGTACCTCCACGAAGTCCCACTCGGTGCGGATGCCGGAGATGCCGCCCCACGCCTGCCGGCCGGCGAAGATCTCATGCAGCAGGTGTCCGAACTCGTGGAAGAAGGTCTCCACCTCGGAGTGCTGCATCAAGTCCCCGGGGCGGGGGAAGTTGCAGACCAGCGAGGCCTCGGGCAGCTCGCGGCTGGCGCGGCCCACCGTCATCCCGAACTCGGCGGCGTGCTTGTACTTGCCGTCGCGCGGGTGCATGTCGAGGTGGATGCGGCCCAACAGCGCCTCGCCTTCGTAGAGGTCGAACGTCTCCACGTCCGGGTGCCACACGGCGGCGTCGGTGACGCGCACGTAGCGCACGCCGAACAGCTTCGCCGTCACGTCCATCACGCCCTGCTTCACCCGGCCGTACTCGAAGTACGGGCGCATCGCCTGGGAGTCGAAGCCGAACTTCTCGGCCTTCACCCGGTCCTCGTAGAATTGGTGCTCCCACGGCTCGACGGAGGTGGCGTTGGGCGCGTCCTTCTTCTTGCGCTCGAGGAGCAGCGCCATGTCGGCCTCGGCGCGGGCGCGGGTGGCCTTCTCACCCTGGGTGATGAAGTCGGCCGCGGCCTGGGCAGTCTTCACCATCTTGGTCTCGGTGGCGTAGGCCGCCCACGAGTCGTAGCCGAGCAGCTTCGCCAGCTCGTAGCGCCTCGTCAGCAGGTCCTTCAGCACGGCCTCGTTCGCCGGGTAGGCGCGGTTCCGGTAGGCGCGCCACAGCGCCTCGCGCACCTTGCCGGACTTCGCGTACAGCATGACGGGCAGGTAGTCGGGCGTGTTGGTGGTGACGGCCACCTGGCCCTGGCCGTTGGGCGGGTGGGCCTCGAGCCAGTCCGCGGGCAGCCCTTCCAATTCGGCGGGCGTGGCGAAGACGGTGCGCACGTCGTCGCGGATGTTGCGGCCGAAGGCCTGGCCTACCTTCACCAGGTCCTCGTTGAGCGCCTTCACCCGCGCGCGGGTGGCGTCGTCGCGGTCCACGCCGGCGCGGCGGAACTCGCGCAGCGTCTTGAAGAGCCAGAAGCCGGTGACGGCGTCGAAGGCCTGGGCGTCGACTCTGGAGAGCGCGTCGTACACCCCGCGGTCCTGGGCCAGCTCCACCGCGTACGCCTCGAGGCGCTGCTCACAGGCCTCGGCGGCCTCTCGCACCGCGGCGTCGGGTTGCACCTCGCGGGCCAGCCCGCTGCGCGCGCCCATGTTGGACAGCGCGGTGGTGGCGTCGTCGTACAGCGCCAGCTTCTTCGCGTCGCTGCCGGGCGGCAGGGCCTTGAGTTCCGCGATGGCGGCCTTCGCGCGGTGGAGCACCTCGTCGCAGGCCTTCGTGAAGTCGGCGGCGTTGGACGAGATGAGGCTCGCCGCGCGGGGCGCCTGGGTCAGCTTGGGAGCGGTCATGTCGGGGGCGGGGGAGGGCGTGGGGGTGGTCGCGCAGGACAGGCCGAGCGCGGCGAGGAAGGGAACGAGGGGACGCATCGCGGGGACGCATCTACCACGCGTCGGCGCCGCGCCAAGCGGGCTGGCTCACTTCGGGCTGGCCCTTTGAGTGATGGGCCGTTCGTTCACGAGACGACCAGCCGCGCCCGCTGCGCCGAAGGCCCGATGCGCGCCACCAGGCCCGAGGTGAACGACAGCGCGTCGTCCTCCACCCCGTCCGAGAAGATGACGCCGCCCGACGGCATCAACGACTCGAGCTCCAGCTTCGTCCCCGCCTCGAGGAAGCCGACGGCGTGCGCCGCGCTGGAGTGCTTCGAGGCGAAGGGCTCGCGCACCACGTAGAACAGCCGTGGGTCCTCCCACCCGAGGCGCACCGGCTCGCCCGCCTTGCCGCCCAGCGCGCCCGCCACCGCCGCCGCCATCGCGCACACGCTGGACAACCAGCCCGTCGAGCCCGCGCCGGTGGAGACGATGACGCCGCTGGACGAGTGCCGCACCCAGGGAGCCGCCGAGGACTTCGGGCCCTTCACCTTCCCCTCGCGCGGCCCCAGCACCCGCAGCCGGTAGTGCGCCGAGACGTGCGTGCGCGCGCCCACGAAGAGGTCGTTGAAGGCGAGCAGCTTCTGCCCGTCGGACAGCGCCGCTTCGGCCAGCGTCACCTCCCGCACCTTCGCCCGTCCCGTCACCGTCGCGTCCACCGCGCGCTTCGCCTGGTCCACCCGGAAGGGGAGCAGCACCCCGTCGAAGCGCTCCGGGTCCGGGTTCACCCCGACGAGCGGCTGGGCGCCCACGTACTTGGCCACGTTCGCCACCAGCCCGTCCTGCCCCAGCGCCACCACCACGTCCGACGGCGCGAAGAGGTAGGTGGGCGCCACCGCGCGCTCGAGCACCTGCAGCTTGAGGCCGAAGGACTCCAGCGCGCCGCGCGTCTTCTCCAGGCTCTTCGCGTAGGTGTCGTGCTCCCGTTGGTAGTCCTCGAAGTCCAGGCCCGCCTGCGAGAGGTAGAACTTCGCGTTGCCCGCGGTGTTGAAGCGCGCCAGCAGCCCGTCGAGCCGCGTCTTCCGGGTGACCAGCACCAGCTTGTCGAACATGACGTCACTTCCTCGGCGCGGAGGACGGGAGCAGCGAGCGCAACAGGTCCGGGCTCACGTTCAGCTCGCCGATGCGCTGCGCGTTCTCCGCCAGCTCGCGGAAGGCCACCGCGATGGACGCGGCCGGGTCCATCCCCGCCGCCGACAGCGCCGTCAGCACCTTCCAGTCCAGCGCCTTCACCGGCGTGAGCTTCGCTTCCAGCGCGTAGGCCTGCGCGTCGGCGCTCGTCTTCTCGTTGGCCGCCCACAGCGCCACCAATTGCTCGCGCTCCTTCTCCAGGTGGATGTCGGCGGCCAGCTTCGTCTCCTGGATGTGGCGGCGCTGCTCCTCCACCATCACCTCCGTCTGCAGCTCCGACTCCTTGATGCGGCGCTCCTGCTCCACCGCCGCCTTCCGCCGCTCGTGGATGGCTTCGTCGCTCTTGCGCTGCAGGGCCTCGCGCGCCTCCGCCTCCAGCGCCCGCGCCATCTCCGGCGTCGGCCGCACCGACAGCACCGACAGGGACAGCACCTCCAGCCCCAGCATCTGCACCGCCGCCGTCGCCTTCAGCCCCGCCAGCACCTGGGCCACCAGCGCCTCACTCGACGTGAGCGCCTCCTTCAGCGTGTAGCGCTGCGTCACCGCCCGCGTCAGCACCTGCGCGGTGTGCACCAGGCGCTCGGGCACCTTCTGGGGATCGTCCGTCCTCCACCCGCCCGAAGACGTCACCGAGTAGTCCAGCAGCGCCGCCAGCTTCTTCGGCTCCGCCACCCGGAACGTCAGCTGCCCCTGAATGGTGACCGTCTGGAAGTCGGCCGTCGCCTCGGTGAAGGCGAAGGGCACGTCCGCGCTCGCCAGCGGCACCTGCACCAGCGTGGTGGTGGGCGCCCAGTAGAAGAAGGACAGCCCCGCCCCCTCGCGCTTGAGCGCGCTCCCCTTGAACTGCATGACCCACGTCGTCGGCGCTGCCTTGAGGTAGTGAATCAAGTGTTGGCTCCCTTGAAAGAGTCAACACAACACTAACTCGTGCATTCAGGCCTGGCAAGACCTCTGGTTCCAGGCGGTTGACGAGCAGCCCCAGCCGCCAGCTTCCCGTCGCCGTTGAAGTCGGCCAGCTCCAGGTCGCCGTCACTGGCAGGCGCCGCCCACGCAGCTCCCGCCGTCGGGACAGGCGACGCAGGGCCTGCCGCCGGTGCCACATTGGCCGGGGCTGGGCGGCACACAGATGTTGGTGGCCGCGCAGCAGCCGGTGGCGCAGTTCGTCTGCCCGCAGGACGAGGTGCCCTGGCACTGCCCGAGGGCGCAGACGTCGGTGCCGATGCAGGCCTGGCAGGGCGCCCCGCCGCTTCCGCAGGAGGTCGGCGCCGTGCCGTCGCGACACAGGCCCAGCGCGTCCACGCACCCGTAGCACCGGGTCTCGCCCTCGCACACGCCGGTGGGGCAGCCCAGGCCCGCGTCGCAGGTGACGCAGAAGCGCCCGTTTCTTCCGCACGTCTCCGGCCGGTTGCCCGGCGCGCACCCGCCGTCCTCACGGCAGCAGCCGGTGACACACCCGCAGAGGCGAGGGCGGACTCCGCCGTCGGTGGGCCCCGCGTCGGGCGCCGGTCCGCACTCGCCCGCCAGGCAGCGGTCCCCCGCGCGGCACACCGCGCACGCCACGCCGCCGCTGCCGCAGGCGCTCCGGGTGTTGCCCGCAAAGCAGGCGCCCTGGTCGCAGCAGCCCGCGCACCCGGCGCAGGGATTCTGGCAAGCCGTGGTGGCAGCCAGCGCCGCCACGCTCGCCGCCAGGGCCCACTGTCGCCACCACCGCGCCATGCCACAGGTAGTCTGACACCCCACCTCGGGAGCGTCGACGCCGTTGTGGGGCGCGCTCCTTCCCAGCAGACTACGGCTCATGCGCGCTGCCCTGCAGGCCCTGCTGTTGGCGCTCACCCTGGGTGGCTTCTCCTGCGGCTGCGATCGCGGCGGCGGCCTCACCGGGCAGGCGGGCGAGCTGGTGGTGGTGGTCGCTGGCCCGGCGCGCGAGTCGCTGACGCGGGAAGCGCTCCTCACGCTCGATCCGGTGGTGATGGACGAGCGCGGCGACGGCCAGGTGCGGCTGCGGAACATCGGCGTGGCGGCGTTGACCATCGTCTCCGTCAGCCGCGAGGGCGGCAGCGACGCCCTCACCCTCGACGACGCCGCGGGCCGGGTGATTCCCCGAGACGGCGAGGTGACGCTGAGCGCCCACTTCGCTCCGCCCACGGACGCCGACGTCACGAAGGCCACCGTCGAGCACCGCGCCGACTTCCGAGTCCAGGTGAGCGGCGGCCGCCCGGGCGAGGAGCAGGCGGCGGTGACGCTGGTGGCCGTCGCCGTGGCGCGCGACTGCTACGTGCCGGCCGTCCTCGACTTCGGCCAGGTGCCGCTGGGCCAGCACGTCACCCTGCCGCTGCTGCTGGAGAACGGCAGGCCCTTTCCGGCCAGCACCGAGGTGTCCGCCGTCGAGGGGGACGACCCACTCGCCTTCGCGCTGCCCTCAGCCGGCCCCTTCGAGGTGAACCCCGGCCAGCGGGTGGCGGTGCCAGTCAGCTTTGGGCCGCTGGAGGAGCGCGCCTACCACGCCACCCTGCGCGTCCGGCGCGCCGCCACCTGCGCCGAGGGCACCACCGTCCTCACCGGAGTGGGCTCGAGCCAGGCGATCAGCTGGACTCCGTCGCTGGTTGACTTCGGCCGCGTGCCGCTGGGGGTGCCCGTCAAGCGCACCGTCACCGTCGTCAACGGCAGCGGCGCGCCTCTGGGGCTACAGGGCGTGCTGGCGGAAGGCGCGGCCTTCTCCCTGGTGGACCCGGTGCCTGTCGAAGTGCCGGCGCGGGGCTCGGCCGTCCTCACCGTCGCCTGTGCGCCGTCCGCCCTGGGCCGCGTGGAGGGCGTGCTGAGCTTCGACGTTTCCACCGTGGAGACACTGTCCGCCCGCGTGCCGATGACCTGCGTCGGCGGCGCGCCCCGCATCCGCCTCGCTCCGGCTCCCAGCCTCGCCTTCGGCAGCGTGCCCCTCAACGTCGCCACCTCGCGGCGCCTCTCGGTGCAGAACGTGGGCGCGCCCCCGGCCGCTCCGGGGGACACGTCGAACAACCTGCGCCTCGGTGTCGACGGCCGGCTGCCCTGGGTGGCCATCGTCCCCACGTCGGCGGCGACGAAGGTGACGGACTTCGAGGTGGTGACGCCGGCCGGGTACGATCCCGCGGTGGGCCTGCCGGCGATCAGCGGCCTCAACGCGCTCGATTTCGACGTGCGGCTCACCGCGACCACCGAGGGCCGGAAGGAAGCGGACCTGTTCGTCTACTCGAACGACCCGCTCCAGCCGCTGGCGGGCGTGCGCGTCTCGGCCAACCCGAGGGAGCCAGGCACCTGTGAGTTGAGCCTGGCGCCGGGCAACCTCCCGATGGGCGACATCCCCCGGGGGGCCAGCTTCGAGCGCACCATGACCATCACCGCCGGGCCGAGCACCTTCGGGTGCCTGGTGGCGGTCGACCTCGCGCCCGGCTCGGCGTCCACCTTCTCGCTGCCCGACTCGCCCCTCCCCGTGGTGATGGAGGCGGGCGACACGGGCCTGGTGAAGCTCCGGGCCACGGCGGACCCCGCGCTGCCCTACGGTGCCACCGCGCGGGGCTTCTTGCGGGTGCAGGCGGGCCGCGACCCGCCCGTCCTCATCCCCACGGAGATGCGGGTGGCGAACTGCCTGGTGCTCGATCCCAACGCGCTCGACTTCGGCACCACGCGGCTGGGCTGCCGCAGCGGGAGCAAGCCGCTCCACGCGTACAACGCCTGCGGGGTGCCGCTCTTCATCGACCGCATCACCTTCCGGCCCACCGGCGGCCCCTTCGCGCTGACCTCCACCCCCACCATCCCCTCGGGCGGCCTGGCGGTGAACAGCGGCGTGGGGCCCGCCTCCGTGCAGGTGGCCTTCGCGCCCATCACCACCGGGCCGGCGAGCGGCGCGCTGGACTTCGACATTCGCGAAGGGGGCGTGGCCCGCGTCGTGTCAGTGGACCTGGCCGGGCAAGGGGCGCTGTCGTCCACCCACACGGACACCTGGACGCAGACGGCCGGGGGGAAGCTGGACGTGCTCTTCGTCGTGGACGACTCGTGTTCCATGGGCGACGAGCAGATGTCGCTGGCGAGCAACTTCGCGTCCTTCATCGCCGCGGCCAACCAGAGCAACGTCGACTACCACCTCGGCGTCACCACCACGGACATCTTCAAGAACAGCGGACGGCTGGTGGGGACGCCGGCGGTGCTGACGTCCTCCACGCCGTCGCTGGGGCAGGCCTTCGCGGCGAACGCGCTGGTGGGCACCTCGGGCAGCGGCCTTGAGGAGCCCTTCGAGGCGGCCTCGCGCGCCCTGTCTCAGCCCAACTTGAGCGGCGCCAACGCCGGCTTTCTCCGCCAGGACGCCTCGCTGGCGATCATCCTGGTGACGGACGCCGTCGAGCAGTCCCCCAACCCCGTGGCGACGTACCGCTCGGCCTATCGGCAGGCGAAGGGCGGGAAGTCCGAGCTCGTGTCCGTCAACGTGGTGGGGCCCTTTTCCCTGCCGAGCCCCACCTGTTTCCTCGACTCCTACGCAGACACCGGGCGCTACGCAGAGATGGTCAGCACCACCAACGGGGTGCAGGCGGACATCTGCACTACCAACTGGGCGGCGGACCTGGCCACCATCGGGCAGAACATCGTGCAGCCGCGGCTGGAGTACCAGCTCACCTCACAGCCGGACGTCCCTTCGGCCATCACCGTGCGGGTGGACGGGGTGGTGGTGGGCGGGTGGACGTACCGGGGCTCGTCCAACGCCATCGTCTTCTCGTCCGGCGCGGCGCCGCCGGCGGGCTCGACGGTGACGGCCACCTACGAGACGCCGTGCTTCTGAAAAGCGCCCTTCAGAAGACGGCGGACACGCCGGTGGGCAGCAGCGCCACCTGCGGCGCGTGCCTGGACTTCTTGGTGGTGAACTCCAGCACGAAGATGGCGCCGGCCGCCGCGGGCAGCGTGCCGATGAGGGTGGTGAGGATGGGCGTCGCCGGGTTGGTGCCGTCGATGGCCGAGGCCAGCCCCGCGGCGCCGGCCATCAAGGAGAGCGCCAGCAGGTAGGCGAGGATGGGCTCGCCCCGTCCGCCCAGCGCCGAGTGCACGGCGTAGCCCACGCCGGCGATGAGGATGGGCGACAGCGCCGCCACCGCGAAGTTGGTGTCCAGCGCGGGGTTGGCGCCGGTGAGGGCGAGCGCCAGCCCCATGCCTCCGAAGCTGGCCGCGACGCTGGCCGTGCCCGACAGCAGCACGCGCTTGGTGACCGACGGCTGCCCTGACGCCTTGCGCTTGAGCGCCTCCGGAGAGACGGCGGTGTCTTCGGGGGCGGTGGGGACCAGGTCCACCGGGGGCACGCCCTCCGGCGGGGCCTCGGCGGCTTCTCCCTCGTCTGTGAGCACGGGTTGTGCCGCGGGCAGCGGCGGCGCCACCGTGGGCGCGGGCTCCGTGGCTGGGGCCTGGGCCAGCGAGAGCACGAGGACGAGTTGCAGCATTGCGCCCATCCTGTCCCGACTCGGTGCCGTTACGAAAGTAAATCGCTGGCCCCGCCGCGCTGTCACCCGCGTCACCCGTGGAGCGCACCGTCCGCGCGCGCGCGGCCCAGCGAGCGGAGGAGCCAGGCGCCGCCGCACCCGCCCAGCCCCACGTACCAGCCGACGCCTGCGTCGTGCTGGAAGAAGAGGACGGCGAGGAGCGCGGCGGTGGCGGGGACGGCGAGGAGCGCGGCCCCGCGCATGCCCTCCTCCCGGCGCGTCCGCCGCTCCCGCAACAGCGCCAGCGCCAGCGCCGCCACCGAGGCCACGGTGAGGGGCGCGGCCAGCAGCGAGGTGACGGACTCGAAGGCGCCCGCGCGGGGCAACACCAGGTCCTTCGCCACCTCCACCAGGGACGTCTTCGGGGCCTGCGCCGGGCCCTGGACGGCCAGCAGCGCGCGCGCCTCCTCGGGGCTCAAGGAGAGCGGCGCCGGCTTCTCCTTCCTGGGCACGGCTTCCTCTGCGGGCGGCGCGCCGGCCCGCCGCGCCCCGCAGTGCGGACACACCTGCGCCAGGTGGAACATCGGCTGGCCGCAGCGCTCGCAGGTGGTGGGGCTCACGCGCCGACTCGACCACCTCGAAGGGGCGCCGTCCACCGCGAGCGCCCTGA
>JADLDB010000117.1 GCA_020846875.1 Myxococcales bacterium | reverse complement strand
GTGGCCGCGGACCCGGCGTCGTCACCAACACGCCCGTGGTGCGCCTCGAGTCCTCCGTCCTCGACTTCGGCCCGGTGCAGGAGCTCACCTCGACGCAGGCCGCGCTCCCCGTCAGCAACCTCGGCCGCGCGCCGCTGCACGTCACCGCCTCGCTGGAGAGCGGCAGCGCCGACTTCGCCCTCGACACCACCGCGCTGGAGGTGCCCGTCTCCGGCACCGCGGACCTCCTCGTCACCTTCTCTCCGCTGGGCCGCGGCTCCGACGAGGCCACGGTGCTGCTCTCCACCGACGACCCGGAGCAACCCGAGGTGCGCGCCACCCTGCGCGGCGGCCCCATCGCCCCCGCGCTGGCCTTCGACCCGGACCCGCTGGACTTTCGCCCCACCAGCCAGCCCCTCGTCACCCGCCCCGCCGCCCTCAAGAACGTCGGCCTGTCCACCCTCACGGTGAACGCGGTGGGCGTGGACGTCACCGGCAACCCCGACTTCTCCGTCACGCCTCCTGCGCTGCCGCTCTCCTTGAGGCCCGGCGAGACGAGGGCCGTGGACATCGCCTACGCCCGCAGCCCCCGCGCAGAGGACGGCCGCCTCGAAGCCCACAGCGACGACGAGGACGCCAGCGTCCGCTACTTGAGCCTCCTCCCCGACCCGCCCGCGGCCTGCGTGGATGGCCTGGACAACGACAGCGACGGCCTCATCGACTTCCCGGACGACCCGGGCTGCCTCGACGTGGCCGACCAGGACGAGCTGAACCCGCCCCAGTGCATCAACGGCGCCTCTCAGCCCTGCGGCACCACGGTGGGCATCTGCCGGCCGGGCGTGCGGGTGTGCACCAACTCCATCTGGGGCGGCTGCGACGGCGGCGTGCGCCCCGCTGTGGAGTCCTGCAACGGCGCCGACGACGACTGCAACGGCGTCTCGGACGACGGCATCTCCGAGGTGTGCACCGTCTTCGGCTGCAGCGGGGCGCGCGCCTGCCTCGCCGACGCGGGCGTGGACGGCGGCCAGTGGACGCCCTGCTTCCCGGTGGGCGCGGTGCCGGAGCAATGCGACGGCCTGGACAACGACTGCAACGGCCAGGCGGACGAGGGCGTGGTGCGCGCCTGCACCGCCTTCACCTGCGCGGGCCTGCAGGTGTGCATCCCCGACGCCGGAGGCACCTTCACCTCCTGCGTGCCCACCAACCCGCTGACCGAGACGTGCAACGGGGCGGACGACGACTGCGACGGCGTGGCGGACGACGGCCTCCTCGACCTGGTGTGCGGGGTGGGCCAGTGCCGGCGCACCGCCGCGGCCTGCGTCAACGGCGACGCGGGCACCTGCACCCCGGGGACGCCCGAGACGGAGGTGTGCAACGGGGCGGACGACGACTGCAACGGCATCAACGACGACGGGCTGTCCGCCCTCTCCTGCGGGGTGGGGCAGTGCCGGCGCACCGTCGCCGCGTGCGTGCTGGGAGACGCGGGCGTGTGCGCCCCCGGCGCGCCGGTGGCCGAGACGTGCAACACCTTCGACGACGACTGCAACGGGACGGCCGACGACGGCCTGGGCACCTTGTCCTGCGGGGTGGGGCAGTGCGCGCGCACCGTGGCGGCCTGCGTGGGCGGCGCGGCGGGCACCTGCATTCCGGGCACGCCGGTGAGCGAGGCGTGCAACCGCCTCGACGACGACTGCAACGGCACGCTGGACGACAACATCCCCGACTTGACGTGTGGGGTGGGCCAGTGCCGCCGCACCGCCGCCGCCTGCCTCAACGGCGACGCGGGCACCTGCACCCCGGGCGCGCCCACCGCCGAGGCCTGCAACAACCTGGACGACGACTGCAACGGCGTCACCGACTCCTTCACCCGCACCTGCTACTCGGGCGCGCCGACCACGCGCGGCATTGGCCGCTGCGCCGACGGCACGCAGACGTGCTCCGCCGGAGGATGGAGCGTCCCCTGCGTCGGCGAGGTGCTGCCCATCGCGGAGAACTGCAGCAACTCCGTCGACGACGACTGCGACGGCACCGTCAACAACGGCTGCTCCGGGTGCAATCCCAACGGGCTGTACACGCTGGACGCAGGCACCATCTCCTACGGGTGCTGCCTGGGCCTGGTGAACCTCAACATCAACCAGTTCCAGTTCCTCTCCAACGGGGCCACCGTCACGCCCGGCCCCACGGGCCCGGGGAACCTCTCGGGCGCCGCCACCACCTGCCCCTCGGGCTCCTTCAACAACGTCATCAGCCTGCCCGGAGGCTGCACCGAGACGTACCGCCTCACCGGCTCCTTCGTCGGCCCCAACACCTGGGTGGGCACCTTCACCGCCACCTTCACCGGCTCGCAGTGCGGCTGCTTCGGCGTCGACTCCTGCACCAACCAGACGTGGAGCATCAGCGCCGGCCGCTGACGATTCCCCGCCAGCAGGGGGGTGCTGGCCTCCAGCCAGAACCGGGGCCACACTGCGCTCCCCTGCCGACTGCTCTTGAGTGGGGAGGACGCACCTCGATGAGCCGCTTCGGCCTCGCCGCGCTGGCGCAGCGGCTGATTGTGCCTTGGCGAGAGGCTCTTCTCGAAGGAGGGCCTCCAGTTGCTGCGCACCCTCGAACTCGACGTGGTTGGGCGACCGCTCGTCGGTACCGCCGTGGAATGTGGATCGCCTGATTTCGGCCCGACCAGAACACTCTCGCGGTGTCGCCCTACTTCATCGGTCCTCCGAGGCGTGAGCTGGCTCACGGAGATATGTCACCCGGCGAAGACGCTTCCTACTTCACCCCGTGCATCCACTGCTTCACGCGCGGGGTGATGAGCAAGAACACCAGGC
The DNA here is from genome assembly GCA_020846875.1 of Myxococcales bacterium. GTDB lineage: Bacteria > Myxococcota > Myxococcia > Myxococcales > Myxococcaceae > JADLDB01. Next base: position 115,275 of record JADLDB010000117.1, on the reverse strand, counting down.
CCGAGCCCAGGCCGATCCACGTCATCAGCCAGAAGAGGTCGGCGTACTTCGCCGCGGCGGCGACGGGATCGAGCGCGGTGCCTTCGGGGACCTCGAGGGACGACAGCTTGCCGAAGGCCGCGGCCAGCACCTCGGAGTAGGCGGTGGCGAGGAACCACGCGCCCATCATCAGGCTCACCACGCGCTTCACCGAGAGCTGCGTCACCGCGGCGAGGCCAATGGGCGACAGGCACATCTCGCCCACCTCCAGCACCAGGTACGCGGCGACCAGCCACCACACGCTGGCCAGGCCCGTGCCGTCGATGCCCTTCGCCGCGAGGTACAGCGGCACGAAGCCCAGCCCGCCGATGGCGAGGCCCAGCGCGCTCTTCGCCGGCTTCGACGGGTTCCACCCGCGCTTCTCGAGCCACGGCCACAGCCACGCGAAGACCGGCGACAGCGCGACGATGAAAAGCGCGCCGAGGAAGGTGAGCGAGCCGGCGGTCATGTCCCAGATGATGAGGCGCTTGGTCATCAGCCGGTCGGTGAAGGCCACCCAGCTGCCGTAGGTCTGCTCGTAGAGGGTGAAGAAGACCAGGCACGCGAAGATGATGACGACCAGCGCCACCATCTGCTCGCGCTCCACCTTCGTGCACTTCGTCGCGACGAACCAGATGAACCAGCCCAGGAAGACGACGGCGACGAAGTGCATCGCGCCGTGCACCGTCGAGGTGCGCTGGATCAGCTGCCACACCATGCCCACGCCCAGGACCGCGCCCAGGTAGATGCTGCGCTCGCGGTCGATCGGCCCCAGCACCTTCTCTTTGAGCGCCTCGGGCTTCGCCGGCTCGGCGTGGCCGTGAAGGTACTTCTGGCCCCAGAGGAAGAAGACGAGGCCCGCCAGCATGCCGATGCCGGCCGCGCCGAAGCCGTACTTCCAGCCGTAGGTCTCGCCGAGGTACCCGCACACCAGGCTGGCGAACAGCGCGCCCAGGTTGATGCCCGCGTAGAAGATGGTGAAGCCCGAGTCGCGGCGCGGGTCGTTCTCCGGGTACAGCTTGCCGACGATGGTGGAGATGTTGGGCTTCAGGAAGCCCACGCCCATGATGATCAACGCCAGCGAAAAGTAGAAGACCTGCAGCGCGGCGTTGTCGCGGACGGTGACGCCGTTCTCCACGTGGGCCTGCACGCCTTCGATCGCCATGCCGGCGTGGCCCAGCACCAGCAGCAGGCCGCCCAGCACCACCGCCTTGCGCATGCCGAGGTAGCGGTCCGCCAGCAGGCCGCCGATCACCGGCACCGCGTACACGAGGCCGCCGTACGCGCCGAGGAGATCGTACGAGGGGCCGTCGCCGAACAGGTGGTACTTGGTCAGGTAGAGGAAGAGCAGCGCCTTCATCCCGTAGAACGAGAAGCGCTCCCACATCTCGGTCATGAAGCAGATGAAGAGGCCCTTCGGGTGACCGAAGATCTCGTCGGATGAAGGCGCGGTGGCGGTGGACACGGAAGCGCCGCCCTAAGCCAGCGCTCCGTCGCTGACAAGCGCTCTCCGGACGGCCACCGTAAGCCGTCCCCGCCCGGTGCGTGACGCGCCCCATCTTGGACCAGAGCGGTGATGGGTGCATTGCCTCGGGCGTGAGCGCGGCCACGCCCGCGACAACAAGACGCGATCGTTCAAACGAGTTCCCGTCGTAGCCGCCGCCCGGGCGAGCAGCCCGTAGTGGCGCAGCTTCACGAAGCCGGAGGGCAGGACGCGCTGGAGGAAGCGGTGCAGGAAGTCGAGAGCGTGCAGCGTGGCGGTGGCGTCGCCCTTGGTGCGGAAGGTGACGGCGTCGTCGGTGGCGCTCAGCAGCCGGTGGTTGAACGAAGCGGCTTCGTTCAACAGGTCATGCTCGAAGTCGTTCTGAAGTCGGGCATGCGCATGCTGGTGCCCGTGCCCGAGTCGGCTGCTGCAACCCAGCTCCGGCCCGCCCAGTAGCCCAGTCGTAGATCGCAGCGTGGTCAAGCTTGATGGCGGATAGAGCCGGTCGCTCTCAACCATCGTCTTGGTCACGCCTCACCGTCTCATCACCGTCCGACGGGCTCAAGCGCGGCCCGTTACACGCGGATGCCGCCGCCGAGAACATGGCTGGCGATCTTCGCTCCCGTCGAGTTCGGCCCCGCGAAAAGCAGGTAGTACAGGTCGCCGCCGACCGAGTTCTTCACGAGGTAGCCGGGGCTGACGTGACCGAAGTGGCGCTTGAGGCGTGCCCGATACCAGCCGAGCAGCTTGCGCGCGGCGTCCTTGCCCTTCGTGGTCTTCACCTCGCCGAACATGTCGGCGTTCTGCCTTTGGTAGACGACGTCGAACCAGTTCGGGTCACCGAAGTACGTGTCGAGCTTTCTTCGCTCGGCCTCGTTGAAGGACGCGCTGGTCTTCAGCAGTCGCTGGATTGCCATACCGAGCGGGAAGTTGATGAAGACCTCCAGCGCGCCGGTCTTCGCCAGCGCCTCGATGGTGCTCCACGGCACTTGCATCCCGTATGGGTCGAGGAACACCACGCCGCGCCAGCCCTTCTTCTTCAGGCCGAGGGCAGCGACGTGCTTGGTGAGGTACTCGTTGCAGTCGCCCTCGTGGACTCGAATCTGTCGGCGGCCCGCGTATTCGCGCTCCAACTCACGAAGAAGGGCAAGACGCGCAGGGCTCTGCTCGATGAACACGTACTGGTTGAATGGGGGCTCGATGTCGAGCGCGACGCGAGGTGAACCATCCAGCAACGCCTGCGCGTCATCAACGATGGGCAGCTTCGCCTGCTCGTCGGGTTCGGTGGCCCGGAGCGCGGCTCTTCCGGCAGCCGCGAAGGCGTCGATGTACACGGTCTTCGCCCAAGCCTGCTTCGACAGGATGGTGGTGTACGCGCTGAGGTAACTTCGCAGCCGGTCGAGCTTGTCCCGTGCCCACGGGCCGACCTCGGGTAGGTCGGTAGCCGTGGAGCGAGTCCTACGGGGCACGCGCGAGTCCCCGACTGCGCGCAGGTCGCCACTGGGCAGCCGCCGTCGCTGCCCGCTCGACCAGCATCTCTCGGTCGCCCGCAGCGGGGACCTCGACCTCGGGCCGGATGGGCATGTCGTCCCACGTCTTCCCGCCGAGCAGCCTACCTGCGGCCTTCTTCGGGAAGCCCCCCCACTGCTTGAAGAAGAAAGGCACGCCGGCCTTCAGGCACTGGTTGCGAATCGAAACGACCCAGTCTTCCTTCATGGGCCTGCATCCGGCGCCGCTCTCGCCGCCGACGATGACCCAGTCAATGCCGCGCAGGTCCAGCGGACCAAGGTCTTCGAGCAGCGGCTCGATGGAGAGAAACCGCACCCGCGCCTTCGTGTGCCGGAGATGCTCCACACGGGGCAGGCCGTGCTTCCGATTCTCGACGCTGACGCCCCACCAGACGTGCGGCAACTGGGCTGCCCACGAAAGCTCGCCGGTCAGGAGGTCCAGCATCCGCTCGGATCGCTTCGTCAGCACTTGGTAGGTGTGCCAGTTCGCCTGCTCCATCACCCGTGCGACCGCCGTCACGTAGTCCGTGCCGACCCCCGTCTGGAAGAGGTCGCTCATGGAGTTCACGAAGATGGTCTTCGGCGTCCTCCACCGCAGCGGCTCTGGCAGCTTCTCCGGCACCAGCTTGAGGTCGAACCCCTGCTCAAACGGGTGTCCTCGGACTCCTCGAAAGCGTTCGGCGAACGTCTCCGCGTAGCAGTGCTTGCAGCCGGGGCTAACCTTCACGCAGCCGCGCACGGGGTTCCACGTCGCGTCTGTCCACTCAATGTCCGAGGTCTGGGCCACCGTGCCTCCTGCTTGTGTGTTCAGTGTAGCGGAGCAGCGGCTGCTCTACACGCCTTCTCCTGCATCATCGGAAACGAAGGTCGGCGGAGGAGCGGGCGTCACCCTCAACGTGGCGACGGCCTCCGGCGAGATCCGAACGCTGTTCTGCGAAGCTGTGGGACATGATGCGAAGCCCTGTGGGGGTAGCGCACTTGCTTGGGGTGCAAGTGGTCGCTGGTTCAAATCCAGTCGCCCCGACCATGAGAAGCCCCCGGTCTTCGAGGAGAAATCCAAGAGGACCGGGGGATTCTTTTTGCTCCGAGACGACGCCAGTAGCCCAGTAGTAGCTCATCTCCCGCTTTTCGGCTCCGCAACGGCGTCGACCACCTCGTTCCCCGCCACCAAGCGGAGGTGCGGCTTCACCATGTCACCGATCAGGTTCACGGCGTTTCGCAGATCGTCGAGGCCGATGTTGCCGTCCAGTCTCCCATGCCGACAGTTGAAAAGGCAGAGGAGCGAATCAGTCGCAGGCACGCGATCCGCTACTCCACGGGCTCGAAGCCGCAGTGGCTGGGTATCTATCAGCGGTTTGTTGAAGAGTTGTCGTCACGGCCGGAGCCCACGTACTCGTTCAAGTTCCCCTGCGGCCGTCGAGAGCGCCCCTCGACTGCGAGAACGCGATCAAGGTGACCGAAGGTGGGGTTGTTCTTCGCGTCCTCCGACCATGGGAAGAGGGTGACGGTGGCGTGACGAGATGGGAATTCAAGATCACCGACAAAGACGCGAATGGTGTCCCCGATGAGGCAGAAATCTGGGAGGGGACGAAGCAGTCGTGTGCCGACCGCAAGATTCCTGCCGGCGAAGTCTGTGCTCTGCGGCCACCGAGGAACGACTTGGACGATCCGATCCTGGAGTCCTACGCCGCATGGGACATGAGCATCGAGATGGCGCTTGAGGAGCAGGGCCGGTGGATTTCTGGGCGTCGGCTGCTCCCAAGTCGCCAGTAGCTGAGTGATGGCTGAAGGAGGGTCCTGCAACATGACGAACCCGCCGCATCGTGGTCAGGGGGCCGGCGCTTCCGATGTCGTTGTTGGACCCATGACCGTCACCGTTGAACCGCCAGGGCTGGACCACCGCATCTCAACCCTTCGAGATCTCGTCAATGAACCTCGGCGTTCCGCTGAGCTGCGACGCGAAGCCCGCCGCTGGAACCAGTTGTGTAGCTGCATGGATGCAGTCGGCGATGCCGAGTACGCAACCGCCGCTCACGCCGATCTTGGCGACGTCACCGACCCCGGCCAGCTCTACCTGGCTCACTTTGGTTTCGTCCAGGCGCTCTACCTCCAGCAGGACGCTGTCCGCCATCTTTGCGAGTGCCTGGGTTTCGCTGACCTCGCAAAGAACGTCGATGCGCTCGACGACGTCAAGCAGGTTCGAAACGACTTGGCCCACATGACCAATAGAGCGGGCCGACGGTTCGTTGGCGTTGTTCGGGCAACGATGACGGCACAGAAATTCGTGCGGTACTCATTCGGCGAGTACGACCTTCAACAGGGCGAGATCGTCTGCTGCGACCTCCTGCTGAAGCAGCAAAGCGTGTTGGGTAAGGTGCTCGACGATGCGATCGCCCTACTCGCCGACGATGAACGTCGACATCGAGCCGTCTTCCGAAGTGACATGCTGAGCACGATCTTCGACAAGATCGGCTACCCGATGGAGAAGATCGTCGTTGGGGCCCGTCACCTCCAGAAGGAGGATGATCGTGCGGTTGCGGTCGCAATGGTCGAGGTCATCAGCGACACGATGACGAAGTTCCAAGAGGCGCTCGCCCGCAGAGGCTGGTTTCCGAGTGTCCATCCCTCGGTCGACCACGACCTCGGAATCGGCCGGCGAGCTGTTGAGCGGCTGCGCCAACTTTTGAACCCGGAGGCCGACTCAATCGACGCTGAAGCGATGGCGTTACTGCTCACGACCACGGTGCGGCGGTTGGTCGAATCAGCCAAGGATCTTGACGAGCACTACGCAGAAGACCCGTTGGCCCGGCCCGGGGTGACGAGGTCATGAGATCGCTCACAATGGACCCGCAGAAGATCACCGGTTCCTGGGCAGAGGGCTTCACGCTCGATGTCCACATGAAGAGCGCCGACTTCGTCGGCTACGACGGTGCGGGTCATGCGCAGTTCGAGAACAAGGTTCGGAGCGAGCTGGGTGAGGCCGTTTATCAACTGAAGTACGGTACCCGGGATCCCAAGGAGGCCAGGCGGCTTGCGATCACGGCAGCGTCGTTCGCCAAGAAGTGGAAGGTGAAGATCGACGCGGTTGTGCCGATGCCTGCCTCGAAGAGGCGCACGGTTCAGCCGGTTGAAGTCGTGGCGAAGCACCTGGGTGAACTGCTCGGCGCTGAGGTGGTCAACGACGCCGTCTCGAAAATCAAGGACACGCCGCAGTTGAAGAACGTCGGCGTTGACGAGCGGAAGAAGCTACTCGCCGGTGCCCACAAGGTGGACCCAACGAGGATCAAGGGCCGCAATATTCTCCTCTTGGACGACCTGTTTCAGTCGGGGGCGACGATGAACGCCGTTGCGGCTATTCTTCGGTCAAAGGGTGGTGCCGCGAAGGTGTACGCCTTGGCACTCACTCGGACGAAGAGGTAGCGATGACGTGCGTGGTGCTTGGCGGATCCCGCCACATTTCGAAGCTGACCGACGAGGTCCAGGTGCGGCTGGGCCGCATCGTTCAGCAGGGGTTCCGCGTTGTCGTGGGCGACGCCAACGGGGCCGACAAGGCGTTCCAGAAGTACCTCGCCGACCAGGCGTACGAGCAGGTGGAGGTCTTCTGCTCGGGTAGCAGCCCACGGAACAACCTCGGACACTGGACCTGCCGCCACGTCACCACCAAAGCCAGGCAGGGCACCTTCGAGTTCTACGCCGCCAAGGACCAGGCGATGGCCAAGGAGGCCACCGTCGGCTTCATGCTCTGGGACGGCGAGAGCGTTGGCACGATGCTCAACGTTTGGCGGCTGATGCAGACCCAGAAGACCTCGCTGGTCTACGTCCAGTCGCAGCGTGGGTTTCTCCAGGTTCGAGGCCAGGAGGACTGGCGACGTCTTCTTGGGCTTGCTGATGCCGATGCCCGAGCCGACATCGAGAAGCGCATCCGGGGCGAGACGCCAGCCCCGCCTAGAAACGAGCTGCCGCTCTTTGGGCCTGACCTCGATTCGGTCGGTCTTGCGTAGTAGCCCAGTAGTAGCTCAAGGCGTGGTGCCGGTTGATGAAGGCTGCGACGGGCTGGAATCGGTGGCCCCGGTTCTCAGAGCTAAACGAACCGCCTGTGACCGCCTGATACTGGTTGGACGCCAACCGGCATTGCTTGGGGTGCAAGGGGTCGCTGGTTCAAATCCAGTCGCCCCGCCCATTCTTGAAGGCCGGGCCCACGCGAAACGCCCCCTGTGTCTGAACGCCCTCGACGCGGCGTCCGCCATGGCAAGCATCACACCCATCGAGCCAAGTCCGGACAGTCCACCCCCAGTCCAGGTTCCTTCCCCTTCAAATCCGGTGGGGTCGACGAAGTGCATCGGGTCGTTGTGCACGTACGCGTAGCGGTTGAAGGACTGGGAGGGCAGCGAGGTGGACCACGTGTACGTCTCTAGAGGCCCCCTCGACCGCTCCGCCCTCCCGCCGGTGACCCTCCTGTCAGCCGCCTCCTACCTCGCCCGGCTCGAGACCCTGACCGGACCGCTTCTTTCTCTGCCTTCTGCCTCAAGAAGCCGCGCGCGCCGGCGGACGCGCAGCGCCGTGGCGTGGACGCCCCTGCGGCGCTAGGAGAGAGGCCATGCGCTGGTTCCCCGTCGCCGCTGCCCTCGCCATCTCTGCCGTCGCTCTCGTCCCTCGCGAAGCCAGAGCCTGAGGCATCTCTCCGCCCGTCGGTCCGACGGGCCTCGCTCAGCGCTGCCAGGGCCACCCTCACTCCACCGCCGGCGCTCCCGCCGACTCCGGCCCCCGCTTCCGCGTCGCTGCCAGCTTCGCCGGCTTCAAGACCACCCTCGTCTTTTCCGGAGGTGAAGAGCTGCCCCTCGAGCAACTCGCCGCCAGCGCGTCCTTCGAGTGGCACCTCGCCCAGCGGTGGACGCTGGTGGGCGCCGCGGGCGGCATCTTCGGCGGGCGCCTGGGCGCAGAGCAGTCCGGCCCGGGCGCCGTCGGCAGCGTGGCCGGCTCCTTCCTCGCGCTGGACCAGGGCACCTACTCACCCTTCCTCCAGCTCGCCCTGTCCCTCTCGGTGAGCGGCCTGTCCGCTCCCCAGTCGGCTTACGTGGCCGTCGACGCCCGCCTCGCCGCGGTGGTGGGCTACACCTTCCTCGAGCGCGTCACCCCGTACGTCGTGGCCCGCGTCTTCGGCGGCCCCGTCATGTACGGCGGAAAAACGGGCACAGACCTCTACCACTACCAGGTGGGCCTCGGCGCCGTGCTGGGCCTCCCCGCCGGCTTCGACCTCTCCGCCGAGCTGGTGCCCCTCGGCGAACAACGCTTCACCCTCTCCGCCGGCTTCTCCTTCTGAAGTCCCTTGGCCGGGATCAAGGACGGGCCCGTCGCCACCGCAGCAACATTCCCCCCTGCACACGCTGTACGGTGTCTCCCGGAAAGCCTCCGGGAGTTGAAGGCCGCCCCGAAGCCTCACGCTGGGCGTGCAGCCTTTCCCGCGGGGGGAGACGCTGCGCGTTTTCACGCGTCGGCCCGGGCGCGGCCTTTTTTTCGCTGCGATCCGACAGGCGCTGGGGCAGTAAGCAACCATGAACTGGCCCAAGACGCTGGCTGTGTCCGCCGTCCTCGCCTTCTCCTCCTGCAAAGAAGCCGCGCCTCCGCCCCCGCCTCCTCCCCCCGCCAAACCCGCCGCCCCGCCCCCGCCTCCAAAGGTCGAGCTCAAGGACGCACCCGCCCTGCCCGCCCCGCCTCTGGGCCTGGCCGAGGTGAAGGACCCCGAAGACAACCCCACCACCCCCGAGAAGGCGGACCTCGGCCACAAGCTCTTCTTCGACAAGCGCCTCTCCAAGGACGGCAGCCAGTCCTGCGAGAGCTGCCACCACATCGAGAAGGCCTACACCTCCGGCGCCTCGACCGACACCAAGGTGGGCGGCGCGATGAATGCCCGCAACGCGCCCAGCATGCTGAACCTGGGCTACCACTCCTCTTTCTATTGGGACGGCCGCAAGCCCACCCTCGAGGCCGTGTCCCAGGCAGCCTGGACCGGCCAGCTGGGCGCCGACCCAAAGGCCGTGGCCGAGGCGCTCAACCAGGTGCCCGCGTACAAGGCCCTCTTCCAGCGCGCCTTCAAGGAAGACGCCTCGGCGGACAACGTGCCGAAGGCGCTCGCCGCCTGGCTGCGGGCCCTCAAGAGCGGAAACTCGGCGTGGGACAAGGCGCAGGCCGGCGACAAGGCGGCGCTCTCGAAGGACGCACAGGCCGGCGAGAAGCTCTTCGCGAAGCTGGGCTGCGCCCAGTGCCACGCGCCGCCGCTCTTCTCCGACTTCGACTTCCACAACGCAGGCATCGGCGAAGATCCCGGCCGCAAGGACGCCACGAAGGACGACGCCGACACGGGCCGCTTCAAGACGCCTGGCCTGCGCAACGTCGCCCTCACCGCCCCCTACTTCCACGACGGGAAGACGGCCACCCTCGACGAGGCCATCGCCTTGATGGCCAAGGGAGGCAACAAGAATCCCCACCTCGACAAGAAGTTCAAGGCGCAGAAGCTCTCCAAGAAGGACGCGGCGGCGCTCAAGGCCTTCCTCGAGGCGCTGACGGGCGAGTCTACGTACACCGCCGCTCCGGAGTTGCCTTGACCCGGACTGGCCTCTTCACCTCCGCCCTCGCGGCGCTGACCCTCACGGCCTGTCCCAAGTCCATGCCCGGTGAACCCCACACGGTCGTCTTCACGGCGAGGCGGATCCACACGCTCAACCCCGGCCAGCCCACCGCGCAGGCCCTGGTGATGAAGGGCGGCACCATCATCTACGTGGGCAGCCGGGAAGACGCGCTGGACGTGGCGGGCGGCGGCGCCTCGGTGGAGGACTTCCCCGACTCCATCATCGTGCCCGGCCTGGTGGACGCGCACGCGCACCTCGCGTCGCTGGGACGATCCCTGGCGCTGGCCAGCCTGTCCGCCGCGAAGAGCGAGGCGGACGCGATCGCCCGGGTCAAGCGCGCCGGCGAGAGCACCCTGCAGGGCGAGTGGGTGGTGGGGCGCGGGTGGGATCAAAACGACTGGGCCGGCCAGCAGTGGCCCTCGCGCGCCACCCTGGACTCGGCCTTCGCCGGCCAACCCGTGTACCTGACGCGCGTGGACGGGCACGCGGCGTGGGTGAGCTCGAAGGCGCTGGCGCTGGCGGGCATCACGAGGTCCACGCAGGATCCTCCGGGCGGCCGCATCCTCCGCGACGAGAAGGGCGAGCCGACCGGCATCCTCATCGACAACGCGATGGACCTGGTGGCCGCGAAGGTACCGGCGCCCACCAAACAGGCGCAGCAGAAGCGCCTCAAGCTGGCGCTGGAGACCTGCGCGCGGCTGGGCCTCACTGCGGTCCACGACGCGGGAATGGACCTGGAGACCTTCCGCCAACTGCAGCAGTGGGACATGGGCGGAGTGCTGCCGGTGCGGGTGTACGCGATGGCCGACGGCCAGGGACCGCAGGCGGACGAGTTCCTCGGGCTGGGGCTGTTCAAGGGGCAGCGGCTGGAGATGCGGGCGGTGAAGCTCCTCCTCGACGGCGCGCTGGGGAGCCGGGGCGCGGCGCTGCACCAGCCGTACTCGGACGAGCCCGCGCAGAGCGGCCTGTTGCTGCTGGAGCCCGACGCGCTGGCGGCGAAGGCAAAGGCCTTCTCGGAGCGCGGCTTCCAGGTGGCGGTGCACGCCATCGGCGATCGCGCCAACACGCTCACCATCGACGCGCTGGAGGCGCTGGAGAAGGCGAAGCCGGGCGGCCGCCACCGGGTGGAGCACGCGCAGGTGCTGACCGCGGACGACGTGGCGCGGCTGGGGAAAGACGGCCTCATCGCCAGCTTCCAGCCCACGCACGCCACCAGCGACATGCCGTGGGCGGAGGCGCGGCTGGGCCCGGAGCGCGTGAAGCTGGCCTACGCGTGGAAGGCGGTGATGAGCGCCGGCGGGAAGGTGGCCTTCGGCTCGGACTTCCCGGTGGAGGATCCGAATCCGCTCTGGGGGCTGTACGCGGCGCGCACCCGGCAGGATCACGCGAGCCAGCCGTCGGGCGGGTGGCTGCCGGAGCAGAAGCTGTCCGGCGAGGAGGCGCTGGCCGGCTTCACCACCGGCGCGGCGTACGCGTCCTTCTCCGAAGGGCGGCGGGGCATGCTGAAGACGGGCTTCGACGCGGACTTCGTGGTGCTGCCGCTCGATCCGATCGCCGATCCACCCGACCAGCTCCTCAACGCGAAGGTGCAGGTGACGGTGGTGGACGGCGTGGACGTGTACCGCGCGCAGCCATAGGGGAGCTCCCTCTTCGTTGCACCGGCACCGCCTCGATGTGGCCTGGTCGCTGTGATCCCGCCGTCGCTGCAGCGTCGGCGGCTTCTCCTCATGCTGCCTGAGCGTCTTCTGAAGCTGAAGTCTCCGCGGGCGAAGGACCGGGCCGACGTGATCGAGCTGATCAAGGCCGGCGCCGACGTCGAGAAGACGCGAGCGTTCCTCGAAGCGAACGCACGCGACCTGGTCGCCGAGCTGGAGCGCGCCGTCGTCGCGGCTCGACAGGAAGAGGAGTAGCCATCAGTCGCGACCTCAAGGGCTGGCGCGGGCCAGCTCGGGCTCGGACGCCTGCGCCGGACCGGGTTGAGGCACAGGAGGAGGTGTCGGTGCTGGCGGCGGCCGAGCCAGCTCGATCGTCCGCAACGGAGCGAACGCCCTCGAGTTGCCTGCCTGTCGCGTCGTCACGTCTTGCAGTCCCATGTCGCCCGCCCACAGAGGCTGTCGGGCGTCGACTGGTGCGAAACGGACCGGAAACAGCACCGCCACCACTCAAGAAATCTGCCCGGGCTGAAGCCGCGCGCTACGGGGAACGCTCCGACGGGGAACGCTCCGCCGGCACGCCGCGCCGCTTGATGTCCCGCACCAGGAAGGTGGCCACCGCCGCCACCACCCCCACGTCGTCCAGCCACCCGAAGATCGGCACCACGTCCGGCACCGCGTCCATCGGCAGCAGCACGTAGGCCACCGCCAACAGCCCCAGCAGCTTCCGCCACCGCGGCACCTGCGGGTTGCCCAGGTAGTGGCGCACCTGCGCGAGCTTCATGCAGGAAGAACGTCCCACCGGCGAATCGATTTCGCAATCGCCCCGCGGCCGGAGTAACTGCCCTCGCCGCATGCCCCTCGCCCCCGGACAGAGCCTCGGACCCGAGTGGCGCGTGGAGGCCTTCACCCCCGGCCAACGCCTGCTGCTCCGTAAAGACTCCACCGGCGACGCCACCCGCGCCCGCAGCGCCGCCGTCCTCGCCCTGGGCGCCCTCGCCGCCGCCGCCGCCCTCGCTGGCGCCACCCCTCCCGGCATGGCGCTGGTCACCTGGCCCGTCGCCTTCCTCCTCCTCGTCGTCGCCCTCCTGGCCGTACCCGCCGCCCTGCGCAGCGCCCGCCGCGCCCGCCTCGGCGTCACCCTGGACGCCTCCCCCGACGCCGTCACCGGCTGGCCCGTCCCCACCGGCGCCCTGCACGACTTGAAGGCCCGCCCCCACCGCTGCCCCGCCGCCCTTGTGCGCGAGGTGAAGGTGCACACCAGCGCCCACCCGCCCCTCACCCTGTCCATGCTCGAAGTCCACCTCATCGACGGCACCCGCCTGGCCGGCCCGGAGGTCGCCACCCCCGAAGGCGCCGCCCCTCCGCTGGACGCCGCCGCCGACGCCCTTCGGGCGCTGCTCACCTCCGCGCCCAGTTGAAGCTGCTGTCGACCCTTGCGCTTCGAGCCGGGAGGTGTAGGACACGCGCAGGCCGCGGGACTGAATCCCCTCACCGGCCCGGCGTCTCTGACGCCGGCTTTCACACCGACGTCTCTCACCCCTCAACAAGGAGCAACTCGAGATGAAGCAGGCACTTCTGGTGGGCGCAGTCCTCCTCTCTGGCACGGCGCTGGCCGCCGACAAGTTCGAGCTCAAGGGCGACGCGGCCAAGGGCGAGGCCACCTACAAGACGATGTGCGTGTCGTGCCACGGCGAGAAGGGCGACGGCAACGGCCCCGCCGGCGCGGCCCTCAACCCCAAGCCCACCAACTTCACCGACGCCGCCAACGCCGAGCGCCTCACCGACGAGTACGCGTATAAGATCATCAAGGAAGGCGGCGCCGCGGTCGGCAAGTCCCCGCTGATGGTGGCCTGGAGCGGCTCGCTCAAGGACGACCAGCTCCGCGACGTCGCCGCCTTCGTGCTGAAGTTCAAGCCGGCCAAGGCCGCGCCCGCGAAGAAGGACGCCAAGAAGGACGCCAAGAAGGCGAAGTAGCCTCGAAGGACACGACAGGCCGGCGAGTCACAGCTTGCCGGCCTGCGCCATCGCCTCCAACTGCTCGGGCTCGGGGAAGCCGCGCACCCGGTAGCGCTGAGGAAGATCGCCGCTCGCCTCCATCAGCGCGCCCACCGTCTGAAGCGCCAGCTCGAAGGTGGTGCTCCACACCTTCCCGCCCGCGGCGCTCCCGTCCGGCCCCAGGCGCACGAAGTCGATCCGATCCGTCCTCGGCAGCAAGGCCTCCACCCCCTCGGTCCACGCGCAGGCGGTGAAGACTTCGCCCGACGGGCTGCGGAAGGCGCGCAAGGTGCCCACGTACAGCTCGTGGCCGTTGGCCTCCAGCAGCGACTCCAGCACCTCTTTCTGGCGCGCGTAGGCGCTGGCCAGCGTCTGCAGCGCCAGCACCTTCAGCTTGCCGTACATGGGGTGCGCCTTCTCGGGCATCCACGGGGACCAGCTACCCCCCTCCAGCCGGAAGGCCACCGCGCTGTGCGCCCGCGGCTCCAGCAGCGCCTCCTCCGCCCAGGCCGCCGCCTGCGTCAGGCCTTCCACGTCCTCGTCGCCGGTGACGAAGAGGATGTCGTGCGTGGGCGCCAGCACCACCGGCTTGCCCTTCACCTCCAGCCCCTCGAACAGCTCCGGCACCACCATGCGCGAGGCGTCCAGCCCGTCGTGGTACGGCGAGACGTACAGGCCCGGCGCAGGCGAGTCGAAGGGCCGGGTGCTGCGCGCCTTCAGGTTGGCCTGGGCCTGCAGGTAGGCCGCGTCGAAGGGCACGCCCCAGGCCTCGAGGCGATCGGGGCCAATCTCCATCACGCTGGTGGGCAGCTCGTAGGCCAGGTGCACCGCCAACTCGGCGTTGAGCGTCTTGTGCGGCAGCATCACCTCGTCGATGGCCGTCTCGTCCGCGCCCAGCTCCAGCTCTGCCTGCCGCCGCACCGCCGAGAACCACGCGCGATCGCGCAGCCTGGGGAGGATGCCCTTCAAGACCCGCTTCGGCTCCGGCGTGCCCCCCGCCGAGATGGACGACCAGAAGCGCCGGGCCAGCACTCGCTCTCGCTCGCCGGGAGGCGCCTCGAGCAGCTCTTTGCGCGCGTGCCCGAGGAACAGGAAGTTCACCGGCCCGGGCGGCTGCCCCACCACCAGCCGATCGCGCGCGGCGTCGATCGCCACCGGCCGGGGCTCCCCCTGCGACTTCACGTACTCCACCGCCACCTGGGCGAAATCCGGACTCGGGCTTTCCATCGACGCGGCGCATCCTTGCATGATCCGCCGCCGGCTACCGAAGCGAATTCGGTGGTCAAGCGTGCGCTACGGTGTGCCCCGGGACGTGAAGAGCCGCGCCGGCCCCTCGTCGAGTTGCTTGAACACTCGCCGAGCCCACATCAGAGTCCCGCCGTCACACTTTTCCGGAGGCACGACCAGAACATGGCAACGTACAGGACGTGGCGATTCGTGGTTGGGCTGTGCGTGTTGCTGGGCGCGGTGGCCCAGGCCGGCTGGAGCAAGGCGGGCGCCGCGGAGGCCACGGTGAAGGCCACCGGCCCCGCGGGCTTCAAGATCGTCGGCAAGACGTCGGCGGTGGACGTGGCGGACGACGGCACTCACCTCACGGTGACGGTGAAGCTCAAGGAAATCGACACCGACAACAGCCTGCGCAACGGCCACCTTCAGGAGGACCTGGAGGCCGAGAAGTTCCCCCTCATCACCTTGAAGGTACCGCTGGCCTCGCTCCAGGTGCCGGAGGACGGGAAGTCGGTGGACGCCGAGGCCAAAGGCATCTTCGGCATCCACGGGCAGACGAAGGAGATCCCCTTCAAGTACAAGGCGTCGTGCAAGGGCGGCACCTGCGACATCGAGGGCGCGGCGGACGTCAACCTGAAGGACTACGGGGTGAAGATCCGCAGCTACCTGGGCATCACCGTGAAGAGCGCCGTCTCGGTGACCGCGAAGCTTCAGGTGAAGAAGTAGCCCCCACTTCGCGCGTGACTTGGGGCCCGCCGCGAGGGCAAAACGCGGCCCGCCGTGTCGTCTTCGTCCTCCCGGTGGCTCAAGCCCCTCCTGCTATCCCTCCTGCTGGCGGGGCCGGCGTGGGCCTTCCCGTGGATGGTGAAGCACAACTACGGCAGCTGCGCCGCCTGCCACGTCGACCCGTCCGGCGCTGGCCAGTTGACGCAGTACGGGCGCGCGCAGTCCGACATCCTGCTGCGCTGGCACGTCACGCCCCGCAAGGAAGACGACGAGGTCTCCTCCACCGCCCACTTCCTCTGGTTCCTCGAGCTGCCCGAGGTGGTGAACCTGTCGGGCAACCTGCGCGTCGGCGGGCTGTTGCGCCCCGGCTCCACGCCCGTCTTCGTGCCGCAGATCATGGCCACCGAACTCTACGGCACGGTGAACCTGCTGGAGCGCTTCGTCTTCCACGGCTCGGCGGGCTTCGGCGTGCGCAACTACGTGGCGCCGGCCATCGTGGCGCCCAGGTGCGACTCCACCCACTTCGCCCCCGGGCAGACCCAGTGCGGGCCTTCCTTCATCTCCCGCGAGTTCTGGGTGGGGGCGAAGTTCGCCGAGGAAGCGGTGCTGGTGCGCGCCGGGCGCATGAATCTTCCCTTCGGCCTGCGCAACAACGAGCACTACATGTTCGTGCGGGACCTGACCAAGACGGACATCAACGTCGGGCAGCAGGTGGGCGTGGCCGCCGCCTACAACTCGGAGCTCTTGCGCGGCGAGGTGATGGCGCTGTTGGGCAACTACCAGGTGGGCCCCGACGCCTACCGGGAGCGCGGCTACTCGCTGTTCGCCGAGTACGCGCTCAAGCCCAACGCGTACCTCGGGCTGTCCTCGATGATCGCCTGGTCCCAGGCGGATCCGCTGCAGCAGCTCCCGCTCACCCGGCACGCGCACGGCCTCTTCGTCCGCGTGGCGCCCATCGAGTCCCTGGCCATCCTCGGCGAGCTCGACCTGCTCGTCTGGCAACAGCCCGGGCTGCTCGATCGCCTCGGCTTCGCCGCCATGGCCCAGGGCGACTGGGAGCCGCTGCAGGGCGTGCACGTCATGCTCACCCTGGAAGGCGCGCACACCGGCATGGGAGAGATGGGGCCGCGCCTCGGGGTGTGGGCCTCGGCCGCGTGGTACCTGCTGCCCCACGTGGAGCTGCGGCTGGACAACGTCCTGCGCCGGAGCCCCCCGCAGAACGGGGCCCCCGGCCGGGTGGACTACTCACTCCTGTTCCAGCTACACACCTTCCTGTGACGGCCGCCCTGACGCGACTGGCTCTGCTCCTGACGGTGGTGGCGGCGCCGGCCTTTGCCACGGCCACCTACCCCACGGCGATCAAGACGCACCTCGGCCTGGCCGCAGAGCCGCCCCAGTCCTGCGGCGTCTGCCACCGCAACAACGTACTGGGCGCGGGCACCGTCACCACGCCCTTCGGCACCAACATGCGGATGCGCGGGCTGGTGCCCAACAACGAGGCCTCGCTGCGCACCGCGCTGGACCGGATGGACACCGACATGGTGGACAGCGACGCTGACACCGTCACCGACCTCGCCGAGCTCCGCGCGGTCACCGATCCCAACGTCGCCGAGTCCGCCGACGGCGGCACGGGAGGGGGCGGCGGCACCGGCGGAGGCAGCGGCGGTGGCGGCGAGGTCCTGCCTCCCCTTCGCTACGGCTGCGGCGCCTCGGTGGTGCCCGGCTTGAGCGCCCTGGCGGTGCTGCTGGCGGCCTCGCGGCTGCGGCGCCGGCGCTGATCCGTCGCGGTCGTTTTCGAAGTAGAAGCCAGAGGGCCATGAACGTCGACGACCTCCAGCAGCGGGTCCACACGGCCTTCACCGAGCGCGAGAAGCTCGCCGAGCCGTTCTTCGCGATGGCCGTGCGCGAGACGCTGAACCTGGTGGACCGGGGCGTCATCCGCGTGGCCCAGAAGGGCGCCTCCGGCTGGGAAGTCAACGCCTGGGTGAAGGAAGCCATCCTCCTCTACTTCTCCTTGAGCGAGATGAAGACGATGGAGGTCCCCCCCTTCGAGTTCCACGACAAGATCCCCCTGAAGAAGGGGCTCGCCGAGGCGGGCGTGCGGGTGGTGCCGCCGGGCGTGGTGCGCTTCGGGGCCTTCTGCGAGCGCGGCGTGGTGGTGATGCCCGGCTACGTCAACATCGGCGCGTGGGTGGGCGCGGGCACCATGGTGGACACCTGGGCCACGGTAGGCAGCTGCGCGCAGGTGGGCCGCAACGTGCACCTGTCCGGCGGCGTGGGCCTGGGCGGGGTGCTGGAGCCGCCTTCCGCCTCCCCGGTGATCATCGAAGACGGCGCCTTCATCGGCAGCCGCTGCGTCGTCGTGGAAGGCGTGGTGGTGGAGGAAGAAGCGGTGATCGGCGCCAACACGGTGCTGACCGCGTCCACGCAGATCATCGACGTCACCGGACCCACCGAGGTGGTGACGAAGGGCCGGGTGCCCGCCCGCAGCGTCGTCATCCCCGGAACGCGTCCGAAGAAATTCCCCGCCGGCGAGTACCAGGTGCCCTGCGCGCTGATCATCGGAAAGCGCAGCGCGACCACCGACCAGAAGACGTCCCTCAACCAGGTGCTGCGCGACTTCGCGGTGCCGGTGTAGCCGATGGCCGACGCCGCGGCCCTGGCCCAGCGCGCGCTGGCGCTGCTCGCCATCCCCTCCGTCATCGGCCACGAGGAGGCGCTGGCCAACCACGTCGAGGCCTGGGCCAACGCGCGCTTCCCGAGGGAGCAGGTGCTGCGCGTCGGCCACTCGCTGGCGCTGGGGCGCAGGGACGATCCCCGCCCGTCGCTGGCGCTGGTGGGCCACCTGGACACGGTGCCGGGCCACGAGGGGGACGGGCCGCCCCGGCTGGAAGGCGATCGCCTCTTCGGCCTGGGCGCGTCGGACATGAAGGGCGCGCTCGCGGTGATGATGGCCCTGGCCGAGGAGCTGCCGCTGGGCGCCCTGCCCGTCAACCTGCGCCTGCTCTTCTACGAGCGGGAGGAAGGCCCCTTCCAGGAGTCGGGGCTGGGGCCGCTCTTCGCCGCCGCGCCGGAGCTGTCGACGCTGGCCTTCGCCGTGGCCCTGGAGCCCACCGACGGCGCGGTGCAGGTGGGCTGCGTGGGCAGCCTGCACGCCGCGCTCACCTTCTCCGGCAAGGCGGCGCACTCCGCGCGGCCCTGGCAGGGGCGAAACGCCATTCACGCCGCCGGGCCGCTTCTGGCCGAGCTCGATGCCCGGGAGCGCCGCGAGGTGAAGGTGGACGGCTTTCCCTACTTCGAAGTGATGAGCGTCACGCTGGCGAAGGGTGGGCGCGCGCGGAACGTCGTGCCCGACGCCTTCGAGGTGAACCTGAATTACCGCTTCGCTCCGGGGAAGTCGCTGCAGGCGGCGCAGGCCGACGTGCTGGCCCTGGTGGGCGGCCGCGCCGAGGTGCGCTTCTCCGACCTGGCGCCGTCCGGGAAAGTCGGCGCGTCCAACCCGCACGCCCGGCGCCTCATCGCCTTGTCCGGGCGGCCCGCCGAGGCCAAGCAGGCGTGGACCGACGTGGCCCGCTTCTCGGAGATGGGTGTCGACGCCGTCAACTTCGGGCCGGGCGAGACGGGGCAGGCCCACCAGCGAAACGAGAGCGCCAGCGTGGCGGCCCTGGCGAACAGCTTCGAGGCGCTGTCCCGGCTGTTGCGCGGCGCGTGACAGGCGTGTGGGCCGCGCGCGCACCTTCCCCCGTGAGGTGGCTGGCCTAGACTCGTTGACCATGCTCTTCCGACTCGGGGTGCTCACGGCGCTGGTAGGCGCGTCGAGCGCGGCGGCTGGGACGAAGTACGTCAAGAACGACACCTTCTCGGGCTCGGGCTCGATCAACACCGGCGTCAGCTTCGGCGAGCTCCAGGGTGCGGGCGTCCTCTTCTCCCCCTCGCCCGCGGACTACCCGCTGAACATCATCGGCGTCGACGTCTTCATCGCCACCTACGCCGGCGGCGGCCCGGGACTGCCGGGCGCGTACGTGGTGTCCCTGTGGGACGAGTCGAAGGGCACGCTGTCGCCGCCCACCCTCTTCGACGGCGGCTACTACCAGGGCATCGTCAACATGCTGAGCGTGCAGTTCACCACCTCCAGCACCATGCTCAACCGGGTGACGTTGCCTTCGCGCCTGGTGGTCGACGCCGGGCAGGTCTTCGTGATGGTGGCGGAGCAGAACCAGACGTCGCTGGATGACACCACCATCGCGCTGGACAACGGCCCGCTGGCGCCGGGCGCCAACTGGTACTTCGATGGCTCCGGCTACTTCCACCCGGTCGACCTCCCCGACGGCGGCCGGCCGTACGGCATCAACCAGAACTGGATCATCCGCCTGGTGCTGGACGTGCCGGACGTGCCCGTCATCGTCACGTCCATCAACCCGGCCTCGGGCCCCAACAGCGTGGACACCGACGTCACCATCACCGGCGCCAACTTCGAGCTCGGCGCGCAGGCCTTCGCCGGCACCACGCCGCTCACCCTGCGCTCCGTGGCGGCCACCACCATCGAGGCCACCGTACCCGCCGGCCTCACCCCCGGGCAGTACGACGTGGTGGTGCGAAACCCCAGCACCATCGAAGGCACCCTGCCCAGCGGCTACCGGGTGCTGCTGCCGGACGGAGGCACCGGCATGGGTGGTGGCGCCGGCGGCGGCGCGGGAGGCGGAGGCAACACCGGCGGAGGGGCCGGGGGTGGCGCGGCGGGTGGAGGCACCGGCGGGGGCTCGGGCGGAGGCAGCAGCGGCGTCTTCGCGGTGGTCAGCGTGACTCCGGAGGAGCTGTACGCCGACGACGGGGCGCGGCTGGTGATCACCGGGAGCGGCTTCGAGTCCGGCGCGCAGCTCCTGTTGGGCACCACCCTCATCGAGGGCGTGGAGTGGAAGAGCAACGCGGTGCTGAACGCCACCGTGCCCCCGAAGGCGGTGGCCGCGGGCGTCTTCGACGTGACGGTGCTGAACCTGTCGGGGGTGCGCGCCACGCTGCCCATGGGCCTCACGGTGCACGCGGGGGCGATGGCGAAGGCAGGGTGCGGGTGCGGCACGGTGGAGCCGTCGATGCTGGCGCTGGCGGCGCTGGGGCTGCTGGCGCTGCGCCGGCGGCGGCGCTCAAGCTGCGCCCTGGCTATGCGCCTTGCAGCGCGGCCTGCACCTTCTTGAGCAGCGCCGTCTCCTCCGGCTTCACCTGGCCGTCGGACAGCACCAGCGCGCGCGCGGCCTGGAGCGCGTCGTCCGGCCGCTTCCTGAGCAGCGCGTAGTCCGGCTCGGCGGGCCGCTGGCCTGCCTCGAGGCTCTGCATCAGCGCCTTCAGCTCGGCCTCGGGCACGGACCAACTGCGGCCCAGCCCCAGCACCATGTTCGCCTCGTGCTGCTCCACCCCGCCGTCCACCCAGGCGACGTGCAGCAGCAGCTTCAGCACTTCCAGGTTGAAGCGGTCTTCGTCCGAGAGGGCCATGGCGGGAGGCACTGTAGACCTCCTCGGCCCAAGATGGGGTGGTGTCGGCCCAGGACCGGGGTATGGGGGTGACGAGCTGGGCGCAGGGCCGGCCCCGGCTTCCTCCCTGGAGCGCAGCCTCGACATGCGACTTCAGCGGCCGGAGGTGAAGACGAGCGGCACCTGCAGCTCGGCCTCGGTTCCCAGCGGCGGCAGCGTGAGGCCCTTCGCCGTGCGCACCAGGCAGTCGGCCGACGCCTTCGGCAGCACGGCCCCCTCCACCCGCGCCGACTTCACCCGGCCCGACGCCGAGACCACCAGGGAGAGATCGGCGGTGCCGGACGCGGTGGGGTTGGCCTTGAGCCACTTCTCGTAGCAGGCCGCCAGCTTGGGCCGGTGGCGCAGCAGCTCCGCCTGCACGCGCGCCAGGGCCTCTTCGGAGGGCGGCGGCGCCTCGAGGACTTCGGGCAGCGCGGCGACGAAGGGCACCTCGCCCACCAGGTCCGCCCACGACTCACTCGAAGGCTGCCCCGGCGGTGTCAAGCCCAGGCGGTGGCGGCCGGCCGTCACCAGGGACACCAGGGGCGCCTGGCCCAGCGCCGCGCCGTCGAGGGAGACGAGCGTGCCGGCCGGCAACCCCGACGCGTCCAGCCGCGCCCAGGGCGGCTTCGCGGTGAAGGGCGCCCTCACCGGCAACAGTGGCTCTTCGCGCGCGCTGGACAGGGGCGCCCCGTCGGCCCAGCGCAAGGTGGTGGGCGCGGTGACGCGGCGGCGCTCGAAGGTGGCGGAGTCCGTCACCTCCACCGCGCCGTCCGCCACCGACAGCACCACCTCGGCGGCTGAGCGCGAGACGAGGAAGAGCGCCTGCGCCGAGGAGAACTGGCGCGTGCCGGCGCTCACCAGCACCGCCTGCTTCACCTGCGCCGTCACCTGGCCGGCGCCCACCGAGACGGTCGCGGCGCCACCCAGGGCCAGCGAGCCCTGCCCTTCGAAGGCCCAGGCAACGTCCCCAGCCGGGGCGAAGGCCAGGCCGAGCGAGGACACCGCGTCGCCCGCCGCCAGCACGTCGCCTGCCGCGAGCGCCCTCCACGCACCGGCGCCCGCGCGCACCTGCGAGTCGGGCGCGGCGCGCAGCGCCGTCAGCGGGGAGAAGGGCGCCGCCGCCACGGGCGCGGGAGGCCTGGGCAGCGCCACCACCTCGGGCGCGGCCGGCGCGCGCGCCTGCAGCACCACCACCGCCACCAGCGCCGCGGCCACCACGCCCAACGGGAGGAGCCACTTGAGCCACGGCGAGCCCGCGGGCAGCCCTTCTTCCACCTGCTCCATCAGCCGCGCCTCGACGCGGCGGAAGGCCATGTCCGACAGCGTGTACGCGGTGAGGCCGCCCAGCAGCCTCCGGCGCGCCTGCGCGTCGCGCACCGAGGCCTGGCACTCGGCGCAGGCCGCGTGGTGGGCCGCCGCCTCGGCGCCGGCGTCCTGCCCGCCCCGGGCGAGCGCGTCGCGCTGGGCGTCGTCGAGGTGCTTCACGAGCCACCTCCGCCGAAGAAGTCGGCCAGGGCCGGGTCGCTCTTCGCCAGGGCCTCCAATTCACGCCGCGCGTAGAAGAGGCGGGTGCGCACCGTCAGCACGTTGGTGTCGAGGAGCTCCGCGATGGCCTGCGCCTCCACGCCCTGCAGGTCGTGCATCACCAGCACGGCGCGCTTCTTGGGCGAGAGCTGCTCCAAGAGCGCCTCCACGCGGGCCTGGCGCTCGGCGGACAAGGACACCTCCACCGGCAGCGGGCGCTCGTCGGCGGCCTCGGGCAGCTCCTCCACCACGTCGAGGCGGCTGCGGGTGTGCTTGCGCCGCGCCTTCATCGCCACGTGCACCGTCACCCGGTACAGCCAGGTGGTGAAGGCGCTCTTGCCCTCGAAGCGGCGGATGCTGCGGAACACCTCGATGAAGACGTCCTGCAGCACGTCCTCGAGGTCGGCGCGCGGGACGAGGAAGGTGAGCTGCCGGGCCACTTGCCGGTGGTGCTGGGCGTAGAGCTCGCGGAAGGCCGCCGCGTCCCCGGAGCGGGCGCGCTGGATGACATCGGCCCTGGCGGCGTCGCGCATCGCGGGGGCGTGTAGCGCCGCGCTCCCGTCGCTGTAAAGCAGCAGGTCCACGCCGCTGTGTGTCCACGGCGCGACGGCGTATTCATCGGTTACGCGCCAGGCGGCGCGGTGCGGCAACCCCGGGATTTCAAAGGGGACGTCAGCGGGGGCGCTTGAAGCACAGCATGGTGGCGCCGCCACCCACCGAGGAGCCCTTGTCGACGACGGGCGGGCGGAAGGTGGCGGACACCATTTCCCAGCCTTCGGCGCCGGCGCGCTCGAGGTCGCTGTTCTTCGGCAGGCCCTCGACGTCGACGCACCAGTGTTCCCAGCGCACCAGTCCCTGGGCGTCGGCGCGGGCGCGGGGCACCTGGAAGGCGGCGGTGGCGGCGCACCCCGCGACGAAGGCGATGGCGAGGAGCCAGGCAGACGGACGGTTGCTCTTCATGGCGCGCTCACTTTCCCTGTCGGCGGTAGCTGTGCACCACGGCCTTCAAGGCGGCCGGGCTCCCGGTACGGATGAAGCCGGACAGCACCATGCCGTCGTCGGTCAACACCACGCGCTCCCAGCGGATGGTGGGCGTCGTGGCGCTGGACGGCAGCACCACCAGGCCCCAGGCGCCGCCGTCGAAGTGCGCCGCGCGGCTGCCATTGTCGCCCACCGCCCAGACGTCGCTGGGCGAGCGCAGGTCGACGGAGCGCAGCCCGAAGCCGGCGTCCCACACCTGCTCGAAGCCGCCGTCGGGCATGAGGCGGGCGATCATCCCGCTGTGAGAGACGACCCACGCCTCGTCGTCCACCCCGTCAATGTCCAGCCACCCGTCGTCGTTCGGGTCGATGTCACTGGGGGCCGACACCGAGGTGCCGTCGGTGTGGAAGATGGCGGACACGCTGGCGCCCATGGAGCTGTTCCACTCCCCGCCCACCACGTACTCGGCGCCCGAGGCGGTGCGGTGCGCGTCGTTCAAGTACATGTCCGGCGCGGCCGCGGAGTCGACCAGCTCGACCAACCCGGTGGCCGGCGTCCAGCGGCAGATGGCGAAGGGGTAGCCGACGAAGAGGACGTCGTCGGGCGCGAAGACCTCCAGCCCATACCACCAGGGATCATTCACCCCGCCGTCGGCCGTCCGGCAGTCGCTGTAGCCCACCACGGACACGTCATCGACGTAGTGGCGGATGTAGCCGCGCGTGCCGGTCCAGCGATCGGCCAGGGTGCCCTTGGACACCTTGGCCTCGAAGGACGAACCGAACTCGGAGGAGCGGTCGACCTCGATGAAGCCGCCGTCCAGCTTCCAGACCTCGAAGAAGCCATATTCGTCCGAGCCGGACATGTTGATGTCGTAGGTGGTCCACACCTGGTAGCGCTCCACCGACTCGGCGATCAGGCTGGGCGCCACCATCCAGTCCGAGCTCCGGTAGGAGTTGCGAGCCAGCGTCACCGCGTCCACCGGGCAGAGGAACTGTGCGCAGCCCGCGTCCGCGACGCCGGCGTCGGTGCCCCCGTCCACCTCGCCGCCGCCGCCGGTGCCACCTCCCAAACCGCCGCCGGTGCCGCCACCGACGCCGCCGCCACTGCCACCTCCGCCGCCGGTGCCCGCGTCACCTCCGCCGCCTCCACCGCCCGCGCCTCCGCCTCCCGCGCAGCGCCCGGCGTCACAGTACTGCTCGTAGGCCGCGTCGAAGTTGAAGCAGCCAGCCAGCCCCGCGGCGAAGAGGCCCAGCAGCGTCCAGCGCCTCATCGGGAGCCTCCGAGATCGACAGAGAAGGTGACGCTGGCGAAGGCGCCGCCCGGCGTCGGGGCGAAGGCGACGGCTGGACCCCCGGTTCCACCGAGGAAATACATCAGCCCCGCGCCCGCCACGCCGGCCGCGGCCACGCCGATGAAGACGTAGCCTAAGGTGGCCTCGGTCTTCCCCGCATCACGCAGGGCGGCCGCGTCCTCCGGAGGCGCGGTGCCGTTGAGGAGCGCGCTGTGCTTGCTGCTGGCGTCGACGAGCAGCCCGGTGGCCACGCCGGCCGAGGCCACGCCCACCGCCAGCGGCGCCCAGGACCAGCTGCGCATCGCGGAGCCCGACGACTTCACCACCGCTGGCGGCGGCTGGGTCTTCAGGCGATCTTCTTCCTCCTGGCGCCGCTGCTCGGCCAGCCGCTCCGCCTCCACCTTCGCCGCCGCGTCGGCCTTCGCCTTCTCTTCGGCCAGCCGGGCCGCCTCTGCCTTCTCCGCTTCGAGCCGCTCGGCTTCCAGGCGGGGGGCGAGCATCTTGCGGACGTTCTCGCGCGCCTTGTCCACCACCGCCTGCACCTTGGGCGACACCTCCACCGGCAGCTTCGCCGCGAGGTCGATGCTGAAGGCCGTCTTGAAGGCGGTGAGCGCTTCCTCTTCCTTGCCCATGTCGGCCAGCACCACGCCTTCGAGCAGGCCGATCTTCGCCTCGTCGTCCGGCCCGGCGGCCCTGGGCCTGGCCTTCTTGAGCTGCTTCAGGGCCTTCTCGTACTCGAGGTTCTCGTACAGGGTGATGGCGGCGTTGAGGTACTTCTTCACCTCGGCGCTCTGGGCGTGCGCGGTGACGGCGCCGAGCGAGAGGAGGACGAGGAAGAGGCGCATGGCCGCGCATCATGCACGACGCACCGCGGAGGCGTCACTCTTTGAGGTTGTGCTTGTACACGTTGCTGCCCGGCTTCAAGGACAGCTCGACCTCGACGTCCTTGCCCAGCTTCTCGTTGACCAGCCGCAGGGTGTGCTTGCCTGCGGACACCACCTGCACGGCCAGCGGCGTGTCGCCCAGCTTCTTCCCGTCGAGGTAGACGGTGGCGTAGGGGCGGACGCGCAGCTCGAGGCGCGCGGGCCTCGGCGCGGCGACGGGGGCCTCCACCTTCACGCTGCCGGCGTCCAGCTCGTGGGCCGCCACCACGCCCGTGGGCGCCCCCGCGTCGACCGGCTCCTCGCTGCCTGCGTCCGGCGCCGGCGCCTGCGCGACTTCCCCCGCGTCCACCACGGGCGCGACGGGCGGCGCCACCACCCCTTCCGGCTGGTGCGGCTTGTCCGAGCTCTGCTGTGACACCCACCAGGCCGCACCGGCGCCGCCCAGCAGCAGCAGTGTGCCCAGGGCCGCGAAGGGGCCCACGCGTCGCTGCCCGCCGGTCACCCGGCTCAGCGCGGTGTGGGACAGGCCGGTGGACACGGTGGACGGCTGATCTGTGCGCTCCGGCTGCGGCCGCGACGCCGACTTGTGGCTGGCGGCGGTGGGATCGACGCCCTCGAGATCGCTCAAGCGCGCGTTCTGGGTGACCTCGCTCTCGCCGGGGAAGAGGCGGTTGACGTGCGCGGCGATGTCGGAGGTGGAGACGGTCTCGCCGGTGGACTGGATGAAGCGCTCCAGGTCCTGCTGCAGCTCGCGGCCGGTGGAGTAGCGGGCGGCGGGCTTCTTCTCGAGGCAACGGGCGATGATCGCGTCCAGCGCCGGCGGCACGTCGGGCCGCTGCTTGGTGACGCGCTTCAAGGGCTCCTGGCCCATGATGGCCTGGATGATGGACACCTCGCTGGTGGCGTCGAAGGGCATGTCGCCGCACACCAGCTCGTAGAGGACGATCCCCAGCGCGAAGAGGTCGGCCCGGCGGTCGAGCGGCTCGCGGGCGAGCTGCTCGGGGGGCATGTAGGCCATCTTCCCCTTGATCATCCCCGACTTGGTGAGGTGGGGCTGGTTGGCCGCCTTGGCGATGCCGAAGTCCACCACCTTCACCGCGCCGTTGCGGGCCACCAGCACGTTGTCGGGGCTGATGTCGCGGTGCACCAGGTTGACCGGCTGGTTGTTCTCGTCGCGCAGCTCGTGGGCGGAGTGCAGCCCCTCCGCGGCCAGGCTGACGATCTTCGCCACCAGGGGCAGCGGCAGCGGGCCTTCGTGGGCGCGGGCCTCGCGGTTGAGCACCCGCAGGTTGGGCCCGTCGATGTACTCCATGGCGATGAAGTACTGCCCGTCGGCGTTCCCGAAGTCGAAGATGTGGACCAGGTTGGGGTGGGACAGCTCCGCGGCCAGGCGGGCCTCGCCCAGGAACATCTCCACGAAGCGCGGGTCGTCCACGAAGTGGGGGAGGATCCGCTTCACCACCACCTTCTTCTGGAAGCCCATCGGCCCGTCGGCGCGCGCGAGGAAGACCTCGGCCATGCCTCCGACGGCCAGCTTGCGCACCAGGGTGTACTTGCCGATCGAGTTGGCCATGGCGCGCGGGCGTCTTGGCGAGGCTCTAGCGCAGACCTCCGCCACCGTCACGCTCGGGAACGTCGCGCCTCTTCCGCAGGCGCTCCACGTCGACCAGGCGCGCGAGGCCCTCCCCTCCGGCGGTGGCCCAGGAGGCGACCTCGGCGAAGGCGTCTTCGGCCACGGCGTAGAAGCGCTGGGCCTGGTCCGGGTCGTCGAGGAGCGTGAGGCGATCGCCCCAGCGCTCGGCGAGGGCGGCCACGACCTCGGGATCCCTCGCCGCCTCGGGGTGCTGCGGAGCTGCCAGGAGCGCCGCCCGCGCGTCGTCCCACCGGCGCTCCGCGGCTGCCTGCCGGGCCTTCGACTGGAGGTCGGAAGGGTCCGCCTCGGGCTCTTCGCGCTCCAGCAGCTCCTCGTAGAGCTCGAAGAGGGCGGCGCGCCAGGCGAGGCCCAGGGCGCGCCCCTCCTCTGCGCCGTGCTGCTCGAGATCGAAGGTGGCGCTCTGGTCCGACCACCGCGGCAGGAGCGCGCGCGCGGTGGCCTGCTCCTCGATGCACTCCAGCGCGGTGAGGGCCGCTTCCCGGACGGAGGAGCGCAGCCCGCGAGCGCGCTCGGCGAGCGCCGCCAGGGGCAGCGGCCGGGTGGCAGGCGGCGTAGAGAGGCGTCGTTCCTCCATGGCCCGGTTGCGCGCCGTCTCGTCGAAGACCTGCAGGACGAAGCGGCGGTGCTGGTGCAACACGTGGGTGAGCGCGTTCACCGCGTCGAAGAGCTGCCGGGTGTACTCGCCCTTCGCGTCGACCTCCTGCGCGCGCCGGAAGGCGCCCAGGGCCCGGCGGAGGTGTCCCCGCGCCACGTGCACCTCTCCGAGGCGAGTCCATGCCTCGTGGGGGCGCCAGCAGTTCTTCGACTGTACGGCGAAGGCGAGCTGGAGGCTGGCCGCGCCCCACAGCCCGCGCTTCACGTAGAGGCGGCCCAGGTTGAGGCGCGCGTCGCCGTACCAGGGATTGCCGCGGAGGGCGGCTTCCAGGGCCGCCTGGCCGCCGCGCCAGTCGTCACCCACCACGCCGAGCAGCCAGCCGAGGACGTTCCACGCCGCGTGGCCGTCCGGGTGAGTGTCGAGCCAGGCTCGCACGCGGGTGATGGCATCGGAGCCTCTGCCCTTTCGCGCCAGCGCCTGGGCGTAGTTGACGATGACCCGCGAGTCCCTCGTGCCTGCGTCGAGGGCGCGCTCGAGGTGACGCAGGCCGGTGTCGAAGGCGTCGGGCTGCCCGGCGAGGACCGTGGTCCGGACGAAGCCAGAGAGGTTGAGCGCGTCGAGGTGGGTGGGCTCCAACGTCAACAGCTCGTCCACCAGGCGGAGCGCCGCCTCGGCGTCTCGGCGCGCCCACGCGGCGTCGGCGGCGGCCCAGAGCTCGGAGGGGGATGGCATCGCGGGCTCAATGTAGCCGGGATGTGGGGGCACGCGCCCAAAGCGTGTGGACGGGCAGTGCACGATCCCCCCACTGCCTTCCTCGCGGCTGCCGTTGTAGTAATCCTCCGGCTCCGTGAGCAGTGCGCCCCACCACGTCCGAGGGATCCTCTTCGTCGACTACGTCCGCATGGTGCGCCGCCAGCTGCCCGCCTGGCGCCAGGTGCTCCCTGCGCAGGACATCGAGCTCGTCTCCCGGAAGGTGGACGCCGCGAGCTGGTACCCGATGGCCGACTTCGAGCGCCTGGGCCTCGCCATCCTCGAGCTCGTGGTGCACGGGCAGCGCGACGCCATTCGCCTCTGGGGGCGCGAGTCGGTCAAGGCCGTGCTGGGCTTCTTCCCGGACCTCCACGTCATCGGCGATCCGCGCGAGTCGATCATGCGCTTCCAGAACTTCCTCTGCGCCCTCTTCGACTTCCCCGCCATCCGCGTGGAAGGCGTCAACGACGAGGACGCGGCCTTCGGAATCGCCTGGGGCATGTCGCCCCTCGCCGAGGAGGCCGCCACCTGGCAGGCGATCGGCTTCTTCGAGGAGCTCGTCACCGCCAGCGGAGGGCGCAACGTGCGCACCAAGCTGCACAGCCGCTCGTGGATCCCCGGTGAGCCGCCCACCGAGTTCTCGCTCCACTGGGAGCCGGACACGGGCCCGCGCCCCAGCGCCACGTCCCAGCGCCGCGTGCTGGTGGTTGACGACGAGGTCCTCGTCGGGCGGGCGCTCAGCCGCGTCCTCTCTCTGGTGGCCGACGTGACCCACGCCATCGACGCCGAGGAGGCGCTGCGCCGCCTCGAGCGGGAGCCCTTCGACGTGGTGATCGCCGACTACCTGATGCCCGGCCGCGACGGCGTGTCCCTGCTGGCCGAGGTGGCGCGCCGCTGGCCCCGCGCCCGCCGCGTGCTGCACTCCGCCGGCGTCCCCAACGCCACCGCCGCCGACGCCCTGCTCGGTGAGGTCGCCCAGGAGGTCCTCGACAAGCCGGCCCCCGGCGACGCGCTCGTCCGCGCCGTCCTGGCCGAAGCGCCAACAGCCTGAGCTCGTCGTGCCCCCGGTCGCCCTCCTCACCGTCCTCGTGCTGTGCGCCCAGCCCGGCGCTGCCGAGCCACCCCGCGTCCTCGGCCCCTTCCGCATCGGCACCGAAGACAACTTCCTGGAGCCTGGGCTCGCCGCCCAACTGCGCCTCTCCGTCTCCGGGGCGGACTCGAGCGCCGCCCGCGGCCAGGTGGAGCTGCGCCGCTTGCGCCTGTCCCTGCGCGCCCGCGTGCTCGACGGCCGCCTCACCTTTCGCCTCCAGGTGAACGCCACGCCCGCGGCCCTGGAGCTGCTCGACGTCTTCGCCGACGTCCGCGTCCTCGAGGGCCTCGCGCTGCGCGTGGGCCAGTTCAAGACGCCCTTCACCCGCTTCCGCGCCCAGTCCTTCCTCTCTCTCTCCCTCGTCGACTGGCCCGTCTTCGCCACCCACTTCGGCGGCGAGCGCCAGCTGGGCCTGTTGCTGCACGAGGGCGGCGGTGAGGCCTCGCGCTGGGTGTACCAGGTGGGCGTCTTCACCGGCGTCAACGCGCGCGCCTCCTTCGCCCGGGGCCTCGCCACCGTCTACGCCGAGCCGCTCACCAACCCGTCCGACCTCCGCACCTTCCACGGCCCCACCTCTCTCCACCCGGAGCTGGTCGCCCGCTTCGGGCACCAGGCCGCAGCCGCGAGCGCCCGGGCGGCGAGCGACGAGGCGGGCGGAGGCCTGCGCCACGCCGTCCACTTCAGCGCCGCGTGGGACCTCCGCCCTGACTACCCGGTGGACTTCGTGGCCCGCCTCGCTCCCGAGGTGCTGCTCAAGTGGAACCACCTCTTCCTCGACGTGGTGGCCGCCGCCGGCTGGTTCACGGACGGCGCCGGCGCGGTGGGCCTCGCCTCGGTGGGGGAAAACATCGAGGCCGGCTGGCGCATCACCTCCACCTGGGAGGTCACCGCACGCTACAGCCGCGTGGACAACACCGACGCCGTGCGCGCCGACGCCGGGGCCCGCGCCGACGCGTTGATCGCCGCCGCGGCGCCGGAAGATCAGGCCGCGCTGCGCCAGCAATACGCCGCCGCCGGCTCGCCCCGGTGGACCCAGGAGGTCGCCGCCGGCCTCAACGCCTACCTCGTGGGCGACAGCCTGAAGTGGCAGACGGACTTCACCTGGCTGCGCACCGTGTCCGGCACGACCGGCGACGAGCTGCGCCTGCGCACGCAGCTGCAGCTTTCCTTCTGAGCCTTCCGGGCCTGCCCGCCGCACGCTAAGAGACGGCGCCGAATGCGCCGCGCCGACCTCCTCGCGCTGGTGTGCCTGGCGGCCGGGCCCGCGTGGGCCCAGGCGCCCCGCGACGACGTGCTGTACGTCAACCCCGCCGCGCTCGTCACCGCCAGCCGCCTGGTGGGCCTGTCCGGCGCGTCCACCGGGCTGGCGGAGAACACCGAGAGCATTCCCACCAACTACGCCGCCGCCGCCGGCCGGCACCCGCGGCGCGATCGCTCCTGGGACTGGGACTACACCCTGGCCTTCCTGGCCGCGCCCGTGGCCAGCATGCGCGACGTGGAGAACGACGGGCACGGCGAGCAGACCATCGCCCCGGTGGAAGGCCAGGTGGGCTTCACCGTGCAGATCCAGCGCTTCGGCGTGGGCATCTACTCGCGCGGCTCCACCCGCGGGCTGTGCCTCACCGAGGCCTGCGAGCCGGGCATGGAGCAGCTCGAGGCGCAGTCCGCCAGCGGCGCGCTGGTCGCGGGCTACAGCTTCCTCGACGATCAACTGCTCATCGGCGCCGGCTTCAACATGGCCTTCGCCAGCTTCCAATACGAGCAGACGCTGCGCGGCTACCTGGGCCTGAGCCTGGGGCTGGGCGTCAACTGGCGGCCCCACTTCACGCCCTTCCGCGTGGGCGTCTCCTACGTGTCCCAGTCCAACGCCGAGCCGCAGTTCGACCTCGCCCAGAGCCCCACCCTCGCCGGCCGGCCCCTCTACCGGGGCGCCGTGTCCCCCGCGAAGCTGTCCGCCGGCGCCTGCACCCGCGTCGGGAAAGAGGCGTGGCGCTTCAACCGCCAGTCGCCCAGCGCCATCCGCGAGCACCCTTCCCACGAGAACCTGGCGAAGGTTCCCCACGACGTCATCGAAGACTGGTCCCCGCCCGGCGCGGTGCTGCTGTGCGCGCAGCTCGACGTCGTCTTCCCGGTGACGGGCGCCACCACCCTGACGCCCTTCCTCCTCGGCGGCGCGGCGCCCTCCGCCGGCGCGTACACCACCTTCATCCCCCGGCTGGGCGTGGAGTGGGAGGCGCTCACCCGGCTCTTGCGCCTGCGCGCGGGCACCTACCTCCACCCGGCGCAGATTGAAGGCAGCACTCCGCGGCCGCACTTCACCGCCGGCTTCGAGCTGCGCGTGGTGCGCCTGTTTGGAGCCGACTGGTCGCTGTCGGCGTCCACCAACCTCGCGCCCCGCCTCTTCACCTTCAGCTTCGGCATCGGCTGGTGGCTGTAGCGCCCCATTCCCGGCGGGACAGGGCCGCCTTTGGCGCTATCATCGCCCGCGCCCATGAAGGTCGTGCCCCTGGAGACCGGAGCGGTCTTCGCCGACAAGTACCGCATCGACGGCGTGCTGGGGAAAGGCGGCATGGGGGTGGTGTACGCGGCCACCAACCTGGCGGTGGGCCGTCGGGTGGCGATCAAGGTGATGGAGGCGGGCGACGCCGACGCACAGACGCGCCAGGACATGCTGCACCGCTTCCGCCTCGAGGCGCAGGCCGCCGCGGTCATCGACCACTCGGGCATCGTCGACGTGCTGGACATGGGCGAGACGGACGAGGGCTCGCCCTTCATCGTGATGGAGTTCCTCGAGGGCGCCACCCTGAAGGCGACCTTGAAGCAGCTCAAGGTGATGACGCCCGCCCAGGCGGTGGCGGTGATGGGGCCGGTCCTGGAGGCGCTTACGGCGGCGCACGCGGCCGGGGTGGTGCACCGGGACATCAAGCCCGCCAACATCTTCCTCTGCACGCGGCCGAAGCACGCCATCAAGGTGCTGGACTTCGGCATCTCCCGCTTCGGCGAAGGCAGCGGCGTCACGCAGACGGGGCAGTCGATGGGCACGCCGCAGTACATGTCGCCCGAGCAGGTGAAGGGCGAGCGCGGCGTCGGCCCGGAGTCGGACCTCTACTCGGTGGGCGCGGTCCTCTACCACCTGCTCACCGGCGCCCCGCCCTTCGAGTCCACCGGCGGAGAGATGGCCACCCTGGCCCGGGTGCTGTCCACCCACCCCACGCCGGTGCGGGAGGTGAAGCCGGAGCTGCCGGTGGCGCTGGGCAAGCTCGTCGACGGGCTGCTGGTGAAGGAGCGCGCCCAGCGGGAGCGCGACGCGATGGAGGTGCGCCGCCTCCTCCTCGCCATCACAGCGCCCGAAGACGGGCCGGTGTGGGCCGCGGCCTCGGTGGCGGTGAAGCAGGAGCTGGCGAAGGGGGGCACGCCCCGCCCGGGCAGCAACTCCAAGCGCTCGGCCCCAGGGGTGCTGGCGATGCCCGGGCGCACGCCGTCCAAGCCGTCGGTGCCGCGCGCAGGGCCCCGGCCCCCACCGGAGGAGACGATCGCTCTGGCGCCCAGCCGGCGGCCGCTGGTGCTCTTCGCCGCGCTGGCCGCGCTGGTGCTGGCGGGAGGCGGCGGCGCCTACGTCCTCTTCTCGAAGGCCGAGCCCGCGCCAACCACTGGGGTGGACGCACCGGCGCCCAGGCGCCCGAAGGTGGAGCCGCAGGACGGGACAGGCACCGCCGCGCCGGCGCCCGTCGAGGTGGAGCTGACGCTCTCGGCCGATCCGAAGGAGGCCCGCTTCGTCGTCGACGGCGAGGCGCTGGACTGCAACCCCTGCACCCTGAAGCGGAAGAGCGGCGCGAAGCTGGCGGTGAAGGCCAGCGCGGAGCGCTTCGTCGCCAGCGAGTTCGAGCTCGTCTTCGACAGGCCCCAGGACAAGCACGTCGCCCTCGCGCCCGTCCCCAGCGCGCTCTCCTCGCCGGGGAAGAAGCCCAAGAAGCCCAGGACGCCGCTCACCGTGGACGAGTCCAACCCCTACCGCTGAGTCTCCCAATGCGCCTCCGCCGTCTCTGCCTGGTGCTGGTGCCGGCGCTGGCCGCGAGCAGCTCCGCCGCGCCCACCCAAGAGGGCTCCGGCGCGCCGCGGCTGGCGGCAAGCGGGTTCTTCGCGCCCTGAGGCGGTATGCGACTCGAGCTCGCTGCCGTCCACCGCCTGCTGGACGAGAAGCGCCCCGCGGCGGCGCTGACGGCGATGCTGGAGGCCTGGCGGGCGCGCCGGCTGCCCCGCCTGGCGGACCTCATCGACGAGCTGTCGGAGCACCTCACGGGCGCGCTGCCGCCGGTGGTGGGCAGGACCCGCAAGGCGCTCCAGGAGGCGTGGCTGGACCTCGCCACCGCGCGCCGCGACCTGGACGTGGACCGGCTGCTGGACGTCTTCCCCGAGCCTCCGTGGGTCCACGTCGGAGAGCGCATCGAGCGCCTGCAGTCGCTGGACGATCCACGGGTGGCGCGCGCCTTCGCCGACTTCGTCTCCACGCTGCCCACCGCGGGAGGCATCGGCGGGAGCCGCTGGACGATGATGCTCAGCGCGCTGGCCCGGATGAAGGACGCCCGGGTGCGCGAGCCCCTGGCCCGCCGCGTGGCGCAGGACGACGCCCGCGTGTTGATGTTCCAGACGGTGCTCCCGGGGGTCCGCCGCGTGCTGGAGGAGTTGCCCGCGGATGACGCCACCACCGAAGAGCTGGCCGCCCTCAAAGAGCTCTCCGGGCGGCTCGAGGCGCTCTTGCGCGAGCCCCCGCCGTCCGCCGAGTCCCTGTTCCACGAGCACCTGGCTGCCCGCCGCGAGGGGCCGAGAGAGGATGAGCTGCTGGCGCTCATCTACGAGGTGCCGGAGGACGACGGTCCGCGCCTCGTCTACGCCGACTGGCTGCACGAACACGGCAGCCCTCGCGCGGAGCTGCTCGCGCTGCAGTTCAAGAAGCAGCCCCTGAAGAGAGACCTGGCCCGGGCCCGCGAGTTGGTGAAGGCCCACGGGCGGACGTGGCTGGGAGCGCTGGAGCCGGCGGTGGCGCTGCGCAGCGAGGTCTTCGAGCGCGGGTTTCTGGCGGAGTGTCACGTGGTGCTCCGCACCCCGAAGCAGGCGAAGGAGCTGACGGGCCACCCCGCCTGGAACACCGTGACACGCTTGCAGGCGACCGCCGGCGTGGACTTCCTCCTCGGCACGGAGCTGCGGGGCCTCGAGGCGCTCTCCTTCGTGCCCCTCGACCTCGCGGTGCGACTCTCGCGGCGCGACAAGCCGCTGCGGCGCCTCGCGGAGCTGAGCGTGTACTGCCAGGGCGTCGAGGAGCTGCCGGCGCTGACCCGGGACGCCTTGCCGGTGCTCTCGTCCCTCATGATCTCCTCGAACCGGCCGGTGGATTGGACGGAGCTGCGGCCGCAGTTGGTCGATCCCCTCTGGAGCCAGCTGACCCGCCTCGGCCTCCGAGGCGCCGGCGCAAGCGCCCTGCTGGCCTTCGCCACGCTTCCGAAGCTGACGGAGCTGCGCGTCGCTGGCCCTGTCACCGTCATCCTCCTCCGGGAGGCGGACGGTGAGTGGGTGTTGGACCTCGAGCCGCAGGGGTGGATCCAGGCCGGCATGACGGAAGAGGCTGTGCGCGGTCTGCTCCCGGCGGTGCGCCGCGTGCGCCGGACCCACCCCGGTTGGCTCAAGCCCGAGCTGGTGCTGAGCGCCCTCGAGTCGCTGCGCCGCCGCTTCCCCTTCGAGTGGGTCGACCGGCCTCCCTCCTGAAGCCTGCGGGCGACCGGGTGCGCCGACCACCGGGACAAGCACGAAAATTCAGCCGGTTGTCTCTTCCCTGGTGGCGTCTTGCATTTATACGCAACGACGCATATAGCTTTGCGTCATGCAGCTGGCCGCGCGCACACCGCCTGGAGTTCCCCGCCTGGCGCGGGTGGGGTTGTTCCGGGTGTTGGCGGAAGCGAGCCGGCTGCAGGTGCTGGCGCTGTGCGCGGAAGAAGAGCTCTCGGTGTCCGAGCTGGCGGTGTTGCTGGATGACAGCCAGCCGCAGGTGAGCCGGAAGGTGAGCGCGCTGCGGGAGGCGGGGCTGCTGGACGCGCGGCGCGACGGCACGCGCACCTTCCTCAAGGTGGCGGCGGACTCGAAGTCCGACGCGGTGGTGGCGGACGCGCTGGCGGAAGGCCGCCGCCTCTGCCTCGCGGACGGAAGTCTCGCCCGCATCCCGAAGGTGGTGGCGGGGCGTGAGGACGTGGGCCTGACGCACTTCGAGGCGCCCGCGACGACGGCCACCACGTCGGTGCCGGCGTCTCCCGAGCACCTCGCGCACCTCGCCGCGCTCGGGCCGCTGCTCGGAGGACGTCAACTGGCGGTGGACGTGGGCACCGGAGACGGCCTGACGCTGGACGTGCTGGCGCCGCTGTACTCCCGTGTCATCGCGGTGGAGCGCAGCCGGGCCCAACTGGCGCGCGTGGCCGAGCGGGTCGCGGCGCGCGGCTTCCACCACGTGTCCCTCTTCTCCGGCAGCTACGAGGACGCGGCGCTGGTGGAGCGGGTGGACTCGGCGGGCGGGGCGGATCTGGTCTTCGCCGGGCGCACGCTGCACCACGCGTCTCGTCCCGTGCAGGCGGTGGCGGCCTTCGCCCGGCTGCTCAAGAAGGGCGGCTTTCTGGTGGTGCTGGACTACCTGCCGCACGACGACGACGCCCTGCGCTCCGAGTCGGGCGACGCGTGGCTCGGCTTCCCGGTGGACGACGTGCGCCGCTTCCTCGCCGAGGCCGGCCTCACCGTCCTGGCCGACGTGCCCATCCCCGACGCCTTTCACCCGCAGGGCCCCGACGCGAAGCTGACCTGGCACGCGTGGGTCGCCCAGCGGCCGCCGCCTTCCTGAAGGTCCCCCGAAGTCGCAGTCCCCTCCTCGAGACGAAAGAGAAGACGCCATGGATCACAAGACGGAGTTCCCCGCGTACAAGGTGAAGGACCTCTCGCTGGCCGAGTGGGGCCGCAAGGAGATCCGCAACGCCGAGAAGGAGATGCCCGGCCTGATGTCGCTGCGCAAGCAGTACGCCGGGAAGAACCCGCTCAAGGGCGCGCGCATCGCCGGCTGCCTGCACATGACCATCGAGACCGCCGTCCTCATCGAGACGCTCGTCTCGCTGGGCGCCGAGGTGACCTGGACGTCGTGCAACATCTTCTCGACGCAGGATCACGCCGCCGCGGCCATCGCCAAGGCGGGCGTGCCGGTGTTCGCGTGGAAGGGCGAGACGCTGGAGGAGTACGACTGGTGCCTCGAGGCGCAGCTCAAGGCCTTCAAGGACAGCAAGGGCCCCAACCTGCTGCTGGACGACGGCGGCGACCTGACGCTGTGGGTGCACAACAAGCACCCGCAGTTGCTCAAGGACCTCAAGGGCCTCTCCGAGGAGACGACGACGGGCGTGCACCGGCTCTACGAGATGGCCCGCGACGGCAAGCTGAAGTGCCCGGCCATCAACGTGAATGACTCGGTCACCAAGTCGAAGTTCGACAACCTGTACGGCTGCCGCGAGTCCTTCCTCGACGGCTTGAAGCGCGCCACCGACGTGATGGTGGCTGGCAAGGTGGTGGTGGTGGCCGGCTACGGCGACGTGGGCAAGGGCTGCGCCCAGTCGGCGCGCGGCATGGGCGCCCGGGTGATGATCACCGAGATCGATCCCATCTGCGCGCTGCAGGCGGCGATGGAGGGCTACGAGGTGGTGACGCTGGACGAGATCGCCTCGAAGGCCGACATCATCGTCACCGCGACGGGCTGCGAGGCGGTGGTCACCGGCGAGCACATGGCGGCGATGAAGGACGGCGCCATCCTCTGCAACATCGGCCACTTCGACTCGGAGATCGACGTGGCGTGGCTGGAGAAGAACCCGGAGGTCCGCGAGGAGAACATCAAGCCGCAGGTCGACCAGTTCATCTTCCCCAACGGCAAGCGCATCACCCTGCTGGCGCGCGGCCGCCTGATGAACCTGGGCTGCGCCACCGGCCACCCGTCCTTCGTCATGTCCAACTCCTTCACCAACCAGACGCTGGCGCAGCTGGCGCTCTGGGGCGCGCTGGACACGGGCACGAAGTTCGAGGCGGGCAAGGTGTACACGCTGCCCAAGAAGCTGGACGAGATGGTGGCGCGGCTGCACCTCGAGAAGGTGGGCGTGAAGCTGTCGAAGCTGACCGAGAAGCAGGCGAAGTACCTGGGGGTCTCCGTGGAAGGCCCCTTCAAGCCGGACCACTACCGGTACTGAGCGTCTCCCGGACTCTCGGTGGGCCGCTGCGCCTTCCCGAAGGAAGTCCCCGCTCAGCGCGGAGCGGGGCTGGCGCGCATGTTCATCTGCTTGAGCCGCTCGTACACGCCCAGCACCCTGGCCGCGTAGCCGTTGCGCGCGTCCTGGCCTTTCCGCAGCGCCAGGTCCACCGGGCCCGGCCCGCGGTTGTACGCGGTGAGCGCCATCTCGAGGTCGCCGTACATCTCCAGGTAGAAGCCCAGCACCTGCAGCCCGTAGTGGATGTTGGTGCCGATCTCCGCGAGGTCGCCCTGAATCCCCAGCACGCGCTTCCAGTGCGGCATCACCTGCATCAGGCCCACCGCCCCCACGCTGGACGTGGCGCTCGGCACGAAGTCACTCTCCACCGCCATGATCGCCAGCACCAGATCCGGATCGCGCTGCAGCAACTGCGCCTGGCGGTGCGTCTCCACCGCGATGGTGCGCGCGAGCTCGACCGGCACCGACGACTTGAGCAGGAGCACCTTGAGGAACAGCACGTCTTCCCCGGTGTGGCTGGCCACCGTCTCGCGCAGCTTCTGGACCTCGCCCCGCAGCCCCTGCGTCTCGGCCGTCAACGCGTTCAGCTTGTCGCTGGTGCCTTCGGACTGCAGCCGCTGCGCCGTGAGCGCCGCCTGCTGAGAGTCGAGGCGCTGCGTCAGCAGGTAGCCGGCGAACACCATCAGGCCCAGCAACGCCACCTGCCCTGCCAGCGTCGCCGCGAGGAAGCGCCGCGGCACGTGGCTCAAGTCCACCCACGGGGCCTTCGTCGTCGTCGCCTCGAGTTCGGCCGGGGACCGCGCCGCCAGCTCAGAAGAGGAATCCATGAAACACACCTCCAGTGCGCCAGGCACTCCTCGCCTGGCGTCGTGGGACTGCGAAAACTGGCGACCCGCTGTGCGGGCCACCCCTCACCGAGACCTCACCCGCCTCTCAACGCCGCCTGGCTGGCG
This sequence comes from Myxococcales bacterium, assembly GCA_020846875.1. GTDB lineage: Bacteria > Myxococcota > Myxococcia > Myxococcales > Myxococcaceae > JADLDB01. The sequence goes on along the minus strand of JADLDB010000117.1, from coordinate 76,534 downwards.
TGCGCCCGGGGAACCCTCGTCAATCGCGCGCATGAGACGGTCCACGTCTGCCTCCGTCAAGCAAGACCTTCGTGCCAACAAAATAAGCAGCGATTGCAGGTGGTTGAAGCCAAAGCACGACCTCGGTACACGCCTTTGATGCGGCGCGTCGTGCGCGAGGTGTCAGAGGCCCCCCACGTCCCTTCGCGGGCCCCGGCTTCGGGCGCCCTGACGCGACGCGCCAAGACGAGAGGTGTCACCCCCCGCACGTCAGCGGCGGGCGAGCTGCAGCACCGGGCGGGGGCCGAGGATGGCGCCGGCGGTGACCAGGCCTCCCAGCACGGCGCCGGCCACGCCGCAGCTGGCGAGGTCCGCGCCAGTGAGGAAGAGGCCGTCGATGGGCGTGCGGGCCCGCAGCGGCACAGCGTAGCGCGCCGGCGTGTGGTCGAGCCCGTACAGCTCGCCTTTCGGGTGCCCGGCGAAGTGAGTCGCCGTCACCGGCGTGGACAACTCCACGTGGGCGGCCTTCCCCTTCACCTGGGGCAGCCGCGCCTCCAGCGCGTCCAGCAGGCGGCGGGTGAAGCGCTCCTTGAGCGCCTCATAGTCCGCGCCGCGCTTCCTCCACCGGCGGTCCTTCCACTTCGCAAACCAGTCCCACCGGGCCATGGTGATGACGTCGATGGTGGCGTGGCCGGGGTGCCGGCGCTGGAAGTCGGGATCCTTCGCCGACGGGAAGGAGCAGTACACCAGCGGGAAGGGCGCCTCCGGATCCGCCTCGAAGCGCTCCACGTTTCTGTCGTGCTGCCCGTCCGGGTATAGCCAGAGGTTGGTGCCGGACAGGCCCAGCTGCGCGTCCGTCTGCGGGTAACCCAGGTACAGGCACAGGTAGCTGACCGACGGGTTGAGCGCCTTCGTCCACGCGGGTGGGCGCGCCTCCTCGGGCAGCAGCCGGCCGAAGGTGTTGGCCACGCCGGCGTCGCTGATGACGCGCGGGGCGAACAGCTCCTCGCCCGTCGCCAGGCGCACGCCCACCGCCTTGCCCTTCTGGAGGACGACGCGGTCCACCTCGGCGCAAAGCGCGATGTGGCCGCCCTTCTCTTCGATGACCGGGGCCAGCGCCTCCGCGAAGCGGGCCGAGCCGCCCAGGGGGTAGTAGCCGCCGCCCAGGTAGTGGGCCACCACCGCCGCGTGAATGGCGAAGCTGGAGCGCCGCGGCGGCAGCCCGTAGTCCCCGTACTGCCCGGTGAGGACGGAGATGAGCTCCTCGTCGTCCGTCAGCTCGCGCAAGACGTCCCAGGTGGTGCGCGAGGCCAGCTTCGAGAACGGAGCGCCGGTGGCCCAGCCCAGCACCCTGCCCAGCGGCGCGGGCAGGGCGCGCGTCATCATGAACTGCGTGCCCTGCCGCGCGGTGGACTTCACCAGTTGTACGTACTGCTCCAGCACCTCACGGCGCCTCGGGAAGTACTCGCCCAGGCGCTCCACGAAGCGGCGCGTGCCGGCCACCAGCTCGTAGCGGCGGCTCCCCAGCTCGATGGAGTCGTACACCTCGGGCAGCGCGGCCCACTTCAGCCGCCCGTCGGTGAGGCGATCGAAGATGTGGCGCATGCCGCCGCGCTCGCCCACCTGCCCCACGTAGTGCACGCCCACGTCCCACTCGTAGCCGGGGCGCTCGAAGGTGTGGGTGAAGCCGCCGGCACGGTAGTGGCGCTCCAGCACCAACACCCGCTGGCCGCCGTGACGGGCCAGCATCGCCGCGCACGAGAGGCCGCCGATCCCCGAGCCGATGATGATCGCGTCGAACTTCCCGGCCGGCGGCTGCTGCTTGAAGGACTTGCCGACTCGCGTCATGGGACGGCAGGTACCATGGCTGGCGTCATCCCGCCGTCAGCGCCTGGCGCCTCACGGGCAGCCGGGGCCGTTGCCGGTGTGCCGCGGGCTGATGGTGGTGGACGAGAGAGTGCATCCCGTGGGCGCGTTGAGGCGAATTCGCCCCACAGAGCCCCCGCCCCCGCCACCCCCACAGAAGCTCGGCCACCCCGCCCGGGAAGTCATGATGGCCCCGCCGCGCCCGCCGCTACCGCCACAGACGCTGTTCGCGCTGCCCCCCGCAGCGTTGCTGCTGGACCTCGGGCCAGTCTCTCCTGCCTCGCCGGTGTTGGACTCCCAGGGTGCATTGCCGGAGCCCTCGCCACCCGCGCCGCCGTTCGCCACCACCACCGCGCCAGAGCTGACGGAGATGGACGCGCCTTCGAGCAGGATGGCGCCGCCGCTGCCTCCACCGCCCCCTCCCTGGCTGGAGATGGGCGCCCCGGCGCCGCCGGCACCTCCTGCCGCGATGACACCGGACACCAGGAGGGTACCCGCGGCGCTCAACTGCAGCGCGCCCCCGGCCCGACCACCCGCGCTCGCCGCCGTACCTCCACCCGCGCCTCCGATGCAGCCGCCTCTGAGCGGCTTGAGCGCCTGGTTGCCGATCGCGCTACCGCCGGCTCCACCCGCCGTCCCGTCACCTCCCGTCCCGCCGGTCGACGCGTTGGTACCGAAGGCGCCACCACCGCCGCCGCTGCTGCGGTTCCCGTCGGTCCCCGCCGCTCCCGCGCAATCGCGCCCTGCCCCCGCCGCGTTCCCGGCGGCGTTGTTTCCTTCCAGGTCGAGGACGCCGGACACGATGGCGTCGCCACGCACGGCGATGATCAACGGCCGCGCGCCCTGCGCCCGAAGAGTGCCGGAGATGGTGAACTGGCTGGCGACCAGAACCAGCGCCTCGACTCCCGCGTCCACCTGGGTGATGACGATGCCCGGGGGAATGGGATCGCCGCACCCAGAGGTGATGGAGAAGCCGCCGTCGCTCGTCCGTGTGGCCACGGTGGTGTTGCACGACACCGTCCAGGCCCCCGCGTCCACCGAGGCGAGCTGGGCCTCGGTGAAGTTGCTGGGCGCATAGGGGAAGGCCTGGCCGGGCGAGCCCTGGCACTGGCCGAGCGCGTTGCAGGTGCCGCCGTCGCAGCTCTGCCCGGTGCGGGGCAGGTAGGAGCAGCCTGTCACCGCGTTGCAGCCGTTGGCCGTCTCGCACTCGCTCGCGGGCGGGCAGGTGGTGGGGGTGCCTTCGCAGCCGCCGTCGACGGCGCAGGTGTCGTTGTCGGTGCACGCGTCGCTGTCGGTGCACACCGCGCCGGGCTCGGGCGCCACGCCGCAGCCACCGTCGGCCTCCACGCAGGCGCCGACGAAGCACGCGCCCAAGGCAGGACAGGACACCGGCGTGCCCGCGCAGCCGCCGTCCCCGTCGCAAGAGTCGCCGGTGGTGCAGTTGAGCCCATCGTTGCAGCCGGTCCCCGCGTCCGCGCGCGCATCCACGCACACGCCCGCGTCGCAGCCCAGCGAGACGAAGCACCTCGCCGGGGCGCCACAGCCCATCGGCGTGCCGCTGCCGCACGTGCCGCCGGCCTGGCAGGTCTCCCCCGCGGTGCAGAGGTCGCCGTCGGTGCACACCACCCCCACGGCGCAGTCGGGATCCGCGCAGTCCACCAGCGCGTCGCCGTCGTTGTTGTTGACGCCGTCGTTGCACACCTCGCTGGTGGTGTTGCAGGCCAGCGCCACGCAGCGGCCCGCGTTGGGGCAGGCGCGGCCATCGCAGTCCGGGTCCGCGCAGTCGATGAGCACGTCGTCGTCGTTGCTGGCCGAGTCGGCGCAGTCCTGCTCCTGGCAGACGCCGCCCAGGCACACCGCGGTGGCCGGCGTGGGCTGGCCGCACTGCATCGAGGAGCAGTCCGGATCCATGCAGTCCGGGTCGAGGTCGCAGTCGTTGTCCTTGCGATCGCTGCAGACCTCGGGGTTGCCGGGGAAGCGCTGGGGATCGCCGTCGTCGCAGTCCACGCCGGCAGGGGAGCCGTCGTTGTCCGCGTCCACACCACCGTCCGCTCCGCCGTCCTCGCCCGCGTCAGCCCCGGCGTCGGTGCCGGCGTCGGTGCCGGCGTCGGTGCCGGCGTCCATTCCCCCGTCGGGGCCTCCGCCCACGCCGACGTGCACGGCGACCTCGGTGGTCTGCCCGTCGACGAAGGCCGCGCGCACCAGCGCAGAGGCTTCGAGAGGGGTAGTCAGCGTGCCGCAGGCCGCGTCGGCAAAGCCCAGCGCCTCCACGGAGACGTCGGCGGGCAGCTCCTCCTGGTACACCGCCACCACCAGCGAGCTCTTCGAGGAAGGACGCGCGAGGGGCCCGGAGCGCAGCGCCGTGCCGCCCGAGGCCGGCCGGACCTGCACCCGGAAGCACTGCGCGGTGACGGCGGCGTCCCAGGTGACGGTGACGGCCAGGTAGCCGCCGGTGGCCGGCTTCGAGCCGCAGCCCGAGGCCACGGCGAAGAAGAAGAGGAGGAGCCAGAGTCCCGGGCGCTGGGGCATCCCGGGAAGTGTACCGCCTCGGCGGGAAAGCGGCTCGTTCCGCCGCTACGCCGCCTTCTTCTTCGCGCCCAGGGCCGCCTCGACGTACTTCACGCCGTTGGGGGTGATCTGCGGGCCCTTCGCGGTGCGGCGGGCGTAGCCGACGTGCTCGCGTAAGGCCTTGGCGGCGTTGGGGGCGGCGAACTTCACCCCGTGGCGGGCCCAGAACTTCGAGGTGGTGCCGCTGGAGATCTCCACGCCGCGGTCCCGCACCAGGTAGAGCGGGATGAGCGAGCGCAGAAGCTGGTCCTTCTGCTTGCCGGCCTTCGCCAGCGCCGCGCCCTTGGAGTGGGCGGCCTGGGCCGCGAAGAGGTGCTCGAGCGGGCTCTTGTCGGTGCCGGGAGTCCTCGCGCCCTTCCTCGCGGGGGCCTTCTTCCCCAGGCGCCGCTGGGCCTTCGCGGTGAAGGACCCGAGCGCCTTCTTGAACTCGCGCAGCTTCGCCTCGATGAACTCTTCGAGGCCGTGGATCTCCAGCCGGCCGGACTTCACGGTGGTGGCCTTGAACGCCATGGGCTTCCCTCCAGGTGAGTGATGGGCCGCCCTTCCTACACCCTGCGGTCCGCGCGAGGCCGAAAAATCGGGCCTGGGCGCGATCGGCTGATCCGCTGCTACGGTGCGGCCCCTATGGTGCTCGCGCTCGCCGTCACCGCGCTGTTGTCGGCCCCCCGCGCTCCGGCGGAGGCCTCTGTGGTGACGTACGTGCCGAAGCTGGACGCGCTGCCGGCGCTGCTGCCCTTCTTCACCGCGGCGGGGAGCCGCTCGACGCTCTTTCGTCCCGAGGGCTGGCGCGACCAGGCGCACCCGGTGCTGGAGTTCGACGTGACGGACAAGGCGTCGCTGGAGGCCGCGGGCGTCGACCCGGCGTCGTCCCTGACGGTGTCGCGGCTGGGCGAGCGCTCGGTGAGCTGCGTGGCACTCAAGGACGTGAAGCGCTTCACCCAGGCGTCGCAGGAGCGCCTCGAGCGCCTGGGCGAGGTGTACACGAAGCAGGAAGGCGGCGTGACGACGGTGGGCGCGAGGGACCCGCTCAACCGGGTGCTGGCCGGCTACGTGCTGGACGGCGACGAGTCCTGCGCGATGACCGGCCACGGCCTCTCGGTGGAGAAGCAGCTGCCCGAGCTGGCGAAGGTGCTGGGAAAGAGCGCGAAGGGCCCCGGCTTTGCGTTGGCGCAGGGCCTGTCCGGCGTGGCGCAGGTGGTGGTGCCGAAGGGCGCGCAGCACGGCGCGCTGACGCTCTCGGCCGACGGGCTGACGCTGATCGCCGACGCGAAGGCGAAGGGCCTGCCGCTGGCCGCGCTGGCGGGCGGGGGGACCAGTCCGTACGCGAAGCTGTCGGCGCCGGGGCTGGCGGTGGTGCGGGCGCGGCTGGCGAGGCCGGCGCTGGGGCCGGTGTTGGAGCAGGTGCTGCGGCAGGTGCCGGGCGGGAAGGCCCTGTCGCCCTTGTCCGCGCGGGTGGCCCCGCTGCTCACCGGGAACGTGGCGCTGTTCGCCGCGCGGGTGAAGGTGACGCAGGGGCTGCGGACGAAAGAGGCGCGCTACTTCGCGGTGAAGCACGTGCTGCTCGCGGAGGTGTCGGACGCGGCGGCGGTGCAGGCGCTCTTGGGCGGGCTGGACGCGGCGGCGCTGGCCTCGCGGGCGGGGAAGCTGGAGGTGGGCCTGGCGGGCACCACCCTGTACCTGGCCAACGACGCGGCGGCGAAGGACGCGGCGCTCAAGGCGCTGGAGGGCGCGGCCGGCAAGCAGGCGCACGCGGGAGAGGCGGTGGTGGATCCGAAGCTGCTCGCCGACGGGCTGGCGCAGGTGCCGCTCTTGGAGGCGCTGCAGGCGCCGGAGCTGGCCGGGCTGGTGGCCGCGGCGACGGAGCTGGGGCCGCTGCTGCTCGCCTCCACGCGGGTGTCTGGGTGGCTCGATCCCGCGGGGGTGGGCACGCACCGCGGGCAGGCGGCGTGGGAGCTCGACGCGGCGAAGTTCCCCGGTACCAGCACGGGCGGCAAGGCGACCGCGCCCTGAGGCTCACAGAGACAGCACGCCGGCGGCCTTCCCCATCAGCACCAGCCGCCGCTTCGTCACGGGCGAGGTGCCGTCGATGAGGGCGCGCGTCTCCTCCAGCACGCGCTCCAGCGGGAAGCGCTGCACCGACGAGTCCGGCGTGGCGATGCCACCCGACACGACGGGCAGCCAGGCCACCATCTCGTCGGTGGCGCCCGAGACGAGGCCCTGCACGGCGCCCAGCCCCAGCCGGCCCGCCACCGCGCGATCGCTGTAGCTGGGGTTACCGCCGCGCACCACGTGGCCCAGCACCGTGGCGCGGATCTCCAGGTTGGGCAGCTCCAGCCGCATCAGGTCCTCGGTGAGGCGGACCAGCTTCGTGCACGACACCTGGACCCCTTCGGCCTTGATGATCAGGATCCGCCGCTTCCCGCGCGCGAAGCCGTTGCGGATGATGCCGGCGACGTCCTGCACCAACTGCTCCTCGCTCTTCCCCTGCTCGCGCATCAACGCGGCGTCGGCAGCCATGGCCACCGCGCTGGCCATCGCCAGGTAGCCGCAGTCACGCCCCATCACCTCCACCAGGAAGGCGCGGCGGTGGGCGCGCGCGGTGTCGGAGATGTGGTCGCACGCCTGCACGATGGTGTTGAGCGCCGTGTCCACGCCCAGGGAGGTGGCCGTGCAGCCGATGTCGTTGTCGATGCTGCCGGGGATGCCCATCACCTTCACGCCGTGTTCGACGGCCAGGGCGTGCGCACCGGTGAGGCTGCCGTTCCCCCCGATGACGATGAGGCCTTCCGCCCCCACCTTGTCCATCTGCTTCTTCGCTTCGGCCCGGCCCGCTACCTCGCGGAAGCGCGACGAGCGCGCCGAGCCGAGCAGCGTGCCGCCCTGGCCGCCGGCTGCCTCCACCTCGTTGTCCACCGTCAGGTGCCCGTCGGGCAGCGCCTTCGTCAGCTCCCGGAAGCGCCCGTCGATGAGGCCGTCGTAGCCTTCCTGCACGCCGAACACCTGCATGCCTCCGGCCGCGCCCAGCTTGGCGATCGCGCGGATGGCCGCGTTCATCCCCGGGGAGTCTCCGCCTGAGGTCAACACCAGGATCTTCTTCATCGCACCCTCCAGAGGGCAGCAGTCTGCGCAAGCCTGGCGAGGCCCGTCACGCGGAAACGACGGCCCGCGGCCCCGTCAGTCCACGCAGCCGCCGCCCTGCTTCTTCGAGTCCGTCTCCACGAAGCGGCCGCAGCCGGTCAGCTTGTCGACGAGCGCACCCAGGCGCTGGAGCAGCCGTTCGGCCTCGAGGTCGCGGGAGAGCTCGGCCGTGCCCTCACCGCCCAGTTGTACCCGGTGCACCGCGCTCCCCGTCAGGTCGCCGTGGCGATTCGGCCACCGGGCAGCGACGGCGTGTCAGCGACGGCGTGTCGGTCGCCCCGCGCGACGCCGGCCTCCCGGTCGCCTGGCCACTTCACCTTCCGCATCGGAAACGGCACCGAGCAGATTGACTGCAGCTTCGACGCAAGCTCCACGGCTGGGGGCCGGGTGCCTCCGGCGCTGCTCGGGCGACTTCGACCGGGCATCTACCAGGCGTTCGCGCTGGTGCTGAAGTCGTCCTCGGTGAGCGCGGGGGCCTGGGAGGTCGCCGTGTCCGTCGGCGAGCTCGCCGCCAACCGTGAAGACGGCACCCACGCGGTGTGGGCGGTGCGCGTCGACTGATGGCTCCCCGCTCGCGATCGGGCTTGATCAACTTCCCTCTCTCGTCCCGCCACTCCTGATCCTCGGGGGCGGCGCAGGGGAGGCCTGGCCGGCCGCCTCCTCTGACGAGTCCTCTGCACTTTCGCCCTCGAGCGTCTGGTTTCGGGGCTTTGATTCACACGCGGGCGAAAGCGACGCCTTCCTCAAGCGGCGGAGAGCGCTCGGGTCGGGATCAAGTTGCAGAGGATTCGTCAAAGGAGGCGGCGCCCCGACACCCGCCTGGGTGCCTCGAGCGGCGGGAGGACGGATCAGCACAGATCATCCGATGGAGGCGTGCGCGGAAGTGGAGATCCGCGTAGTGGGGCCGAGGGGCTGGTCGCGAGGGGCACGGCGCTCGTCAGCCTCTCGTCTCCCCTGCTCATTCCCCCGGCGCTTCTCCCGCGTCGGAATCGCCGGCCCGGGCCGTGCGTCGAGTGGTCCACCTTGCCACGGGTGCAGGAGCCAGCGACGGTTCCGCGCGCTCGCCGCCGCCGCCGCGTGAGCCCCAGGCCCACCAGGGCCGCCAGCGCCCCGGGTGTCGAGGAGCAACCACAGCCCTGAGGCGGAGTCATCGGGTCCACTCCGCCGTCGCCGGACTCGCCACCGCCGGAGCCGCCACCCGTCGCGCCGCCGCCGCCGGTCGCGCCGCCTCCACCGCCGGCCGTACCGCCGCCACCCGCACCACCGCCCGTCTCACCCCCGCCGCCGCCCGTCGCGCCGCCGCCTCCCGTCGCTCCGCCGCCTCCTGTCGCACCGCCGCCGCCTCCCGTCGCTCCGCCGCCGCCGCCCGTCGCGCCGCCGCCTCCTCCTGTCGCACCGCCGCCGCCGCCCGCTCCGCCGCCCGTCCCGCCGTCCGCGCCGCACGCCCCGAGCCTCAAGTCGACCTCGGAGATGCGCCCCGTCGCCAGGTCCGCCGCCGCCAGGTCCTCCAGGCACGGAAGGGCCTGCGCGAGCAGGAAGCGCTTGAAGAAGGCGACCGCGTACGTCCGGTAGATCATCGAGCGCGACGCGCTGTACCCGCCGCCACACCCTGCGGAGCAGAGGCTGCTCACCGGATCCTGCGGATCGCAGTGGCCCGCCAGGTCCACCTTGAGCCGCCCCTTCAGCCCCGGCTTGGGCTGAAACCACGCGGCGGCGTTCCCCTGCAGATTGCACAGCGCCGGCTCCGCGAACAGCCACAGCACCGGCCCCTGCGCCATCGGCGCCGCGGTGACGCCGAGGCCGTTCTGATCCGTCGGATCGAAGAGCAGGGTGCCCTGCACCGCCCGCGTGCTCGACGCCGAGAAGGCCGCCAGCCCCCCCGCGCTGTGTCCGCTCAGGCCCTGGCGCGTCACGTCCGCCGCGCCCGCGGTCACCTGCTGATCGATCGCCGCCAGCAGGATGCGCCCGTTCCGCGCGTGATCCGTCGTGCCGCAGCGCAGCAGCGTGGGGAACTGCGGCACCACCGCGAGGATGCCGAGCGACGCCAATTCGTTCGCCACCACCGCGTAGTTGTCCTTGCTGTTCTGAAAGCCGTGGCCGATCGCCACCACCGGGAAGGGCGACGCGCCCGCGGGCCGGTACACGTCCACCTGGTACGAGTTGTCGCCCGGGCAGTCGGGCATGGTCAGCGTGGTGGTCGTCTTCGTCACCTGGGCAGCCGCGGCCGACGCGACGACGCTGGCGATCAGGGCGATGCGATGCATGGGGGCGCGGTCAACCACGAGCCTGAGCCTCGACGCAACCGGGCGGTGCCATCGCGCGGCGGACGGCGTAGGGTGGCGGCGCCATGGAAGCCACGCACGTGCTCGAGGTGAAGGACGCGGTGGTCAACACCTTCGACGGCGAGACGCACCACGTCCACGGAGGCGCCTACCTCTCTCCCGAGGGCTACCTGGTGACCAACGCCGAGCTGGAGCGCCTGCGCCAGCATCGCGCCGAGCAGCAGAAGAGCACCTGGGCCGTCCTCATCCTCGGCACCGCGCTCGTGGGCTTCGCCGCCGGCTTCTGGCTGGGCCGGCGTGACGACGACTGAAGGCTTCCTCCGGTGCGGCCGACAGCGCCATGCGTTATGCCCGGGGCCGCCGTGGGCCGCGCGCTCCTCGCCTGGTTGCTCCTCTTCCCCGTCGTCGCCTTCGCGCAGGGCGGGGAAGACGCTGGCCCCCCCACCGGCGTGCTGACGAAGCCCCCGGCGTTGCTCAAGCAGGTGCCCGCCGTCTTTCCGCCCGAGCTGGCAGACGCGGGCGTCAGCGGGACCGTGGTGATGGAGGTGGACCTCGGCGCGGACGGCAAGGTGCTGGACGTGCGCGTGGTGCAGAGCGCGGGCGAGGCCTTCGACGCGGCCGCGCTGGCGGCGGTGCGGCAGTTCGAGTTCTCCCCCGCGGAGGTGGACGGCCAGCCGGCCGCGGTGCGCATCCAGTACGCCTACCAGTTCTTCTTTCAACCTCCGCCAGCGCCCCAGGGCGTGGAGCGCGACGCCGGGGTGGACGCCGGCGTGGAGGTGGTCAACTTCAGCGGGCGCATCGTCGAGCGCGGCACGAGAGATCCGCTCCCCGCCGCGCAGCTCGTGGTGGGTACGGGCGAGGCGGTGAAAGAGGCGCTCAGCCGCGACGACGGCAGCTTCGAGGTGGCCGGGGTGCCGCTGGGCACCCAGGACGTCACCGTGGTGGTGGCCGGCCATGAAACCTACAAGGTGCAGGAGGACTTCCTGCCCAACCGCCGCACCGAGGTGACCTACTACGTCCGCAAGAAGGCCTCCGGGGGCTTCGAGACGGTGGTGCGCGCGCCCAGAGAGCGCCGCGAGGTGGCGCAGGTCACCGTGAAGACGGAGGAAATCAAGCTCATCCCCGGCACCGCGGGCGACGCCTTCCGCGTGGTGCAGAACCTGCCGGGCGTGGCGCGCGCGCCCTTCGGCTTCGGGCTGCTCATCGTCCGGGGCGGCAAGCCGTGGGACTCCAAGACGTACGTCGACGAGGCGAACGTGCCCCTGCTGTTCCACTTCGGCGGCCTGTTCAGCACCTTCAACGCCAACCTGCTCGACAGCCTGTCCTTCCAGGCCGGGAACTTCGGCGCCGACTGGGGCCGCGCCATCGGCGGCCTGGTGACGGCCGAGGTGCGCACGCCGTCGAAGAAGGGCTGGCACGGCTACGCCGACCTCAACCTGGTGGACACCTCCGCGCTCGTCGAGGGGCCTGTCTCAGAGAGCTGGTCGGTGGCCGCCAGCTTCCGGCGCAGCTACATCGACGTCATCCTCCCCGGGGTGCTGAAGCTGTTCGGCGCCGACGACGCGATCGCCTTCTCGGTGGCGCCGCGCTACTTCGACTACCAGGTGCGCGCCGAGTGGCGGCCGCCGAGAGGCAAGTCCCGCTTCTTCCTCACCGCCTTCGGCAGCTCGGACATGCTGGTGGCGCTGTTGCCCAACCCCGCGCTCGACCCCGAGGGCCGCGGCCAGTTCGGCACCTCGCTCGCGTACAACAGGCTCCTGGCCGGCTTCGATCATGAGTTCTCCGCGCGCGTCGACTTCCGCACCCGCACCTCCTTCGGCATCGACAACTACTCCTTCACCGTCGGCAGCGATCTGTTCGCGAAGAGCTGGCAGTTCCCCCTGCTGTCCCGCAACACCGTCACGGTGAAGCTGCCCGAGGCGAACCTGGAGCTGGCGACGGGCCTCGACCTGCAGGTGCTGCCGTACAGCGTCGAGGTGCAGGCGCCGCCGCCCATCAAGCTGAACCAGATCCCCGATCCCTTCGCCTCCCGCCGCCTCGTCGCCGAGACCGAGTTCAACTGGATGGTGGCGCCGGCGCTCTTCCTCGATCTGATCTGGAAGCCGCTGCCAAGCGTCAAGCTCGTGGGCGGCCTGCGCGGCGACTACAACTCGCAGATGAACAAGGCGTGGTTCGACCCGCGCATCGCCGGCTTCTGGCAGGTGCACGACCGGGTGCTGCTGAAGGGAGGCGCCGGCCTGTACCACCAGCCGCCCGACTTCCGGCAGGGCCTGTTGTCCCCCACCTTCGGCAACCCCGAGCTGCTGCCCGAGGGCGCCTCCCAGTACATGCTGGGCACCGAGGTGCGCTTCACCGACGCGGTGAGCCTGGACGTGCAGCTCTACTACAAGCTGCTCTTCAACCAGGCGCGGCCGACGCTGGGCACGAGCGGCGGAAACGTGAACGTCGACGACGTGGACCTGCGCTACACCAGCGAGGGGCGGGGCCGGGCCTACGGCGCGGAGGTGCTGCTGCGCCACGCGCTGACGAAGAACTTCTTCGGGTGGGTGAGCTACAGCTTCTCGCGCAGCGAGCGCGACTTCGCCGGCGCCACCAGCTACGGCCTGTCGCCCTTCGACCAGCCGCACAACCTGGTGGTGGTCGCCAGCTACAAGCTGCCGTACGACTTCATCTTGGGCGCGAAGATCCGCTACACCACCGGCCCGCTGAGCCGGGAGATCAAGGCCGCGGTGTGGGACGCCAACGGCAACTACTTCGTCCCCATCGCCGACGTCTCCTTCACCCGTCGCCTGCCCGACTTCTTCCAGCTCGACGTGCGCCTCGACAAGCGCTTCGTCTTCCAGCAGTGGGTGCTGGCCCTCTACGTCGACGTGCAGAACGTCACCAACCGCGGCAACGTCGAGGCCGTCATCTACAGCTACGACTACTCGCAGGAGGCGTACCTGCGCGGCCTGCCCATCCTCCCGGTCTTCGGGGTGCGAGGTGAGTGGTGAAGCGCGCGCTCCTCGTCCTCTCCCTGGCCCTGTGCGGCTGCGACCTGGGCTTCCGCCCCGAGACGCTGGTGGAGGACCTGCGGCTGTTGGGCGTGCGCGCCCAGCCGGCCGACCTCGCGCCCGGGGAGACGGCCCGCCTCGAGGCCCTGGTGCTCGATCCGTCCCGCCCGGGGCAGGACAGCAGCGTGCTGTGGCTGGGCTGCGCGCCGGACCCCTTCAACCTGAACCGCAGCGCCTGCAGCGACTTCGAGACCTTGAGCAACGCCGCGGGCGTCGTCGCCGGCGGCGCCCGGTCCGACGGCGGCACGCTGCCCCCGGGCGTCAGCCTCATCGGCCTGGGCGACAGCGCCGCCTACCACGCGGACCAGGACGTGTTCGACGCGCTCCCCCCGGGCGACGAGCGGCGCCTCACCGGCACCGTGGGCCAGGCGCTCCTCTTCGCGGTCGCCGAGGACGTGCCGCCCGACGCCACCGAGGAGGAGCTGGCCGCCGTCTTCGGGCGCGTGGCGGACGGCGGCACCCGCGCGATGACGGCGCTCTTCCGGGTGCGCATCTCGCAGAGCCCGGAGCGCAACTCGAACCCCACCCTGTCCTCCTTCTTCGTGGCGAAGGAGCGCTGGCCGCGCGGCGCCCACGTCACCGTGCTGCCGGGCGAGCCGGTGGAGCTCGACGCCGACGCCCCCGACTCCGCCTTCGAGGCCTTCACCAACCCCACCCCCTCGGGCGTGGAGCAGAAGACGGAGCGCGTGCTGGTGGCCTGGTACTCCACCGCCGGGCGCTTCACCGAGGCGCGCACCGCCCTGCGCGAGCAGGTGAAGACGGTGTTCACCGCGCCGGGTGGGGAAGACGAGACCGATCCAGTGCCTCAGCGCCGCACCGGCACCCTCTACCTGGTGCTGCGCGACACCCGCGGCGGCCAGGCGTGGAGTGAGGTGCCCTTCTACGTGTGCGACGCCGCCCGGCCCGCGCCGCAGGTGGCGAGCGTCGACTGGCCGGTGACGGCCGGCGAGCCGGTGGTGCTGCACGGCGCCAGCCTGGACCAGGTGCTGGACGTCATCGTCGACGAGGCCGCGCTGGAGGACGGCGCCTTCTCGCCCTCCAACGGCACCTGGCGAGGCTTCCTCCCCCAGGGCGTCGACGCTGGGGTGCCGCGGGGCCGCTACACCACGCGCGCGTGCGGCCGGGGCGAGCTGCCGCTGCCGTGACGCTTGCTCTGGCGGAGGCGGGTGCTACGAGGCGCACCATGCTCCGCGCCCTGCTCCTCTCTGCTGCTCTCCTCGCGCTGTCCGGCTGCAACTCCACGTCGGTGGAGTCCACCTGGACCAACCCCGCCCTCCGCGAGAAGCGCATCACCAGGGTGGTGGTGTTCGCCATCGCCAAGAATCCCGGCGCCCGGGTGGAGTTCGAAGAGGCGCTCACCGACTCGCTGAAGGGCGCCAACCTGAACGTGGTGCCCGGCTACGACTACGTCAACTTCGACGAGCGGCCCGGCCGCGAGGCGATCATCGAGCGCGTGAAGGCCGCGGGCGTGGACGGCGCGCTGGTGTCGCGGGTGGTGAACATCCACTTCAACGACGCCAAGGGCCCGCAGTGGGTAGGCGGCGCGTACATGCCCGCCGGCGGCTGGTACGGCTACTACACCGCCTACGCCTACGTGCCCGTCTCCCGCCCGGGCGAGGACAGCGGCAGCTACGACGTGGAGACGGTGCTGTACCTGCTGGAGGACGAGCAGCCGATGTGGGCCGCGCGCTCGAAGTCCAGCGAGACGTCGCCCAAGAAGCTGGCCGCCGCCATCGGCGACGCGGTCACCGACGCCTTCCGGGAGCGCGGCGTCGCCGGCGCTCCTCCCCCCGCCGCGAAGTGACGAGCCACCTCTCTCACCGAAGGAGCGCCGCCATGCCCCAGCGCCTCGCAGTCGCCTGCCTCACCGTCTCGGCCTTCGCCTGCGCCACCCCGTCGTCCACCGCCGCCACCGGCAGCGGCGCCCCCGCCGAGCCCGTGCGCGAGAAGATGTCGGTGATGAACAACAGCCCCTTCGACCTCGCCGCCTGCCCCGGCCACGCGCTCACCCTCGAGCCGCTGTCGGAGGAGGTGGTGATGGGCGCGCTGCTCACCCGCGGCCCGGCCTTCCAGGAGTGCTTCCTCGACCCGAAGGCGGCGCAGGGCACGCCCGCGGACGTGGCGGTGAAGCTGACGGTGGCGGAGGCGGGTGTGACGGTGGCCGTCTCGGGGACGGGCGTGTCGGACTCGGGCAAGGCGTGCCTGGAAGCGGCGGCGAAGGCGGTGGACTTCCCCAGGCTGCCCGCGGGGGCGCCGGCGGTGGCGGGCCAGGTGCCGGTGGCCCTGAGCGTGAAGCCGGTGGCCCTGGGGGTAAACGTGGCCAGCGACGTGGCGGGTACGGTGCGCCTGGCGCTGCCGTCCCTGTGCGGCTGCTTCGCCGAGGTGGGTGACGCCGCGCCGCCGCAGCCGATGGCCAAGCTGAAGCTGACGCCCACCGCTGCGCCCGACGTCCTCTTCGACGGGGTGGGCGCGAAGCCGGGGCTCGGCACCTGCCTCACCGAGAAGGTGAGGTCCCTGGCGCTGCCCAAGGCCGACGTTGAGATGGCGCTGCCCCTCATCCTGGTGAATGGCTGGGCCCAGGGCGCCAACCCGGACGCGGCCGCCGCGCTCCAGTTCCAGCAGCTCGAGGCGATCCGCTCCCGCCGCACCGCGGAGGTCCTGATCACCGCCGGCCGCCGGGGCACGGCCGCGCTCCGCTACGACGAGGTGGTGAAGAAGTACAAGGCGAAGCCCACTCCGTCCCTCATCGGCGAGCTGCGGGCGAAGTGCGCCGACGTGCTGACCGGCGACGACGCCAACCTCGCCGCCCTGAAGGCGCTGGTGGAGGTGTACCAGGCCGAAGCGAAGCTGGTGCAGGCCGAGAAGGCGAAGGATCCCGCCTGGGCCAACGTCGAAGCCAGCCTCTCCAAGCAGCTCACCCAGACCTCCGGCGAGGTGGTGCGCGTCGAGCAGCAGAAGGTGGCCGACGCCGGGGCGTGCCCGAAGAGCAAGTGACGACTCCTCCCGCTCCCCCATCGGGGGAGCGGTGAAGGGAAGGCCTTCCCGTCGCACCCCGCTTGGCCCTTAACTCCTGTCCGTGACGCTGTTCTCCGAGCTCTCCGCCCTCGCCGAAGAGGGTCGCCCCTTCGTGCTGGCGACGGTGATCGCCTCGCACGGCAGCACCCCGCAGAAGCCGGGCTCGAAGATGGCCGTCCTCGAAGGCGGAGCGCTGCGCGGCACCATCGGCGGCGGGGCCATCGAGAAGCAGATCATCGACGCGGCCCTCCAGCTGCTCGCCGACGCCTCCGCGCAGACGCGCACGCTGGACACGCACCTCACGCACGACCTCGGCATGTGCTGCGGCGGGCGGATGACCGTCTTCCTGGAGAAGCACGCCACCGCGCCGTCCCTCTACGTCTTCGGCGCCGGCCACGTGGCCAAGGAGGTGGCCGCGCTGGCCAGCCACGTGGGCTTTCGGGTGTCCGTCATCGACGAGAGGGCCGAGTGGCTCACCGCCGAGCGCTTCCCCACCGCGACGCGGCGGCCCGAGCCCCCCGAGGTGGTGGCGAAGGCGCTGGCCGGCGGCGCCGACGTCTACGCCTGCGTGGTGACGCACGACCACCCGCTGGACCAGGCCTGCGTGGAGGCGCTGCTCAGAAAACCCCTCGCCTGGCTGGGCGTCATCGGCAGCCGGCGCAAGGCCGAGCGCTTCCGCCAGCGGCTCGAGGCCAGCGGCTTTGACGAGCAGGCCGTGCGCCGCTTCGAGTCGCCGATGGGCGTGGACATCAACGCCCTCACCCCGAAGGAGATCGCCGTCTCCATCGTCGCGCGCCTCATCGAGGTGCGGCGCAAGGACAGCCCGCGCTGACTCACTCCCCGAAGCTGTGCCGCACGGTGAGGCCCTTCGCGGGCACGTCGATGGTGCGCTTCTCCTCGCGGCCCAGCTCCTTGTTGACGATGCGCAGGGCGTGCTTGCCCACCGTCACCGAGACGGGCTCCATCGGCGTGTCGCCCAGCAGCTTGCCGTCCAGGTAGATGGTGCCGAAGGGCCGCACCCGGAACTCCACCTGGGCGAGGGGCCCTTTGGGCGCGGCCGGCGGCCTATTTCGCCGCTCCACCGGCTTCGGCGGCACGACGGGCGGCGGTGGCGGCGGAGGCGTGACTGCCGCAGCGGGCGGAGGAGCCGGGGTGGGTGGAGGCGCGGGCGGCTTCACCGGTGGATCCACCGTGGCCGGGCGCACCACCACCTTCGTCGGCTGCGGAGGCTTCTCCGTGGCCGTCACCACCGCGGCCGTCACCACGCCGCCGATCAGCACCGCGCCGAGGCCGGCCGCCACCATCAGCCAGGCCCCGCGCGCCTGGGGCCGGGCGTTCGTCTGGGGCCAGGACGGCTCCGGCAGGGGCGGGGGCCCGGTGTAGGTGGGCTGCGGGGCCGGGCCGCTCCAGGTGGACGGCGGCAGCGGCTCAGTCGACGGCGCGGGGCCGCTCCAGGTCTGCGGGGGCGGCGGCGGGCCGGACGGACGCGGCGGTTGGAAGCCGGGCTGGCCGATCTCCGTGGTGTCGTAGGGGCCCACCGGCGGCGCGCTGGGACGCGGCGGCGCCACCTCGGGCACCTGCACCGTGGCCGGGGTGGGCGGCACCTGCACCATGCGGTCGACGGTGCTGGGCGTCATCAGCTCCGCGGGCGTCAGGTTGGGCTGCACCGGCCCGGCCCAGGGCGAGGGGCCCGCCAGCCGCTGCACCAGCTGCGCGAGGTCGAGCTGCGACACCGGCTCTCCCTGCGAGGCGATGAAGCGCTCCAGGTCGCCCTGCAGCGCGCGGCAGTCGGGGTAGCGCTCGTCGCGCCGCTTGGCCAGCGCCTTGTCGAGGATGGTGAGGAGCGCCGGCGGCAGCTCGGGGCGGAACTGCGCGGCGCTGGTGAACTGCTCGTACAGCACCGCCCGCACCACCACCGCCTCCACGCTGGTGTCGAAGGGCTTCTTCCCGGTGAGCAGCTCGTACAGGCACATGCCCAGCGCGTAGACGTCGGCGCGGCGATCCAGCTTGTCGCCCTGCAGTTGCTCCGGCGGCATGTACGAGAACTTCCCGCGCACCATGCCGGTGCGGGTGTGGTGCAGCTGGGTGGCCACCTTGGCGATGCCGAAGTCCACCACCTTCACCGCGCCCGTCCGCGAGAGGAGGATGTTGTCGGGGCTGATGTCCCGGTGCACCAGCTCCAGGTGCCGGCCGCTGTGGGGCTCGACGAAGTCGTGGGCGTAGGCCAGCCCCTCCGCCGCCAGCGAGATGGCCCGCGCCACCAGCGCAATGGGCAACGCCTCCTTGCGCTCCGCCGCGCGCTTGAGCAGGGCGCGCAGGTTGGGGCCGTCGATCAACTCCATCACCAGAAACCACACGCCCAGGTGCTCGCCGAAGTCGAAGACCTGCACCACGTTGGGGTGGTTCAACTGCGCCACCAGCCGCGCCTCGGAGAGGAACATGGTGACGAAGTTCTCTTCCTCCGCCAGGTGGGGCAGCACCCGCTTGAGCACCACCAGCTTCTCGAAGCCCATCGGCCCGGCGGCCCGCGCCAGGTACACCTCGGCCATGCCGCCGGTGGCCAGCTTCCGCAGCAGTTGGTACTTGCCGATGGAGGGCAGCCCGTCCTGGCTCACGAGGCCCCAACCCTACCGCCTCCCGGGACCGCTTCGCTTGCTTCCTCCCGCTGTCGCGGAAGGCGGACATTTCACGTAGGGTGCCCTCCTCGTGCGTCACCCGTGGCTGTCCCTCGCCGTCTGTGTCCTCTGCGCCTGCCCTGCCCCGCAGAGCCAGGAGGACTCCGGCACGCCACCTCCCGACGCGGGGCCCGTCGACGCCGGGCTCCCCGACGCCGGGCCGCCCCGCCGCGACGCGGGCATCCCCGACGCGGGCTTCACCCAGGTGCCTGCGGCCAGTTGGTGCGCCGCGCGGGCCCAGGCCCTCTGCTTCCGCGACGTGCGCTGCGGGCGCCTGTCTGCGGGAGGACTGCCCGACTGCCTGCAGCGCGAGGCCCTGGAGTGTGAACAGGCGGCCCTCACCCGCGCCGTGGCCGAGGGCCGCCTCCAGTACCTGATGGGCGGCGCGCTGGACTGCTTGAATGCCTACGCGCAGGGGAGCTGCACCGACGAGCCGCCCGCCTGCGCCACCGTCTTCTCGGGGCTGGTGCCGCCCGACGGGGGCTGCATCCTCCCCACCGAGTGCGCCCCCGAGGGCTTCTGCTACCTCTACGACGAGCAGTGCCCGCACCGGTGCCGCGGCTGGGTGTCCACCGGGGGCGCGTGCGACGGCTTCACCACGCGGTGCAATCCCTCCGTCGACACCTGCGCCCTCGGCGACGCGGGCACGCGCGTGTGCCGGCCCTTCGGCGGTGACGACGCCGGCTGCGCAAGCTGGGACGAGTGCGCCTCCACCCACGCCTGCGTGGGCGGCCACTGCCTCAAGCGCAACGCCGGCCCGGGGGAGGCCTGCGCCACCACCAACGGCTACCCCTTCTGCACCGGCGAGTACTCCTGCCGCCAGCAGCCGCCCACCGGCGGGGTGTGGCCCCCCGGCACCTGCCAGCTGCGCGCCGGGGTGGGCGGAACCTGCACCGGCCCCTCCTCCTGTCTGCCCAGCCTGCGCTGCAGCACCGTCATCACCACCGGCGCGTGCCTGCCCAAGGCCGCCCTGGGCGACAACTGCGTCAACTACGACGACTGCGAAGACGGGCTGTACTGCGACGGCCGCGCCCAGCAGTGCCGGCCCCTGCCCCGCGACGGCGGAGACTGCTCCAGCCGCGGCAGCTTCTACCGCTGCGCCCCCGGCTTCTCGTGTGAGTTTTCTGCCACCAATGACGACACCTGCGTGGGCCGGCGCGCGGACGGCGAAGAGTGCAACTATGATGGGCTGTGCCTGTCGAATGAGTGCACCTTCGGCACCTTGCCCGACGGAGGTTTCGGCGGGCGTTGCATCGCCGCCTGTGCACAGAGGGCCGACGGCGGGTTCTAGACGGCGGGTTTCCTGGCAGTGACGCGGCGCTCTTCTTCTCCTCTGGTGTTGGCGCTGGCCTTCGTGGGCGCCCTGGTGGTGTCTTGCAGCGCGGTGTCGCTGACGAGGCCCGACGCGGGCACGCCCGACGGGGGGACGATGCCCGGCGACGGCGGCTCCGACGCGGGCCTCCCCCCGGGGGACGCGGGCCTCGAGGTGGACTCGGCGTGCGCAGTCCTCAACCAGAAGCGCTGCGAGTACCTGCAGCGCTGCGGCCTCATCGGCAGCGCCGCGGACGACGCCGAGCGCTGCCAGAAGCGGCTGGCAGCCACCTGGTGCGGCCCCGGCACCTGGCCGGCGCGGGTGGCCCAAGGCGTGGCGACGCTCAAGTACGACGGCCACCTCGCCCAGGACTGTGCGGACGCGCTCGCCACGCGCTCCTGCGCCGAGTGGGAAGGCCTGCCCGACTCGTGCAGCAACTTCCTCAAGCCCGCGGCCAACCTGCGCCAGGCCTGTTACGGCGACTACCGCGAGTGTGCCGAAGGCGTGTGCCGGGGCGCCGCCTGTCCCCGCAGTTGCCTGCCGCGCGGGGTGACGGGGGAAGTCTGCCGCCAGGACGAGGACTGCGTGGCGCGCCTCTTCTGCCGGCCATCCATCATCACGCCAGGGCTGGGCACCTGCACGGCCTGGGCGGGCCTCGGCGAGCCCTGCGACACGGATACCCGGTGTCTCGAGGGCCTGTGGTGCCACCTGAACCAGTGCCGCCAACTGCCGCCCGCCGGAGTGGCATGCTTCTACGGCCGCTGCGACGAGGAGGCCTGGTGTGACGTAGCCCTGGACGGCGGCACCTGCCTGCCGCGCAAGGGTCTCGGGACGGGCTGCCTGCCGGGCCAGTGCCTGCCGGACCTGGTCTGCGGCGCACGGTCCGGCGTGTGCGAACCCACCGTCCTCGACCAGGTGGGCGTGCCCTGCACCCCCGAGCAGGCCTGCCCACCGGGGACGGTGTGCGCGGAGTGGACGGCCAGTGCGCCCGGCACCTGCGAGGGCCCGCACGGGGAAGGTGAGGCCTGCGTGCGCCACGGGGACTGCAAGGCCCACCTCGCCTGCCTCCCAGGGGACGGCGGCGCGGTGTGCGGCAAGCGCCTCGACGACGGGCAGCCGTGCGCGGACGCCCGGGCCTGCCAGGTCCACTCCACCTGCGCGGGGGGCGAGTGCCGCGAATTGCGCGAGCCCGGCCAGTCCTGCGAGCAGACGAAGGCCTGCCTGTGGGGCCCGTGCGTGGACGCGGGGACGGCGGGCCTCAAGTGCGTGGCGCCGCTGGGGCCGGGCGCCGCCTGCCTCGTCGGGGCGGACTGCGCGTCGGGCCGGTGCGAGCAGGGCGCGTGCCTGGCGTCGTGTACGCCGTGACGCAAGCACAAGGCTGAGGCCGCGAGGCGACGCACTCGGCGCATGTGATTGGCACCCTGCGCACAGGCGTGCGCCATGAAGGTCCGCATCGAGCCAGAGCGAGAAACGGACGGGCGGTGGATCGGCGAGGTGGTGGCCGTGCCTGGTGCACAGCTCTACGCCAAGAGCCGCAAGGAAGCGGCGCGTGCTGCGGTGGCGCTCGCTCTGCGGATTCTCGCGGATCGCCTCGAGGCAACGTCGGCGGAGCCGATCCCGACCGTGCTGAAGGTGCCCCTGCCATAATGCGCCGGCCATTCTGCTCCGCCTCGACGGGGGCCGTGGTTCGCGTACAGTCCGCTTCCCGTCATGGCCGTCACCGTCGAGCCCCTGGGCCCCACGCACCTCGCCGCCCTGAGGGCGCTCCTCACCAAGGACACGCCGCACAACCTCTACCTGCTGGGGTTGATGGAGGAGTTCGGCGTGGTGTGCGGCCCCAACCGAGCGCCCTTCGCTTTTCACGGCCGCTTCGCCGACGGAGAGTTGACCGCCGTCCTCTTCGTCGGTGGCGCGGGCGGCCTGGTGGTGCCGTCCGCCGGCAGCACGCCCCACCTGCAGGAGATCGCCCGCACGCTGGCCGGCAAGGTGACGCTGAAGAGCTGCCTCGGCGAGAGAGCGCTGGTGGACGCGCTGTGCCAGTCCTTTCAGGTGACGCCGAAGGTGTCGCGGGTGCAGAAGCTCTACTACGTGTCGGCGGACGACCTAGGCCCCTTCACCAACCCGCTGCTGCGCGTGGCGGCGGAGGCGGATCTGCCGCAGCTGGTGCCGATGGGCGCGGCGTGCGTGAAGGAGCTGTACGAGCGAGACCCGCTCTCGGAGGACGCGGAGGGCTTCCCGGTGCGGGTGCGCCAGCGGGTGCGCGCCGGCCGCACCTACGTGCTGGAGCAGAAGGGGAAGCTGGTCTTCAAGCTGGACGTGGGCAGCCGCAGCCAGTTCGGCGCCGAGCTGGAAGGCCTGTACACGCTGCCCGAGGAGCGCGGGAAGGGCCACGCGGTGCACTGCCTGGGGCAGATCAGCCGCTTCCTCTTGTCCTCGCTGCCGCGGCTCACCGTGCGCGTGGACGACTCCAACCCGTCCTTCGGGCGCATCGCCCAGAAGGTGGGCTACCTCACCGGGCGGGCGCAGCGGCTGGTGTGGGCGCCATAGGCCCGTGACGTCTCAGGACAAGCTCAGTGCACGGCCGCGCGCAGCGGCAGCCCCTCAATCAGCTCCGCTTCCCTGGTGAGCAGGTGCTCGAGCCGCGTCGCCACCGTCGCCTCGTCGGCCACCTCGCGGGCCAGCCGCTCGAACAGCGTGGTGTGCCCGTCTTCGCTCTGCGCCAGCTCCGCGTAGAAGCGGGCCAGCGCCTTGTCCTCGAGCCCCCGGGCCAGCAGCTCCAGCCGCTCGCAGCTGCGCGCCTCGATGAGGCCGGCCACCAGGAAGCGGTCGAGCTGCCGCTCCTTCGCCCCGTGCCGGAGCAGCCTCTGCAACCCCTGGGCGTAGGGATCGCCCCCGTCACGCCCCAGGGCGAGGCCCCGTGCCTCCATCACCTGCAGCACGCGCGCCAGGTGCGCCGACTCCTCGCGCGCCAGCCGGGCCATCTGCGCCGGCAGGCCGGGCACCTCGGGGTAGGCCTGCAGCAGGGACAGCGCGTTGGCGGCGGCCTTCTTCTCGCAGTGCGCGTGGTCCACGAGCACCTCGTCGAAGTGGGCGAGCGCGTGGGGCAGCCACGCGCCGCTGGTCGCCACCTTGAGCTTCATGCGCCTACTTCGGAGGAGCGACCTTCTTGAAGTCGCCCACCTTCAGCGCCGCCAGCTTCTTCGCGTCCACGTACTTCTTCAAGGTGGCGGCCACGTCGGTCACCTTGAGCGCCTTGAGCTTGTCGTCCACCTGGCCCTCGAAGGCCATGGTGCGGCCCAGGTCGAGCTGGTCGATGAGGTCCATCGCCAGCACCGCGTCCTCGCTGCGGCCCTGCTCGCGCTCCTTCAAGAGCCCTTCCCTGGCCAGCGCCAGCTCCTTCTCGGTGAAGCCGCCGGTGACGGCCTTGTCCACCTCTTCGAAGAAGCCCTTCTCCACCTTCTCTACGTTCTGCGGCGCGTAGATGGCGTAGCCCATCAGCGCGGCGCGCTCGTCGTGCCCGTCCACCCGCATGAAGGTGCCCGCGCCGTAGGACAGGCCTTCCTTCTCCCGCAGGCGCTGCGGCACCCGCCCGTTCAAGAAGCCGCCCCCCAAGAGGTAGTCGGCCATCACCATCGCCGGGTAGTCGGGGCTGTCGTCCTTCATCTGGAAGGTGAGGCCCGCGCCGAAGAAGGCCATCGCCTTGTCCGGGGTCTCGATGCTGGACACCTTCGCCTCGACCGACGAGTACGGCACGGGGATGCGGGTGTACGCGGCGGCGCCCTTCCAGCCGCCGAACAGCTTCTCGAGCTGCGCGGTGACGGCCTTGTCGTCGAAGTCACCCACCACCGCTACGTAGCCGGCCTGCGCCCCGTAGAAGCGCGCGTGGTAGGCCTTCGCCTGCTCCGGCTTCACCGCGGTGGCGTCGGCGATGATCTCCGGCCAGCTCGGCACGTACAGCGGGTGCCCCTTGTGGAAGGGCGACATCATCCGCTGCAGGCCCAGCTGCCCGATGGCCATCGGGTCGTCCTTCTTCTTCTCCGCGTCGGCCAGCACCTCGCGCCGCAGGTTCTCGAACTCCTTCGGATCGAAGCTGGGCTCCTCGAGGCACTCGGCGATGAGGTCCAGGGTGGCCGCCAGCTCGGGGCGGTGCACCTCGACGCCCACGGTGACGCTCTGCGGGCCGGGGCGCACGCTCACCTGGGCCTTCAGCTTGTCGAAGGCGTCCTTCACCTCCTGGCGCGACTTCTTCTTCGTGCCGCGCAGCAGCATCTTCGCGGCGAAGTCCCCCGTCGCGCGCAGGTTGGCCAGCGTCTTCTCGTCCCCCCAGTTCAAGTCGATGGCCACGTTCACCGTCTCGCCGCGCGTCTTCTTGGACAGCAGCGCCACCTTCATCCCGTTGGCCAGGGTGGCGCGGGTGGTGCGCGCGTCGATGTTCTTCGGGCTGGCGTCGAAGGCCTCGCCCTGGGCCATGGCGGCCTTGCCCTTGTACTCCTTGAGCACCGGCCCCAGGTCCACCAGCGCGGGGATCTCTGCGCGCTCGGGCTTCTCGGTGGGCACGTACTCGGCCAGCGAGCGGTTCGACGGCTTGAAGTACTTCCCGTACACCCGCATCACGTCGTCCACCGTGGCGGCGGCGATGCGGTCCCGGTGCAGGAAGAGCATGCGCCAGTCGCCCATGGCGGCGAACTCGCTGATCATGATCCCCACCCGGTCGCTGGTGGAGAGGATGGTCTCGAAGTCCTTGGCCAGGGCCACCTTCGCGCGCTCCACCTCCTCCTTCGTCAGCGGCTGCTTGCCGAGGTTCTCCATGGTGCTCACCAGCGCGTCACGGGCCGGGCCCACCGGATCCTTCGGGCCGAGCTCGGCGATGCAGACGAAGTAGCCGGGCTCCGCCACCTGAAAGTTCTCGCAGTGCACCTTGGCGGCCTTCTTCGTCTCCACCAGCGCCTTGTAGAGGCGGCCCGACGGCGAAGCGCCCAGCGCGCGATCGAGGATGTCGATGGCCGCGTAGTCCGGATCCGTCCCCGCGGGCACATGGTAGCCCACCATCAGCACCGGCGCGCCGCCCACCCGCCGCACCACCACCGACTTCTCACCGTCCTGCGTGGGCTCGACCGTGTACGTCTTCGGCAGCGCCCGCTTCGGCTTCGGCATCTTCCCGAAGTTGTCGGCGATCGCCTTGAAGGCCTTGGCTTCGTCGAAGCGGCCCGCGAGGATCAGCATCGCGTTGTCCGGCTGGTAGTACGTCTCGTACCAGGCCAGGAGCTTCTCGTTGGGCACGTTCTCGATGTCGCTGCGCGGCCCGATGGTGTCGTGGCCGTAGTTGTGCCACTCGTAGGCGGCGGACACCAGGCGCTGCTCCAGCACCCGCACCGGCTGGTTCTCGCCCATCTCCAGCTCGTTGCGCACCACCGTCATCTCGGTGGTCAGCTCGTCGCGCGAGACGATGGCGCTGCGCAGCCGCTGGGCTTCCAGCTCGATGGCCCGCTGCACCTTGGCGTCGTCGGCCGGGAAGGACTCGAAGTAGTTGGTGCGGTCGTACCAGGTGGTGCCGTTGGCCATGCCGCCCAGCTTGGTCAGCTCGTCCTTGATGGACGCGAACTTCTTGGTCCGCTTGAAGAGCATGTGCTCGAAGAGGTGGGCCATGCCCTTCTCGCCGTAGTTCTCCTGGCGGCTGCCGACGAAGACGGTGAGGTTGACCGTCACCGACGGCTTGGAGGCGTCGGGCACGAAGAGCACCTTGAGCCCGTTGGGCAGCGCGTACTCGGTCATGCCTTCGATGGCGCTGACCTGGGTGAACGGCTTCGGCGGGCCTTTGGCGGCGGCCGGCGGGGCCGACAGCGAGACGGCGACGAGAGCGGCGAGCAGCATGGCGGGACCTCGCAGACGAGAGGGGACGACAGGACGCTTCCGGAGGCGGGTGACACCACCAGCCCCGCGTCCCGTCAATGATCAAACGAGCCGGAAGCGGAAGCCGTCAGGGATCCGCGGTCACCGCCACCACGCCCGGCGCGCCCGCCACCGCGTCGCCCCTCTCCTGCGTGAGCAGCGCCTTCGAGCCTTCCGAGCCGCGCAGGTGCGCGTTGAAGAAGGCCACCCCGAAGTGGTTGATGACCGGCTGGGCCACCGACGCCGGCGGCGCGGGAGCTGCGCAGCCGTCCTCCAGCACCTTGCGCACGTCGGCGCCCATCACGTCCAGGCTGACGCGCTCGGCGATGGACGCGAGATCGAAGGCGCAGAGATCCGAGAAGGTGAAGTGCCCGCCCTGCACCAGGTCCACCAGCCAGCGCGGGCGCTCCAGCAGGGGCCAGGTGGGGACGATGTTCGAGTCCCACTCCAGCGTCTGGTCCCGGTGGGCGGCCTGCACCATCACCGGCATGTTCAGCTTCACCGGCTGGGGCAGCCCCAGCCAGGCGAGGTTCACGTCGGTGGGCGCCTGGGGGACGATCGCCTTCACCCGGGGATCCTCCGCCCCCACCCGGAAGGAAGTGAGCGCGCCGAAGGAGTGGCCGGTGACGCCGATGTGCCCCAGGTCCAGGTGGCCGTACAGCGGATCCTCCGGCTTGAGCCGCTCCATCCGGTTGAGCAGGTACCGCACGTCCACCGGGCGGGTCTCCAGGCCCACCGCCACGTTCTGCAGGTTGCCCCGCACCAGGTCGTACAGCGTGCCGCCCTCATGGTCCGTGGAGATCACCACGTAGCCGTGCGAGGCCAGCGTCACCGTGTAGTAGGTGGACTGCCACCGCACCGCGCCCTGCCCGTGGGCGAAGACGATCAACGGAAAGGGGCCGTGCTCGGTGGCCAGCGGCGCGTCGCGCACCGCGGCCGTCTCGAGCAGCGGGACTTCCACGCCGCTGAGCGCCGCCACCTGCGCCTCGGTGAACACGCTGCGAACGTCGTAGCTGACGCCGGGCTGGCCGCGGGTGGCCTGGGTGGCGGGGTACCAGATCTCGGTCACCAGGAGGCGCGGTGAGCCGTCAGGCTTCCGGCGGCCGGTGTCCTCGTAGGTGACGGTGCGCACGCCCACCGGGAAGGGGCCAGGCTTCGCCGGATCGGGCGCGGCGGTGGCCGAGGCGGGCTCGAAGGGCAGCGGATCAGCGGGGGTGGCCGGTCCGCAGGCGGACAGCGCGCCGAGGAGGACGTAGAGGGGAACGAGGCGCATCGAGAACGGCCGTTTACGACGCCTGCGCCCCCGCGGCCAGCGGGAGGCGGGCGATTCGGAAAGGGCAGCGACGTCAAGCGCCTCAACGGCCGGGCTGCGCGGGCTCCTCCTCAGGCGGCCCGGCGTCCGCCTGGACGGCGGCGAGCAGCGTCGCGGGCGTGAACGGCTTGGGCAGGAAGCGGGCGCCCTGCGCGACGAGGCGCTCGGTGGCGGCGGGGTTCGGCGCGAAGCCCGACACCAGCACCACCTGCAGCCCCGGGAGGCGCTCCCGGAAGGCCTCGGCGAGCCGCACCCCGTCCATCCTCGGCAGCATCACGTCGGTCACCAGCACGTCGGGCCTGTTGCTGGCGGTCAGAGCGCCCAGCGCCTCTTCCCCGGACGGGAAGTGCCGCACCTGAAAGCCGCCGCCGGTCAGGAGCTTCACCATCAACGTGCGGACCGGTGAATCGTCATCCACCACGAAGACCAGGGGCGACGGTCGCTGCAGGGACGAGCTCGACGGCGACGGAACAGTCGCCTCTCCCTCGGGCGCGCGGGGCAGCAGGACGCGGAACTCGGACCCCTTACCCAGAGCCGTGTGCACCTCGATGCGCCCCCCCAGTCCGTTGACGATGCCGTAGACGGTGGCCAGGCCCAGGCCCGTGCCGCGACCCGGCGGCTTGGTGGTGAAGAAGGGCTCGAAGAGGCGCGAGCGCGTCTCCTCGCTCATCCCGGTGCCGTTGTCGCGCACCGACAGGCACATCGCCTCGCCCAGCGCCCCGTCCTGTACCGGCGCGACCTCGAGCTCCAGCAGTCCGCCTTGAGGCATCGCGTCCCGGGCGTTGACGCACAGGTTCATCACCACCTGCTCGAGCTGGGAAACCGCTGCCCGCACCGGCCAGCCGCCGGGCGCCAGGGAGAAGCGCACCTCCACCTGCTTGCCCAACAAGCGCCGCACCAGGTCCACCGTGGGGGCCAGCACCTCGCCCAGCACCAGGCGCGACGGCACCACCACCTCGCGGCGGCTGAAGGCCAGCAACTGGCGGGTCAACGCGGTGGCGCGCTCGATGGCGCCCTGCAGATCGTCCAGGTCCTCGCCGGCCTCGTTCCCTTCGGGCAGCTCGCTGCGCACCAGCGACGCGCAGGACTGCATCACCGAGAGGAGGTTGTTGAAGTCGTGGGCCACACCGCCGGCGAGCCGGCCCAGCGCTTCCATCTTCTGCGAGGCCTCGAGCTGCGCCGACAGCGCCCGCACCTCGGTGACGTCGCGGGTGGCCACCACCACGAACGGCTCTCCGGGTACCGGGGAGAAGAGGGCTTCGAACCAGCCCCAGGTGCCGTCGCGCTGCTTGAGGCGAAGCTGCCGACGGACCACCCGCCCCTGGCTGGCCCCGGAGAAGGCGTCGAGGATCGGCTGCAGGTCCTCGGGGTGCACCAGGTGGTTCCAGCCCGCGTACTGGCCGGCGAGCGCTCCGGCGCCCAGCACCCGCCGGTGTGAAGGGCTGACCCAGACGACCTCGCCCTGCAGACTCACCAGAGTGATCAGATCGCCGGTGTTGTCCGCGATGACGCGCGCCCGCACGTCGGCCTGCCGGGCCTCTTCGCGCGCCTGGTGGGCCTCGCGCTCTCGCAGGTCGAGGTCGTCCAGCAGGCGCCGCACCCCGACGGCCATCATGACGGCAACCGCCGAGAGCAGCCCGAAGAGGATGACGCCGTTGACGAGGACACCGCCGGGGAGCCCGGGCTGAGGGCTGAAGCCGGCGCCGAGCCAGGCGATCAGCGCCAGCGAGAGGAGGCCCGCGCCGATGGTGACGTAGACGTCGCGCGGCTCGAGGGTGACCGCGGCCACGATGGTCGCGATGACGACGAAGAAGGGCGCATAGCCGACCTGGCCCCGGACCAGCGGACCGGCGGTGACCCCCACCAGCACCACCGCCGTCAGCGTGACGCCGGCCGCTCGCACATGCCCACGGCGCGCGAGGAGCACCACGCCGAGGACGGCGACGGCCACCAGCAGCAGCAAGACGCTGGTGCCCCACTCGGGCGAGGGCCCGAGAAAGAGCGCCTTCACCAGCAACAGCAGCGCGGACACCACCGCCGCTCCGCAAACGCGAATGATCGCTCGCTGCCGACGAGCGTGGTCGGTAGCGCCGACGCCCTGAATCCTCACGCATCCCCCCACGAACGGTGTCGTGCGCTGACACTACGAGGGCCTCCGGCACCGGGCAATGCCCCTGCCCCCTTCGGAATTTTGGGGCGCTTGGGTTATTTCAGGCCAACCCGGCCGGTCCCCTGGGCGCACGAGACGAAGAGGGCCCGGGTGAGCTGGCGCTGCCTGGGGTCGACGCGGAAGTCCTTCATCGGGAGCTCGACGCTGATCCCCCCGCCCAACGCGCCGAGGTGGGCGGCGCGCTGGCCGGGCGCGACGACGGTGCAACCGGTCCACTTCTGCCGCGAGGTGTTGCTCACGATGTACGACTGGCCGGTGGAGCGCGCGCTCAGCTTGAGCTGCGCGGCGGGCTCGCCTTCGAGGCCCTTCGGCGGCGGCTCCGCGTCGGAGAGTCCCGGAGGAGGGGGCGCGTCGATTCCGCCCTGCCCCGGAGGTGGCGGCGCCTCGCCAGTCCCCGCCATCGTCGGCCCCGCTGACCCGGAGTCAGCTGCGTCCGCCGTGGCTGGTGGTGTGTCCGTACCCGGTGTGTCCGTACCCGGTGTGTCCGTGCCCGGCGTGCCCGTGCCCGGTGTGCCCGCGCCCGGTGTGTCCGTGCCCGGTGTGTCCGTGCCCGCTGTGCCTGTGCCCGCTGTGCCTGTGCCCGGTGTGCCCGTGCGCTGTGTGTCCGTACCCGGCGTGCCCGTGCGCTGTGTGTCCGTGCCCGCTGCACCTGCGCCGGCGGTGACCGTCCCACCCGACGTGTCCGACAGCCTCGCGAGCGGCCCTTTGAGGAAGGCCCACGCCCCCGCGGCCACCAGCAGCACCAGGCCCACGCCGGCCACGGCCAGCAGCGGTCCCCGTCCCCGCTTCACCGACGCAGCCTGCAGCTCGGCCGTGGTGAGCACCGGGGGCTGCGCCGCCGGCATGGGCGCGGTGGTGGGGGCAGGAGCCGCGGTCACCTGCGCGGTGGACGGCTGTCCGCGGCCGGGCACCGTCAGCACCTCGGACGGCGGGCCCGTGGGCCTCGAGGCCTCCGTGGCCGGCAGCGGGTGCTCACCGCTGGTCCGCACCATGGTGGACTCGAGCCCCGTCTGCGGGGTGGCGCGCGCTGTCTCCGGCGTCGAGGCCACCGTCGGCTGCGCGCGCAGCGTCGAGATCCGGGTGAGCAGCTTCTGCTGCGACGAGAAGGCAAGGGTGCACCGCGACTGCACGTACTCCCCCACCTGCAGCTTGGAAGGCAGCGCGCCCAACCGCAGCAGCTCGTCCATCAACGCGCGCGCCAGGTCGTCGGTGGTGGGAAACCGCCGGCTCACGTCGGCCGACAGCGCCTTGAGCACCGTGGCCTCCAGCGAGGGCGGCACGTCCGGCCGCAGCGGCGTCAAGAGGCGCACCGGCGGGCTGGCCATGGCCACCACCA
Source organism: Myxococcales bacterium (assembly GCA_020846875.1). Taxonomy (GTDB): domain Bacteria; phylum Myxococcota; class Myxococcia; order Myxococcales; family Myxococcaceae; genus JADLDB01. Next base: position 45,939 of record JADLDB010000117.1, on the reverse strand, counting down.
TCTCGGTCAGCGTGCCGCGCGGCACGTACGGCGCGTTTGCCAGCAGCTCCCACAGCACCACGCCCACGGCGAACTGATCCGCCCGGTGGTCGAGCGCCTCACCCTTCGCCTGCTCGGGGGCCATGTACCCCAGCTTCCCCATCACGCTGGCCTGGGCGGTGTGCCGGCTGCGCGCCTCGCTGCGCGCGATGCCGAAGTCGATCACCTTCACCTCGCCGTCGTAGGACACCATGACGTTCTGCGGCGACACGTCGCGGTGCACGATGTGCAGCGCCGTCCCGTCCAGCGCGGCGCGCCGGTGCGCGTAGCCCAGGCCCTCCGCCATCTGCTGCGCCACGTAGATGGCCAGCGACAGGGGAAGCTGCTCGTCCCGCGCGCGGACCTGCTGGTGCAAGGTGGAGAGGTCGACGCCCGGCACGTACTCCAGCGCGAGGAACAGGGCGCCCTCCTCCTCACCCATGTCGTACACCTGCGCGATGTTGGCGTGGTGCAGTTGGGTCAGCACCCGCCCTTCGTGGAGGAAGCGGCTGACGAACTCCGGGTCCTTCGCGATGCTGGGCAGCACCGTCTTGACGATGCAGAGCTTCTCGAAGCCGTGGCCGCCGGTGAGCCGCGCCAGCCACACCGAGCCCATGCCCCCTTCGCCCAACTGCTCGAGCAGCTCGTAGCGCCCCAGCCGTCGCACGCTCATGCCGTCCTCCTGCGCGCCATCGTCGTCGCCCACCACGCGCCCACCGCCACCACCGCCACGCCGGCCACCCAGAGGAACAGCGTCGGCGAGCGCTGGAGGCCCACCCACAACATCCACCCGGACGAAGCGACGTACACCCCCGCCGCCAGCAGCGCCGGGAGGCGAGGCCGCTGCTCCGCCGTCTTCGCGGTGAAGGCCGCGCGGAACAACCCCGACACCGTCAGCGCGGCGAAGAGGACGAGAATGGCCCCCACGTTGGACAACACCGTGCGGACGTCGTGGACGACCAGCAGCAGCAGGCCCAGCGCGCCCTGCAGGACGATCGCGCCCGCCGGGGGACGGCCCTCGTGGCCCTCGAGCGCCGCGGGCAGAAAGCCGTCACGGGCCATCGCCGCGTACACGCGCGGCCCCAGCAGGAGCATGGCGCTCATCGCGGACACGAAGAGCAGCACCATCACTCCGCTCATCACCCGCGCCGCCACCGGCCCCAGCAGCGCCGCCATCACCGCCTGCCCCAACGTCACCTGCTCGTACTGCCCCTTGAGCGACGTGAAGTCGTCGTAGTGGAAGACGACGGCGCCCTGCTCCGGCGTCAGGTTGGCCACGAAGAGGTAGTTCACCACCAGGTACAGCGCGCCCACCGAGAGGCAGCCCAACAGCATCGCCCTGGGCACGTCGCGCTCCGGGGCCTTGAATTCGTCGGCCGCGTACACCGCCGCGTTCCACCCGCTGAAGGCGAAGGCGATGAAGAAGAGGCTGCCCACCAGGTCCGGCCACGGCGACGGCGACGGGTGCGGCGGCGTCCAGGCCGGCCACGCTACCGTGCCCGCCGCCACGCCCACCCCCACGAAGCCCGCCAGGAGCAGCACCTTGAGCGCCACCAGCACGTTCTGCCCCCGGGCGGACACCTTGAGGCGTAGGGCGTGCAGCCCGGTGAGGCCGATGATCAGCACGGCCCCTACGACGCGTGGATCGAGCGAGCTGTTCACCGCGCGCGCGAAGGCCCCGGCAGCCAGCGCGTCCAGCGCGATGGGCGCGGAGAAGCCCACCAGCAGCGAGGCCCACCCGGCGAGGTAGCCCAGGGAGGGGTGGAGCAGCGTGGAGAGGTAGCGGTACTCGCCGCCGCTGTGGGGAACCAGGCGCGCCACCTCGGCGTAGGCCACCGCGCCGCACAGGGCCAGCACCGCGCCGATCACCCACGCCAGCAGGATGTGCGCCGGCCCCAGCGACTGGGCCATGAAGCCGGTGGAGAGGAAGACGCCCGCGCCCACCATGTTGGCGACGACGAGGCCGACGCCCGAGGCGAGACCGAAGCTCCTGGTGGGTGTCGGACCGGTCAGGTGGCGCTCCCCTGGGCCGCGACCTTTAGCACGCCAGGGGCAGCGGACGTGCCAGACTGGAAAGGTGAAGCGGACCGGGCTCCTGGGCGTGGCCATGGTGCTGGGCCTGACGGCCTGCCCGGGCTCCACCGTGCTGGACGCGAGCCGCTTCGATCAAACCTGCTCGTCGGACTCGCACTGCATTGTGGTCTTCTCCGGCGACGTCTGCGCGGTGTGCCAGTGCGCCAACGACGCCATCAACTCCGGCAGCCTGTCCGCGTGGAACACCGAGCGGAGCCGCGCCCTGCAGTGGTGTGGCCCGCAGCCGGCCATCGCCTGCGCACCCTGCCCGCCGATGAACGCGAAGTGCGTTCAGGGGAAGTGCGCTGCGGTGCCACCGCCCTGATCAGTCTTCGTCCAGCGCCTGGCTGGACACGTCCGCGTCGCTGCCGGTGCCGCCCGGCGCGCCGTCCGCGCCGAACGAGGTGACGACCGGCTCGCCTTCCTCCAGGGCGTAGGCGTAGGCCTTGCCCCAGGGATCGGTCGGCACCTCCTTCACCAGCTTCGCCGCCGTCAACGCCCCCAGCCCCTTCTCCGGCTCCGGGTAGCGGCCCTTGCTCATCCGGTACATGTCCAGCACGTTGAGCACCGTGCGCACGTCCATCCGCGCGCGCTCCCGCAGCGAGTTCTGATGGATGGTGAGCGCCGACACCGCCACCGCCGACATCAACAGCGCCGAGATGGTGACGACGACGACGATCTCGATCAGCGTCAACCCGCGCGCCTTCCTTCGTTTCATGTCTTCCTCCGTTTCGTTCAGTGGCCCTGGGGCGGCGCTGTGCAGTGCGCGTGCCGGCGGGAACTCCGCGCTCCGACGGAGGGACCGGACCCAGCCGCGACAAGAAGTCCCGCGCACCGGTGGGGGCCGCTGTCGAATTGGCGCGACTGTGGCTCCCGGCCCGGTAACCTTCGGCGCGCGAAGACAGGGGGCGCGCGTGACGGAACCCAACCCGCTGCGACAGGGACTGGTGGATGAGCGCCTGCCCGAGCCGTGCACGGTGGTCATCTTCGGGGCCTCGGGCGACCTCACCCGACGCAAGCTGGTGCCCGCGCTGTACACCCTGGCCTGCGAGCGGCTGTTGCCCGCGTCGATGGCCATCGTCGGCTTCGCCCGCAAGGGCACCAGCGACGACGCCTTCCGCGCCGAGCTGAAAGAGGCCTGCGCGAAGTTCGCCCGTCACCGGCCGCTCGAGCCGCACGCCTGGGACGCCTTCTCGAAGAACCTCTTCTTCCAGACGGGCGACTACGACGATCCCGCCAGCTACCAGGCGCTCAAGGCCCGCCTCGCCGCGCTGGACCAGGACCGAGGCATCCCCGGCAACCGCGTCTTCTACCTGTCCACCCCGCCGTCCACCTTCCCCGTGGCGGTGAAGCGGCTGGGTGAAGCCGGCCTGGTGGACGCGTCGAAGGGCCGCCCCTTCCGCCGGGTGATCATCGAGAAGCCCTTCGGCACGGACCTCTTGACCGCGCAGGCGCTCAACCGCGAGGTGCTGGGCGTGCTGGACGAGTCCAGCGTGTACCGCATCGACCACTACCTCGGAAAAGAGACGGTGCAGAACCTGATGGTGCTGCGCTTCGCCAACGGCCTCTTCGAGCCGCTGTGGAACAGCCGCTACGTCGATCACGTGCAGATCACCGGCGCGGAGGCGCTGGGCATCGAGGGCCGCGGCGGCTACTTCGAGCAGGCCGGCATTCTCCGGGACATGGTGCAGAACCACCTCTTCCAGGTGCTGGCCATCACCGCCATGGAGCCGCCCGTCTCCACCCACGCCGACGACCTGCGCGACGAGAAGGTGAAGGTCTTGAAGGCGCTGCGGCCCATCCCCGAGGGGCGCTTCGACGAATTCGTGGTGCGCGGGCAGTACCGGGCGGGCACCGTGTCCGGCCGCCGGCAGGTCGGCTACCAGGAGGAGCCGGGGGTGCAGCCGGGCTCGAAGCGCGAGACCTACGTGGCCCTCAAGCTGTTCATCGACAACTGGCGCTGGGCCGGCGTGCCCTTCTACCTGCGCTCGGCCAAGGCGATGCCCAAGAAGGTGACCGAGGTGGCGCTGGTGTTCCGCGAGGCGCCGCTGCGGCTCTTCGGCGATCGCGCGCAGGCGGGGCAGTCGCCCAACGTGCTGGCGATCCGCATCCAGCCGGACGAAGGCGTCAGCCTGCGCTTCGGCGCCAAGGTGCCGGGCAACACCCTGGAGATCCAACCGGTCAACATGGAGTTCCGCTACGGGACGTCCTTCGGGCAGGAGCCCCCGGAGGCGTACGAGCGGCTCCTGCTCGACTGCATGCTGGGGGATCAGGCGCTCTTCACCCGCGGGGACGAGGTGGAGGCGTCGTGGCGGTGGATTTCAAGAGTCCACGAGGCGTGGGACGCGGCCGCCGACGACGTGGAGACGTACGAGGCGGGCACCTGGGGACCCGACGAGGCGGATCGGCTGCTCCTGCGGGCCGGTCACCACTGGAGGCGGCCGTGACTGCCGACGTGGAGCGCTTCACCGGCGGCCACGCGGTAGGCGTGGACGTGGCGGCGATCGAGCGCGATCTGGCCGCGCTGTGGCGCAAGGCCAGCGCCACCGGCGCCGAGACCTCCGTGACGCGCGCCTGCTCGTGGAACCTGGTGGTGTTCGCCTCCACCGACGCGGAGCTCACCCGCGCCCGGCACCTCGCCGACGCCCTGGTGGCCGTCGTCCCCTCGCGCACGCTCCTCCTGAATCAACGCGCCAACGCCACCGGCGCGGAAGTGGAGGCCTTCGTCACCGCCAACTGCCGGATGATGCCGGGCGGCGGGAAGCTGGTGTGCACCGAGGAGATCACCATCGAGGCCAGGGGCAGGGGGAGCGATCACCTGCCCTCGCTGACCCGCGCGCTGCTGGTGCCAGACATCCCCACCGCGGTGCTGTGGGCCGGCGTCCCCTCGCGCGCCCCGTTGGTGGAGGAGCTGGTGACCACCGCGGATCGGCTGATCGTCGACACCGGCGCGCTGGGCGCCGGCGGCCTCGAGCGCGTGGAGGCGCTGGGCAGCAAGGCCTCGCACCGGGTGGCGGACCTGGCGTGGCTCAAGCTGGCGCCGCGCCGGTTGGCGATCGCCGGGGCCTTCGACGCGCCGGTGGAGGCGGGCATGTTGTACCGGCTCAAGCGCGTGGCGGTGGAGTGCGCCCCCGAGGCGTTCGCCAGCGCGAAGCTGCTGCTGGGCTGGCTGGGCGCGCGGCTCGGCTGGGGGACCCCGGAGCGCCTGGGCGATCGCCAGAGCCCCGGCTGGCGGGTGCCTCGGCAGCAGGGCGCGGCGCTGGTGGACCTCACCCCCGCGGCCGGCCCGGGCGTCTCGCGCATGTCCTTCGAGAGCGACCGCGGCGAGAAGGTGCGGATCACCTCCACCGACGCAGGCCTCACCCTCGACGGGAGCTGGCCGGCGCGCGCGCTGCCTCACGTGGCGCTGGCCGACGAGGCGCTGGTGGTGGCGGCGCTGGGGGCGCGGGGGCGGGACAAGCTGTACCCGGCGGCGCTGCACCGGGCCATAGAGCTGGAGGAGTGACCCTGGCGATGACCGAGCTCTACATCGAGCAGGCGCTGGAGGTGCTGGCGGGGGCGCTGGCGCAGCGCACCGAGGCGGCGGCGGGGGAAGCCATCTCCGCGCGCGGCGTCTTCCACTGCGCGCTCACCGGCGGCTCGGCGGCCAGGGCGCTGTACCCCCGACTGGCGCGGGCGGACGTGGACTGGGCCAGGACGCACTTCCACTTCTCCGACGAGCGCTGCGTGCCGCCCGACGACGCAGAAAGCAACTTCCGGCTGGCGCTGGAGGTGCTGCTGGGGCCCTGCGGCGTCCCTTCGGCCAACGTCCACCGCATGGCGGGCGAGCGGCCGCCTCTCGACGCGGCCAGGGAGTACGAGGCGTCGCTGCCGCTCCTGGACGTGGTGCACCTGGGCGTGGGGCCCGACGGGCACGTGGCCTCGCTCTTCCCCGGGCACGCGCTGCTCCACGAGGAGCGCGCGCGGGTGGCGGCGCTCACCGACTCGCCCAAGCCTCCGCCCGCGCGGCTGACGCTGACGTTGGCGGCGCTGCGGGAGGCGCGCGCCGTGTGGTTCCTCGTCACCGGGGAGGCCAAGCGCGACGCGGTGGCCCAGGCGCTGGGAAACCCCCAGTCCGCGCTGCCCGCCGCCCTCGTCCACCGCGCCGCCCGCCTCTCCCTGTGGTTTCTCGATCGCGCCGCCGCCTCGCGGCTCGACGCCCCCGCTTCTTGAAGGAGGACTCACCATGGCACTGACTCCACCCGCTCCCGCCTCCGCCGACCTGGGCCTCATCGGCCTCGCGGTGATGGGACAGAACCTGGCGCTCAACATCGCGGACCACGGCTACCGGGTGGCCGTCTTCAACCGCACCACCTCCGTCACCGAGCGCTTCATCGCCGGCCACCCGCCGGAGGTGTTCAGCACCACCGGCGGAGCGCTGGTGCCGGCCGCGGAGCTCAAGGCCTTCGTGGCCTCCATCAAGGCGCCGCGCCGCATCGTCATCATGGTGAAGGCCGGCGGGCCCACCGACGCGGTCATCGACGGCCTGACGCCGCTCTTGTCGAAGGGGGACGTCATCGTCGACGGGGGCAACGCGCTCTTCACCGACACCATCCGCCGGGAGAAGGCGCTGGGCGAGAAGGGCCTCTTCTTCGTCGGCTCCGGGGTGTCGGGGGGGGAAGAAGGCGCGCGCTTCGGGCCGTCGCTGATGCCGGGCGGCAAGCCGGAGGCGTGGGCGCACCTCGAGCCGGTGTGGAAGGCCATCGCCGCGAAGGTGGACGCCACCACCGGCAAGCCGCTGTCGGGCGCTGCACCGGGCCGGCCGGTGACGGGCGGCGTGCCGTGCACCACGTACATCGGCGCGGACGGCGCCGGGCACTACGTGAAGATGGTGCACAACGGCATCGAGTACGCGGACATGGAGCTGATCGCCGAGGCCTTCGACGTGCTGACGCGCGTCTTGAAGAAGTCCGTCGCCGAGGCGGCGGGCATCTTCACCGAGTGGAACGAAGGCGACCTGGACAGCTTCCTCATCGAGATCACCGCCGAGGTGCTCAGGCACCGGGACGGCGCGACGGGCCGGCCCTTCGTGGAGGTGGTGCTGGACGCCGCGGGGCAGAAGGGCACGGGGAAGTGGACCAGCACCTCGGCCCTGGACCTGGGCGTGCCCAGCCCCACCATCGCGGAGGCGGTCTTCCAGCGGTACTTGAGCGCGCGGAAGGAGGAGCGCGTGGCGGCCTCGAAGGTGCTCACCTCCGCGCCGGCTCCGCACCGCCTCGAGGTGACGGTGGCGGCGGTGCGCGACGCGCTCTACTGCTCGAAGCTGGCGGCCTACGCGCAGGGCTTCCAGTTGATGGCGGCGGCAGCAAAGGAGCACGGGTGGAAGCTGGACTTCGGGGCCATCGCGCAGATCTTCCGCGGGGGCTGCATCATCCGCGCGCGCTTCCTGCAGAAGATCACCCTCGCCTACGCGCGCGACCCGGCGCTGGCCAACCTGCTGCTCGATCCCTACTTCGCGGACGCGGTGGCAAAGGCCCAGGCCAACTGGCGGACGGTGGTGGCGGCGTGCGCGCTGGAGGGCGTGCCGGCGCCGGCGTTTGCCTCGGCGCTGTCGTACTTCGACGGGTACCGGGCGGCGACGCTGCCGGCCAACCTCATCCAGGCGCAGCGCGACTTCTTCGGGGCCCACACCTTCGAGCGGGTGGACGCGCCGCGCGGGAAGTTCTTCCACGTGGACTGGCCGGATCCGAAGCGCCCGCAGACGGAGGCGTGAAGCGCGTCAGTCCTCTTCCGCGCGGGCGGAGGCGATCGCGCGTTCGAGCTCCGGAACGAGCTCCGCGGCGTGCGCCTGGAGGTACGCGCGCGTTCGCTCGACGTCGGCGCCGGCCTTGATGAGCTTCCACCACGTCCGCGCGATCCTTGGCACGCGGAGACCTGAGCTTCAGGTACAGCAACACCTCGATCGGAGCGACTTCAAGTGGCCGCTCGGGCGGCGGAAGCGCGTCGCGAAGAAACGGCTCGTCCTGGGCGGACAGGTGATCGACCACGACGCCGTTGGCCTGAATGGGCACTCCGGGCTTCATCGTCACCAGCCCTCCGCTGTGGTGCTCGAAGGCCTCGTCGCCAACGAAGAAGTCCACGCCGCGGGTCGCCCGCGGGTGGCCGTGGGCCCCCACGGCCAGGCCACCGACGATCCAGTGGCGAACGCCCAGGCGGGACAGTTCGGCCGCAGCGATCCTCATCGCATCGAGCACGCGGTCCGACACGACGCCCTCGAGCAACGTGAGGTCCGGCCCACCGCCTCGACGGCCCATGCGCCCTCCCAAGGCTGAGTAGTGCGTCCTCGCCAGCACGAAGCCGAGCATACGACGAGTCGGACGCGTCGGCCGAACCAGCCCGGCCGTGATGCAGAATCGGGAACGTCACCTCTCGACGGAGCGGCCCTCCCTCTCCTCCCCCTCGCGGTCCTCGCCGACCCGCTGGCGCTCGAGCCGGCGTCGCCTTCACCGAGACGCCGGCCAGCGACGGCGGCACCTGGTCCCCCGAGTCGCTGGTGGACGGCAGCCCGGCGCAGGGCTGGTGCAGCGCCACCGGCTCGACGGGCCCGTGGGCCTTCGTGGTGGAGCTGGAGCAGCGCAGCCTCCTTGCTCTCGTCGAGGTGGACAGTACCTGGGAAAGCACGGAGCGGCCGCGGAGGCGCCTTGACGCGGCCACGCTTTCGGGGTGAGCAACGCGTCTCACATGGAACGCTTTCTCCTGGTGTGTCTCGGCGGGGCGGTGGGGACGGGGGCGCGGTACCTGGTGGGCCTGTGGGCGGGCGGGCGCTTCGGCCAGTCCTTCCCGGTGGGCACGCTGCTGGTGAACCTGGTGGGCTGCCTCTTCATCGGACTGGTGATGCAGCTGTCGTTGAGCGTCTCCAGCTTCCCGCAGACGCTGCGCTTCGCGCTGACGGCCGGCGTGCTGGGCGGCTTCACCACCTACTCGGCCTACGCGTGGGAGACGACGCAGCTCGCGGCGGAAGGCGCGCGATGGCCGGCGCTGGTGAACTTCACCGCGACGACGGTGGGCGGGTTCCTCATGGTGGTGCTGGGGGTACTCGCTGCGAAGCTCGTCGTGAGAGGTTGAGTCGCCTTCAAGGCAGCTTCATTCCCGCGCGGCGAGTGGAAGATCCAGATTGAGCGCCACGGCGCGCTCGACCTCCAGCAGTTCCGCGCGGTCTTCAGGGTGTGCACGCCCAGCCGCCCGTCAGCTGTCGGGTCGCGAGGTCATTCGTTGATGTCGACATGTGACAACGACAGGTGACTGCGCGGCGCGCAGTCCACCTGCGCCACGCCGTCAGAAGAAGCTGGCGCCGAGGGCCACGCCCGCGATGAAGCCCTGCGGCTGCCGCCCTTCCAGCGAGTCCAGCAGCGCCTTGTCCACCGGCTGGCCGTCGTCGCGGGAGACGTTCTCCGAGGCGAGGCGGAAGGCCCAGCCCAGGTACACCTCGGCCACCAGCCACTTGAGGAGCTGCTGGCGGTACCCCAGCATCGGCGCGACGGACAGCGTGGACTTGAGCTGCACCGCCACGTCCTGCCCCGCCAGCACCACCGCGGCGCCCTGCCCGAGGGAGACGAAGGCGTCCAGCTCGCCGTACAGCCCCAGCAGGTCCAGCCCGAAGGGGTACACCCGCGCGCCGGGGCTCACCCGCGCGCCCCAGCTGCTGTAGCCCGCGGCGAAGGTGAGGCCCACGTAGCTGAAGGGGTTCAACCCGACGCGCGCCCCCACGTAGCCGGCCGGCGTGGACAGGCCGCCGGTGGCCACCACGTCCAGCCGCCCCCACTCGCGCGGCGGAGGCAATTTCAGGGTGAAGGGGCCAGGCCGGCCGTCGTCTTCGGCAGGCGGCGCGGTGGCCTGCAGCGCCCCTTCGGAGGCCGCCAGCTCCGCCTGGTGCAGGAGCGCCTTCGCCCGCAGCGCCACCGTCTTCACCATCAGCCGCGCCGTCTGAATCCCGACCTCCGCGCGCTGCAGGTCGACCGTGGCCCTGTCCTTCAAGACGGGCAGCCGCGTGGTGGACAGCTCGAAGACGACGCGGAAGAGGTTGGGCTCCGACTCGCTGTGCACCCCGACGATGACGTCGGCCTCGTACTCGGACACCAGCTCGAAGGTGGGCTCGCTGCTCAGCGCCTCTTCCGCGAAGGCCGACCGCAGGACGGCGTCCAACTGGAAGGGGTGCATGCCGGTGCTGCTCGCGTCGGCACGGCGGACCGACAGCCGGGGCACGCCCCCAGCCTGCCCGAAAGCGGGGGAAGCCAGGCACACCAGCACCAACGCCACCGAGGACGCGCGCATGAGGCCCATGGCTCGCACGTCCCCTCACCCCTGACAAGCGTTCGCGAGTGGTAGATGCTCGGCCCAATGTCGCTCGCTTCCCTGCCCTTCTTGCTGCTGCTCGCCAGCACCGCCCCCTCTGCCACCTCCCCCGCGCCCACCGCTGCCCCTCCCCGGGCGACTGCCCCCTCGAGCGAGGTGCTGGACTTCACCGCCGAGGCGAAGCTGCTCTTCCGCGTGGTGGCCTGCGGCGACGAGACGCCTCTGCCCAAGCACCTCGACGCGAAGGTGGTGGCCGCCCACTGCGTGGAGATGCAGCGCCGCTACGGCAAGTACCGCGAGACGTGGGTGAAGCAGGCCATCCCCTTCCTCGAGGCCCTCACGCCGGCGGGGCTGCCCACCACCGTCGTCTACCCCTTCGGCGGCGGCGACCTGCTCTCGGCGCTCACCACGTTTCCGGGCGCGCGCGACCTCACCACCATGTCGCTGGAGCACGCGGGCGATCCCCGCCGCATCACCACCCTCGACAAGAAGCAGCTCGAGCAGTCCCTGGCGCTGCTGCGACAGACGTCCTCGGGGCTGCTGACCGCCAACGACTCCAAGACGGTCAACCTGATGAAGGGCCAGCGAGGCGACCTGCCCGGGCAGCTGTCCTTCTTCTTGATGGCGCTGGCGGTGCACGGCTTCGAGCCGGTGTCCTTGAAGTACGTGAAGGTGAACGGCGACGGCAGCCTGCGCTACCTGACGAAGGGCGAATTGGAGGCCACCGAAGGGAGGACGGCGGAGCTGCTCCACGCGAAGTGGGTGTCGCCGGACTTCTCGCCCGCCTTCGACAACCTGGAGCTCGTCTTCGTGAAGAAGGGCGGCGACCCGAAGAAGGAGGCGCGCGTCCACCGGCACTTCCCGCAGAACCTCGACGACGAGCACTTCGGGAAGGACACGGCGATGCAGGCGTACTTGAACGGCAAGGGCAAGGTGGTGGCGATGACCAAGGCCGCCAGCTACCTGCTCTGGCGCGACGCCTTCTCCACCATCCGCACCTGGCTGCTGTCTCACATGGTCTTCATGGTGTCCGACTCCACCGGCATTCCGCCGAAGTTCGCGAAGGCGGCGGGCTTCGAGCAAGAGGCCTTCGGCTCCTTCGAGGAGTCCTTCCTCGGCGCCAGCCCCCAGTACAACGAGGAGTTCCGGGCGCTGTGGAAGAAGGCCAGGCCGCTGCCCTTCCGCTACGGGTACCTGGACAAGCAGCTGCACTACCACCTGCTCATCACCCGGCGCCCGGCGGCTCCTCCAGACGGGGGCGGCGCTCCGGCGGGACCCGCGCCGAAGTAAGAGGCCAGGCCCACGCATGTGGCTGCCGCTCGTCGCCGCGCTGCTGGCCCAGGCCCCGCCGATGGACCTGGAGACGACGACGCCCGCGCGCGCGCTGGTCGCCCGCACCCACCCCGAGGAGTACGTCGAGCAGCTCCTGGATGACGGGCGGCACTTCCGCTTCGGCACCGCGTCGGGGCCGGTACACGTGTGGCGGCCGCGCGGCTACCGGGCCAGCGAGGCGGCGACGGTGGTGTACGTGCACGGCTTCTTCACCGACGTGGACCGGGCGATGGAAGAGCACCGCCTCACCCAGCAGTTCCGCGACTCGGGCCGCAACGCCCTGTTCATCGTCCCCGAGGCGCGCAGCTGGCGGACGGATCCGGTCTTCTGGCCGGACCTGGAGGCGCTGCTCTCTACCGTGGAGAAGCGCCTCAAGCTGAAGCGGCCCAGGGGGCCCCTGGTGGTGGTGGGGCACTCCGGGGCCTACAGGACTATCGCCGGGTGGCTCTCACACCCGCAGCTCACCCAGGTCATCCTGGTGGACGGGCTGTACGGCAACGAGGACGACTACCGGGGCTGGGTGTCTGACGCGGGCGCGGCGCGGCAGTTGGTGCTGGTGGGCTTCGACACGCAGCAGCGCTCCGAGTGGTTCGCGAAGCGGCACGGCCAGACGGTGCGGCTGGACACGCTGCCGTGGCTGTACGACGAGCTGCCCCCGTCGGTGCGCAAGGCGCCGGTGCTGGCGGTCCAGTCCGAGCGGCTCGACCACATGCAGTTGGTCACCAGCGGGAAGCTGCTCCCCTGGTTGCTCCATGCGTTGAGGTGATTACTGCGCGGCCGGCGGCTCGTCGCCGGGCTCTTCATCGGCGTCCATCGCGCCCCGGAGGTAGGTGAACGAGCCCACCAGCCACAAGAGCGTGCCGAGCCCCAGCACCCCCAGCGTGGCCCGGGCGAAGGGCACCGCGTTGTGGAAGAGAATGTCGCCCATGCCGGCGTCCATTCCTCCCGCGAAGGTGACCGCGCAGTAGAGCACCACGCCGACGATGGTGACGATGAAGCCGGCGACCACCAGCACCTTGCCGGTCCTCTGGTGCGACTCGGCGCGGGTGGCCCTCGCGCTGGCCGTCTCGCCGCGGCTCTTGCTCTGGTGAATCGGCATCCACGCTTCACCACGTTCAACGGACGACGACGGATTCGCACTCATGATGGACCTCCAGTGGAAGATGGGGTTGCGCCTGCTCGCTCGAACACCGGTGAGGCCACCGGGCCTCTGAGGATCCCTGGGGGGGGCCGCAGCGATCGCGCCGCCAGCAGGATCAGGTAGAGGAACCGCGTGACGAGCCCGAAGAACGTCAACAGCCACGCGATGATCGCGACCATCACGAAGCCCCTCGAGAGCCAGGCGAGGAAGGGGAGCTCGAAGGTGTGCACCAGGCGGTAGGTGCAGACGCTGTACATACCCAGCGGGAAGACGAGGCCCCAGTAGAGCGGATCGTAGCGGACCGGCGCCCGCCGCACGGCGTGGCGCCAGATCCCCAGCACCAGCAGCATCGGGATCCACCAGGTCGCCGTCGCCCAGTAGAGAATCGTGAAGCCCTTCACGAACGGCTTGAGGGAGTCCATGAAGGCCGAGCCACCACCGGCAGCGAGCAGCGCGGTGCCCGCGACGGTCGAGATGGCCACGGCGCCCATGTTGACCCAGTAGGGCGGCATGAGGTCCGTAGGCGAGAAGCGGAAGAAGGTGTAGCGGTAGAAGATGAGCGAGATCATCCAGATGTAGAGCATCCCGCCGCAGAGCCAGAACGAGGTGAGGAGGAAGAGCGCGGCGTCGCGATTCCCAAGGCGATCGGGAAGGACCTGACACCCCAGGATGCAGATGGCCTGCGTGGCGACCACCGCGATCAGCCAGCCCCCGTTGATCCCATCGGCCAGCGACGGCTTGTCCTCGCGCACGCTCAGCGCGACGAAGACCGAGTACGTGCAGACGACCCAGAGCAGCAGGCCGAAGAGCCAGAGCGCGAAGCCCAGCGTGGCGGCCTGGTGGTGCAGCACCAACTGGGTGCCGAGCACGCAGGTCGCGGCGACGGAGGTGAAGAAGCCCGGGCCTCGCTGGTGGCTCGCCCAGTCCGCGAAGAACTGCTTCGGGTAGCGGACCGCGCGGCCGATCATCGCGGCCCAGATGACGACGTAGGCGACGACGTTGAACCAGAAGAGCAGCGTCGACAGGTCCACCAGGCCCAGCAGGTGGCAGGCGATGGAGACGATTCCCGTCGCCATGGACATCGCGAAGTAGGCGGGGTGCAACGTCGACAGGCCCTCGTCGACGTAGCGCCTGACCCGTGTCCACCGGGGAGCCGCGGCCGTTGGGATCGCCTCCATCATGGTCCCAACGATGGACCGGCCCGCGCCCGCCCGGTATCAGCCGGCGTCCGACCGCAGCGTAGGAGCGGCCAGAGGCCCGGCGTCGGCGTCTGTCCTACAGCGTCAGCCGGCCAGCCCGTTGCGGACGGCGTACTGGATGAGCTCGGCGTTGGTCTCGAGCGACATCTTCTCGAGGATGCGGGTCCGGTAGGTGCTGACCGTCTTGACGCTCAGCCCCAGCCGCTCGGCGATCTCCGACACCGACCTGGCGGCGGCCAGCAGCAGGAAGACCTCGAGCTCACGCCCCGAGAGCGCCTCGTGCGGCTTGTCCCCTCGATCCTTCGCCAGGTGATCGGCGAGCTGCTCGGCCAGCGCCTCGCCGAGGTACCGGCGCCCGGCGCACACGGCGCGAATGGCGCGGAAGAGCTCCTCGTCCGCGGCCTGCTCCTTGGTGAGGTACGCGGAGGCGCCTTCTGCCAGCGCCCGGGTGATGAACTGCCGCTCGCCGTACATGGACAGCACGATGACCGGCAAGGTGGGGTGCGCCTCCTTCAACTGGGGCAGCACGTTGAGCCCGTTCTCCGTGCCGAGCGCGACGTCGAGGATCACCACGTCCCACCGGGCTGCGTTCGCCTGGTCGAGGAGCTCGCGGCAGCTCGTCACCTCGCCGACCACCGCGCCCGGGAACTCCGCCTCGAGCATGCGCCTGAGCCCCGAGCGGACAATCATGTGGTCGTCGGCGATGAGGACCCTCACGGCGCTCGCTCCTGGCCCGCCTCCGAGACGTGCACCGGCGGAGGCTGTCTGGGCACGACTACGGTAATGCTCGTGCCGCGGCCACGCTCCCCCTGCACCCGAAAGGAGCCGCCCACGAGCAGCGCGCGCTCCCTCATGCCCAGAATGCCCAGGGCCTTCGGCCCCTCGGCCCGGGCCAGGTCGATCCCCTTGCCGTTGTCGGAAATCGTGAGCGTCAACGTCGTCGCGGTCCCCACGACGTCAATGGTGACCTCGCTCGCCTCCGCGTGCCGGAGGACGTTGGTCAGCGCCTCCTGCACGATGCGGAAGACGGCCGTCGAGATCAGGCTGTCGATCGGCCCTTCGAGGTCCTTGACGTGGAGCGCGACCGCCGGCCCCGCCTTCGCCTCGCAGTCCCGCGCGAGCCAGTCGAGGGCCGCCGCCAGGCCGAGCCGGTCGAGCACCGGTGGCCGCAGCTCGGACGAGAGGCGCCGGACCGAGTCGATCGCGTCGTCGATCTGCCGGCTCATCTCGACCATCACCTGCTCCACGGCGGCCTTTTGGCCCTCCCCGCTGCTGACCCGGCGGACGCGCGTCAGCTCCATCTTCAGCCCGGTGAGGAGCTGGCCGAGCTCGTCGTGGAGCTCCCGGGCGATCCGCCCCGCCTCCTCGTCGCGCACCGCCTGCAGCCGATGCGAGAGGGCGCGCAGGCGCTCCCGCGCCTCTGACGCTTCACGCTGCCGCACGGTCAGGGCGTCGGCCATGGCGGCGAAGGAGACGGCGAGCTCCCGCAGCTCGCCGTGGCTCCCGGGGATCGGCGCCCGCGCCGACAGATCGCCCGCGCCGATCTTGCGCACCGCGCGCGTCAGCCCGCGAAGCACCCGCAAGACGGAGAACTCCGCGGCGAGGATGGACGAGATGATGGTGAAGATGGTCGCCAGCGCGAGGCCGACCAGCGTCCGGTAGAAGGCCTGGTTCGCCGCCGCCCGCACGCGCTCGTACGGCAAGCCCGCCACGACGAAGATCCCCGACGCGCCCTCCATGGGGGTGGCCACGAAGTACCTCGCGGAAGGCGGTGTGCCGCCCTCGAGGACGGCTCCCTCCGGGCGATGGAGCACCTCCGCCAGGGCGGGCGGTTCGGCGACCGGAGCGCCCTCGGCCGGGCCCGAGCGCGCCAGCACCTGCCCCGTCCGGTCGGTGATGAGCAGCCAGTAGTCCGCGGGGAGGTTCGCCTGCCGGGTCAGCTGGTCGAGCCAGCCGAGCTCGACCGCGACGAAGGTCACCCCGCAGCTCGCCCCGCCTCCATCGCGGATCGCCAGCGCCAGGTGGAGCACCGGCCGGCCGACGAACCCGACGACGTAGGTCCCCGTCTCGACGTCTGAGGAGCCGAGGGCGCGCTCGAAGGCGACGTTCGTCCGCAGGCTCGCCGGGTGGTGGACCGGGGCGGCGCTGCAGAGGACTTCCCCTTGAGGTGACGCCACCCCGAGGTTGGCGAACTGCGGGAACCCGCTCAGCAGCGCCGGCAGGTACTCCGGGCAGGTGGGCTGAGCTGCCTGCGGCTGGCTGTCACAAGCGGCCACCTGGGCGAGCCGGCGCAGCAGGCTCCTGCCTCCTTCGAGCTGATGGGCGTGCTCCCGTGAGGCCAGGCTGCCCATGTGCCGGGCCTCGGTCTGCATGCGGGCGGAGGCGGCTTCTCTTTCCCTGGCCGCCACGAAGAAGATGAAGAAGATCGCGGGCACCGTCGCGAAGCAGACGAGCAGGATGAGGCGCCCGCGCAGCGTGAGGAAGATGCTGACGATCCGCCACGCCGTCGAGGGCCGCTTTGCGTCCGGTTCGTCGTTCACCGTCCCGCCTTCTGCCTGGCCTTCCCCTGTTTCGCGACGTTGCAACTTGCAACATCGCCCGAAGACCTCTCCAAGGCAAACCAGGACTACCGCGCCGATAGGGCTGGCCCGCCTTCTGCGTAGGGTGCGGGCGCATGGTACCGTCCGCCCTCGTGAACTGGAGCAGGCCCATGTTCTCTCTCGATCCGGGTGCCGGGGCCGCGCGAGATCCGAGCGAGCCGCTCTTCTCCTGGCTGGTCAGCCTGCGGTGGATCGCCCTGTTGGGCGTCGGGGTCATCCTGGGGCTCGCCGGTCCGGTGTTCGACCGGCTGCCGGCCGGCTCGGCGCCGTGGCTCTGGGCGGTCGCCGGCGCGCTCGCCGCCTACAACGCCGCGCTGGCGTGGCTGGGCCCCTCGCGCGGGGCCGCGGGGCTGGGCTCCTTCGGAGCGCAGATCACCATCGACTGCCTGGCGCTGGCGGCCTTCGCCCACTTCGCCGGCGGCCTCGAGAACCCGTTCCTGCCGCTGTTCGCGCTCCACGTCGTCAACGCCAACATCGTCCTCTCCGGGCGCGGGGCCACCCGCGTCCTCCTCCTGACCGTCGCGCTCGTCGCCGCCCTCGCCACCGAAGGGCACGGGCTGCTCGCCCATCACTGCGTGGCGCGCCCCGGCGCCAGCCACGCGCTCGATCTCACCGCGCTGGCCGGGCTCGGGGGGCTGGTCCTCACCCTGGTGACGCTCTCGGCCTTCACCCGCTTCCTCACCCAGCGGCTGCACTGGGGGCGGCGCAAGCTGATGACCACGGTCGCGGAGCTCCAGCACGAGAAGGACCTGCTCGCCTCCGCGCAGGTCGCGGTCGACACCGAGCGGGAGCGGCTCCAGGCGATCATCGACTGCATGGGGGACGCGGTCACCTTCGTCGATGCGCGCGGCAACGTGCTCTTCAGCAACCAGCGCGGGCGCGCCCTCTGGCCGGCCCAGGAGCAGGGGGCGACGCCCGTCGCCTTCGAAGAGCTCATGGCCTCGGCGGGGACGCCCGGCGCCCCGCCCGTCACGAAGGTGACCTTCGAGCGGGGCGGGCGCACCTTCGAGACGGTACACTCGCTGGTGCGCAGCGCCGAAGGGGAGACGCTCGGCCTCGTGATGGTGGCGCGCGACCTCACCGAGCGGCTGGCGATCGAAAAGCGCCTCATGCACGACGAGCAGATGAGCGTCGTCGGCCGCCTCGCCGCGGCGGTGGCCCACGAGATCAACAACCCGATCGGCGTCATCTTCCTGTACAGCGAGCACGCGCTCGCCCGGCAGCCGCCGGAGCCGCTGCGCGAGAACCTCGAAATCATCCACCGCAACGCCGACGCCTGCCGGCGGATCGTCGGCGGCCTGTTGAACCTCGCGCGGCCGCAGCGGCCCGAGTGGCGGCCGGTGAACCTGCGGCGGCTGTGTCGTGAGATCGCCGAGGCCGTCCGACCCCTCGCCCTACGCGCTCATGTCCGCGTCACGACCGACGCCGGCGAGGCCGACGAGCTGGCCGCCATGGCCGACGCCGGCATGCTGCACCAGGCCGTGCTCAACCTCGCGGTCAACGCCGTCGAGGCGGCGGGCGCCGAGGGGACCGTCGCGATCCGCGCCTATTCCACGCCCGGGCGCGCCGACGGCATGTCCCACGCCATCGAGGTGCGCGACACCGGCCCCGGCATCGCGCCAGACGAGCTGGAGCGGGTGTTCCAGCCCTTCTACACCACGAAGGAGAGCGGGACGGGCCTGGGCCTGTGGATCGCCGAGAACGTGGTCCGGTTTCACCACGGGCGCATCGACGTCGAGAGCACCGCCGACGCGGGGACGATCTTCCGCGTCCTGCTCCCGGAAGGCGCCAACGCCCCCGCGCCGGCGCTCCTCGGCACCGGGCCCGGGACGGGCGTCCTGCTGGAGGAGGCTCAGTGAGCAGCGCGCGCGTCCTCGTGGTCGACGACAACCGCGACATGGCGCGGGGCATCGGCATGCTGCTCGACGAGGCCGGGCACCGTGTAGGCGTCGCCCACTCCGGCAAGGCGGCGCTCGCCCTGATGGAGCAGGAGGCCTTCGACCTCGTGCTCAGCGACGTCCGCATGCCGGCGATGAGCGGAATGGCCCTGCTCGAGGTCGTCCACGCGCGCTGGCCCACGACCAGGGTCGTCCTCATCACGGGGTACGGCACCATCGACGCTGCCGTCGCCGCCATCCGCACCGGCGCCTGCGACTACCTCACCAAGCCCTTCGACAACGGCGCGCTCCTCGGCGTCGTGCAGCGAGCCCTCGAGAAGGGGAGCGCTGGCGATCACCCCGACATCGCCGCGGTCGTCGGTGAGCTGGCCTTCCATGTCTCGAAGGGCGAGCTGCTCACCGGGCTGCGCAGCGCGCTCGAGGTGCTGGTGAGCGCCGCGGGCGCGGACGACGGTGAGATCTTCCTCTGCGAGCCCCAGACGCGCGACCCCCTGCTGTGCGTCTGGACGGGCCCTCACAGCGACGCGCTCCGCGCGCGCACGCGCTTCGAGCTCGGCCTCGGTTACCCGGGCATCGTCGCGGCGACCGGGGACCCGCTGTGCGTCCAGGGCGGCCTGGCGGGCGATCCGCGCTTCCTCCGGCGGCCGGTCATCGACGCCGGGCTGCGCTCGGTGGTCGCCATTCCCCTGCCGGACGCGCAGGGTGCCCTGGGCTCGATTCAACTGCTGTCGCGGCGCGCGGACTTCCCGGTCAAGCACGTGCTCGAGCTGCTCAAGCGCGCCGCCGTGCCGGTCGCCACGGCTGTCCGCGCCGAGCTCGGGGCGTCGCGACAGCTCGTGGACACCTGGTGCTCCAGGATTGATGACTGGGGGCGCGGGGCGCGCGAGGTACTCGAGGGGCTGCGGGACTCCGCCGGCGCGCAGAGCGGCTCGCTGGCGCTCGTCGACCCCAGCTCCGGCCGCCTGAGCACGGTCGTCTCGACGGGCCCTGCGTCGCTGGTCTGCAGCCACGCAGAGAGCGGCTCCTGGGCGGACTGCCAGGCCGCGTCGGGGCGCGGCTTCGTCGCGAGCCAGGGGCGCCGCGAGTGGCCCGCGCTCTGCCGACAAGGGCTGCCGCGTCGGCTCGTCAAGCCGTGCTGCCTGCCGCTGGTCGCGGAGGGCCGCCTCCAGGGCCTCGCCGTCCTCGACTTCGGCCGCGAGGGCGCAGACTCGGGGCGCCTGGTCAGCCTCGCCAACATGGCCCACCAGATCGCGGTCTGGCGGCAGGGCGCGCGCGCCAGCGGGGCCGCCGAGGCGGTGACGAGCTCGGCCGTCACCCCCGCCCCGGCCCCGCCGGAGCTGGAGCTGCGCTGCCTGGGGCCGTTCGCCATCTTCCGCCGAGGGCAGCTCGTCCCCAGCGAGGCCTTCACCCGCAGCAAGGCGATCACGCTGCTCAAGCTGCTCGCGCTCAAGGCGGGCACGCCGCTCCACCGCGAGGTGCTCATCGAGCACCTCTGGCCCGAGGTCGATCCACGCCAGGGCGCCAACCGGCTGCACGGCATCATCCACGACCTGCGCTCCGTCATCGAGCTCGATCGCGGCAAGCGCGGCCCCACCTTCGTGCGCAGCCAGGACGAGGTCTATTACCTGGACGTGCACGGGCCCATCTCCATCGATCTGCTCCGCTTCCGCGCGCTCGCCTCGAAGCGGCCTGCCGTCGCGCGCTCGCCCGAGGCCATCGCGCACTTCGAGCAGCTCGTGCAGCTCTACGGCGGCGACCTGTTCGAGGACGAGCCGTTCGCCGAGTGGTGCGAGGCGGAGCGCGCGGAGCTCCGGGACGTCTACGTCGACGCGCTCGCCACCCTGGCGGGCCTGTACGTGGAGCCCCAGCGCGCGGAAGAGCGCCTCTCGTGTCTGCGCAGGGCGCTGCGGGCGTCGCCCTTCCGGGAGGACCTGCTGCTCTCCCAGCTGGACCTGCTCGCGCAGCTCGGCAGGGTGGGCGAGGCGCTCGCGGCCTACGAGGGCTACCAGCGCCGGCTCGCCGACGAGCTCGACGCGCAGCCGGGCGATGAAATCCGCGCGCGGCACGCGCGGCTCTTGCGGGCGTAACCGCCTCTCGCCCCACCTCGCCTTCACGAAACCCGCGCCTTCACTGGGCTTCGACGGCCCGCCCCCCCGATCTGCCGGTCTGTAAGCCGGCTGTAAGAGCCACCGGCCTTACTGCGCGCCCGAAGCAGTCGCACCCAAGCGAGCAGAGAGGTGGCGCTGACCATGAGGAAGCTGGCGACGAAGAGGAATTGGAAGGCGCGCTGGGCTCTGTTGCCCGTCGTCGCGCTGGGGCTGGCGCTGCCAGGCACGGCCCTCGCGCAGGGCGGCACCGCGGCGGAGAACTTCGCGAAGCTGTGCGCCGCGTGTCACACCATCGGTGGTGGCAAGCGCGTCGGCCCCGACTTGAAGGGCGTGAGTGACCGCCGCTCCGAGGCGTGGCTCATCAAGTGGATCGCCTCGTCGCAGGCCCTGGTGAAGGCCGGCGATCCCGACGCCGTCGCGCTGTTCCACGAGTACGCCGACGTCCCGATGCCGGACGTGGCGCTGTCGCCAGCCGAGATCCGGGACATCCTGGTCCACATCCGTGGGGGCGCGGCCCAGGAGGTCAAGGTGGAGGCCGCCCCGCCGGCGACGCCTGAAGAGATCGCGAAGGGCGCGGCGCTCTTCCAGGGCACGGCGGCCCTGGCCAACGGCGGGCCGGCGTGCAGCTCGTGCCACCACGTCATGCACGACGAGGTGATCGGCGGCGGCGTCCTGGCCAAGGAGTTGACCACGTCGTACACGCGCCTCGGGGGCCCCGGGCTGCAGGCCATTCTGAGCGCCCCCCCCTTCCCGGTGATGGAGCAGGCCTTCGCCGGCAAGCCGCTCACCGAGGCCGAGGTCAGGGAGCTCTCTGGCTACCTGGAGAGCCTCAGCGGCCACTCTCTGTACGATCAGCCGCGCCAGGACAGCATGAAGCTGTTGTTCGGCGGCCTCGGTGGGGCGCTGGTGCTGATGGCGCTCTACGGGTTCCTCTGGCGCAACCGCAAGGCCGGGCCCGTCAACCAGAAGGTGTTCGCCCGCCAGTTGGACAGCGAGTGATCCCCACCATCAACGTTCGAAGACCGAAGGAGAGAGGGCAATGAGCTGGATCCAGGACATCATCTCGCCTCAGACGCGCCAGTGGGAGGAGTTCTACCGCAACCGCTTCCAGCACGACCGCATCGTGCGGAGCACCCACGGCGTCAACTGCACAGGGGGCTGCTCCTGGCAGATCCACGTCAAGGACGGGATCGTGGTGTGGGAGACGCAGCAGCTCGACTACCCGCTGCTCGAGGACTCGCTGCCGCCGTACGAGCCCCGCGGGTGTCAGCGCGGCATCTCGTACTCCTGGTACCTCTACAGCCCGCTGCGCATCAAGTACCCGCTCATTCGCGGCGCGCTGATCGACGCCTTCGAGCGAGAGAAGGCGGCGGCGAAGGGTGACGCGGTGCTGGCGTGGGAGAACCTGCAGAAGGATCCCAAGAAGCGCTCGGCGTACCAGCAGGCCCGCGGCAAGGGCGGCTTTCGCCGCGCGAGCTGGGACACGGTCCTCGAGCTGATGGCGGCGGCGAACATCTACACGGCCAAGAAGCACGGCCCCGATCGCGTCTTCGGCTTCTCGCCCATCCCCGCGATGTCGATGTTGAGCTACGCGGCCGGCGCGCGCTTCCTGCAGCTCTTCGGCGGCGTGAACCTGAGCTTCTACGACTGGTACTGCGATCTGCCCACCGCCTTCCCGGAGATCTGGGGCGAGCAGACCGACGTGTGCGAGAGCGCCGACTGGTACAACTCGAAGCTCATCGCCGACATGGGCGCGTGCCTCAACATGACGCGCACCCCGGACTGCCACTTCTTCGCCGAGGCGCGGCACAACGGCACGAAGGCGGTGGTCTTCTCACCGGACTTCAGCCAGGTCTGCAAGTACGCCGACCAGTGGGTCCCGCTGCACGCCGGCAGCGACGGCGCCTTCTGGATGGCCGTGTCCCACGTCATCCTCAAGGAGTTCCACCACGAGAAGGCGACGCCGTACTTCATCGACTACGTCAAGAAGTTCACGGACAGCCCCTACCTGGTGAAGCTCGAGAAGGACGGCGAGCGTTACCGCCCTGGCCGCCTGGTGCGCGCCAAGGAAATCGCCCGCTGGAAGGACATCGAGAACGGCGACTGGAAGTTCCTCAACGTCGACCAGAAGACCAACGAGCTGGTGGTGCCCAAGGGCAGCGTGGGCCACCGCTGGGACAAGGCCCAGGGCAACTGGAACATGCGGCTCGAGAACGCCGCGGACGGGGCGGCGTACGATCCGCTCCTCACCTTCATCGGCAACCGCGACGCCACGCTCCCGACCGGGTTCACCGACTTCGGGCTCGACAAGATGGCGGTGCGCGACGTGCCGGTCCGGTACATCGAGACGGCGTCGGGCAAGATCCCGGTGACGACGGTGTACGACCTGATCATGGCCCAGTACGGCGTGGGCCGCGGGCTCGCGGGGGACTACCCGAAGGACTACAGCGACAAGGACGCGGCCTACACGCCGGCCTGGCAGGAGATCCTCACCGGGATCGACAGCAAGACGGTGCTGCAGTTCGCGCGCGAGTGGGCGAACACCGCCGAGATCACGCAGGGCAAGTGCATGATCATCATCGGCGCCGGTATCAACCACTGGTACCACGCCAACCTGATGTACCGCGCCGGCGCCATGGCGCTGATGCTCTCCGGCTGCGTGGGCAAGAACGGCGGCGGCCTCAACCACTACGTCGGGCAGGAGAAGCTGGCGCCGGTCGACTCCTGGGCGGCGATCGCCTTCGCCAAGGACTGGCAGGGCCCCAGCCGCCTCCAGCAGGCGCCGCTCTGGCACTACATCAACACCTGCCAGTACCGGTACGACGGCCAGTTCTCCCGCTACAACGCGGTCCCGAAGAATGAGCAGACCGCGCAGCACACCGCCGACTCCATCTACCAGTCGGTGCGCATGGGGTGGATGCCGTACTACCCGCAGTTCGCGCAGAACCCGCTCGAGCTGACGCGCGAGGCCGCGGAGAGCGGCAAGAAGAGCGACGCGGAGATCACCCAGTACGTGCTCGAGAAGCTGAAGACCAAGCAGCTCCAGTACTCGATCGCCGATCCCGAGAACGAAGTGAACTTCCCCCGCGTCTGGTACATCTGGCGCGGCAACGCCATCATGGGGAGCATGAAGGGGCACGAGTACGCCCTCAAGCACTACCTCGGCACCCACTCCAACGCGATCGGGAAGGACTCCGAGGAGCACACCAAGGAAGTGAAGTGGCACGAGGTCGCGCCGACCGGGAAGCTGGATCTGATCGTCGACCTCAACTTCCGCATGGACTCGTCGGCGCTGTACTCAGACATCGTCCTGCCGGCGGCGTCTTGGTACGAGAAAGCCGACCTCAACAGCACGGACCTGCACTCCTTCATCCACCCGCTGTCGCAGGCGGTGGCGCCGGTGTGGGAGTCGAAGTCGGACTGGGACATCTTCAAGCTGCTCGCCAAGGCCACCAGCGAGTGCGCGAAGAAGCACCTCGCCGGAGTCCAGAAGGACGTCGTCGCGACGCCGCTGTCGCACGACTCGGCTGACGAGATCACCCAGCCCGAGGTGAAGGACTGGTACCGCGGCGAGTGCGACGCCGTCCCTGGAAAGACGATGCACAAGCTGGGGGTGGTCGAGCGCGACTACACCAAGCTCTACGAGAAATACATCAGCCTCGGGGAGGGCGTGCGCAAGAACGGCCTCGGCGGCCACGGCAACCACTACCACTGCGAGGCCGAGTACGACCAGCTCATCGCGTCGAACCACTTCCCGACCGAGACGGTGGACGGGAAGACCTACCCGTCGCTGCGCGAAGACAACCTGGCGGCCAACGTCCTCTTGCACCTGTCCACCCTGACGAACGGCGTGCTCAACATGCGCGCCTATCGGAACATGGAGAAGAAGACGGGCTTGCAGCTCGCGGACCTCGGCGCCGGCAGCGAGGACGTGCGCATCACCTACGAGGAACTCCAGGCGCAGCCGCGGCGCTACAACACCTCGCCGCTCTGGTCGGGGCTGATGAACAACGGCCGGGCCTACGCGGCGTACACCTACAACCATGACCGGCTGGTGCCGTGGCGCACGCTGACCGGGCGACAGCACTTCTACCTCGATCACGAGATGTACCTCGCGTACGGCGAGAACCTGCCGACGTACAAGCCTTCGCCCAGGCCCGAGGCGTACGGCGATCTGAAAGAGACGCTGAAGAGCGGTCAGGCCGTCGCGCTCAACTGCCTGACGCCCCACGGGAAGTGGCACATCCACTCCACGTACATGGAAAACCACCGCATGCTCACCCTGTCGCGCGGGTGCGAGCCGTGCTGGATGAGCGAGGCGGACGCGGCGGCGCTGGGGATTCAGGACAACGACTGGGTCGAGGTCTACAACGACCACGGCGTGTACTGCACCCGGGCCTGCGTGAGCTCACGCATCCCCAAGGGCGTGTGCATCGTCTACCACGTCCCGGAGCGGACGGTCGGCATTCCCAAGTCGCAGGTGCGCGGCAACCGGCGCGCCGGCGGCCACAACAGCTTCACCCGCATCCACCTCAAGCCGAACTTCCTCAGCGGTGGGTACGGCCAGTTCAGCTACCACTTCAACTACTGGGGCCCCATCGCCCCGCAACGAGACACGCACGTCGTCGTCAAGAAGATGACCTCGGTGGTCTTCTAGGAAGGGTGAAAGACAATGGATATCAGAGCGCAGATCTCGATGGTCTTTCATCTTGATAAGTGTATCGGCTGTCACACCTGCTCGATCGCTTGCAAGAACATCTGGACCGACCGCAAGGGCGCCGAGTACCAGTGGTGGAACAACGTCGAGACCAAGCCCGGCACCGGCTACCCGCAGAAGTGGGAAAACCAGAACATCTACCGGGGCGGCTGGCACCGGGACGAGTCTGGCCGCATCCACCTGCGCGGCGCGGGCAAGCAGCGCGGGCTGTTGAACATCTTCCACAACCCGTCGATGCCGACGGTGGAGGACTACTACGAGCCCTTCACGTACCGGTACCTGAACCTGATCGAGGCGCCCCCGGGGGACGACCAGCCCACGGCGCGGCCCATCTCGCTCATCACGGGCGAGCCGATGGACGTGAAGATGGGCCCCAACTGGGACGACGACCTCAGCGGCTCGCCGGACTACGCGCGCAACGATCCCAACCTCGAAGCGATGACCGAGGCCGAGCGCGAGGCGATGTTCCAGCTCGAGCGCATGGCGTTCTTCTACCTGCCGCGCATCTGCAACCACTGCCTGAACCCTGCCTGCGTGGCGTCCTGCCCGTCGGGGGCGATCTACAAGCGCGGCGAGGACGGCATCGTCCTCATCAACCAGAAGGTGTGCCGCGCCTGGCGCATGTGCGTGACGGCGTGCCCCTACAAGAAGTCCTATTACAACTGGCACACCGGCAAGTCGGAGAAGTGCATCCTCTGCTTCCCGCGAATGGAAGCTGGCTACGCGCCGGCGTGCATGCACTCGTGCGTCGGGCGCATCCGCTACCTGGGGGTGATCCTCTACGACGCGGACCGCATCGAGGCGGCCGCCTCGGCCGAGACGAGCGAGCTGGTGCAGCGGCAGCTCGACATGCTGATGGATCCCTTCGATCCCCGGGTGATCGCCTCGGCGAAGGCCAACGGCGTGCCGGACTCGACCATCAAGGCCGCGCAGACGTCGCCAGTGTACAAGTTCATCAAGGAGTGGGGCATGGCGCTGCCCCTGCACCCCGAGTTCCGCACCCTGCCGATGCTCTGGTACGTGCCGCCGCTCCTGCCGGTGATGGCCTCGGTGAAGCGGGGCAACTCGGCGCAGCAGAGCAAGCTGAACCCCATCGCCAAGACGTGGACCGACGACTGGCTGTACGACACGTCCACCGAGGAGCTCTGGGGCACCGTCGAGCAGGCGCGCTTCCCGCTCAAGTACCTGGCCAGCATGTTCAGCGCGGGCGACACCGCTGCGGTGGCGGACAAGCTCAAGAAGCTGATGGCGGTGCGGATCTACCGGCGCTGGAAGACGGTGGGCGACGTGACCGAGGCGAAGATGGCCCAGGCGCTGCGCGACACCAAGCTCACGCAGGAGTCGGCCGAGGCGATCTTCTACCTGACGGCGCTCGCGAAGTTCAACGACCGCTTCGTCATTCCGCCGGCGCACCGCGAGCAGGCGATGGAGATGATCGAGTTCACCGGTGACGTCAAGGGCTCGACGGGCTTCGGTTTCCGCGAGCAGCCCGAGCGAGGTCTGTGATGAACGGCGAACTGTACGAAGCGCTGGCCAGGGTCTTCGGCTTCCCGGAGCCCTCGTTCGACGCGGACGTGACGCGGGCCGCCGCGCTCTGCGCTGATCACCCGAAGGCGGCGCAGGCGCTGCGCGAGTTCGAGCGCCTGCTGCCGAAGGCCGATCCGATCGCCTTGCGCGAGCTGCACACGCGCACCTTCGACGTCCAGCCGATCACCTCGCTCGACATCGGCTACACGTTGTTCGGCGAGGACTACAAGCGCGGCGCGCTGCTCGCCAAGCTGAGCGCCGAGCACACCCGCGCCAAGAACGACTGTGGCCTGGAGCTCGCTGACCACCTGACGAACGTGCTGCGCCTGCTGCCCAGGCTCGACCCGAAGTCCTGCGACGAGTTCGTGAAGGTGCTGCTCGGGCCGGCGGTGCAGGAGATGATCAACGAGTTCGAGCCGAGCCGCATGGCGAAGAAGGAAGCGCTGTACAAGAAGCACCACAAGACGGTCCTCGACACGGCGGAAGGGGAGCAGCGCACCGCCTACCGGCACGCGCTGGTGGCCCTGCGGCTGGTCCTGCAGCGTGACTTCTCGCTGCCCGAGCCCATGCCGTTCGCCGAGGACTCCAAGTTCGCCGCGTCCGTCGACGCCGAGCTGAGGGTCGAGGACGACCACGCGAGATCCGAGAGGACATGATGACCAACCTGAACCTATTCCTCTTCGTCGGCCTGCCGTACATCGCCATCGTCGTCTTCCTGCTCGGGACGATCGTGCGGTACCGCTCGAAGGCCTTCAAGGTCTCGTCGCTGTCGTCGCAGTTCCTCGAGGGGCGGTCGCTCTTCTGGGGCACGGTGCCCTTCCACATCGGCATCCTGGTGGTCGGCTTCGGCCACCTGACGGCGTTCCTCATCCCGCGGGGGATCCTGCTCTGGAACGGCGACCCGCTGCGGCTCCTCATCCTCCAGGTCACGGCGTTCAGCTTCGGGCTCACCATCCTCTTCGGGCTGGGTGGGCTCCTGGTCCGCCGGTTCACCAACGTGCGCGTCAAGATGGTGACGACGCGCATGGACATCTTCCTCGAGCTGCTCCTGCTCGCGCAGGTGATCCTCGGGCTCTGGACGGCCTTCAGCTACCGCTGGGGCTCGTCGTGGTTCGCCTCGGACCTCTCCCCCTACCTCTGGTCGCTCCTCAAGCTCGACCCCAACATCACCGCGGTGAGCGCGCTGCCGGTGCCGATCAAGCTGCACATCATCGGCGCCTTCCTCATCGTCACCGTCTTCCCCTTCACGCGGCTGGTGCACATCCTGGTGGCGCCGCTCCACTACCTGGCCCGGCCGTACCAGCGCGTCATCTGGAACTGGGATCGCAAGGCGATCCGAGACCCGCGGACCCCGTGGACCGAAACCCGCCCGAGGAACAACTGATGACCTCGACCATGATGAAGCTGAAGCTGAACGTCCTCGAGGACCCGGTCCACCGGCAGCCGGACCACGGCGCCTCCCACGGCGCGCTGTCTCCGATGGATCCCCCGCAGGCCTACCAGCCGCCGGGCGTGGAGGCGATCCCCGAGGGGGGGCTCCACCCGTTCCTCGGGCGGCTGGGCGGGGAGCACGCGCGGCTGGGTGAGGCGCTCGATCGGGTAGAGGCCGTCCTGCAGAAGGTCAAGACGGGCGGCTTCAACGAGGAGAGCGACCGCGAGGTGATGCGCTTCCTCGAGACGTTCGATCGCGACTTCGTGCCGCACAGCCGCGAGGAGGAGGCGGTGCTGTTCCCCCTGCTCCACGACCGGCTGATCGCGGACGGCGAGCACAGCAAGGGCGGCGAGGCGGTGACGACGCCGGTGGACATCATGCGGAAGGAGCACCAGGACGCCGCGCAGCTCGCGGCGGTGGCGCTGAACTTCATCAGGCTGGGGCTGACGCTCCGCGACGAGGCGT
This sequence comes from Myxococcales bacterium, assembly GCA_020846875.1. Classification (GTDB taxonomy): domain Bacteria; phylum Myxococcota; class Myxococcia; order Myxococcales; family Myxococcaceae; genus JADLDB01. Next base: position 17,098 of record JADLDB010000117.1, on the reverse strand, counting down.
CGGCGCTGACCGTCGTGAAGGCGGGGCTGCACGCGATGGACAACCTGGTCGAGCTGTTGCGGCTGCACATGTTCCGGGAAGACAACATCGTCTTCGCGTCGGCGCAGCGGCTCCTCTCGAAGGCCGAGCTCGACGGCATGGGCGCGCGGCGGGCGTGAGGACGCCAGAGGACAGGGAGATGGCGTATGCAGGAGGCGGCCAGCGGTAAGTCCCACGTAGCCCTGCTGCTGAACACCCTGGCGTTCACCGCCTGCTTCGCGGCGTGGATGCTGAACGGGGTGCTGGTCACCTTCCTCTCCAACAACCTCGTCTACCCCTGGGGGCCGGTCGAGATCGGCTGGCTGATGGGCATTCCGGTCCTGACGGGCGCCGTCTTCCGACTGCCCGCCGGGCTGCTCACCGACAGGTTCGGCGGCAAGCCGGTGTTCGCGGCGATGCTGCTGCTCTCGGCGGTGCCGATGTACCTGTTGAGCACCGTCGACTCCTTCTGGGGCTTCGCGCTGTGCAGCTTCGGCTTCGGCTTCACCGGTACGGGCTTCTCCATCGGCATCGCCTTCACCTCGGTGTGGTACCCGAAGAAGCACCAGGGCACGGTGCTGGGCATCTTCGGCGCCGGCAACGCAGGCGCGTCGCTGACCACGCTGTTCGCCCCCACCCTGCTCAACCGCTTCACCGAGGGCGGCGCCCACCTCGAGGGCTGGCGCACGCTGCCGAAGCTGTACGCCGTGGTGCTGCTCGGCATCGGCATTCTGTTCCTGCTGCTGTCGACCAACCGGAAGCCCACCAGCGCGAACCTGACGCTCAGGCAGCAGCTCGCGCCGCTCAAGTCGGCGCGGGTGTGGCGCTTTGGCCTGTACTACTTCCTGGTGTTCGGCTGCTTCGTGGCGTTCTCGCAGTGGCTCGTGCCGTACTTCGTCAACGCCTACTACATGCCGCTGGTCACCGCCGGCATCCTCGCGTCCATCTTCAGCTTCCCCTCGGGCGTCGTCCGCGCGCTCGGCGGCTGGCTGTCGGACAGGTTCGGCGCGCGCCGGGTGATGTTCTGGGTGCTCGCCGCCTCGTGTCTGATCTGCGCCGCGGTGATCGTCCCGAAGCTCGAGAGCTACTCGCCCGGACGGGGCGTCATGGCGCTGCGGCCCGGCGTCGTCACGGACGTCACCGGCACCAGCGTGACGGTCGGGCCCGACACCTACCAGCTCGCCCCCAGGCCTCCCGAGTCCCGGGCGACCGACGAGTCGGTGGAGGTCTTCCCCAGCAAACAGGTGTGGCAGGAGCCGGTCGTCACCGTCGGGCAGAAGGTGCAGAAGCGCGAGCTGCTGGCCAAGGGCGTGACGCGCATCTCCTTTCAAGCCAACGTGTGGATCTTCACCTTCCTGGTGATGGTCATCGGCATCATCTGGGGCATCGGCAAGGCCGGGGTGTACAAGTACATCCCCAACTACTTTCCGGAGCAGGTGGGCGTGGTGGGCGGCATGGTCGGCGTCATCGGCGGCCTCGGCGGCTTCGTCTGCCCCATCCTGTTCGGCTACCTGCTCGACTGGACCGGGCTGTGGACCAGTTGCTGGATGTTGATGTTCGCGCTCTCGGTGGTCTGCCTGTTGTGGCTGATGCGCACGGTGCGCCTCATCGAGCAGGAGGCGAACGCACAGGTGGCGCAGAGCATCGAGCGGGTTCCGGCGCTGGGTGGTAGCAGCGGGAGGTGAACGATGGCACAGGGATCAGGGCCCGGGGCGAATCCGCCCCCCGGTCGCGTGGGTGGGCTTGCGGGTTGGCTGCCTGGCTGGGCGCCGGACGATCGGCGCTTCTGGAGGGCGGAGGGGAGCAAGCGCGCCTGGCAGACGCTGCTGCTCACCACCTTCTCGCTGACGGCCTCGTTCGCCACGTGGTTCGTGTTCAGCGCGGTGGCGGTGCGCCTGAACAGCGTGGGCTTTCAGTTCGACACCATGCAGTTGTTCTGGCTGACGGCCATGCCGGGCTTGTCGGGGGGCCTGCTGCGGCTGGTGCACTCCTTCTTGATCCCCATCTACGGCACGCGCCTCACCGTCACGACGGCGACGTTCCTGAAGGTCTTCCCCATGCTGTGGCTGGGGTTCGCCGTGCAGGACCCGCAGACGCCGTACTCGAGCTTCCTGAGCATCGCCTTCCTGTGCGGGATGGGCGGCGGCGACTTCTCGTCGTTCATGCCGTCGACCTCGGTGTTCTTCCCCAAGCGGCTGCAGGGGACGGCGCTGGGCCTGCAGGCAGGGGTGGGCAACCTGGGTGTCAGCATCGTGCAGTTCATCACGCCGTGGATCATCGGCTTCCCGCTGGTGTCTGCCTTTGGGGGACCGCAGACCTTCGTCAAGGGGGCGGTGCAGAAGAGCGTGTGGCTGCAGAACGCCGCCTTCTGGTACGTGCCGTACCTGGTGCTGGCGAGCGTGCTGTGCGCGATGTTCCTGCGCAGCGTGCCCGGCAAGAAGCCGACGGTCGGCGCCATGGTGAAGAACATGGTGAGCGACAAGTACGTGTGGTTCTGCGTCGTGACGTACATCATGACCTTCGGCAGCTTCTCGGGGCTGGCGGCGGCCTTCCCGCTGATGATCAAGTCGATCTACGGCGGCTACCCTGATGCGCCCGATCCGCTCGCCTACGCCTTCCTGGGGCCGCTCGTCGGCTCGGTGGTGCGCTTCGTCGGCGGGCCGTTCGCCGACCGCTTCGGAGGCAGCGTCTGGACGCAGGTCTCCGGAGCGGGGCTGGTGATCGGCTGCCTGGCGCTCGTCTTTGGCGGCTACCTGACGCCGACGGGCCTGGAGCAGTTCCCCGGGTTCGTCGTGGTGATGTTGTGGCTGTTCCTCATGGCTGGCATCGGCAACTTCGCCACGTTCCGCCAGTACCCGATCATCTTCGCGTACGACCCCCAGAAGGGCGCGCAGGTGCTCGGGTGGACGGGCGCGTGGGCGGCCTTTGGACCGCTCCTGTTCTCGTCGCTGATCGGCGCGTCCATCTCGACCTTCGGGTCGGCCAACGCCTTCTTCTGGGGCGCGGGCGCCTTCTTCGTCGTGGGCAGCGCCATCAACTACTGGTTCTTCACGCGACCCGGCCAGGAGCGCTTCGACTTCGGCACCTGGAAGGGCACCTGGTGGGACAAGCGGCCTCAGCAGGGCCCGGTGGCGTGAGCTCGAGCCAGGGGTAGAAGGGGCGCCTCCTCGAGGCCGAGGGCGCGCCTACCGCCGGCGCCGGCGCAGCAGCAGCAGCAGGCCCAGCATCACCGCCGGCCCGCCCGAGACGTCCACGCTGGCGCAGCCCTGCTTCGGAGGAATCCGCACCACCTCAAGGGCGAAGGACGACAGGCCGCTCGCGCCCGTGGAGTCCTTCGCCTCCACCACGAAGGTCCACAGGCCTTCGCTCTTCTCCTCGGCCACCGTCCCCGAGAGCACGCCCTCGGTGCTGAGGGCCACGCCGGGAGGCAACGTTCCGCTCACCACCCGGTACTGCACCGCCCCCGCCGGGCTGACCGTGAAGGTGCCTTCCACCGTGTCTCCCGGATGCAGCGGATCGGCCACGCCCGCCAACATCAACCGGTAGCGCGGCGGGTAGATGGACAGGCCGTAGGTCATCGAGTCGGCGCGGCCGTTGGCGTCCTCCACCGTCAGCGCGAAGCTGTAGAAGCCGGCCGACGTGGGCTTGCCGGACAGCGTCACCAGCTCCGACTGCTCGGACAGCGACAGCCCTTCCGGCAGCGTGCCCGTCAGCGTCCACTTGAGCGGCTTGGCCAGCGGCGAGCCGTCGGAGTTCTCCACCGCGATGTCCTGCAGGTAGTCCTGCCCGGTGAGCCCGTCCTGCACCGCCAGCGTGCGGAAGACGATGGAGCCCGGCGGCACCAGGCGCACCACCAGCGGCTGGGTGGCCACCCCCCCGGTGTTGTCCCGCACCTCCACGGTGATGTTGGTGTTTCCGTTGGGCGTGCCGCGCGGCGAGCCGGCCAGCACCCCCTCCATCGACAGCACGAGGCCGCTGGGCAGCGCGCCCTGGGACACGCGCCAGGCGTACGGCCTCGAGCCCCCCGCCGCCCCCAGCGCGTAGCTGAAGGTGACGCCCGAGGAGTTCACCACCGCCGGCAGGCTCTTCGTGGTGACCGTCACCTGGGTGGTGGGCGGCAGCACCCGCAGCGCGAGCCGCCGCGCCACCGTGCGCCCGGCGTTCTGCAGGGTGACGGTGAAGGAGACGACCTCCGCGGTGTCGGGCGTGCCGGCCAGGCTGCCGTCCGTCCCGTTCAAGGTGAGCCACGAGGGCGGCGTGCCCTGACTTGGGTCGAAGGCCCACTGGGACGCGCCCTGCTCTCCCCGCGCCGCCAGCCGGTAGCCGAAGGGCACGCCCACCGTCGCGTCCGGCAGCACGGTGGTGGTGATGACCAGCGACGACGGCGCCACCGGCATGGGCAAAGACGCCCTGGCGTTGTTGCTGCGATCGAGGTCGGCCACGGCGGCCTGTGGATCGACCAGGCACCCGATGTAATACGTGCCCGGTGGCATGGTGGCGGACAGGCGAACCAGCTCCGTCTTCGAGTCGGCCTGGTCGCGCGCCAGCGTCACGGTGCCCTCGCTGCTGGGCGTACCGGTGGTGGCGTCGATGATGTCCAGGGGAATGTCGTCGGGGGTGATGATGTCGTTGACCGACGCGACGTAGCGGTACGCCGCCGCGGGCGCGTCCAGGTTGCCCACGTTCCTCAAGGTGCGGATGACGGGGATCGTCTCGCCCACCCCGCCGGCCGCCGGGGCCACCACGCTGGCCACCATCAGGTCCGCGCCGGGCGCGGTGATGCGCACCGGCCCCACGGTGAGGTTGTTGTTGCCTTCGTTCGACTCGAAGACCGCGCCCGTCGAGTCGGTGACCAGGAAGAAGTAGTACTGGCCGGTGCCGAAGGGCTGGCCCGCCGAGGTGTTGAGCGGCAGGTTGCAGTTCAGCGTCACCGTGGAAGGCATTCCGCCCGGGGTCGACAACGCCACCACCTGCTCGCAGACCAGCGTGTCGGACAGGAGCGACAGCGTGGCGTCGTTGGACACCACCAGGGCCACGTAGAAGTTGGAGGCGTTGGCGCCGCCCTGGTTGGACAGGCGCACCGTGGCGCGAATGGGCTCGCCGAAGCGCCCGGTGCGCGTCGAGAGGCCCGTCGAAGGGTCGAGGACGTCGGCGAACTCGGCTACCAGGTCGGCGCGGCGCACGCTGACGCGCGAGCCGGAGGCCACGAGGTTGTTGGCCTCGCTGGCCTCGGTCAGCGCGTTGGCCGGGTCGAGCTGCAACAGGTAGAAGAAGTCGCCGTTGGGGGCGCCGGCCGGCATGGTGACCATCACCGTCTCGTTGACCGTCTCGCCGCCGGTGACGCTGCGCGTGCCGGTGTGGATGACGAAGTCGTTCACGTCCAGCAGCGCGTCGTTGGACAGGAGGATGCGGTAGGTCACCGGGCCCGGCGAGTTGGTGCCGCGGTTGCGCCAGTTCACCTGGATGGGGTCGACGTTGCCGCCGCCGGAGTTGGCCACCCCGACGATGCTGGCCGCCACCAGGTCCAGGCCGTAGACGAAGGTGTCGACGGTGGCGCCCACGTTGTTCTGCTCGCTGGCCTCCACCACCACGTTGGTGGGGTCGACCTCGAAGAGCACGTAGTACGCGCCCTGCGGCGGCGCGGTGGTGGTGGCCGCGGGCGTGTTGACGGTGGTGACGGTGGTGGGGCCTACGCTGATCGGCCCGCCCTGCGCCACGAGCTGGTCGGCCGCGTTCAGCACCGGGTCCGTCGAGAGGTACGCGCGCCAGAGGAAGTTGCTGGCCGGCTGCTGGCCGTAGTTGCGCACCTGGGCCTGCACGTCGAAGGTGAGGTTGTTGTCGGACTGCACGACGAGGTTGGAGAGCGTGACGCTCGGCACGGCCAGCTCAGGGACAGGCGGCTCGCCGATGAGGACGCGCGTGCCAGGCACGACGTCGGTGACGAGGCAGGCCCGGGGGCTGCCCGTGCTGCTGGAGCCGCTGCAGCAGCCCGACTGGTCCACCGACGTGCAGGTACCACCGGCAGCAGCCAGCGTCCTGAGGCCCTGGGTCCCGCCCGGGCCCTCGAAGCCCACGCTGGCATTGCCACCAGGGCCGCTGAAGGCGCCGTAGTGCAGAACGGCGGTGCCTGCGGGCGAGAGGCGAATCTGGAAGTTCGTCGTGTAGGACCCTCCGAGGTTGGTCACGTTGGCGTACTGGATGACGAACTCCCCGCCGACGTTGTGCGTGGTGACGACGCCTGACGAGACGGACAAGTCGTCCCACCAGCCGAAGATGCCGTTGTTGGGCGCCGTGGCGCTCGGTAGGAGTCCGTTGGAGAAGCAGCCCGAGGTGCAGTTCGCGGTGTCGAAGCTGATGAAGCCGTTCGTCTGCACCAGCACCTGGGTGTAGTTGGTGCTGAACCAGGGGAACGCCCACGGCAGCGAGACGATGGTGGAGCCGTCGTCGGTGCTGGAGAAGGACAGGGTGGTCCCACCCGTCAGCGGTACGTACGGCTGAGTGGTCGTGTTGAAGATGAGCAACTGCGCCGCGGCGGGCGTAGCGAACAGCGCGGCGGCGACGGCGGCAGACAGGGCGAGGCGGGGGGCTGAGGTCTTCACGGGCCCATCCCTAACCTCTCTGGCCCGCGGCGAAAAGCCTGCCCAGGCCCTTTTCCCGTACCCGGGGAGCTGATCCTTCACGGCGTCACCCGGCGGCGACTCAGCCCTCACAGGCTTGCTTGACGGTGGTTGCCCGTTGACGGCACCGGGGCGGTTGGGAAATACCGGCCTATGCGCCAACGGAAGACCAAGTTCATCTTCACCACGGGCGGGGTGGTCTCCTCTCTGGGCAAGGGCATGGCCAGCGCCTCGATGGGCGCCCTGCTGGAGAACCGGGGCCTGGACATCACGCTGGTCAAGCTGGACCCGTACATCAACGTGGACCCGGGCACGATGAGCCCCTTCCAGCACGGCGAGGTCTTCGTCACCGAGGACGGCGCGGAGACGGACCTGGACCTCGGCCACTACGAGCGCTTCACCCAGGCGCGGATGACGAAGCTGAACAACTTCACCACCGGCCGCGTGTACCACTCGGTCATCTCCAAGGAGCGCCGCGGCGAGTACCTGGGCAAGACGGTGCAGGTGATTCCCCACATCACCGATGAGATCAAGGCGATGATCCACGCCGCCGCGGAGGGCCACGAGCTGGTGCTGGTCGAGGTGGGCGGCACGGTGGGCGACATCGAGTCGCTGCCCTTCCTCGAGGCGATCCGCCAGCTCCGCTACGACGTGGGCGCGGACAACACCTGCTACGTGCACCTCACGCTGCTCCCGTACATCGCAGCGGCCGGCGAGGTGAAGACCAAGCCCACTCAGCACTCGGTGATGAAGCTGCGGGAGATCGGCATTCAGCCCGACGTGCTCATCTGCCGCACGGATCGAGAGATCGCCCAGGAGCTCAAGGACAAGATCGCCATGTTCTGCAACGTGGACACCGGCAACGTCTTCACCAGCCCGGACGTGCAGAGCATCTACGAGCTGCCGCTGGTGCTGCACGCGCAGGGGCTCGACGAGCGGGTGGCTGAGATCCTCAACATCTGGACCCGCGGCGCGCGCCTCGATCAGTGGGAGCGCATCGTCGAGACCGTCAGGCACCCGGGAAAGGGCGAGGTGCGGGTCGCCATCGTCGGGAAGTACGTAGACCTGAAAGAGTCGTACAAGTCGCTCAACGAGGCGCTGCTGCACGGCGGCATCGCCAACGACTGCAAGGTGACGCTCAAGTTCGTCGACTCGCAGGAGGTGGAGACGAAGGGCCCCGAGGCGCTCCTGGCCGACTGCCACGCGGTGCTGGTGCCCGGCGGCTTCGGCGTGCGCGGGACGGAAGGGAAGATTCAGGCGGTGAAGTACGCGCGCGAGAAGAAGGTGCCCTTCTTCGGCATCTGCCTGGGGCTGCAGATGGCGGTCATCGAGTACGCGCGGCACGTGGCGGGGCTCGCGGGGGCCAACTCGCTGGAGTTCGACGAGAAGACGCCGCACCCGGTGGTGTCCCTGATGGAGTCGCAGAAGGGCGTGCTGGACAAGGGCGGCACCATGCGCCTGGGCAGCTACGCCTGCGCGATGAAGGGCGGCTCCCTGGCGCACAGGCTGTACGGGAAGGACGTCGTGCAGGAGCGCCACCGCCACCGCTTCGAGGTGAACAACGCCTACCGCGCGCGGCTCTCGGAGGCCGGGCTCGTCTTCTCCGGCGTCAACACCGAGCTGGACCTGGTGGAGATGGTGGAGCTGAAGGATCACCCCCACTTCATCGGCTGCCAGGCGCACCCCGAGTTCCAGTCCAAGCCGTTCGCCCCGCACCCGCTCTTCTCGGGCTTCATTCGGGCGGCGGTCGAGGTGCGCGACGCGAAGGGCGCGCCGTAACGCATGGGCGCCCCGGAGATCTCCCTCGCGGGTCACCGCGTCGGCCCAGGCCGGCCGCTCTTCCTCATCGCCGGCCCCGACGTCATCGAGTCGGAGGAGCTGGTGCTGCGCCACGCCGCGCGCCTCAAAGACGTGTGCGCGCGGCTGAGCGTGCCGTTCGCCTTCAAGTGCAGCTACGACAAGGCGAACCGGACCTCCATCAAGTCCTTCCGCGGGCCGGGCCTCACCGAAGGCCTGCGCGTGCTGCGCAAGGTGAAGGAGACGGTGGGCGTGCCCATCCTCACCGACGTGCACGAGACGAAGCAGGTGGGGCCGGCGGCGGAGGTGGCGGACATTCTTCAGGTGCCTGCGTTCCTCTGCCGGCAGACGGACCTCGTGGTGGCGGTGGCGAAGTCGGGACGCGGCGTCAACCTGAAGAAGGGCCAGTTCGTCGCGCCCAAAGACATCATTCACTCCGCGCGCAAGGCCTTCGAGTCGGGCAACCCCAACGTGCTGGTGACGGAGCGCGGCTCGTCCTTCGGCTACAACAACCTGGTGGTGGACATGCGCGGCTTCGCGCAGATGCGGGAAGCGGGGTTGGTCATCTGCTTCGACGCCACGCACTCGGTGCAGTTGCCCAGCGCCGGCGAAGGTGAGACGGCGGGCGAGCGGAAGTTCGTGTCGCTTCTGGCGCGCGCGGCGGCGGCGGCGGGCATCGACGCGCTCTTCACCGAGGTGCACGAGGACCCGGACCAGGCCTTGTGCGACGGGCCGTGCAGCCTCACCTTCGAGCTGTTCGAAGAGACGGTGAAGCAGGTGCTGGCGATCCGCCGGGCGCTGGGGCACCAGCCGTGACGGCGGAGGAGCGCGCTTTGCGGGTGAAGCTGGTGGTGTTCGACGTGGACGGGGTGCTGACCGACGGCGGGCTCTGGTACGGCCCCGACGGCGAGGTGATGAAGCGCTTCGACGTGAAGGACGGCCACGCGATGGTGCTGGCGCGGCTGACCGGGCTGCCGGTGGCGCTGCTCACCGCGCGCAGCTCCCGCATCGTGGAGACGCGGGCGAATGAGCTCAAGTTGGCGAAGGTGTTCCAGGGCCGGCGCGAGAAGGGGCCGGCGTTCGCGGAGCTGTGCGAGGAGCTGGGCGTCGCGCCCGGCGAGGCCGCGTACATGGGCGACGACGTGAACGACCTGCCCGCGATGGGCCAGGCCGCGCTGTCCGCCTGTCCCTCCGACGCCGCGCCGGAGGTGAAGGCCTCCGTGCACTACGTCGCGTCGAAGCCCGGCGGCCGCGGCTGCGCCCGGGAGCTGCTCGAGCTGGTGCTCCAGGCCACCGGCCGCTGGGAGAAGGCGCTCCACCTGATGCGCCACCCGGCCGGGTGAGTAGCCACGCCAGAGCGTACGCAGTGACAATGCCAGACCCATCGATGATCACGCTTGGGCTCGCCGGCGCCAGCTTCCTCCCGTCAGGCGTCGAGCGGGTCGCCCCTCATGACCTTTGACGGCGGCACGTCCCTGGCCGTGGTGGACCGGCGCTCGGGAATCGCGGCGCCGCGGACTCCGAGGAGTGGGCGCAGGCGCTGCCGGAGCCACCCGCGCGGACTGACGGGCCTCGCCCGCGCGCCCAAACCTCAGGGCGGCTTGCCCTCAAGCTGGTCCGGCTTCGCCCGCATCACGATCCACAGCGCCGCCGGCAGCGCGGTGAAGTCCGCCAGCATGGAGAAGGCGAAGGCGATGGAGGTGACGACACCGAACTCCCGCATCGGCGGCAGGTTGGAGAAGCTGAGCGCCAGAAAGCCGCTCATGTTGATCAGCGTGGCGAAGATGATCGCGTGCCCCGACACGTGCAGCGTGTGGCGCAGCGACTGCTCCACGCTGGCGCCGTCCCTCTTCGCTTCCTGGTAGTGGTGGAAGAAGTGCACCTGGTCGTTCTCGGTGGTGCCCAGCACCGTGGTGGCGATGAGGATGGTGGCCACGTTGAGCGGCATGCCGGTCAGCCGCATCACCAGGAAGGTGGCGAGGATCGCGAACACCGACGGCACCATCGCCATCACCCGCGCCGCCCCGCTGCGGAACACCACCAGGAAGGTGAGGAAGATGAGCAGCGCGGTCAGCCCGAAGCTCTCCGTCAGGGTGGGCACCAGGTGGGTGGCGATCTTCGCCTGCATGATCGACTCGCCCACCACCGTCTGGGTGGCCTTCGCCAGCGCCGGCGAGCGCGCCTGCTCTGACTTCCACAGCGCGTCCAGCCGGGCCTTGAGCCGCTCGAAGCTGGCGGCGGTGCCCCGGCGGGTCAGCACCATCACCTGCACCTGGCCCATCGTCTTCAAGTCGATGAACCCCCGCAGCTCCTTCTCGGTGAGCAAGAGCTGCTCCAGGTCCGCGGTGGCGGCGGCGAAGGCCTCCGGGTCCTCCGGCAGCGCGTCGCCCTGGCCCGCCAGGTACCGGCGCAGCCGCAGGATGGTGGTGGGCCCGACCACCGAGGTGACGCCTTCTTCCTTCGACACCGCGGTGGTGAAGCGATCGATGGCCTGCAGCGCGGCCGGCTCCACCGCCTGGCCGTCGTCCAGCCTCACCCACACCCGCACCGCGGCCAGCCCGGCGATGGCCTTCTCATAGGCCATCAGGTCCTTCCGCACCGGGAGGTCCTCGTCGATGTAGTCGAGCGCGTCGACGCCCATCGGCATGGGTGCCAGCGACGTGCCCGGCACGCCGAACAGCGCCGCGCCGCCGGCCGCAGCGCCCAGAAGCGACATCGCCAGCAGCGCCCACCGGTAGCGGTAGGTGAAGCCGGGCAGCGCGTCCGCCATTCGCGTGTAGAGCTGGCCCGCCGGCGTCTCCCCCGGCCGCGTCGGGGCCTTGAAGAGCCGCTGCAGCGCGGGGAAGAGCGTGAAGCTGGTGAGCCACGAGAGCGCCAGGCCGCCCGCCGTCCACAGGCCCATCTCCCGGATGGGGCGGATCTGCGAGACGGCCAGCGCCGCGAAGCCCACCAGCGCGGCGATGAGCGACGCCGTCACCGGCAGCGCCTTGTTGGCCAGCGCGAAGACGTGGTGCCGCTCGAGGGGCACGTCCTTCGGCTGCTGGATGTAGCGGCTGTGCAGGTACACCAGGGTGGCGGTGGTGGTGACCAGCACCACCAGCGGCATCACCTCGGACACGATGGTGAGGGAGAAGCCCAGCAGGTGCCCCAGCCCCACCGCCAGCGCCACCGTCACGCCCAGGGTGAGGAGGATGGCCAAGAGCGCCCGCACCGAGCGGTACAGCGCCAGCACCAGCACCACCACGAAGGCGCCGAAGAGGGGGAAGTAGCGGACGGTGGCGCTGCGCGTCTCGTTCTCCAGCCAGTTCTCCAGGTACGGCTGGCCGACGCGGCGCACCTCGCCCAGCGCCCCGTGCGGCGTCTGCGCCAGCGCCTCGTCGATCTTCTCCAACATGGCGTCGCGCGCCGCCGAGGTGGGCGCCGCGAAGGTGACCGCCATCGACGCGTGGTGATCGCCCACCAGCCCCTGCTTCTTGAAGAGCGGCGTGCCGAAGGCGAAGGCCTTGTAGCGGGTGGCGTAGCCGTCGGCGTCCAGCAGCGAGTCCTTCCGGCGGAAGATGGACAGCGCCGAGAAGGTCACCACCCCCGGCAGCTTGCCCACCGCGTCCTCCACCGCCCCCAGCTCGCGCACCGCCTCGGGCGAGAAGGGGTCGCCCTGCGGCTGGAAGAGCAGCACCAACTGCCGGCCCTCGGGGAACACCTTCTGGAAGGAGCGGGTCAGCACCACGTCGGGGTCGCTCTCCACCACCAGGCGATCGATGGCCCCGTCGCTGGGGATCTGCAGCGCCAGCCACACCCCCACCGGGAGCAGCAACAGCCACACCACGACCACGAGGATCCGCCGGGCGATGATCGCCGCCAGGAGCCGTTCGACGCGGGTGCCGCCTTCGTCCATTCCGGACAGCCGCTTACGAAGCCATTCCCCCGCGCGCAACGCCCATGAGAGGCTGGCCGTCGCCGATGAAGCTCCCCCGCCCCCCGCCGTCGATTGGCCAGCAGCGCTGACCAAATCTCTGCCTCACCTGCCCGCGCCGTCGTGTAATGAGCGTGCCGCCATGCGCCGTCTGCCCTTCCCGTTGGCCTCCCTCGCCCTGTTGACCGCGTCCCTGGCGCTCGCCGGGCCCAAGGCCGCGCCTGCCGCCGGCCCGCGCGCGCTCGTCTTCTGCGCCCCCGGCTACCCGGGCACCACCGAAGAGGCCCAGCCGCGCATGGATGAGATCGCGGCCGCGCTGGCCGAGGGGGCCGGCTGGCCGAAGGAGCAGTTCGGCGCCACCTACTTCCCGCAAGAGAAGGCGGGCCTCACCCGCCTCGCGCAGCCCGACGTGGTGCTGGCCCTGGTGCCGCTGCCCTTCTTCCTGCAGCACGAAGCCGGGCTGAAGTTGACGGCGCGGCTGGCCGTCGTCCAGCAGGACCGCGAGGCCGAGGAAGGCTGGACGCTGGTGGCGAAGAAGGGCGCCGTGAAGAAGGCCGCAGACCTCGACGGCTACACCGTCTTCTCCACCGCGGGCTACGCGCCGAACTTCGTGACGAAGGTGGCCCTGGGCGGCTTCGGTCCCCTGCCGGCCTCGGTGAAGGTGACGACGGGCGGCCAGGTGCTGTCCGCGCTGCGGAAGGCCGCGGCCGGCGCCGAGAAGCTGGCGGTGGTGCTGGACGCCGAGCAGGCGAAGGCGCTGCCCACCCTGCCCTTCGCGCCGGAGCTCGAGGTGGTGCACGTGGGGGCGAAGGCGCCGGTGGCGGTGGTGGCGACGCTGGGCGACCGGCTGAGCGCCGCCGACTGGAAGGCCGTGCAGGGCGCTCTTTCGAAGCTGGCCAGCACCCCCAAAGGCAAGGCCGCCCTCGAGGGGGTGCGGCTGACGGGCTTCGTGCCCCTCGATGACGCGGCGCTGGCGGCGGCGAAGAAGGCCTTCGGAGGCGCCACGAAGTGAGCCGTTGGTACGCCGTCCTCCTCGCCACCCTGGCCGTGGCGCTCACCGGGTGTCCCCGCGGCCGGGTGCAGTTGCCACAGGTGAAGAGCACCGCGAAGACGGTGGACGAGACGCTGGCCGACGCCGACGCGCTGTACGAGAGGCGCCCCGACGAGGCGGCGGTGCGCGAGTCCATCGGGGTGTACCAGACGGCGGCCATCGGCGATCCAAAGCGGGTGGAGGGCGCGATCGGCGTCATCCGCTCGGTGGCCTGGCTGCTGGAGCACGGCGCGAAGAAGGACCGCAAGACGCTGGTGGCCGAAGCGTTGGCGGCGGGCAACCAGTGCCAACTGCGCACGCCCGGCACGGCGCGGTGCGACTACTGGCAGGCGGTGGCGCGGGGCACCGCCGCGCGGGAACACCCGTCCTCGGGCGTGGTGGACTTGAAGAACATCATCGTGCTGCTCCAGAAGGCCGACGCGGCCGAGCCGATGATGGAGGAGGCGGGGCCGGCGCGGGTGCTGGCGCTGCTGCTGGTGCGGGCGCCGGGGTGGCCGGTGGGGCCCGGTGACTCGGACGGGGCCCTCATTGAGGCGAAGAAGGCGGTGGAGCGCGCGCCCGCGCACCCGCTCAATCAGATCGCCCTGGCGGAGTGCCTCAAGGCCACCGGAGACGCCGACGGCGCCAGGCTGGCGTACCAGAAGGCGGTGGAGCTGGGCAGGAAGCGTGGAGACGTGGACGGCCTGGACTTCGCGCAGCAGGCGGACAAGGCGCTGCAGAGGCTGGCCCAGCAGTAGCCGGCGAGAGGAGCTCGCACATGGCGAAGCGAAGGCACCGGCACCACGCGGCGTTGCTGGCCCTGCGCGCCTTCGGGCTGGCCTACCCTGGCGCGCACACCAAGAGCCCCTGGCCGGGACACCTCGACCTCGCCGTCGCCGACAAGACGTTCGCGTACCTGAGCGTCGAGGGAGAGCCGCTCCAGCTCTCCTGCAAGCTGCCCGCGTCGGCGGGCCTCGCACTCACCCTGCCCTTCACCCAGCCGGCGGCCTACGGGCTGGGCAAGAGCGGGTGGGTGAGCGCGCAGTTCAAGGAAGCGGACGACCCACCCGTCGAGCTGCTCAAGCAGTGGCTCAACGAGAGCTACCGGGCCCAGGCGCCGAAGAAGCTGGTGAAGCAGCTCGCCGCGCCGCCGCCGCCGGCGAGGCCCGCCGCTTCGAAGAAGAAGGCTCCCCGCCAGAAGTGACGCCCCGTCGGGCGAAGCGTCCGCCCTGCGCGTCCCGGCGGCGCCCGTTATTCCTCTCGCCTGTTGGGCGACGTCGACCGCGAGACGCAGGCGCACGGGCTGGCGACGGTGCTGGGCTTCGTGTCGGAGACGGGCGTGGCGGGCCTCACCCTGGGCGGGGGCTTCGGCTACCTCACCCGGCGCTTCGGCTTCACCGTCGACAACCTGCTGGCGTGCGAGGTGGTGACGGCCGACGGGGTGGTGCGCCAGGTGTCGCGTGAGAGCGAGCCGGAGCTGTTCTGGGCCCTGCGCGGCGGCGGGGGGAACTTCGGCGTAGTGACGCAGCTCACCTTCCGGCTCCACAAGGTGGGCCCGCGCATCCTGGGCGGCCTCATCGCCTGGGACGGCGCACAGCTCCCGGAGGTGCTGCCCTTCGTGCGCGACTTCATGGCGAAGTCTTCGCGCGAGCTGACCTGCGCCGTCACGCTGCGCCGCGCCCCTCCCGCGCCCTTCATTCCGCCGGCCTTCCACGGCAAGCCGATCATCGGCGTCGTCTGCTGCCACAGCGGCGAGCTGGAAAAGGCGCGCGACGAGCTTCGGCCGCTCAAGGCCTTCGGCCGCCCCATCGCCGACCTGGTGGTGGAGAAGTCGTACGTGGAGCAGCAGCGGATGCTGGACGCCACCCAGCCCAGCGGCCTTGCGTACTACTGGAAGTCCGAGTACCTGCCGGGCCTCGGCGATCGCCTGCTCGAGGCCGCGAGGGCCCGCGCCGAGGTGAACCCGTCGCCGCTGTCCCAGTTGGTCCTCTTCCAGTTGGGCGGGGCGCTCGAGGAGCGGCCGATGGACGAAGGCGCGGTGGGCAACCGCGACGCCGCCTTCGTCGCCGGCGTCCAGGGCTGCTGGCCGGTGGGCGATCCGATCGGCGAGCGGTGCCTGTCCTGGGTGCGCGGGACGTGGGAAGCGCTGCGGCCCTTCTCCACCGGCGGCGTGTACGTGAACTTCCAGGCGGCGGACGAGGGAGAGGACCGCGTCCGCGCGGCGTACGGCTCCAACTACCCGCGGCTGGCGGCGGTGAAGAAGCAGTATGACCCGGACAACCTCTTCCACATCAACCGGAACATTGCCCCGGCGTAACGGCGACAGCGCCTCCTTCAAGGAACGAAGCGCGTGACGCGGGCCGTCCAATGCGGAGAATCGCCCCCATGCGCGCCCTGGTCGCCTCGCTGGTCGTCGCGTTGCTGCCCTGCGCGGGGCGCGGCAGCCCTCCGCCCGAGCCCACCGCCTTCAGTCATGGCGCGGCCACGCTCCCGCCGGTACAGGCCCACTCCGCGGGAAGAGACAACGACGTGCGCGCCGCCCGCAACGACGACGGCTGGCTGGTGGTGTGGACGGACAACCGGCGCGCGCGGGACGGGGTGCAGGGCCTCGCCGGCCTGCGGCTGTCCGCCGACGGCAAGCGCCTGGACTCGGCGCCCCTCGTCTTGAAGGCGCAGGTGAAGGGCGGCAGGCCCATGCCCGCCGTAGCGGGCTGCGGCAGCGCGTGGCTCGTCACCTGGAAGGACCTGGACGGCGTGCACGCGGCGCGCGTGGCGAAGGACGGGCGCGTGGACGAACTCGCCCGCCCCGGCCCGTCCGGCTCCGACCCTGACGCGGAGGTGGCCTGCGCCGGTGACGTCGCGCTCGTCGCGTGGCAGCACCAGGCCGACTCCGGTTGGCAGCCGTACGTCGCGCGCCTGTCGCTGAAGGACGGCGCGGTGCTGGAGGAGGGCAAGTCGCTGGCCGCCGTGAACGGCGCCAACCTGATGCGCCCGCGCGTCGCGTCCGACGGGAAGCGCTTCCTCGTGGTGTGGGAGGAGCTCAAGGCCAACGGCGCCCAGCACCGCGTCTGGGGCGCGCGCCTCGAGGCGGACGGCCGGGTGGTGGACTCGCGGCCGTTGCTCCTCTCCGGCGACCTCGCGCAGGAGCAGGCCCCTCGCGTCGCCGGCGGCGGCGGACAGTTCCTGGTGGCGTGGCTACACCCCGGCGAGGGCGGCACGTACCAGCTCTACGCGCAGCCGGTGCCGGGCGAAGGCCGCCTCACGCACGCGCAGGTGCTGGTGGCCAAGGACGGCCAGCGCCCCGTCGTCGGGTGGGACGGCGCGCACGGCTTCCACGTGGCCTGGCGGCTGGGCGCGAAGGTCTTCACCGCCTCGGTGCGCGAGGGCACCGGCGAGCTGCGCGCCCCGCCCAGAGTCGTCGTCCCCGAGCCGGACTTCCCGCCGGCGGTGAAGCAGCCCGCCCGGTGGACCGACGGCCTCGTGGAGCTCGCCGACGGCGGACTGCTGCTGTGGAGCGAGCCCCTCGCCTACCGCCCGCACCCCAGCGGTTCCGCGGAGTGGTTCCAGCCGGACGACTGCATGGACGTGCGCGCCGCGCGGCTCGACGCCTCGGGGAAGGTGCGCGGCCCGGTGCACGTCTCCGCGGGGCCGGCGGATCAGCACTCGCCCGCGGCCGCCGGCTGGGACGGGCAGTGGCTGGTCGCGTGGACGGAGCTGCGCGAC
>JADLDB010000116.1 GCA_020846875.1 Myxococcales bacterium | reverse complement strand
GCAATCCACGAGGGCGCCACGGCGAGGCGCACGACGTCCCGGACGGCCAGGAGCCGTCCCCGCGCGCACGGGAGCGCGCAATCCACGAGGGCGCCACGGCGAGGCGCCCGACGTCCCGGACGGCCGAGAGCCGCCTCCGCGCGCACGGGAGCGCCTACCCACGAGGGCGCCACGGCGAGGCGCACGACGTCCCGGACGGCCGAGAGCCGCCTCCGCTCGCACGGGAGCGCGCAATCCACGAGGGCGCCACGGCGAGGCGCACGACGCTCCGGACGGCCAGGAGCCGCCTCCGCGCGCACGGGAGCGCGCAATCCACGAGGGCGCCACGGCGCGGCGCACGACGCTCCGGACGGCCAGGAGCCGTCCCCGCGCGCACGGGAGCGCGCAATCCACGAGGGGCCACGGCGAGGCGCACGACGCTCCGGACGGCCGAGAGCCGTCCCCGCGCGGACAGGAGCGCGCAATCCACGAGGGCGCCACGGCCCGGGGGCCGGCGCGCGCGGCGGCGGCGCTACACTCCGCGGCGCGATGTTCCTCGAGGTCACCGCGGTCCCCGACGCCGACTCGCCGGCCCGCCTGGGCGAGCGCTTCACCCCACGCCCCGGCGCGCCCCTGCGCCTCGGCCCCGGCCGGCAGGCGCGCATCCGCCTGCGCGGGCAGGGCGGCGACCTGGTGGTGGCCGCGGAGGGAGCCGGGTTGGTGCTGCGCGTGCCTTCGTCCTCGGTGTGCGCCTCGCTGGGCGGCGCGGTCTTGACCGAAGGCAGCGAGCTTGCCCTGCGGGACGGAGACACGCTGTACCTCCACCCAGGCCTCGCCCTGTGCGTGCGCGAGCGGCCCCTCGTCCGGGCGCGGGAGCACCACCTGGAGGCGCGGCTGGGCGCGGTGGACGATGAGGTGGCGTGGGAGGTGTACGCCGACTTCCTCGAGGAGGCCGGCGACCCCCTCGCCTCGTGGCTCCGCACCGGCGGCGCGGCGGACGAGGCCCAGCGCCGGCGACAGCTCGGCCCCCTCGCGGACGCGGTGCGCGGCGGACTGGTGGAGGTCTCCTTCAACCCGCGTGGCCTTCTGGCCTCGGCCCACCTGACGCGACCAGCCGTGGTGGGCGCCCCGGGGCTCGGCTGGCACCTGTCTCAGTTGGCGACGCTGCCGGTGGCCCGCTTCCTGCGCGAGCTGGGCGTGGCGCTCTTTGCCGGCGCCGCGCCGGCGAGGGTGGATGACGACACCGCCGCCACCGCCGTGCTGGAGCGGGTGGCCGGCGCCGACTTCGCGCCCGCGCTGAGGCGCCTGGGCCTGGGCTTCGTGCAGGAGGAGCGCGCCTGGCCGAGGGCGCGCGCCGCCTTCGAGCGCTTGCGGGGCCGCGCCTCCCGCCTCGAGCACGGCTTCGAGGGGGTGGTGCGTACGCAGGGCAAGGCGACGCTGGTGCTGGTGTCGCACGGGGCTCTCGTCACCGCCTTGCATGCGCGGGTGGCGCTCAACCCCAGCCGCACCGACGTGGGGGGAGCGGCGGGCTGTCTGGTGCGCCTGGTGGGTGACGTGCCGGCGGTGGTGTGCACGCTGCACCGGCTCACCGATGGCGGGTGGGTGGTCTACGACGAGCGGGCCGACCCCTTCTCGAGGAACCGCGACGCGTTGACGCTCAAGGTGAACGGGGTGGCGGTGAGCCGCGCGCCGCTCTCGCCAGGAGACACGCTGGAGCCGCTGCCCGGCCTTACGTTTCGCTTCGAGGCCGGCTGACACGTCGGCCGAAAAACCCGGGGCCGACTCGTCCCGGGCCTTCGGCCGCAACCGCGCCCCGTGATGGGGCCGTGGCGCGGCTGCCTTCGACTACGGCCCCGGCGCGCCGTGATTGCCGGCTACTCGGGGCCGCCGCCCAAGACCAGCCCGTCTTCGGGGCCGGGCAGCTCGCCCTGGAGCTTCTCCCAGGTGTCCTGGCCCAGGAGCTTGCGGATCTTCAGCATCAAGCCGACGCGGTTCTTCCGCACCGCCAGCTCGGCTCTTCCCACGGCCTCCAGCTTCGCCATCACCTGGCCTTCGTCGACGGAGGGCTGAGCCAGCGTCTTCTCCAGCGAGAGCTGCGCGCGCTTCAAGTCGGCCTCGAGGCCGATGAGGGCCTCATTGGCGTCGAAGGTGGTGTCCTGCACCTTCTTCACCGTGTCCGCGGAGATGCCCAGCCTCTTCGCCACCTGGGGCGGAATGCCGGGCGCGCGCATCCTGGGGCCGTGCATCATCCCTGGGCCGTGCATGCCGCCGTGGGGCCCCATGGGGACGGGAGGCACGAGCGGCACGGCGGGAACGCCCGGCGCCGGGGGCGGGCGGGGGCCCTGCGTGGGGCTGGGCTGAGCCCAGGCCAGGGTGGCGATGAGCAACGACGACGACACCAGCGCTCGCTTCCAGTTCATGTCAATCCTCCGAGGTGTAGCTGAGGTGCGAGGCCGCGGCGCCCAGGCGACGCAGCGGGAACGTCTTCGTCGGCGCCACCCAGGCGGGCAGCGCGCCGAAGCTGCGCGTCAGCACCTCGTCGTCGCGCAAGTCTCGAGACAAGTCCTTCGCCAGGGCGTCGCGCAGGTCGACGAGGCCGGCCCACTCCTCGGCCGCACCACGCTCAGGCGCCCGCGCCACCACCTCCAGCGGCGGCGCCTCCGCGTCCACCGCCGGGCGGACGTCGACGGCCAGCGCCTCGGGCGCTTCGGCTTCCACCGCGCCGGGGGCCAGCCGCAGCCAGGCGAGGCCGGCGGTGCCCCCCACCACCAAGAGCCCCGCGACGAGGATGGAGAGGCGCCGCTGCGCGGCTTCGAGAGGGACTCGCGCGGCCAGTCGGGGGCGGCGGGCTTTGAGGGCCAGGGCGGCGAGGTGGCCGGCCTTGAGCGCGCGGCACCGCTCACAGGCCGGGACGTGCGCGTCGTGGCCGTCGGGCTTGGGCAGCGTCTCGTCGAGGAGGAAGGCCTGGTGAAGGTCGCAGCTCATGTCGGGTCTCCCGGCTGGCCGCGCGCGGGCAAGAGGCCCAGGTCGCGCAGCGCTCGCACGGCGCGCTGGAGGTGGACGCGCACGGTGCCCTTCTCCAGGGCCATGGCTTCGGCCACCTCGTGCAGCGAGAGGCCCTCGAGGTAGCGCAAGGAGAAGGCCATGGCCTGGCGCGGGGCCAACTGCGAGAGGCCTCTGCCCAGCGCCTCGAGGTGGGCGCGTTGCTCCACGGCCTCATCCGGGCTGGGGGCGACCTGCGCTTCGTCGACGCGAAGCACCACCGCCACCACCTGCCAGAAGCGGCGGCGTCGCAGGTGACTCCAGGCGCGGTGGACGACGATGCGGCGCAGCCAGGCAGCGGCGCGGGCTTCGTCCTTCAGGTCGGGCCAGCGTTCGACGGCGTCGGCGAGCGAGGCCTGGAGGACGTCGCGTGCGTCCTCTTCGTCCCACACGAGGTGGCGGGCGAGGGCCTCCAGGCGCGGGCGCTCGAGCGCCAGCACGGCGTCGCGTGTGCCGGTGTGCGACAGGGCCTGCCCCATGGCGGCGGAATTCAACATGAATTCCACCGGCTGGTGGGGTGACGGCACTGGACTGAAGGCAGCGGCGTCATTTTCACCTAAGAAGGACGAACGGGTGGGCGGTCCGGCATACGCGGGCCCACGAAGCCCCATTCTGGAGCGTGATGCAGGACACGGCCATTCAGCGGGCCCGGACGACGGACGTCATCGAGGGCTACCGGCTGGTGCAGCTCGTCGGGCGCGGCGGGATGGGGGAGGTGCACCAGGCGGTGCAGTTGTCGCTGGGCCGGACGGTGGCGGTGAAGCTGCTCAAGCAAGAGCTGGCGAAGGACGAGCAGTTCGTCGGGCGCTTCGAGAAGGAAGCGGCGGCGCTGGCCACCTTGAGGCACCCCAACATTGTGTCCATCGTGGACCGGGGGAAGTCGGCCAACACGTATTACCTGGTGATGGAGTTCGTGGACGGGCAGTCATTGCGCGAGCGGATGCGCAACCCCGACTTCGACGCGCCGCGGGCCCTGGTGACGCTGCTGCAGGTGACGCGAGCCATCGACTACGCGCACCAGCGGGGCGTCATCCACCGGGACTTGAAGCCAGAGAACATCCTCTTCGACGAGCAGGCCGGCGACATTCCCAAGGTGACGGACTTCGGGTTGGCGGGCTTCGACGAGAAGGCGGGGCAGGTGGAGCGCAACCTGACGCAGACGCACGTGTCGATGGGGACGGCGTCGTACATGGCGCCGGAGCAGGCGGTAGACGCGAAGTCGGCGGGCCCGCGGGCGGACGTCTACTCGTTGGGGGTGATGTTGTACGAGTGCCTGACCGGGGAGCTCCCGGTGGGCACGTTCGACCCGCCGTCGGTGCGCAAGTCGGGGCTGGACAAGCGGCTGGACGGCATCGTGTCGAGGTGCCTCAAGCCGGCGCCGGAGGACCGCTACGCGTCGGCGGGGGCGCTGTTGGCGGACCTCGAGAAGCTGGTGCAGTTCACGACCTCGCTGCCGGCGCTCTCGAAGGAGACGAAGGCGCAGCGGCTGCTTCGCAAGAGCCTGGAGGTGGGCAAGCGGGTCTGGCGCGGGGTGTCGCTGGCGGTGGTGTTGGTGGCGGCGATCATCATCGCGATGGTGTTCGTGCGGGCGAAGGCCAGCGGCCAGGCGGTGGCGGCGGGGGTCGAGCTGATGACGGACTTTGGCCAGAAGGCGCCGCTGTCGACGCCGGGCCGGCTGGACAAGGACACGCGGCAGGTGACGCTGGGGGACGGCCCGGACGTGGTGAGCGTGATGGCGCTGGGCCGGACGCCGGAGCTGGCGAGGGGGGCGATCGTCTACGGCGAGCCGGAGGGCGCCACGGTGGGGCGGGCGGTGGTGGACGCCGAGTTGATCGGCGATGGCCTCGAGGTGTCGGCATTGGTGGACACGGAGCCCATCCAGCCGTCGGCGCTGGAGCCCTTGTGGGCGCTGTTCCGTGGGCCCAGGCCGGACGCGCGCAGCGCGCTGATGCTGTTGGGAGACCACGGCCGGTACGTGGCGCTGGTGGTGAGCGGGAGCGGCGACGAGCCGACGCTGGAGTGGTCCCTGGGGCCGGACAAGCGGGGCGTCATCACCGCGCCGTTGCCCACGAAGACGGAGGGCCTGCGGCTGGCGTTGCGCATCGACCCGGAGACGGGCGAGCTGTTCGGCGTGGTGGGGGCGGAGCGCGACGCGCGGGTGTTGGGCACCGGCGTGTGGCTGGGGCCCAACTGGAGGCAGTTGTTGTCCGAGACGCCGCGCTTCGCGGTGGGCTGCCTGGACGGGACGTGCGCCTTCAAGCAGCTGCGGCTGCAGGGCATCGCGCTGCCCAGCGGCCTGTCCCCGCCGGCCTTCCCGCCGGAGGACGTGCTGTCCGCGCCCGACGACACGGCGGACGCACCGGGCGGAGGGCCGGGCAGCAAGCGCGTGGTGACGAAGCCGCCGGTGAAGCCGCCGCCCACGGTGGCCAAGACGACGCCACCGCCGGCCAAGCCTCCGCCGGCCAGGCCTCCGGTGAAGCCATCGCCACCGCCGAAGAAGCCGGCGCCTCCTCCCCCAAGGCGCAAATAGGCGGCCTCACGCGTCGAGGGCCGGGCCAGGGAGAGGACTGCACCAGGAGGCTCACCGTCGGGCAGCGGAGCGGTCCAGTGGCCGAGGCAGCTCGGGTGGGCAGTCAGGCGAAGTGGAGGGGCGGGCCGCCGTTCGCCGCAGCGGTGGTACCGTTCGGCGAATGCCCGAAGCCTGGGGAGGAGGGGCTGGTGGGGGCGAGCGGTGCGTCTGGCGTGTCCGTGTCCACCGCGCTTCCAGGCCATCGCCTCAGCGGTTGAGCACCGACTCGACCATCCCCGGTCCGGCGATGGCACGGCGGCGGCGGGCAGCAGGAGGGAGGCGTGCTCATGCGGGCAGCGTGGCGCGCGGTCACGCCCGCGCCAGCACCAACACCGCCGCCGCGAGGCTCAGCAGCAACAAGCCAAAGCCCATCAACGCGGGCCACACCGCCGGCCCCTTCTTCGCCTTCGCCAGGCAGGCCGGGCACCAACGCGCGGCCTCCTCGTCGGAGACGGACAACTGAAGGGTGCGCAGCAGCGCCTGGGTGGAGTCCTTCGGTTGCCGGCACTCCACGCAGACGAAGGCCCCGCAGCGGGGGCAGGTGAAGAAGGCCACCGCGTCGTGCTTTTGGCAGCGGGCACGGCCAGCGTCTGCGTCGATCATCCCTGCACCTTGATCAGCGGCACTGCGGCACCTCGCACGAACACTGACCCGCGGCGGCGAGGTCCTGTGCAACGCCAGGCTTTGCACGGCGCTCCCACCTTCGCGCATCATGTACTCCGGATGCGTCGCGCCCTCGTCCCTCTGGTGACTTCCTCCGCCGCGTGGACGGGCTGCAGCTGGGGGCGCGGGCCACACCGGCACCCAGAACGTCTTCTGGAACGTGTCCGGCGCGGGGCTTTTGCGTTCGATGCAGTGGCGGTGGGGCCCCGTCATCGGCACCGACGGGCTGGAGGTGGCGCTCGACGAGGTCTTCATCGCCGAAGGGACGCAGCCGAAGGACTTCGCCGAGGGCCTTGACGCCGGCGAAGCGCTGGAGCCGCGCTCGCTGTACGAGGACCAGCGCCGCCGCCGCCTCGGCCGCTGAGAGGTGCCGGCGCCCGCCGTGTCCCTGTCCATCGACCCGTCCTCGGGCGCGGCGGCGCTGGTGGTGTCCGGGCGCTTCTGAGGTAAACCCGCCCCGGTGGGGCCCACGCCGGAGAAGAACCTGCAGCAGTTGCTGCGGACCATGCAGCCGACCCTGCTCGAGGGCAGCTACGGCTTCGTCACCGTCGCCCACGGCAAGCCGATGCCACCGGGCCTCCACCCGCTGATGACGTACCGCGAGGCCGAGGGCCTCACCCTGTTGCTCGACGAGAACGAGCTGGCGCGCAGCGGGCTGTCCCACGCCTTCTTCTGCCGGGGCATCTCGCTCAACGTGAACTCCTCGCTCTACGCGGTGGGCTTCCTCGCGGCGGTGTCGGAGCGGCTGGCGCGCGCCGCCATGTCCATCAACATCGTGTCCGCCTTCCACCGCGACTACATCTTCGTGCCGTCCTCGCGCGCGGAGGAGGCGCTGCAGGCGCTCAAGGAGCTCGCCGCCGAGGCGAAGGGGGCCCAGGCCCGCGCCCCCGGCCGTTGACGCGGGCTCACTCGCCGAAGAGCACCTTGGCGCGATCGCCGATGAAGACGTCGGACTTCGAGCCGTCCTTGTTCCACGCCTCGCCGGCGCGGTTCACCCACAGGCCGGTCGCCTCGTCCTTCTTGAGCAGGCCGCCGGCGATGTGCTTGCGCAGGCCGCTCTCCATCACGAAGGCCTGGCGCGCCTCGATGGGCGAGAGGTCCTTGTGCGCCGCGTTGAAGGCCTGCTGGCGCTCGAAGCCGCGCTGCACCGCCGCCGCGTGGCCGGGGTTCAACACCTCGGACGCGTGCTTCCACCGGGTCGGGTCGCCCCACTCCTTGAGGCGATCGACCTGGTGCGAGCGCGGGCGCAGGTACACCTGGCCGTTGATGATCTTCGTGTCCCAGCTCAGCGGCGCGAAGGTGCCCAGCTTCCCCTTGAGCGCGACGGCCTGGTAGGCGGCCTGCCCCTGCTCCTTCACGTTCTTGACGCCCTGTTGCTCCAGCGAGTAGCCCCACTGCAGGCCGGCGCCGATGCGCGCCTGGTTCTGGTGAATCTTCTGCCCGCGGTTGTACTGGCCCTTCACCCGGCCGCTGTCGTGGGTGGGCGACTCGAAGACGCTCTGGTCCGAGTGTCCGGTGGCGCGCGCAGCCTGGGCGCGCGGCGTCGAAGCGGGGGCGGAGGCCCTGGGAGTGGTGTGGACGACGGGGCGGTTGATCTTCATGGTGGACTCCTGGGAGTGAGAGGGAACGACGGCGAATCCTCTCCATCGCAAGCGCCCTGCCAGCGGGCATCTCCTCGAAAACTGAGAAAGCGGAGGGCGCGCGTCGCCCCGCTGTCCTCAGGCACGGGTGCTCCACTGTTGCGGCGAGGGCTACGGCCTCACCCCGGTGGCGGAGGTGTGCGCGCGCCCACCTTTCCTCCTCTGGCGCTCAGGTACCGAAGGCCACCAGGTACACCCAGGTCTGGCCGTCGGCCTCCAGCAGCGCGCCGGAGCGGAAGAGCTCTACGTAACCGCCGTCGCCGCCAAGCAAGTCTTCGAAGCCGGCCAGCGGCGTGACGGTGATGGGGCCGCCGCCGCTCTGGTGGACGCGCAGCTCCCGCTTCGCCTCGTCGAGGCCGGGACCGAAGGGTGCTTCTCCGGTGGCGTCGCGACGCAAGCCGTTGGTGGACAGAAAGGCCGCCTCGCCTCCGGGCGGAAGCTGGAAGAGCACCTCATAGATGGGGTCCTGAAACCCGCCCACCCGGCTGCGCATCAACGGCGGCCGCGCGGGGAGCGACACCCCGTACACCCTCGGCAGGTCCGCGGGGGCGATGGCGCCGGCGCGCCACTGCTCTGGACCCAGCGCGTCGGCCACCACCGTCTTGAGCAGCAGCGCCACGGCCAGACAGCTCACCAGGGCGGCCACCGCCACCCCGCCCAGCACGATTGCCAGCGTCTTCGCTCTCGAGGGTGGGGCCGGCTCCGGAGGCATCGGGCAGCGGTGTACCCCGATTCGGGCCCCGCGCGCGTTGTTGCAACTGAGCTACAGGAACGCTTGACAGCGGGGGCGGGCCCTTTCTATCCATGGGCGGCGATGGCCCGGCTCTTCCGCCCGCGCGCGGTGCTCACGGTGGCGACGGTGCTGGCGCACCTCGCCGGGGCCACGCACATGGCCTTCGTGGCCCACACCTTGTCCTCGACGGGCGCGGTGGTGGAGGCCAGCCCCCGCTCGCACGGCGCGCACCAGCACCAGGGCGGCAGCGTGTGCGAGGAGTCGGCCGGGTCCCTGGCCACCTGGGAGGACTCGGAGTCGTGCGAGGCCGTGGCCTGGTCTCGCGTCAGCGCCCGGCCGCTGCACCCGCCGGTGGCGCACGTCGATGCCCGGCGCGCCGTCGTCTCGCGTGAGCTGCGGACGCACGAGACGGCGTGGACCGCACCGCCCCTGGTAGTCGCCCCCAAGGCCTCCCCGCCCGCGCTGGGCTGACGCGCCTCCTTCGGCGTGTCCTCGCCGCCGCGCCCCCAACCCGTCGCGCGGCGGCCTCCCCGGCCCCTCGTCGCACCCGTCCTCCGGCTGCGGCTCTCGTCCTCTCGCCTTCCCCTGGAAGCGCCGGCTGCTTCCGTCTTCGCCATGAGCCCTTTCCGCACCACCGCCGCCGTCCTGGGACTCGCGTTCGCGATGGCGCCGTCGTCCGCGCGCGCCGAGGTGACGCCACCCGAGGTGGTGGAGCGCGTCGACGCCACCCTGCCTTCCGACGCGCCCCCGCCCCTGCAGGACCACGTGCTGCTGGAGTTCACCGTGGGCACCGACGGCCGGGCGGTGGACATTCACGTGGTGGAGTCGGCCGGCCAGGCGTGGGACCGCGCCGCGGCGACGGCCCTGGCGCAGTGGCGCTTCAAGCCGGCGCGCCACGAAGGGCTGGAGGTGGCCGCGCGCACCCGCCTCTCCTTCTCCATGCCCGCGGCGGTGCTGGCGCAGGACGCGGGCGTGCCGGAGGACGCCGGTGTCGTCGAGGCGCCCTCCCCCGCCGACGGCGGCCAGTCCTCCCCGGAGCCGGAAGCGCCTGACGCCGGCGGCCTCGCCTTCACCGTGAGTGACGCGCCCGACGCCGGCCACCCACGGCACGAGCTGTCCACCACCGTGCTGGGGCGCAGCGTGCCCCGGTCGCGCGGCGCGTCGGACTTCCAGTTGGAGGTGGGCGAACTGCAGGTGGTGCCCCGGCGCAGCGCGGCCGACTTCCTCAAGCTGGCGCCCGGCATCCTCCTCACCAACGAAGGCGGCGAGGGCCACCCTGAGCAGATCTTCCTGCGCGGCTTCGACGCCCGCGAAGGCCAGGACCTGGAGCTCACCGTGGACGGCGTGCCCATCAACGAGCTGGGCAACCTGCACGGCAACGGCTTCGCCGACTTGAACTTCCTCATCCCGGAGTTGGTGGAGAACTTACGGGTGCTGGAAGGCCCGTTCGACCCGCGGCAGGGCAACTTCGCGGTGGCGGGCAGCGCCGACTACCAGCTGGGGCTGCCCGAGCGCGGCCTCACCGTGAAGGGCGGCTACGGCAGCTTCGACACCGCGCGGGTGGTGGCGCTGTGGGGCCCGCCGGGCGAGTCGACGCGCACCTTCGGCGGGGTGCAGCTCTTCCGCACCTCGGGCTTCGGCAGCAACCGCGGGGCCACCAACGGCAAGGCGGTGGCGCAGTACGAGGGGCAGGTGTCGGAGAACACCAGCTTCCGGGTGGGCGCCCAGGGCTACGCGGCCCACTACCGCTCCGCCGGCCTGTTGCGGGCGGACGACGTGGTGAATGGCCTCACCGGCTTCTACGACACCTACGACGCGCGGCAGGGCGGGGACAGCCTGCGGGCGCAGGTGAACTTCGACCTCCACGGGCACCAGGGGAAGCTGTCGTGGGACCAACTGGCCTTCTTCGTCTTCCGCTCCACCCGCATCCTGGAGAACTTCACCGGCTTCCTCGAGGACGCGCAGCTACCGCAGCAGAACCCGCACCCGCAGCGGGGCGACCTCATCGACCGCGACACCTCCGGCTTCACGGTGGGCGCGCGAGGGGGCGCGCGGTGGCGGGTGCGCCTCTTCGAGCGCTTCCAGGACGTGGAGGCCGGCTACTTCTTCCGCTTCGACGTGGTGGACGCGCTGCAGACGCGGGTGGAGGCGGGCGGCAACGTGCCGTACCTGCGGGAGTACGACTTGTCCTCCAAGCTGTCGGACCTCGGCGCCTACCTGGACGTGAACGTCTCGCCGGTGTGGTGGCTCACCCTGCGCGGCGGCCTGCGCGCCGAGGTGCTCACCTACGACGTGCTGGACGAGTGCGCGGCGAAGGAGGTGCGGCGCCCCAGCACCGGAAACCCGCCGGGCGACGAGTCCTGCCTCTCGCAGCGGGACTTCGGGAAGTACCGGGACCCGACGGAGCGCAACTCCACCACCGGCGTGGCGCTGCTGCCCCGCGGCACGCTGCTCCTCGGCCCCGTCGCGGGCGTCACGCTGTCGGGCAGCGTGGGCACCGGCGTGCGCAGCGTCGACCCGCAGTACATCACCCAGAACCTGGCCACGCCCTTCGCCAGCATCTTCGCGTGGGAAGGCGGCGCGGCCGGGGCCTGGCGCTTCGGGGCGCACGACGTGTCGGCGCGGGCCGTCCTCTTCGGCACCCGGGTGGACCAGGACCTGGTCTTCAACCCACAGGAGGGCCGCGGCACGCTGGGCGGCAGCACCTCGCGGGTGGGCACCCTGCTGGCGGCGCGCGGGCGCGGTGGCTTCTACGACGCGTCCTTCAACGTCACCTGGGTCCGCTCGCAGTTCGACGACACCGGGCTGTTGGTACCCTACGTGCCCGACGTGGTGTTGCGGGCCGACGGGGCGCTCTTCCACGCCCTGCCCTTCTTCCAGCCGATGGGCGCGCCGCTTCTGGGCCGCCTCGGCCTGGGCGTCACCTGGGTGGGCCGCCGCGCCCTGCCGTACGGCCAGCGCAGCGACGTCATCTTCGTCACCGACGTCAACGCGGAGGTGGGCTGGCGCTGGGTGTCCTTGGGCTTCTCCATCACCAACCTCTTCGGCGCCCAGTACCGGCTGGGCGAGTACAACTACGCCAGCGACTTCCGCACCTCGGGCAGCCTGCCCACCCTGGTGCCGGTGCGGCACTTCAGCGCCGGGGCGCCCCGCGCCGTGATGTTGTCCCTGGCCTTTCACCTGGGAGGTGAGCCGTGAAGCGCCTGGCCCTGCCGCTCCTCCTCGCCGGCTGCGTCCAGACGACGGGCGGCCGGTTGGTGGAGTTCTCCGCCCAGGCCTCGGGGGACCCGGCCGTCGTCGCTGGCGGCCCCCTGTCCTTCACCTCGCCCTCGGGCTTCGGCGTGACGCTGACGCGCGCGCACCTCTTCGCCGGCGCGCTGTACCTGAGCCAGCAGAACCCGCAGAGCTACGCGCTGGAGGCGAGCTGCCTGCAGCCCGGCGTCTACTCCGGAGAGGTGCGCGGCGCGGTGCGGGTGGACGCGCTGTCCCCCGCCCCGGCGGCCTTCCCCGTCTCCGGCAACGGCACCGACGCCCAGACGCGCTCGGCCGAGCTGTGGCTCACCGGCGGTGACGTGGAGGCCGACGTGGACACCACGGTGGTGCTGGACGTGGCGGGCACGGCGACGCGCGGCACGGACAGCTACCCCTTCGAAGGGGCCTTCACCATCAGCCAGAACCGAATGACGCCGCCACGCAACCCGGCGCTCCCCGGCTCCAACCCTCTGTGCCAGCAGCGCATCGTCGCGCCCATCCCCTTCGACGCGCAGTTGTCCGAAGGAGGTACCCTCTGGCTGCTCATCGACGCGCGCGCCTGGTTCGCCTCGGTGGACTTCTCCACGCTGACGAAGGTGTCCGACACGCCGCTGCTGTACCGCTTCACCGACGACTCCTCGTCCTCCGCGCAGGCGGACAAGGCGCTGTACAACGGCCTGCGCGCGGCGGTGGGCCCGTACCGCTTCACCCTGGCTCCCTGAGAGAGGCCTTTCATGACGCGCACCCTGCTTCGACTCTCGGCAACGCTCTTCGCCGCCGCCCTGCTGGCCTGTGGCGGTACTCCCACCATGGACGGCGGGACGGGAGGAGGCGGCGGCTCCGGCGACGGGGGCCTGCTGCTCACCTTCGAGCCACCGTCGACGACGGCGGTGAACAACAGTCTGCTCATCACCATCAGCGGCGAGTCCTTCGCCACCGAGGGCATCGGCTTTCCCCCGGCTTCGGCCCGCGGCGCGCCCTACTTCCTCGACGGCTGGGAGGTGCGCTTCACCCACGCGGTGGTGGTGGTGGACCGCCTCACCGTGTCGGAGAACCCGGACTTGAACCCCAACGACCCTTCGCAGACAGGCGAGGCGGTGGCGCGCGCGGAAGGGCCCTGGGCGGTGGACCTGGCGAAGGGCGGCCCGCTGGTGGCGAAGGAGCTGAACGGCCAGGCGGTGGCCCTGGCGCGGCTCACCGGGCAGAACCTGAAGGCCGGCACGCCCTCTTTCGCGCCCACCGCGAAGTACGCCTTCGGCTACCAGCTCATCGCCGCGCGCGCGGGCGTGTACGACGTCAACCTCGACGCGGAAGGCGAGGCGGCCTACCGGGAGATGGCCTCCAACGGCTGGACGGTGTGGCTTTCGGGCACCGCCACCTGGAAGGGCGACCTGGGCGCGCCGGCCTGCCGCAGCACCGGCGCGAGCTACGACTTCGCGCGCTTCCCGAAGGCGGTGGCCTTCTCCTTCGGCTTCCGGGCCCCGGTGGACTTCAAGAACTGTGAGAACCCGGAGCTCTCTCCCGCGGGCAGCCGGGGACTGCAGACGCAGGCGCTCGCACAGACGACGGCGCAGGTGACGTTCCACCTCGACCACCCCTTCTGGGAGGCGCTGGAGGAGGACGCGCCCCTGCGCTGGGACGTCCTCGCGGCGCGCAGGGCGGTGGACGCGGGCGTGGGGCCCTCGACGGCCTCGCTCGACCTGACGGACCTCGCCTTCGACTTCCAGGCGCCGAAGGACGCCCAGGGCGCGGCGCTTCCGTGGCGCACCTGCGGGCCGACGCTGGCCAACGAGCGCAGCACGGGCACGGTGGCGTACGACCCGGTCAACGTGCCGGTGAACCCCTCGGGTGGCGCGGCGGGCCTCAAGTCTCTCTCCGACTACATGACGTACAACCTGTCCACCTTCGGCCACTTGAACAACGACGGGCTGTGCTTCCCGGCGCGGAGCTACCCCTCGCCTCCTTGACGTGGCCGGGCGCTACCGGTGCGCCAGCGCGAACTCGAGGCCCGCCCGCACCGCGGTGGCCTGCGCCTCGTTGCACTGCGCCGGCGTGACGCGCGGGCTGTCGGGGTACACCTCGGTGGTGGTGGTGAAGCGCGCGCCGGTGAGGCTGGCGCACAGCCCGAGCTCGCGCACGGCGTACTGGATGACCCCGCGGCTCAAGACCTTCTCTCCGATGAGGTGCCCGCGGGCGTCGGGCGGCGCGATGTGCGTCACGCGCTCCACCGCCGCGATGATGGCCTCCTGGAAGCCGGGCTGCCGGTTCTCCGCGTCGTCCACCAGGTAGAAGCCGTCGGGGATTTCCCCGGGCTGGTGGACTTTGCCGTCGCGCGCCGCGAGCGCCGGGCGGAACTCGCTCTCGTCCGAGTCGGTCGTCTCGTGGAGGTCGATGTGCATCAGGAATCGGCCACGCAACGGCGCGATGAACTCCATCAAGCGGCGCGCCTCGCCCGCGGCGCCGTCGGCCTTGAAGGAGCGATTGGGGTCCACCGCGTCGGGATTCCAGCGGTGGATCCGCTCGTACGCCCACGGGCTCACGCAGGGCGCGATGACCAGGTTCACCTTCCCCGCGAAGGCGGCCGCGTCCCGCTGGGTGAAGAGGAGCGCGCCGTGCACGCCGCTCGTCTCGTAGCCGTGCACTCCGCCCGTCACCATCACCAGCGGCAGCGCGTCGTCCCAGGCGCGGCTCTTCAGCGCGAAGAGGGGGTACGTCCCGTCCGGCGGGTACTCGAGCGCGCCGTAGGAGACGACGTCGAAGTCGCGCCTCAACCGCTCGAGGACGGCCACCACCTCGTCGGCGTAGCTGCGTCGCTTGCCTTGCCTGCCACGCCAGCGCGCCCGCTCCGACGCGCCCCAGGGCACACCCGGCGTCCCGATGGAATCCATTGCGCGCTGCTCTAGCACTTCGGGGGCTGGTGCCGCTCGCCTCACGGACGGCCGGGAGTCGGCGGCGGTGGCTGCGGCGAAGGCAGCTTCGGCGGCACTGGCGCCTCGTCCAGCGGGAGGCCGGTGCCCAGGCGGCGGAAGCCCGACAGCACGAAGGCCAGCACCGTCTGCACGCGCGGCGCGTCGGCGTCGAACACCACGCCGCACACCTGCAGCTCGTCGGAGCGCCGCGTCGGGCTGGCCCACTGTGCGTAGTACACGCAGTGCGCGGCCAACTGCGGCGCCTTCTCCACCTTGAGGTGCCGCTCGTAGAAGCCCCACGTCAGGTCCACCGCCGTCCTCGAGAAGCGGATGGAGACGGGGTGCTTCTTCACGGCCGTGCCCCAGGTGCCTTCGATGAGGGTGGCGTCGCCGTCGCGACGGAAGCGGAACTCGCCGGACAGGGCCAGCGGCTGCGGCTGGGTGAGGTCGAGCGCGGTGGCCATCACCCGGTCGCCTTCCACGGAGGCGGTGTAGTCGCCGGCGCGGTCGCTCCACTTCCCCGGGGCCACCAGCTTGAGCTGCACGTTGGTGTCCTGCCGGTTGACGATGCGGTCGGTGAACCAGACGCTGCCCACCCGGCCGATGGCTGCGCCGCTGCGGGCGTCGCGCGCCTCGGCCACCAGGTCGGTGGTGGGCACCGAGTCGTCGACCGCCTCGAGGTCGATGCCCGACAACTGCGCGCTGCCGGTGCCCTCTACGACCAGCCCCAGCGCGATGACCTCCGCGCTCTGCGCCACCTCCAGCACCACCGCCTGGACACCACACCCGGTGGTGCCGCGCAGGGGCCGCGCCTGCATGTTGTCGAAGGCCAGCGTCTTCTGCTGGGGCCCGTCGACGCGCATCCACAGCCCGGCCCAGCCGGACACGTCCTTCGTCGTCACCGTGGCGGAGAAGCGCACCCGCATCCCGCGGTACTTGTCGGCGCGGAAGACCTGCATCACCGACACGTTTCCCTGGGGCGCGGCCACCGCCGACGCCACCGACGCCGCGGAGCCCCCGCAGGTGCCGGCCGGCAGCGACTCCACCCGGTAGTGCTGGGGCGCCTTGCCCGCGACGAACCAGCCGACCGGCAGGCCGCCGCCGTCGGAGCTCCCGGCGTCCGCGGCCACCGCCGCGAAGCTTGCGCCCACCACGAGGGTGACGAGCCGTCGCCAGCTTCTGTGCGTGAAGGCGGAGGTTTCCATGGCAGCTCCTCTTCAGAGCTCGAAAGGCGCGAAGGCAGACAGCGCCTCGGGGGGCACGGGCACGCCTTCTTCGTAGCGCGGCACGTCGAGGGGGACGGAGAGCCCGGCGTCCGCGCTGGCGAGCCTGGGCAGGGGAAGAGGCGGCAGCGCGGGACGGGAGAAGGCCAGCCAAGCCACCGCCGCCGCGAGGGCTGCCGCGGCCACGGCCAGGCCGGCGCGCACCGTGCGCCGAGGGCGGAGCGGCAGGACGACACCCGGGCCGGATGCTCCTCGGGCTTCCGGCGCTGACGCGGAGGTGTGGCCGCCCGGGCCGGCCCGCAGCGCCCCGCCGAGGCCCTCGCGCTCCCCCCGCGCCGTGGCTTCCTCGGGAGCGGCCGCACCTCTCAGCGCCTCCGGACTCCCGCCGACGGACGCGCTCGGCCCCTCGCGCCCGGGGGCGCGCACGGTCTGGAGGAGCACCTCCACCCGCGCCTCCTCCTGCAGCAGCCGCTCACACTCGGCGCACGTCTGTGCGTGGGCTTCCACGCGGCGGGCTTCGTCGTCCTCCAGGACGCCCGCTGCCCAGCGGGCCGCGGCGTCACGCGTGAGGTGCTCCGTCATGACTCCTCCTCGAGGGCGGCGCGTAGGGCACAGCGCACCTCCCAGACGACTTGCCGTACCCGCTGCGTGGACAGGCCAACGCGGCGGGCGATTTCCTCGTGCGCCACGCCTTCGTCGCAGGCGAGGCGGAACACCTGCTGCTTCGACTCCGGTTGACGGGCCAGCGCGAGGCTCACGCGCTTCAGCGATTGAGCCGAGGCCAGGGCCGACTCGGCCGAGGGGGTGGGCGACGCGGCGTCCGGCACCGCGGCCTGCCCCTCGTGAGGCGCGGCGCGGCGGCGGCGGAGCAGGTCCCTCGCCAGGAAGCGGGCCTGCGTCACCACCACGCCCGGGAGCTGCAGGGAGGCGAGCGCGCCGGCCTGGTGCTGCTGCCACACCCGCACCCACGCGTCCTGGCTCACGTCGCGCGCGTCGTGCAGGCCCAGGCCCTCCGCGAGGAGCGCCACCAACACCCGCCGCTGATGGCGGGCGATCAACGCGCCCCAGGCCTCGCGAGCGCCCGAGCGGGCCGAAGCCAGCAGCGCCTCATCGGTGTGCCCGGGGTCGGCCATGTCGAAGACCAGCAGCATCTCACCAGCAGGAACGAATGAGGGCTGCCCGCGTATCGGCGGCGGCCACTTTCGGCGCGGGGAAACGTGGTACTCGCCGCGGGGTGAAGCCGTGGACGTCCATCGCCACCGCGCCCGGTGGGTACGAGCTCAAGCGTCGCGAGGACGAGTTCCTGGTGCTGGTGCACGGCAAGGTGCTGATGGGCAGCCGCTCGCACGCCTCCGAAGAGGCGCTGGCGCGCATCGGCTGCGAGGGCCTGCCGGCCAGGGCGCACATCCTCGTCGGCGGCCTGGGCTTCGGCTTCACCGTCCGCGCGGCGCTGGACGCCCTGGGGCCCCTGGCCCGCGTCACCGTCGGGGAGGTGTCACCCGCCGTCGTGGAGTGGAACCGCGGGGTCCTGGCTCCCCTCGCCAGCGCCCCGCTGGAGGACTCGCGCGTCACCCTCGAGGTGGCCGCCGTGCAGCGCGTGCTGGCCAAGTCCCGCGGGGCCTTCGACGCGGTGCTGCTGGACGTGGACAACGGGCCCTTCGCCGTGTCGGCGGCCGACAACGACGAGCTGTACGCCCTCACCGGCCTCGCGGTGGCCCAGGCCGCGCTCAAGAGGACGGGGCGCCTGGCCTTCTGGTCCGCCAGCCCCGACGGCCGCTTCGAGAAGCAGCTGCGCTTCGCCGGCCTGGACGTGAAGCGGGTGCCGGCGGGTGCCGGGCAGCACGTGGTGTACCTCGCGCGCCACGCTTCAACGGAAGGCCACCGTCGCCGCTGAGACCTCCGCCCGCCATCGAATAGCCTGCCCCGCCCGTCCCTCGTGCGGCGCACCCTCTCACCCTGGAGCCTCCCTGGCTCGAGCCCTCCCCGTCACCGGCCTCGCCGCGGCGCCGACGTGGTGGAGGTGAGCGGCCTCATCGCGAGAATCGTCGAGGCGGAGTTCCACGCCGCCTGCGACGGCAAGGCCGACGTCAACGGCAGCGCGCACCAGCTCGACTTCTTCCCCTGAACTCACGCCGGCGCCGGGCGGATGCGCACCGCCCGCACGCTGCGCGCCGAGGCGTCCACCACCTCCAGCGTCACGCCGTCCTTGGTCGTGAGGCGCTCCCCTCGCGCCGGAATCCGCTGCGCGAGCGACAGGCACAGGCCCGCCACCGTGGTCCACTGACCGTCCTCCGGCAGGGCGAGGCCCAGCTCGCGATTCACGTCGCGGATCGCCACCGAGCCCAGCACCGTCACCGAGCCGTCGCGCTCCTTGTGGAAGAACTCCGGCACGTCCACCACGTGCTCGCTGAAGATTTCCCCCACCAGCTCCTCCAGCACGTCCTCCAGGGTGACGATGCCCGCCATCCCTCCGCGCTCATCCACCACGACGCCGAAGGGGACGCGCCGGGTGCGCATCTCGGTGAGCAGGTCCACGACGCTCTTCGTCTCGGGCACGAAGAAGGCGGGCCGCATCAGGTCCTCGAGGACGAAGAGCGGCTCCTCCCAGGCCATGGCCAGCACGTTCTTCACGCTCACGTAGCCGACGACGTGGTCCACGTCGCCCTCCACCACCGGGAAGCGGGAGTGGGTGCGCTCGAGCAGCAGCCGGCGCAGCTCCTCCCGGGTGGCACCCCTCCGCAGCGCCACCACCTTGGGCCGCGGCACCATCACGTCGGCGGCGGCCAGCTCGGGCAGCTTGAGCGCGCGCGAAGCAATCTCCCCCGCGCGGGGGTTGAGGCTGCCCACCCTCGTCGCCTCCTCCACCAACTGGGACAGCTCGTCGGGGGACAGGCGCGCCTCGATGAAGCTGGTGCGGTCCTTGAAGGGGGAGAGGAGGACGTTGGAGCTGGCCGTGAGCAGCCACACCAGCGGCCGGGCCAGGTTGGACAGCCACAGCAGCGGGCGCCCCAGGAAGAGGGCGTAGGGCTCGGCGGCCTTGAGGGCCAGCGACTTGGGCACCAGCTCGCCCACCACCAGGCTGAAGTAGGACAGCAGGGTCACCACGGACGCCAGCGCGAGCTGCGCCGACCAGGGGGCGAGGACGTCGACGCGCGCCAGCACCGGCGCCAGGTCCTCCGCCAGCGTCGCGCCGCCGAAGGCCCCGGCGGTGGCGCTCACCACGGTGATGCCGATCTGCACCGTCGCCAGGAAGCGCTCCGGCTGCTCCCGCAGCGCTTGCACCGCCCGCGCCGCGCCGCTGCCCGCCGCCACCAGGTCGTTGAGGCGCGTGGTGCGCACCGCGATGATCGCGATCTCCGCGCCGGCCAGCACACCGTTCACCAGCATCAGCGCGAAGAGAATGCAGAGTTCGGTCAACATGGCCCGCGGCCTCCTCGGGCCCATCGTCGCGCACGGCGGGCGCAGCGTCGCGCCTACCGCGCTCGAAGCCTGTCCTGGAGTGTCAACGCGCCTCGACTCCTGCGGAGGGTCCTCACTCGGAGCTGAAACGGAAGTGGTGTGGGGGATGTCACCGTAGCGCCGAAGAAGTGACAACTCCCTGTCCACTTCGGGAGTCGGTGTGCGACCTCCCGCGTTCTCCCACCAGTTGCAGCGGATCGCGAAGAACCGATACGGTTGCAGCTAGCGCGATTCAACCTCAGCGAGAGGCCGAAATGAGTT
>JADLDB010000115.1 GCA_020846875.1 Myxococcales bacterium | reverse complement strand
CACTCGGCTTATACGGGCGGTCTTTGCCGGACGTCGGCTGCGCAGACGGGTCTCTCGTGTTCCGCTCCGCTCCTTCAGCGCGTGCTGCTCCCAATACCCCGCCGAGACTCCGCGCGTATCCGGACTTACCCGCGCGTTGCTTGGCTTTCGCCGCGACATGCTCGGCTCGGCTCTCGGATTGTTTCTGTGACGAGGCGGCAGGCTTCACTTCATGTTGCGGCCCGCGCTGTTGCTTCTCTCCCGTACCTTTCGGCCCGGAAGGCTTTTGACACTGGGCTTCACCAGTCGGCTTCTGGGCCACTGGTGCCAGTCTGCTACGCGGCTCTCCGGCGATTACCGCGACGGGACTTTCACCCGCTGGAACGGTGCAGCATGGCTCGGCTTCGGCGGTCGCTTCCGCAGCAATCATGCCGGCACGTTCGAGTGCTGCGAGAACTCGCTCATCGACTTCGCCGCCAACGACTGGGAAACCGTGCCAAGCGTTTTCGCCTGCACCGGGTGAGGGGTGAGCACAGAAGCACCACTCGCCCTGCGCAGCCCAGAGTTTGTTCTGCCCAACCCCCTCGACCTGAATGGCCCGCTCGAGAAGCTGAAGGGGCTCGGTTTCGGGCATGCGCGCAGGGCACAGAGAACCGAAGCCCTTTGGCCACTTGTGCTTCTCTCTGTACGGGACGTAGAGACGAGCAGGCATCGAGAGGTTCCAGCCGGAGCGTCTACCCTCCTTCGTAGGCGCCGCGCCAAAGAGCGTCAACTCGCGCTCTCGGTCACGGTGACTCGTTGGACCGAGGCTGGCGCGTCAGCAACTGCGTGCCCCGGCACATCGCGCAGCGGGTGGTGAGCGCCTCGAACACGGTGCCCGGCGGGGCGCTGCGGAACTCCCGTTTGATCAGCGCCTCCACCGGCTCGACGACCAGGTCGAAGCCGCACGCGGAGCACTTCCCGCGCCAGTCGCGCAGGTTGCCGAGGACGGCGGGCGACAACCACACCGGCATCGCAGAGCCCGGCGTCGGGCGCACCACCACCTCGGTGCCCGCGCAGAGGGACGGAGCTCCGTGCGCGGTGTTGAGCAGCCGCCCGCGGTAGGCGTCGTGCTCCGGCACCACCTGCGCGAGGCGCACCCACAGCTGCTCGACGGTGCGCTGCTCGGGGAGGAAGAAGGCCGCCTGCAGGTCGTCCGGGTACGAGGCGTGCAACTTCCCGGCGAGCCGGGGGTCCGCACCCCACGGGCCGGGTTGCTCGAGGAGCTGCGCCCACTGCGGCCGCGCAGGCAACCCGAGGCGCTGCACCTCGGCGTCGCTGAGCGGCACGAGGGTGAAGGCCGGCGCCAGGCGCACGGTGACGGCCGGACGCGTCGCGGCCTCCTGCGCCTCCTCGGGGGTGGGCTGGACGTCAGCGAGGTACGCGCCCTTCGCCGACGGTCCGGCCTGGCGGTCCACATAGCGGAAGGCGAGGACGCGCCGCGCGCCGACGGTGAGGACGTTCCAGCTCACAGGTGCGGCGGCGTGAAGCCGTCCACCTCGGCGGGGTTCTTCGGCACCTTCACCTCGCCGGCCACCACCTTCGCGCGCAGGGCCTCCACCTTCGAGAGCACCGCGTCCTTGTCGGCGAGGCCCACCGTCACCGGCGCGTACGTCACGCCGCCTTCCTTGAGGCCCATCACCGAGTCCGTGGCGGTGAAGGCGTCGTCGTAGAGGTCGCGCGCGGCCTGGTACACCGCGAGGTCCACCCGCTTCACCATCGACGTCAGCACCGCGTCGGGCGCCAGGTGCGCCTGGTCGCTGTCCACGCCGATGACGAAGATGCTCTTGCCCGCGGTGCGCGCCTCCTTCACCGCCTGAATCGCGCCCAGCCCGTCGCTGCCCGCGGCCTGGAAGAGGACCTCGCAGCCCTTGGTCACCAGGTCCTGGGCCACCTGCTTGCCCGCCGCCACGTTGTCGAAGGTGCCCGTGTACTGCACCAGCACCTGGGCCTTCGGGTTCACCGTCTTCACCCCCGCGCGGAAACCGGCCTCGAACTTCTTGATGAGGGGGATTTCCATGCCGCCGACGAAGCA
Source organism: Myxococcales bacterium (assembly GCA_020846875.1). GTDB lineage: Bacteria > Myxococcota > Myxococcia > Myxococcales > Myxococcaceae > JADLDB01. The sequence continues at coordinate 10,877 of JADLDB010000115.1, read as the reverse complement.
CACCTTCTCCTTCGCCACCAGGCCGGCCAGCGCGCCCACCAGGTAGCTGCCTTCCTCCTCGCGGAAGACGACGGTGCGTACGTTGGGCAGCTTCAGGGGCTCGCCCTTCGCGTCGAGGAGGGGGCTGTCGATGAGCAGGAACTTCGCCTCGGGGTTGGCCTTCGCCACCGTCTCCACCGCGTTCTCCAGCATGAAGCCCACGCCGATGGTGAGCCCCGCGCCCTGGTCCACCAGGAGCTGCAGGTTGGGCTGGTAGTCCTCCTGCGCCCTGGACTGGACGATGAGCGGCTTCACCGGCAGCGAGGTGACGCGCGCCCGGAGTTCCTCTGGAATCGTCGTGTCCCGCGCCGGGCCAGGCAGCCGCTCGTAGCTGCCCGACACGAAGCGCGAGCCCGCGGCCCACGTCTCCAGCCCCCGCAGCGCGGAGTCGTTGAAGGACTGGTCGCCGCGTCCGCCCACGTCGGTGACGAGCCCCACCACCAGCGGCTTCTTGGGTGTCGGCGCCTCCTCCGGAGGAGTCTGGGGCTTCGAGTCCTTCTTGCAGGCGGCGAGGGCCAGCGACGCGGCGAGGGCGGCGAGGACGAGGCGCATGGGCGCTTCAAAGCACACCGCCGGGGCGCTGCCATGGATCGCGCGCAAGCCTCGCCCTGACGCGTCGCGCGACACCTGCGCGTGTCACCCGGCCCGGCCCTCATTTCGCCCGGGCGCCTCCCGCGTGCCAAAGCCCGTGGCCATGCGCCGCGTCCTCGTCCTCGTCCTCGCCCTCCTCCCCGTCCTCTCCGCCTGCGGCCAGCGCGCGCCCGAGCCCCCGCACCTCCTCTACTCGAAGGACGTGGCCTCGCTGGACAACCCGTTCCCCGATGAGCGCCTCGCGGGGAAGGGCTTCGGCCTGCGGCCCGGCTGGTACCTGCCCTTCCTGCACCCGAAGGCGAAGACGGCGAAGGTGAAGAAGCTGCTGGACGGCTGGGCGATTCGTTCGGCCGCCGAGGTGACGGCGGTGGGCGCCTTCAACCCGGTGCTGCTGCGCGCCTCGGTGCCGCTGGACGGCGCCACCGCCCAGGGCGCCGTGGCGCGGCTGCGCAAGACGGGCGACGGCTACCAGGTGCTGGAGCGCGACGTGCACGTCGAGCACTCGCGCGCCGCCCTCACCGACACCGGTCGGGAGCCCGACGAGGCGTACCCCGACTTCCTCCTGGTGCGCCCCGCGGTGCCCTTGCCGCCCGGCGAGGACGGGTTGTTGGTGGTGCTGGACTCGCTTGAGGGCGTGGGTGGCGTGGCGCTGGGCCGGGGCCACGACTTCCTGGACGGGCCGGACACCGAGGCCCTGGTGGCGAAGGCCGCGCAGGCGCTGGGCGTAGCGCCGTCGCGGGTGCTGCTGGCGCTGCCGCAGACGGCCCCGGGCTCGCGCGCGCCGCTGGACTCGCTGGCCGCCTGGGTGGAGGCGCAGCCGCCTTCGCCGGTGGTGATTCCCGCCCGCGCGGTGGTGACGGAAGGCGACGTCACCCGCCCGGTGGGCACCTTCACGCCCCAGGACGCCCAGTGGAGCGAAGTGACGCCCTGGCTGGAGAAGCACGGCTTCGGCCGGCCCGCCGCCCACGTGGGGCAGGTCGTCATCGGCACCTTCACCAGCCGCGAGCTGCGGGTGGACGGGCTGTGGACGGCGGGGAACGTGGCGGCGCCGGGGAGTGCGCCTGCGGTGGCGCTGCCCTTCGTCCTCACCGTGCCCGCGGGTCCGAAGCCCGCAGGGGGGTGGACGGTGGTCATCGGCGGCCACGGGCTGGGGTCGCGCAACCTTCCGCAGAAGGGCAGCGACATCGCCTTCTGCCTGGAGCTGGCGGAGTGGCTCGCGCGGGAAGGGCTGGCCTGCCTGGGCATCGACGCGCCCGCTCACGGGCTGCGGGGCAACCTCCTCGACTTCTTCTCGCTGGAGGACATCGTCCGGGTGCGCGACTCGATGCGGCAGATGGCCTTCGACCAGTTGCTGCTGGCGCGCATGGCCGAGGGGCTGGACGTGGACGGCGACGGCGCGCCGGACACCCGCGAGCTGGCCTACTTCGGCAACTCCATGGGCAGCGTGATGGGCGCCACCTTCGTGTCCTTCGCGCCGAAGGTGAAGACGGTGGTGCTGAACGTCCCGGGCGCGGGGCTGGGGAACATCTTGAACTCGGTCACCATTCGCGACCGGGTGGGGCTGCTGATGGTGGCCGAGACGGACCTCGCCTTCGGCAGCACCGAGTACTACGCGGCCTTCCCCCTCTTCCGCACCCTGGCGCAGGTGTTCATCGACCCGGGAGATCCGATCACCCTCGCGCACGCGCCGGCGGGCGAGCAGGCGGTGCTGGTGCAGGAAGGGCTGGGCGACCGCACCATGCCCAACGAGGCGTCTGCCGACCTCGCCGGTGTGTTGGGCGCGCCCCTGGCCACCGGGGCCGAGCAGGGCACCACGCCCCTGCGCCGCTACTTCCGCGCGGACCAGGCCCGCTACCTGTCAGCGCCGCAGGCCACGCTGGAGGATCCCCACAACATCTTCTGGAACGCGGCGGAGGTGCGGCAGCAGGCGCTGCGCTTCCTCACCTCGCGCGGGACGGTGCTGGAAGCGCCCTGACCGCGCTGGTGCTGGTGGGGGCCGCCGCCGGGTGGCTCCTCCGCCGAGGCTGAAGCCTTGGTGCGAAGTGCGTGTCATGGCGCGCGGAGCACCGTGGAGCTGAAGGAGACGGTCTGCCCGCCGCTCCGGCCCGTGCTAGGACGCGCCCGCGATGTTGACGGCCTTCCTCTCGCGCGCCGACGTGTCCCGCCACACCCAGGCCCTCCTCCTCCTGCGCGACCTCCGCGAGGCCCTCACCGCCCGCGTCCACCCCACCTCCGTGCAGACGCTCCAGTTCGACGCGCCCCTGCCCAGCGGCTCCACCCTGGTCCGCCAGGCCTCGCTGCCCGGCCTGCCCGCGTACTCCGTCACCGTGCGCTCGGAGCTCGAGGATCCAGCCCAGCCCTCCCGGCAGGTGCTGCAGCTCCACGAGGCCACCACCGGCAAGCTGCTCGCGGTGATGGACGCCGCGCACCTCACCTCCCTGCGCGCCTCCCTGGTGAGCGCCCTCGCCGCCGACGTGCTGGCCCGCCCAGAGGCGTGCAACGTCGCCGTGCTGGGCAGCGGCGCCGCCGCCTCCGGTGCCTTGAAGGCCCTGCGCCTGGTCCGCAGCCTCCGCAAGGTGTGGCTCCACGAGCCCGACACCGCCTCCAACTTCGAGCTCGCCTTCCGCCTGCAGCAGTCGCTCTCCATGGACCTGCACGGCGTGGACTCCGCCGCCGAGGCCGTCGCCGACGCCGACCTCGTGGTGCTGACCGGCCAGGTGCCGCTCTCCACCGAAACGCTGAAAGCCGGCGCCCACGTCACCGTGCTGGCCGCCCAGACGTTTCGCGAGTGCCCCCTGCCCGCCCCGCTGCTGGCCCGCGCCCGCCGCTTCTGCGACCTGGATCAGCCTCCGCTCTTCTGGGGCGGCCCCTTCCACGCAGAGCTGGGCGAGGTGCTCTCCAAGCAGAAGGACGGGCGCCTCTCTCCGGACGAGCTCACCGTCTTCGCCAGCCAGGGGCCTGCGTACCTCGACCTGCTCGCCGCCTGGCACGTGTATGAAGGCGCGAAGAATGACGAGTCCCTCACCCGCGTGGACCTGGAGGCCTGACGTGCGCCCACTTCTCTTTCTCTGTGCCCTCGCCCTCGCCGGCTGCGCCCACTCGAAGACGGGAGGCGGCGCGGCGCCGAAGAGCGTTCGCCTGCTGGCCGAGACGCTGGAGCGGGAGACCACCCAGCGCGCCGAGGTCCGCGCCGATCTCGAGGTGGAGACCACCGACTTCGACCGCACGCCGCGCGTGGTGGCCACCGGGGAGACGCCGCTCTTGTCGGCCGAGGGCAGCGACGCCTTCCTCTACGGCGACGAAGGCGCCTCCACCGGCTTCGCGGTCGACAACTGCATTCTGCTGGAGGTGCTGTCCAGCGACGGCAAGCCCTTGCGCAGCGTCGTCATCGGCAACATCCCCGGCCTGTCCCAGGGCAAGGAGCGCATCGACTCGCTCGGGCCCAGCGCGTTTCAGTTCGCCCCCGGCGAGGTGCAGCTCACCTCCATCCTCCCCGAGCAGGGCACCTTCAAGCTGCGCGCGACGGTGCTGGACTACGGCGGCGTGGGGCGCGTCACCGACGTGTGGGTGCGCCTCGTGCCGCGCGCGGCCGGCGGGGATGACTTGCGGGGGCAGTGACGCTTCACGTGCGACGAAGGCGGTAGCGCGTCAGGCGTCGCTCACCCGAGTGACGTGGGCCACGACGTCGATCGCCACGCGGGAAGCTGCTGGTGGGCAGCTGACCGAGGAGCAACGACGGGAGGCGACGCAGATCGCCGAGGTCACGACGGGAGCCAACCTGTTCGGCGCTCCAGTCTCATCTATTCTGGGTCGCACGGCCCCGTGCACTGCGGCGTGAGGCTGCCGTCCTGGAAGAAGGCCGACACCTGCCGCTTCGCCGCGTCGAGCCGCCGCACCGCCTCGTGCACGTCGTTGCTCTCGGCCGGGAAGTCCGCCGCCCGGTAGAAGGCGTCCACGTCGCCCAGCTGAAAGTCGTAGATGATCAGCGCAGAGGACGGCGCGCCCGTCGCGGCCTCGAGGCCCCATGGCATCAGCGGCGTGGGCGCCAGCACCCCCAGGCCCAGCGCGCGCGCGTGGTACCAACTGCCCAGGTTGGGCACGGCCGGGTCCATCAGGCCCGCCTGCATCAGCACCTGCTTCGGCGGATTGCCGGGCAGAGGCTCGGCGAGCACGTGCGAGGCCCACGTCGCCGGATCGATGCGATCCAACGGGCGCTGCAGCGTGGCCAGGTACTTCTGCTGCTCCAGCGGCTCGGAGATGGCCAGATCCAACAGCGCGAAGTACCCGGAGAAGGGCGCAGCCCGCATCATCAGCCCGGTGAGGCCCGCGCCCCCCACCATCAGCACCGAGCGCTTCGTCTTTGGGCTCACCGCGGTGAAGGTGCCGCCCAGAATGTGGCCCTGGCTGATGCCGAGGAAGCAGTCCGCCTCGCCGGCCAGTATCGCCCCGCCGCCCGGCTTCTGAAACGCCGGCAGCCCTTGCAGCTGCGGCACCGCCGCGGACAGCACGATGAAGTTGGCCATGGCCTGGTGCACGCGGTCGACGAACTGCATGGCGTTGCCGGGCCGGCTGGTGAGCGCGTCGCCCACCTTCGCCACGTCGGACAGGTGCATACCCCACCACTCGGTGCCCAGCATGGTGCGGCCCGCCGCCTGCGCCAGAGCGCGCGCCGAGCTGCTCTCTAGTTCGCCCAGGTCCCCGAAGAAGCCGTGCCCGTAGAGGAAGACGCCCGACGGCCCGGCGGCGTCGCGCACCGCCAGCGGCACCACCGCCACGAAGGGGAACTCCACCGTGCCGCCCTGCACCACCTGCCCGTCCGCGCCGCGGTTCAACTTCGCGAAGGGGTTGGGCGAGTCCACGAAGAGCGGGCCCGTCATCCTCCCCTTCACCAGGCGGAAGACGTCGGGCAGGGCCACCGGCAGCTCCTGCACCTCGTCGAGGGTGACGGCCGGCGCGTTGGCCCCGAGCCAGGCCTGGGTCAGCTCGCGCACCCTGAGCAGGTCGCGCTCGGCCCACGCGTCGCTCCCGGTGGTGAAGTCCCACGCCAACTGCAGCTCCGCGCGGGGAACGCCGGCCGCCTCGGCCACGGGGACGACGGCCTCGTCCCAGTGCGCCTGGAGCGGCTCGAGCTGCGGGTCGCCCCGCGATTGTCTCTCGCGCAGCCGCTGGAAGCCCTCCGGCGCCGGCACCAGCGCGCCCTCGGGCGACTTCACGCCGTGCACCACCACCACGTAGCGGGCGTTCGCCTCCAGCCGCACGAAGGGGTGCAGCACGACGGCCTGCCGCGTGGCGTCCGTCGCGCGGGGATCGAGATCGACGAAGTGTGGCACCTTCTCGCCCGTGTCCGCGTGGATCAGCAGCGTGTTCGACGACGCGGAGAGGCTCGGCGTGCCGCCCTGCTCCAGCTTGACGAAGCCGTCAGGAGCCACCGCCGCCCCCAAGACGAAGGCCAGCGTGGGCGAGCGCGACGCCCCGTCGATGGGCTGGCGCGCAGTGACGTCCACCGCCACGCCCTGCTTCGTCTTCTGCTTCGCCGCCTCGGTGAGCTCCAGGCGGCTTCCCTGCGGCTGGGCCGCGTCCTCGCGCCGGAAGAAGTCGGAGGGGTACGGCAACAGGCAGTCCGCGCCTCCCAGCAGCGGCTGACAGCCCTCGGGCAGGGCCAGCGGCGGCTTCGCCGGGCCACACGCGGTGCACAGCGCCAGCAGCGCCGGCGCGAGAGCGCTCCTCGGCTTCAGAACTCCCAGCGGGTCGGGCTGGAGGAGAGCGGGCTGCGCGCCGTCGACATGCACGTGAAGCCGATGCAGCCGTCACACTTGCCGCCGCAGATATCGTCCTCCGTCAGCTTGGCCGGCTGGGCGTTGGCGCTGGTCACCGCGATCGCCGTGCCCGCCGCCGCCGCCACCACCACCGCGCCCACGCCCGCCCAGAAGTACCAGCGCTGGTAGATGGGCGTCTCTGCCGGGCCCTTCTTCACCTCGATGGGCGGCGCGGCCATCGGCGCCACCTCGGGCGTCAGCGTGGCCTGCACCGGGCGATCGGCCGCGGCCAGCTCGGCCGCCTTGAACTTCACCTCGATGGGGTAGTCCTTGCCGGCCACCAGGGTCAGCTTCTGCTTGTCCTCCTTGAAGCCTTCCTTGATCACGCTGATGGTGACTGGGCCGGGGGGGAACTCGTAGTCCACCACCGGCGCGGCGCCGATCAGCCGCCCGTTGATGAGCACCTGCGCGTCGTCCACGTCGCTCTTCACCGAGATGATCGCCGACACCGCCGCCAGCTTCGCCTCCACCTCGAGCTGCTTGCCGCCCGGCACCGTCACCTTCTTCACGAACTGCGCGTAGCCGGCGCGCTTCACGGTGATGGTGTGCTCGCCCGTCGACAGCGTCTGCGGGGCCAGGGGCAGCGTGCCCACTTCCTTCCCGTCGATGCTCAGCGTGGCGCGGCTGATCCCCCCCGCCACCTTCACCGTCACCTCGCCCGTCTTCGCCACCGGGGCGATGGGCGCCAGGTCCTCCTCGACCCTGGGCGCAGGCTTGGGCTTGGGCTTCGGCTTGGCCTTGGGCTTGGCCGCCGGCTTCGTCTTGGGCAAGGGCGCCAGCGGCGCGAGATCATCGTCGTCCTGCGCGAATGCGGTGACGCTGAACAGCGCCGCCAGGAGAAGCACCGGGGCTCGAACGCTCATGGCCGTCGAGGTTAGCGCGGATCGAAAGCGGGTGACATAACCTGCGCCGCCATGCGCGAGGTGAGGTGGGTGCTGCTGGGACTGGCCGTGGCGGGGTGCCAACGTCCGCCGCTGCCCGCGCCGCCACCGCCCGCCCCCGCGGTGATGGTCCCCGAGGGCTGCCTGGCCGACCTCTCCGGTGCGTGGGTGCATTCGGACGATCCTTCCTTTCGCTACCAGGGCGTGGACGACGGCGGCACGCTGACCCTCACCGTCGTGCGCGTGGAGCCCCCCGGCGCCCACTTCCGCCCCCGGCGCTTCCGCGACGCCGGGACGAGTCCGTCTGACGGTGGCTCCTTCGACGCAGGCCCCGCCGACGGGGTGCCCGACGCCGGCCAGCGCGCCGTGCACCTGGTGCTGGACCGCACCGCCCACGGCTTCGTCGGCCAGACGCGCCTGTCCGTGCACCACCCGCAGGGCAAGGACTGTGACGCGGTGTTTCCGGCCGAGGTGGTGGACTGCCGCGACGGGGGCCTGGTGATCGCCGCCACCGCCCAGGTCTCCTTCGCCGGGGACTGCCGGCCGCCGCCTCAACTCCCCTCGGGCCCTCCGCCCCGCCACGCCCTGCGCCGCCCCTGAGAATCCGCCAGCGTGCCGTTGCCTTTTCGCTGGAATCAGCGTTTAGGATGGCCGCTCCATGTCCCGCTCGATCCGCAACGGCCTGCTGGCCGTGTGTCTGTCCTTCTTCTTCGCGGCCTGCAGCTGCGGCAAGCCTCCCATCAAGCCGACCGACGTGTGCCTCGGCGTCTCCGGCGCCCAGGCCGATCGCACCCAGGCCTGCGAGGAGAACAACGAGTGCGCCGAGCACTTCGGCTGCCGCGACGTGAAGGACAAGGAAGGCGTGAAGTGCTGCGTCTTCGTCGATCGCGCCTGCACCACCGAGGCGGACTGCTGCCCCGGCCAGACGTGCCCCGCGGATCGCAAGAAGTGCTTCGACAAGTACCTGTCCTGCACCACCGACGCGGACTGCGGCGACAAGGGCGATCGCTTCTGCGAGGTGTACACCGACAACTACGGCAGCTCGAGCCGCTGCCGCTTCCACGTGTGCGGCGCGCTGGGCGAGTGCCCCGAAGGCCAGGCCTGCTTCCAGGGCGAGTGTCTGGCCGGGCTGCCCTGCAACGGCACCTGCGAGCCGGGCAAGGCCTGCGTGCCTTCCAGCGATCGCTGCCAGGACTACGCGTCGCCCACCGGCCGGCCGGAAGCGGCGTGCCCGGTGTCTTGCGCGGCGGGCTTCCTCGCCACCTTCCAGGACTCACGCAACATCTGGGACTCGTGCAACCTGCCGCCGGTGAAGTGCACCTGCGCCGAGCTGCCCGGCCTCAGCTCCGGCGATCTCGCCCGCTACTCGGCGATCGCCGCGGATCCGGGCAGCGCCCTCTACGTCAGCGCCTACGACGGCCAGTACGGCGATCTGGTGGTGGTGAAGTACGGGCTGGACGGCGTGAAGAAGGCCACCGAGTACGTGGACGGCGTGCCCACCGGCGCTCCGAAGTACGGCCCTTCCGGCGCGCGCGGCGGCGTGGAGGATCCCGGGCTCGACGTGGGCCGCTACACCGACGTGGCCGTGGCCAACGGGCGCGTCTACGTCAGCTACTACGACGTGGCGAACGGAGACTTGAAGCTGGCGGTGCGAGCGGCCGACGCCACCTGGACGAGGCACCGAGTGGACGGCACCACCGCGGACGTGGGGCTCTACACCTCCATCGCCATCGACTCGGAAGGCTTCCCCGGCGTCTCGTACTTCCAGCGCGGCGGCGACGCGACCTTCAACGTGATGGACTGCCCCGCCCCGCGGCCCACCGGCGCCGTGAAGTACATCACCGCGCTCAAGTTCGCGCGCGCCACCACGCAGACGCCGGCCAGCGACGGGGACTGGGTGGTGAAGACGGTGGCCTGCCAGTCCCGGCCGCCCCCTGTCTGCGACGGCTGCACCGGGCTGTGCGCGGATCCCGGCATGGGCCCCGGCTGCTTCATGGCCGGCACCGGCTGCACCGGCTGCGACACCAGCACCGAGGTGTGCGTCAACAACGCCGGCACCAACGAGTGCGCGAAGACGTTCATCCCGCCCGAGCTGGTGGAGATCTCGTTGGGCGTGGGCCTCTTCTCGTCCGTCACCTTCGACGGGAAGGAGGCGATCATCGCCTACATGCGGCGCAACGCCCCGGCCATGGCGGGCGGGCTGAACGACGGCGACCTCTACGCGGTGCGGGTGAACGCGCAGAACACCCCGGGCGCGCCGGTGCTGCTCGACGGCAGCGGTGACACCGGCTACTTCCCCGACGTGAAGCTGGAGCCGGCCACGAAGTCGATCGCGATCGGGTACCACGACTTCACCTCCAAGGCCTTCAAGTTCTACTTCTCGCCGCAGCTCCAGGCGGGCGTCACCCCGGAGGTCATCGACACCGGCGTGGACATGGCCGCGCCGGGCAACCAGAGCTGGGTGGGCACGGACTCGGCGATCGTCTTCGGCCCGTCGGCCGGCCAGGTGTGGGCGGTGTACCAGGACGCGACGAAGGGCGACCTCAAGGTGGCGCGGCGCACGGTCAACTGGGCGGTGCAGTCCTCGCTGGCCACCGAGGGCGCGGTGGGCTTCTTCGCCGACGGCGTCTTCACCGACGGGAAGGTGTACGCCTCGCACGCGCGGCTCAAGGCGCGGCTGGTGCAAGGAGAGGCGAAGGTGGCCAACTCGCTCCTCCTCGAGCAGTTGGCGGGCAACTGATGTGTGGCCGCACGGGCGATGGGCGCAGGGGGCGCCTCCAGGGGGCGGCGAGGTGGCGGCCTTGGTGCCGGTGACGCTGGCGGTGGGCCAGCCCCACGAATTGGCCGAGCGCTACTACCCCAACGGGAAGCTGGGCGGCCTGGCGCTCGACGGGAAGGCCCCCGGGCCGCTGGGGCTGCACGTGGAGCTGACCGTGCGGGTGAGGAAGCCCGCCCGCAGCTTCGTGGTGCGCGGCCAGTTGGCGTGGGCGCGGCACAAGGCGCCCCGGGGGCAGACGGCGGCCTACGGGGTAGACTTCCTGCCCGAGGACGACGCCACCCGGGTGCGGCTCTTGGCCTTCGCGAGGAACGAGGTGCACCCCGAGGCCACCCGCCTCGAGCAGCGGCTGCAGGTGGAGTTGCCGGTGCGGCTGGTGCACGAGGGCACGACTCGGCGCGAGTACCTGGCCGATCTCTCGTCGGGCGGCGCCTTCGTGAGGACGTGGAATCCCCTGCAGCCCGGCGAGCAGGTGGAGTTGTCCGTGCGACCTCCGCTGTCCTTCTTCGGACTGACGCTCAAAGGGCGCGTGGCATGGACGAGGACGACCGGCGCGCACCCGGGCATGGGCATCGAGTTTGTCGAGGAAGGCGGCGAGGCACGGGACCGCGTGGAGAAGTTGCTCGCCAAGCTGACGCGGAGCTGATCGCCGCGCTCGCTGCCCTGGGGAAGCGGTGGAGCGCCGGCGCCACGGCGGACGGCAGCAGCGGCGCGGAGGGCCAGCCGGGGGCGGGTTTCGGACCGTGAGACTGAGATGAGACTGTCGTCTCATTT
>JADLDB010000114.1 GCA_020846875.1 Myxococcales bacterium | reverse complement strand
CTTCACGCGCCCGTCGACATCTCGCTCGTACTTCGTGACCTGCCCGTCCGGCGACGTCACCTGCTTCGCATGGCCGGTGGTGAAGTACTCGAAGCTCGTCACGCCGTCCGCCGTCGCCGCCTGCTGAGAAGCGATGTGCTGCGCGGCCTCGGTGGGAAGATGCAGCTGCGTCTCCAACTGGCTCGCCAGTCCGGTCGACGAGCACGTCGATGGGAGGAGCCACTGGTAGGGGCCCGCCAGATGTGGGCAGCGGCTCCGCGGAGGGCCCAGCGTCGTCGGCCACTCCTTCCGCACCCGGTGCTCGATGCTTGCCAACTGGCCGCCCTGGGTCGCGCCCGCTCCTGTGAACTCGCCGACGGGGTAGTAACTGAACCCGGCTTCGCTCCCGTCTGGACCACGGAATCTCTGTAGCCGCGCTCGATCGTTCCACGTGTAGATCGACTCCTCCGTGACACCCCCCGCTGTCGTCTGCACGCGGATCGGCAGGCCAGCCCGGGTGTTCGACAGCTTCGTGTCGCCGTTGATGTCTCCCAGACCGAACACCACCGGCCACGGCATCGCGAGCTGCGGATCGATCACGCCGCCACCCTGTGTGTCGAACATGCACCCGCGCTCCTGCAGCCGACTCAGGATGCCAGTGACGTTGGCGATCCCGTCTTCCTGGTAGTCGAAGGTCGTCGTGGTGACCGAGGACTCCTGGTGGTTGAGCGTGGTGTCGAAGACTCCGCGCCGCACCCGTCTGACCTGGTTGAAGAGCGGCTCGTATTCGTAGGTCTCGTACCGGCCCTTCGTCGTGTCGGCGATCGCGGGGTTCGATTCGAGGAAGTCCGCGATTGTACCGCCGCGGGGGCGGTCGACGACTTTGATGAGGTTGCCGCGCCGCGACCAGTAGCAGGGCGTGGGCTCCATCACCGTGCCATTCGGCTGCTTCCAGGTGTCCATGTACTGGTAGCGGGTGTCGCCAGCCGTCGGAGACCAACTGGCGGCTTGTGGCATCGTGCGCCGTCGGGACAGCACGTTGCCGTCCGCGTTGTAGAGCGTCTCGGCGATGCGCCACTCCTGCTGGCTGCCGACGGTGACCAGCACCGCGTCGACCAGCGGGCGCCCGTGGTAATTCAGCCCATACAGGTGGTGCACTCCGTCGCGGTCTGCGAGCTTCGTCCATGCGCAGATGCGGTTGGCGTTTGCCGACGTGTAACTGCGACGCCCGTAGATTCGGGTGGCCACCATAATGCCCTGAGCGTTCTTCTCCCACCTCCACTCGAGGTCGTTGTGGCGCGCGTCCCACGTCTGGGCCATGGCCAGCACCTCACAGGAGAGGCGGCTGCGCTTGAGGGCCATGTTCAAGTCCACGCCCTCAGTCACCGTGTCGTATGCAGCCTGGGCGCCGGAAGGTGGAGTGGGCAGCGTGACGTCGAAGTAGTCGAAGCTCGGCTGGTAGCCCGCGAGCTGCGTGCGCAGGCCAGGCAGGTTCTTCTCCTTGCACGCTGGCACCTCGGGCGGCTTGTCCGGAACGACGAAGCCTTCCGCGAGCAACACCTGGCCGACGGGCGCCGCGCTGGAAGGTGAGTTCGGCGGCAGCAACATCCCCTTGGCGCGAGAAGTCGTGGCGGTCGTCGAAGGCACCGACTCGAGGGGGTAGCGACCGGCGATGACGGACGGAAGGAAGGCCGTCGTCGCGTCGTCGGCGCCGTCGGAGATGGGCGCCGCCTCGGCGTACTGGAGGCTCGCCTCGGGCAGGGTGACCGTGAAGCCGTTGGCGATGGGCGTAGGCGTCACATCACTGCTGCCCCAGCGCTGGCGCGTCGCCTTGTCGAAGTTCGTGGAGAAAAGCCCCACGTCGTACCTCGTCTCGGATTCGACGACGCCGTGGTTGTCCACGCGGATGATGTTGTCGGCCACCTGTGAGCGCAGGTTCGCCGAGTAGTTCAGGACGTCGGTGTCCACCGTGTACCGCGTGAAGAGCGGCTCCACGTGCTGCCCGCAGGCGTTGAGGTTGTAGTAGGTGCACCCGACCTGCGCCTTGAGGAACTCGCGGAACCGGTTCTCAGCGTCGGTGAGCTCGCCCGGCGAGATGGTGTTGGTCAGCCACGCATAGGTGAAGGTGATTGAACGCGAGGGCGTCGCCGTGAGCCCCGTCTCAGTGGGAGTGGTATCGCTGCGCGTGACCGTTTCGAGGAACACCTCGTTGAGCCACTTGGGCAGTCCGTTCGGCTCCGCGGAGGCGTAGGCGTATTCCACGCGTGCTCCGCCCGGCCCAGCGACAGCCCTCAGCATGCCGGCCCGCCGCACCCCACTCGCGCCGACGCCGTTGGCGCCCGGGATGAACGTGGTGTCCGAGTCGGCCCAGTACTCGAAGGTGAGCGCGCGCGCCGTCGCAGTGACGGCGATCCCTCCGTCGGCAGTCAGACCGCGGCTCTTGATTTCTCGCACGGCGCTGACGCGCTTGAGCTGGTTGCCCCACGGAACGCCCGAGCCGGCTCGCCGGCCGTCGTGCCTCTGGAGGTGGTCGATGAGGGCGGCGGCGTTCTGCAGCGCGACGGGTGGGTTGGTCGGGAGACTGACCGTCCAGGCCCAGGTCTCCGTCGGGTCATACTGGACGGGTTGCCGTTGCCCGACCATGCCGCCCAGCACGTTGCACTGGGCGCTGTCAGACCAGTGAACCCCTCCCTGGACGGCTGTGTAGCCAGCGGCCGTCTGCTGCGGGTCCAGCTGCAGGATTCGCTTGGGGCAGACGGCATCGAACAGCCGCCCAGTTGCTGTGTACTCCCAGTCGATCACGAAGCCGTTGCCCAGCCGGTCGACGTCCTGCACGAGGTAGCCGTCACCGTCGAACGTGAGGACGTGCTGCTCGGCAGTGTCCAGCTGCCAGCCCGTTTCAGTCTGGATGAGCGAAGCCATCATTCCCGCCTGCGGGACGAAGACTCCGCTGTGAACATCCCGCGAGAAGAGCCGCGGCGTGCCACCGACGAAGAGCATCACGCACGTCGTCTCCAGCGGGCTGCCGGCACAGTAGGGGTCGGCCCAGGATGGCCGGTTGTAGTCGTTGAGCTCGACGAGCCGCACGTCCCAGTTGTGGGTCCAGTTGCTCCCGAGCGGACTGCGGTATGCGCTGCGAGAGTCGTAGCTGCGCCTGAACTCGAGCGGTCGTGCCGCGCCTGGGAAGCTCAGGTCCGTTTGCGACAAGGTGAAGGCACCGCTCGCAAGCTCGATGGGATCAGCGCCCTCGGCCGGATTGTGCTCGACAGGCTTTTCCGGCG
>JADLDB010000113.1 GCA_020846875.1 Myxococcales bacterium | reverse complement strand
TCTCCCTGGCCGCCGCGCTGGGGTGCCTCGTCCTCGTGCCGGCGTTGTCCGCGTGCGGCAGCTCGAAGAAGCCTTGCAGCAGCAGCACCTGCCAGGGGTGCTGTGACACCGCGGGCCAGTGCCAGACGGGCAACACCCCGCAGGCGTGCGGCACGCTGGGCGCCTTCTGCAGCGCGTGCCCGCCGACGCAGACGTGCCAGTTCAGCCTGTGCACTCCGCTGACGGGCGGTGGCGGCGGAGGCGGCTCGTCGAACGGCGGCGGCGCCGGGGGAGGCGTCGGCGGCGGGGCCCAGGGCGGTGGTACCGGCGGCGGCTTCGGCGGCGGCGGAGGCGGCGGCGGAGGCAGCGGCGGCGGCACCGGTGGAGGCGGTCCTCCTTCGTGCGGTCCGCTGTCCTGTGGCGGCTGCTGCCAGGGCCTGACGTGCCAGCCTGGCAACGTGATCACCGCGTGCGGGGCGGGTGGCGAGGCCTGCGAGACGTGCCTCTCCATGCAGGCGTGCGGAGAGGGCGGCTGCTACGACGCGAGCTGCTCGGGCTGCCGTACGGCGAGCTCGTGTGAGTTGGGCACCTCGCCGCAGGCGTGCGGCTCCTCGGGGCGCACTTGCGTGCAGTGCGCGGCCGGCGCGAGCTGCGACTACTCGTATTGCTACAACCCGACGTGCAACGGCTGCCAGGACGACAAGGGCAACTGCCTGCCTGGCACCAGCAATGCCGCCTGCGGGTACGGCGGCGACTTCTGTACCCGCTGCGGCCAACTGCAGACCTGCGTGCAGCAGAGCTGCCGCTACGTGTTCCCCGACGGCGGCACGTGCAAGAGCCCGGAGAGCAGCTGCCAGACGGGCGCGGAGTGCTGCTCGGGAGCCTGCGATTCGACCGGCTTCTACTGCACGCTTCCCTGACGTTTCCCGGTGGCGCGGGCGCGCGGCCCTGCTACACGCGCGCGCCATGTCCGCCCCAGAGACGTCCAACGCCCCGCCCCCCGTCTTCGGAGAGCCGGTCCCCCTGGGCCTGCTCGGCCTCGCCATCGGTTGCGCCGCGCTGGTGCCTATCGCCTTCGGAGTGTTTCCCGCCGAGCCCGCGAAGTTGTCGATGATGCTCAAGACGGCGGCCTGGTTCTGCCTGCTCTTCGGCGCAGGCGGCCAGTTCCTCGCGGGGATCATGGCGCTGGCCAACAAGAACACCCTGGGCGGCACGCTGCTCACCACCTTCTCCTTCAACTGGGTCTTCAACTGGTGGGTGCTGGACGAGGCGGCGGCGGGGCGCACCGCGGATCCGTCCGTGGGCTTCGCGGTGGACGTGGCCTTCATCCTCATCTTCGTCGTGCTGACCTACGCCTTCGGCTTCTACTCGAAGCTGCTCTTCTTCTTCCTCGTCGACATCGACGTCCTCTACGTGTTCCGGATCCTGAAGCACTTCGCGCCGGGCGCCGCGGGGACGCTCAACCTCGGCATCGGCCTGGCCACCGTCGCCCTGTGCGGCCTGGCGCTCTACATCTCCTTCGTGCTGCTGGTGAACCCGGCGGCAGGGCGCGCGGTGTTCCCCACCTCGGGGCCGATGTTCAAGCCGAAGGCCGCGCAGTAAGGAGCCCGCGCCATGCAGAACGTCAGCGTGAAGCAGGTGTTGGCCGGCCAGGTGCCGGTGGACTCGAAGGTGGAGCTGCGCGGGTGGGTGCGCACGCGGCGTGACTCCAAGGCGGGGATCAGCTTCGTGCACCTGTCCGACGGGAGCTGCCAGGACCCGCTGCAGATCGTCGCCCCCGCCGCGCTGCCCAACTACCAGGCGCAGGTGCTGCACCTCACCGCCGGCTGCTCGCTCATCGCCCGCGGCACGCTGGTGAAGAGCCAGGGCAAGGGCCAGGCGTACGAGGTGCAGGCCGACGAGGTGGCCGTGCTGGGGATGGTGGACGATCCCGAGACGTACCCGATCCAGCCCAAGCAGCACTCGCTGGAGTACCTGCGCGAGCAGGCCCACCTGCGCCCCCGCACCAACACCTTCGGCGCCATCGCCCGGGTGCGCCACGCCGCGGCCTTCGCCATCCACCAGTTCTTCACCCAGGAAGGCTTCTTCTGGGTCAACACGCCGATCATCACCGCCTCGGACGCCGAGGGCGCCGGGCAGATGTTCCGCGTCTCCACGCTCGATCTCGCCAACCTGCCGCGCACCGACGCGGGGAAGATCGACTCCTCGAAGGACTTCTTCGGCCGCGACACCTTCCTCACCGTGTCCGGGCAGCTCAACGTGGAGGCGTACTGCCTGGCGCTGTCCAAGGTGTACACCTTCGGGCCCACCTTCCGCGCGGAGAACTCCAACACCACCCGCCACCTCGCCGAGTTCTGGATGATCGAGCCCGAGATCGCCTTCGCCGATCTCTCCGCCGACGCCGATCTCGCCGAGCGCTTCCTCAAGGCCGTCTTCAAGTACGTGCTGGCCGAGCGCCTGGACGACCTGAAGTTCTTCGAGGAGCGCGTCCAGAAGGGGGTCATCGCCCGGCTCGAGAAGTTCATCGAGTCGTCCTTCGAGCGCATCGACTACACGAAGGCGATCGACATCCTCCAGAAGTCCGGCAAGAAGTTCGAGTTCGCGCCGGAGTGGGGCAAGGACCTGCAGACCGAGCACGAGCGCTTCCTCACGGAAGAGCACGTCGGCCGCCCGGTGGTGGTGATGAACTACCCGGAAGGCATCAAGGCCTTCTACATGCGGATGAATGACGACGGAAAGACCGTCGCCGCCATGGACGTGCTCGCCCCCGGCATCGGAGAGATCATCGGCGGCAGCCAGCGCGAGGAGCGCCTGGACAGGCTGGACGCGCGGATGAAGAAGCTGGGCCTCGAGCCCTCGCACTACTGGTGGTACCGGGATCTGCGCCGCTACGGCTCGGTGCCGCACGCCGGCTTCGGGCTGGGGTTCGAGCGCCTCATCGTCTACATCTGCGGGCTGGCCAACATCCGCGACGCGATCCCCTACCCCCGGGTGCCCGGCTGGGCGCAGTTCTGAAGCCCCCCCCACCTCCGCGGCACGGCGCGCGGGACAAAGCGCGACGCGTGTGGTGAATACGCCGCGCCGTGAGTGACGAGCTGGAAGACGCGCTGCAGGATCTGGACGCGGGCGGAGAGCGCCCGGTGTACCTGCTCGCCGGCGAGGAGTTCCTGGTCCGCAAGGCGGCGGAGAAGCTGATCGCGAAGCTGGTGCCGGGCGGCTCGGCGGACTTGAACCTCGTCACCATGGACGCGGCGCCGCCGAAGGACGTGGCGGCGGAGCTGAATACCCTGCCGATGTTCGGCGGGCGGAAAGTCGTCCTGCTGCGCGATCCCGAGTTCCTCGCCCCGAAGAAGGGCCGGGTGGACGCGCTGGGCAAGGCGCGCGAGGCCTGGAAGGCCAACCGGAAGAAGGAAGCGGCGCGGCGGGTGCTCTCGCTGGCCGCGCGGGCCGGGTGGGGCGTGGGCGAGCTGGATCCGTCCGCGGACGGCGCGCCGAAGCCCGGCGACTGGGACCGCGAGCTGGGCGTGCAGTTGGCCGAGGCCGACGTGTCCTTCCTCCAGGAGGTGGCCGAGTTCTGCCGGGCGGAGAACGTCACCGCGCCGTCCGGCGACGACACCCAGTTGAACGCCTGGCTCTCGGGCAAGCCGCCCAAGGGCCAGGTGCTGGTGATCGCCGCCACCGCGCTGGAGGCGAAGAGCCCCTTCGTGAAGCTGGTGAAGGAGAAGGGCACGCACCTGGAGTTCAAGGTGGCCTCGCGGCTCAAGGATCTCGATCTCGGCGAGTTCGTCACCGAGACGCTCCAGCCCTACGGGAAGAAGCTGGGGGCCGGCGCGCTCGACGGACTCAAGGTGCGCATCGGCGGGAACTTCCGGCTGCTCCAGTCCGAGCTGGTGAAGCTGGCCCTCTACACCCAGGGCAACACCATCACGCTCAAGGACGTGGAGCTGCTGGTCGGCCAGGCGCGGGAAGACGAGTTCTTCGCCCTGTCCGACGCGATCCAGAAGCGCGACCTCGACGCGGCGCTCAAGTTCCTCGAGGAGGCCGAGGCGCAGGGCAGCCACCCGCTCATGCTGCTCGGCTCCGTCACCGGCATCGTCAGGCGCCTGGTGGCGGCGTACGAGCAGATGCAGCAGCTCTCGGGCGGGAAGCCTCCGCGCAACTACAACGACTTCCAGGCGCGGCTGTGGCCGGCCATCGAGGCCCAGGCCAAGGCGGCGAAGACGAAGCCCCCGCACCCGTACGCGTCCTTCATGGGTATGCAGGCGGCGGTCAACTTCGGGCGTCAGGAGCTGTTGCGCGCCCTCGTCGCCTGTGCCGAGGCCGACCTGGCGCTGAAGCTGGGCGGCGACGCCCTGGTCCTCGAGCGCCTCGCGTGGACGCTGTGCGGGAAGGCGACCGCCTGGGACTCGCAGATGCACGTCATTCGCCGGGAGCAGGAGCGCTGAAGCCATGACCACCCGCACCCTCGTCACCTGCGCGCTGCCCTACGCCAACGGCCCGGTGCACCTCGGGCACATGGTCGAGCACGTGCAGACGGACCTCTACGTGCGGTACCTGCGCAGCCGCGGGGACGACGTGGTGTTCCTCTGCGCGGACGACACCCACGGCGCGCCGATCGAGCTCAACGCGCTCAAGCAGGGCGTCAGCCCGGAGGAATTCGTCGCGAGGTGGGCCGGCGAGCACCAGAAGGACTTCGCCGACTTCCAGATCAGCTTCGATCACTACGGCTCCACCAACTCGCCGGAGAACAGGCACTACGCCGAGCTGATCTACGGCCGCGCGAAGGCCGCCGGCAGCATCGTCCGCAAGGACGTGGAGCAGCCGTACGACGAGAAGTCGAAGCGCTGGCTGTCGGATCGCTTCATCCGCGGCACCTGCCCCAACTGCGGCGCCCCCGATCAATACGGAGACGCCTGCGAGAAGTGCAACGCCACGTACACCCCGCGCGAGCTGAAGGACGCGCGGTCCGCCATCTCTGGGGAGCCGCTCACCTGGAAGAAGTCGAGCCACCTCTTCTTCGCGCTGTCGAAGCACGAGGCCTTCTTGCGCGCGCAGTTGGCGAAGCCGGGCTTCACCCACCCCGGGCCCGCGGCGCAGCTGGGCCAGTTCTTCGACAAGGGCCTCGCCGACTGGGACATCACCCGCGACGGGCCGTACTTCGGCTTCCAGATCCCCGGCGAGGACAACAAGTACTTCTACGTCTGGCTGGACGCGCCCATCGGGTACATCGCCTCCTGCGAGCAGTGGGCGAAGAAGACGGGCAAGGCGAAGGACGCGCTGGAGTACTGGGACGAGTCGAGCAACGCCCGCATCGTCCACGTGATCGGCAAGGACATCGTCTACTTCCACTGCCTCTTCTGGCCGGCGGTGCTGCACGTCGCCAGGCTGAAGCTGCCCGAGTACGTGCACATCCACGGGCACCTCACGGTGAACGGGGAGAAGATGTCGAAGAGCCGTGGCACCTTCATCAACGCCCGGCCCTACCTCGACCTGCTCGATCCCAACTACCTGCGCTTCTATTACGCCTCGCTGCTGGGGCCGGGCCCGGAGGATCTCGACTTCAACCTCACCGAGTTCCGCCAGCGGGTGAACGCCGAGCTGGTGAACAACCTGGGCAACCTGGCCAACCGCACCCTGTCGCTGCTGGCGCGGCCGGAGCTGGGGAAGAAGCTGGCCCCGCCGAAGCCCGAGCTGGGGAAGGGCCTGGTGGAGAAGGCGCTGGCGCGCGTCCCCGAGATAGCTCAGGCCTTCGGCTCCTTCGATCACCGGACCGCGGTGAAGGCGATCCTCGAGGTGGGCTACGCCGCCAACCAGTTCCTCACCCAGCACGAGCCGTGGAAGACGATCAAGCACGACGTGGAGGGCGCGCGGGCGGTGCTCTCCGAGGCGGCGGAGGTGGTGTACCTGCTCACCGCGCTGCTCGATCCGATCGTCCCCCAGTTGGCCGGCAAGCTGACCGCCCAGTTGGGCCGCGCCGGGCTGACCTTCAAGGCGCTGGACGGCGCGAAGTACCCGCTGCTCGATCGTGCGGTGGCGATCGGCGAGCCCTCTCCGCTGATCAGCCGGCTGGAGGAGGCCCAGGTGGCGAGGCTGATCGCCGCGCCGCCCGAAGCGGCCAAGCCCGCGCCCGCCCCGCAGGCGAAGAAGGAGCAGAAGGACGCGAAGGGCCCGGCCGCTCCCCCCGCAGAGATCGAGTACGACGACTTCGCGAAGGTGCAGCTCAAGGCCGGCAAGGTGCTGGCCGCGGAGAAGGTGGAGAAGGCAGACAAGCTGCTCAAGCTGACCATCGATCTCGGGGAAGGCGCGCCGCGCACCATCGTCTCCGGCATCGCCGAGGCGTACGCGCCGGAGGCGGTCACCGGGAAGCGCGTGGTGGTGGTGGCCAACTTGAAGCCTCGGCCGCTGCGCGGCATCGAGTCCCGGGGGATGATCCTCACTGCCGGCCCCGGCGGGAAGGACCTGGTGCTGCTCGATCCCGGCGACGTGCCGCCTGGCAGCGACGTGAAGTAGACCGGCCCCCGTGAGCATCGACCTCCGAGCCGAGCGCGACCTGGCCCTTCTCACCCTGGAGCGGGAGAAGAGCCCGCCGGTCCGCGCCGAGGCCGCCGACACGCTGTGCGAGCTCGCCTCGGGCTCGCCGAAGGAGCTGCGCGCGGAGTTCGCCCCGGCCGTGGTGCGGCTCTTGTCGGACCAGCAGCTCGAGGTGCGCTGCGCCGGCCTGGCCTTGTCCGTGGGCGTGCTGCCGGTGGAGGAGGCCGTGGAGATCCTCCGGCGGCACGTCAGCGACGCGGCCGTGCGGGTGCGGGTGGAGGCGGTGGGGCGCCTCGCCGATCTCGCGCGGCCGGAGCTCCGCGGCCTGCTCGCCGCCGCCCTCCAGGACGACGCCCCCCAGGTCCGCTTCGAGGCCGCCCGCGGCATGGTGGCCCTGCAGCACTCCGCCGGCCTGGACGTGCTGCTCGAGGCGCTCGACGACGCCGAGCTCCGCTTCCGGGCCGCCGCGGCGCTGGCCCGCCTGGGTAACAAGGACGCGCTGCCGCACTTGAAGCGCGCCTTCCGTGGCTTCTTCGTCCCGGCCTTCGATCGCACCCAGTTGGCCGGGGCGCTCGCGCTGCTGGGCGACGCCGACGGGGTAGCGCACCTCTTCAAGCGCGCCGCGAAGAAGTGGTCCGTCGACCGCGCCATGGCCATCGAGCTGCTCGGCGAGGTGAAGGCCCCCGGCGCGAAGGAGCGGCTGCTGGAGATCCTGCGCAACCCGAAGGACGAGGCGCGGGGCGCGGCTGCGCGCGGGCTGGGCCTGCTGGGCGACCGCTCGCTGGAGCCCACGCTGCTCTCGGCCCTGGACGACGGCACCCTCAACGATGATCTGCGCCTCGATCTCGCCGAGTCCCTGCTGCTCCTGGGGGGCGAGGCGGGCAGGGCGAAGGCCGGCGCGCTGAAGCTGGAGGATCCGGAGGCGCGCGCCGAGCTGGCGGCCATGCTGGACGAGACGGCGGCGCCATGATCCTCGTCGACGCCCACTGCCACCTCGAGCCGAAGGACTTCCCGGTGATCGCCGAGGTGATCGAGCGCGCCAGGGCCGCTGGGGTGGTGCACGCGGTGGTGGTGGGCCTGCTGCAGAAGCCCGGCGACTTCGGCCACGCCCTGCAGGCGGCGCGCGCCCACCCGGACTTCCTGACCCCCACCATGGGCATTCACCCGCACGACGCGGCCGCCGCCACGCCCGCCGACTGGGCCACGCTGGAGAAGCTGGTGGCGCTCCCCGAGGTCTGCGCGGTGGGCGAGGCGGGCCTCGACTTCTTCTACGATCACTCGCCGCGCGAGGTGCAGGCCGAGTCCCTGCGGCGGCAGTGCGCGCTTGCCAGGCAGGTGGACAAGCCGCTGGTCGTCCACGTGCGCGACGCCCACGTGGAGTGTGCCGCGATCCTGAAGAGCGAGGGCATGTCCCGCGGGATGATCCACTGCTTCACCGGGGACCCCGGCGCCGCCCGCCGCTACCTGGACCTGGGCTTCCACCTGAGCATCTCTGGCGTCGTCACCTACAAGAAGTCCGAGGCGCTGCAGGCTGCCGTGGCCTTCGCGCCCCTGGAGCGGCTGCTGGTGGAGACCGACGCCCCGTACCTCTCGCCCGTGCCCCATCGCGGCAGGTGGCCCAACGAGCCCGGGTGGGTTGCGGAGACGGCGAAGAAGGTGGCCGAGCTGAAGGGGATGGAGGCCGACCAGGCCGCGCTGGCCTGTGCGCTGAACGCGAAGGCCCTGCTGGGGCTGCGCTTCCCTTCACCTTGATCCCTCTCTTCGAGGGGATCAGGCCGCCTGCACGCCCGGGAGCTTGCGGGCGACGAGCTCGAGATCCCGATCGGTGTTCGGCATGTCCGTCAGCAGCGCCTCGGGATCGAACTGGAAGTCCGCCTGAGGCAGGGTGAAGAGCGGGGTGATCGCGTCGTCGCCCTTCTTGTCGGCCAGGGCGGCGAACACCACCCGGCCGCGCTCCAACTGCAGGTAGCCCTCATGCGTGCCGGCGCGCACGGACAGCCGCCCCGACTTGCGCCCGGTGCCGAGGATCTTCGCCAGCTCGGCTGGATCGAGCTCGTCGAAGTTCCCGCGCACCACGTGGCCGAGGCCGCCGTGATCGATCCGATCCGCGTACGCCCCCCGGATGGTGGTGGCCGCCTCGTCGGGGTTCAGCGGCACGGCGACGAAGCCGGTCACTCCTGACTGGACGATCCGCTCCCGGCTCTGTGGATCGGTCGGATCGCCCAGCACCAGCACCGGCACCGACGCGCTCTCGGGCCGCGCGCGCACGAACTGGGTCAGCGCGACGATGTCCCCCACGCCGTACCCCAGGCCCACCACCACCGCGTCGGCCTCGTTGGCCAGCACCGCGTCGATGACGCCGTCCAGCTTGAGTACCGTCTGCACCACCAGGCCCACCTTGGCCAGCGCATCCACCAGGTCCGTCCGCACGCCCTCGTCGGGATCGGCCACGAAGATCTGCCGGCCGTCGTTCTCCACCCGCTGGCGCAGCAGATCCCCGCTCTGCAGCACGTCCAGCGCGTCCACCACCACTGGATCGAACAGCACGCCCGCCTGGCTGCGCAGGTAGTCCAGCGCCTCCTGCTTGGGCATCACCCGGCCGAAGGGGTTGAAGGGGTTGCGGGTGAGATCGAAGAACGCGTCCACCACCGCGAGCACCCGGGCGCCGGCGGTGATCTCCTCCCCCTTCACGCCCTGGGGCACGCCCGAGCCGTCGAAGGCCTCGTAGAGCTGCGCGAGGACCGCGTTGACGCCGCCCGGCAGGTGCACCGTCTCGAACAGCTTGATGGGGGCGCGGGCGTACCGCTTGGCCTCCGTCTTGAGCTCCGCCTTGGCGGCCAGGGCGGGCAGGGTGTAGTGGCGGTCGGCCCGCTTGCCGAGGTCGTGCAGGTACGAGGCGATGGAGAGGTGCGCCACCTCACGCGGCTGCACCCCCATGCGCCGGGCGATCAACGCCGACTGGCGGGCGATCTGCGCGGAGTGGCCGCGGAAGTCCTTGCGGGGCAGCTCCAGGAGCCCCACCAGGATGTTCAAGGTCTCGACGAAGTCGTTTTCCCCCACCGTGCCGCGCACCGCGCCCAGCGCCTCGCGCAGTTGGGTGGGGTTGATGCGGCTGGAGGACTTGCCGGAGCCGGAGATGCTGGTGCGGCTGGAGACGTCGCCCACCGCGGCGATCCGCGAGTCGGCGCTCTCGTAGGCGCCGCTGATCTTCTTCACGTCCTGGGTCAGGCCCTGCACCCCGCCGCCCGCCTCCAGCGCGGCGAAGGCGGTCGGATCGCCGTAGTAGTGCTTCTTGATCCCCGCCTGGATCACGCTGCGCACGCCGACGAAGGCGAACACCTCGTTCATCTCGGTGACGAGGGCGATCTCTTTCACCAGGGCCTCGTTCTGCGGCTCGGCCATGACGATGGAGAGGATCTTCCGCTCCGGATCCAGCGCGATGGGAAGGAAGTCCTGGTTCTCCGCCATCCGCACCGGGACCTTGTCCAGCACCTCGGGGGCGATGCGCGCCTTGGCCAGCTTGTCGGCGGACACGAAGCGCGTCTTGAACTCGGTCGCCAGGAACTTGAGCAGCGCCGTCTCTTGCAGGAGCCCCAGATCGACCAGGCAATCGCCCAGCCGGTGCCCGGTGATCTTCTGGTGGCTCAAGGCGTGCTCGACCGCCTCGGCCGACACGAGACCGGCCTCGATCAGCCGCTCACCCAGACGTTTCGCCATGCGGAAGTGAAGGAGAGTCTACCCCTCGGACGGCCCCTCGGTGGAATTTGCAGCGCCCACCAGTTGGCTGAAGGGCTTGAAGGCCAGCCCTTCGGGCAGCGCCTCCCGCTTCGCAGGCTCGCCCTTCTCAGGCTTCCCTTCGGCCTTCACTTCGCCTTTGTGCTCGACCTTCGGGCCTCTGGGCTTTCGCTCGGGCCGCTCGGGCCGCGGCTGGCCGAGCTTCTGGGCCACCCGATCATCGATGTAGCGCTCGAGGTGGGTGACGAGCAGGTCCAGCGCCTGGGCCACCTGGGGGTTGTCCAGGAGCCGCAGCACCCGCTGGCGGGCCGCCTTGTGCGAGCCGGGCTCGTCGGCCTTGTCACCCTTGTCGGGCCGCTCGCTCTTCGTCTTCTCGGCCTTCGCCGGCTTCTCGGAGGGAGGCGGCGCGGTCCAGGCGAACTCGGCGGCGTCGATGGGATCCGGATCGAGCCGCTCCAGCCGCTCGATGATGATCTGCGGCTGCCCGTGGAAGTGGCCCACCTTCCCGGCCACGAGCAGGAAGTCGCCGGTGACGAAGGCCTTCTCTGCGGCGTCGACGTTGTCGAAGACCCGCGCGTCCACTTCGCCGGTGCGATCGACCAGGCCGATCACCAGGTACGGCTTGCCGGCGCGGCTGGCCAGGCGCTCCCTGCGGGTCGCCTTGAAGACGGTGAGGATGGATTCGCCCACCTTCAGGTCCTTCGCGTAGATCTTGCGGATCTGCTCGTCGGCGGGGGCGCTTGAATTCTCGGGTTGCGTTTCGGTCTGGCTCACGGCGTGGCACACTAACCGCGTTCGTGCACACTTTCGACAGGATGAAGACATGACCAGCCTGGTGTTGATTCCCCTCCTGCTCTTGGGGGCAGACGAGCCCCGGTGGAAGCTGTCGGCGGAAGACGACGGCATCAAGATCTACGGCCGCGAGCGCGAGGGCAGCGAGGTGCGCGAGATGCGCGCCATCGGCCTCATCGACGCGACGCCGCACGAGATCTGGAAGGCCCTTCGAGATCTGGAGGCCTACACGAAGACGATGCCGTACACCGAGGTGGCGAAGGTGCTCAAGCGCAGCGAGGGTGACAAAGAGATCCTCTTCTACTCGTGCCTCAACACGCCGCTGGTCAGTAAGCGCGACTACATCATCAAGCTGCTCGACGAGTCGGACTGGAAGGAGGGCAAGGGCTTCCTCAAGGTGTCGTGGACGGCGGTGAACGATCAGGACGCGCTGATGCCGGTGAAGGACGACATCGTGCGGGTGCGGGTGAACGACGGCTACTGGCTGCTCGAGCCCCGCGAGGACGGGAAGAAGACCTTCGCCACCTACTACGTCTACACCTCGCCGGGGGGCTCGATCCCCAACTGGATCGCCAACAAGGCCAACGGCATCGCGGTGCCGAAGGTGTTCTCGGCGATCAAGAAGGTGGTGAAGGAGCAGCGCGACGCGGCCGCCGGCAGCAAGTGATCAGTGCGGCTTTCGCCGGGCGTAGGCGTTCATCGTCACCTTGAGCATCAACCCGGCGGTGATGAAGGCCACCACCAGGCCAATGCCCTTCTCCCGCAAGGACTCGCCGCGGAGCAGCCAGAGCGCCACCGTCCCGCCCGCCACGCCGATCAACGTCCAGATGAACCAGGTGCCCACCCACACCTGCTCGCCGGACCGCCGCGCGTTGGCCAGCAGCGGGAAGGTGTTGGCCTTGCGCCACTTCTCGTGGCCCTCCTCGAGGATCTCATCCTCGGGATCGATGAGCCCGAGCAGCCAGGCCTTCTCCACCTGACCGAAGCTCTCGTACTCCAGCTCGCCTTCCTTGCTCCTGACCCGGTATTTCATCGCGCCTCTCGTCCGTTAGCCTTGGCCCACCGCGTCCAGCTCGGCGCAGATCTGCTCGGCGATCCGAATGCCGTCGAGGCCGGACGACACGATGCCGCCAGCGTACCCACACCCCTCGCCGGCGGGGTAGAGGCCCTTCACAGACACCGACTGCAGCGCCTCGTTCCGGGTGACGCGCACCGGCGCGCTGGTCCGCGCCTCGATGCCGATCAACGTCCCCTGGCTGGTGAGGAAGCCCTTCATCTGGCGATCGAAGGCCCTGAGCGCCTGCTTGAGGGACGCGGTCAGCCAGGCGGGGAAGAGGCGGTTCAAGTCCACCTGCGCCAGGCCCGGGCGGTAGGTGGTGCCCGACGGCGGCTTCGACACCCGGCCCGCGAGGTAGTCGGGGATCGACTGGGACGGCGCGAAGTACTTCCCACCGCCCAATTCGTAGGCCTGCTGCTCCCAGTGCCGCTGGAAGGCGAGGCCGGCCAGCGGGCCCGTGAAGCCAGCGCGGGCGAAGTCCTCCACCGAGACGGACACCACGATGCCGGCGTTGGCGAACTTCGCGTTGCGCCGCGAGTTGGACATGCCGTTGGTGCACTGCATCCCGTCCTCGGTGGGGGTGGGCACGACGATGCCCCCGGGGCACATGCAGAAGCTGTAGACGCCGCGCACGTCGCCGTCGACGGCCAGGTTCTCGGCCAGCTTGTAGTCCGCGGGCGGCAGTCGCGCGTCGCCGGCCACCTTCTCTCCGTACTGGAGGGCGTTGATCAACGCCTGGGGGTGCTCGGCGCGGAAGCCGATCGCGAACGGCTTGGCTTCCACCAGCACCCGGCCGTCGGCGGCGAAGCGCTCGTACAGCTCGCGCGCGGAGTTCCCCGGCGCCAGCACCACCCGATCCGAGTCCACCGTGGTGCCGTCGGCCAGCTTCACCCCCGCCACCAGGCCGTCCCGGTAGAGCAGGTCCTCTACGCGGGCGCCGAAGCGCACCTCCACGCCCAGGGCGACCAGGTCCTTCCGCATCGCCTCCACCGCGAAGGGCAGCAAGTCGGAGCCGATGTGCGGCTTGCCGTCGACCAGGATCTGCTGAGGCGCGCCGTACCTCGCGAAGGTGGAGATCACCTTCTTCACCAGCGGGTGGTTGATCCGCGTGGACAGCTTGCCGTCGGTGTACGCGCCGGCGCCGCCTTCGCCGAAGTTCATGTTGCTCTCGGGCAGCAGGGTGCCGTCGCGCATCAGCTTCGCCACGTCCTTGCGCCGCTCGATCACGTCCTTGCCGCGCTCGAGAAGGAGCGACTTCACCCCGCGCTCCGCCAGGGCCAGCGCGCAGAACAGGCCCGCCGGGCCCATGCCCACGATGATCGGCCGCTGCTGGGGGGCGCGCCTCACCGGCCCGGGCGCCGGGGCGTCGGGCTCCACCTCACTCACGTCCACAGGCAAGGTCGCCGGCTGCTTCCCGGCAGCGAGCTCCACCTCCAGCGTGTAGATGGTCCGGGGGTGGTTCTTCTTGCGCGCGTCCAGCACCTGCCGCACCACCCGCACCTGCGCCAAGGCCTCAGGGGACACGCCCAGCTTCTGCGCCGCCTTCTTCGCCAGCGCCGACTGCGGCTCGTCCAGCCACAGCGGCACGTTGTTCACCCGGAGCCGCATCCCGCGCTCGCCTCTACCCGGCCTCGCACCGCCGAGCCAGCCCCTCGAAAAGACTTGAGAATTGGAAGTCGTTGAAAAGTCGTGAGGTGCCTCGCTCCGTTCGCACTGGACTGGGTCGCCGCCCGGGCGAGTGCGAAGGACGATTCGCACCCGTGACTCCAAAACGTCAGTGAATCCAGAACCTTTGGTGACCTGTCTGCTGGCACGAAGGGTGAAGAGGGCCACCGTGCCCGGGCCGTAGACCCGGCTGGACGGAGGGAGATGTCGTGAGCACCGACAAGAAGGGCACGAAGATCCTGGCGCGGACCTTCTTTGCGAACCTGCGCGAGGGTGGCTACACTGCGAACCAAATTCTGGATATCGCCACTGAGCTCATCGACCTCGTGACGAACGACCTGAAGGAAGCAGATCAGGCTCGCTCTTCTGAGGGGAACTCGCCGGAGAACCGGCTTTCCGCCTGATGAGCTTCACCCCACGGGGCGCTTGAAGGCATCGGACTGGCTCCGGGACCTTCAGCCCTCGAGGGGACGCTGTAACGGCGAACGCGCGGCGGCCTGGTGTCGCCACGAAGCGCGAAAGGAACCCGGCCTCAAGCCGGGTTTTGTTTTTCTGGCTTCTCTGCGCTCCGGCTCCGGCGTCGCTCCCATTGGCGCGTGCCCGCGGCGTTGATGCAGACGATCAGCATCCCCAGCGTCATCGCCGAGAAGACGTAGCTCTCGGTCCACCAGATGGTGCGGATCCACACCCCCAGCGCAGCGAGGGCGCAGGCCGCGTCCACCGCCAGAGGCTTCTTCGCCTCGTGCATCAGCGCGCCGCCGAGGAAAGTGAGCGGCACCCCCCACAGCACCTGCCGCTCGATGGCCGGGACGTTGGCGAAGATGGTGTCGGCGTTGTGCACCAGCACCGCGGCGAAGATCACCACCGTGCCGATCGCCAGCACCAGCACGCCCGCGGCCGCGATGTCCTTGGTCAGCCGCGCCTTCTCGTCGAACTGCTGAATGGCCAGATCCACCAACTGCTCGAGCGCGGAGTTGAGCATCTCGGCGAAGAGGATCATCACCACGCAGAAGATCAGCGTCACCTTCTCCGCGAGGCCCAAGGGGATCCCGCTGCCCACCAGCCCCACCAGGATGGCCGAGATGACGTGCATGCGCATGTTGCGCTGGTGCACCACGGTGTGGATGAGGCCGCTCCACGCGTACAGCACTGATCGGTAGAAGCTGGTCGGCTGCGTCGAAGGCTTGAACGGCGGTGGCGGTGCTCTCGACATCGGCCCGCTCAACGTACGCCGCGGCCGCCGGGTCCACAATTTCGGGGCGAGGCTGGCGAGGCGAACGGTCGGTTCGTCAGACCCAAGCGCCCGCTCCCGTCGTGGCCGGTGGAGGTCGGTCATCCCTTTGCGCCGGGACGTGGGACGCGTGATCTCGCCGGCCAGGTGCACCTCGTGCTGGGCGAGGGCGCTGGTCACCCGGGGCTCCCCTTGGACGTGTTGGCGACGCCAGGCCTCCCGTCCGGCGTCGAGGTGGGGTAAGGCCGCGCGTCGATGCGCTTGGCCCTCGTCCTGCCCCTTGCCTTGTCCTCGCTGGCGTGGGCGCAGTCGCCCTGGATGGAGGACTGCGGCCTCGAGCCACCCGGGACTGTCCCCGCGGTCCCCGTGCCGCCGAAGCCCTGGGAGCCGTTCATCACCGCCGCGACGCCGCCGGTGGTGCGCCGGGTCGAGTCCGCTCCTCGCATCGGCGGCGTGCCCACCGCGCACCTCACCAACCGGGGCGCGCTCGCCGGGAAGGTCGTCTACCTGAGCCCCGGGCACGGCTTCACCTGGACGGACCTCAGCGGCACCTTCTTCTGGCGCACGCAGCGGCCGACGACGAACCAGATCGTGGAGGATCTCGTCTCCACCGAGACGCTGCATCAGTGGCTGGTGCCCATGCTGCTCAACGCCGGCGCGCGGGTGGTGTCGGTGCGCGAGGCGGACTTGAACACCAACCTGGTGATCGTCGACGACGGCGAGGCCGGCTACGTCGAGTCCGGAGCGGGCTTCACCAACTCCACGCTGATGGCCTGGGGGCGGCCCACCTTCCCGATGGGGGGCGGCACCTTGCCCTTCAGGCTGGGCGGCAACCGGCTGATGGACGCGGCGGCGGCGCCGACGGCCAACGCGACGTACACCCTGCAGGTCCCCGCCGACGGCTACTACAACGTCTACGTCTCCTACACGGCCTTCACCGCGCGGGTGACGGACGCGCACTACGCGGTGCACCACGCAGGGGGCGAGACGCACTTCCGCGTCAACCAGCAGCGGCACGGCGGCACCTGGGTGTTGCTGGGGCGCTTCTACTTCCGCGCCGGCGCGGCGCAGGTGGTGGTGTTCAACGACTCGGCGTCGGGCATGGGGAACGTGTCGCTGGATGCGGTGCGCCTCGGCGGGGGCATGGGGCTCGTCGATCGCAGCACGGGTGCGCCGCAGCCCAGCGGCCGGCCGCGCTACGAGGAGTCGGCCCGGTACCACACGCAGTTCGCCGGCGCGCCGCAGAGCGTCTGGGCGCCGTCGGACAACTCGCCCGGCGCGGATCGCAACAACGACGTCGGCACCCGCAGCCGCTTCACCGCGTGGATGCACGAGACCGGCGAGGACGCGGTGTACGTGGCGTGGCACACCAACGCCTTCAACGCCTCGGCGGTGGGCACCAACACGTACGTCTACGGGCCCAACCCGCCGGACGGGACGTACAACTTCACCGGCGTGCCGGGCAGCGATCGGCTGGCGCAGTTGATCCACGGCGAGCTGGTGGCGGACATCAAGGCGTCGTCGGGGTGGAACCGCCCGTCGTGGACCGATCGCGGCGTCGACACCGCCTACTTCGGGGAGTTGAATCCGGCGAACAACGGCGAGACGCCTTCGGTGTTGCTGGAGATCGCCTTCCACGACGCGGCCGCCGACGCGGCGCACCTGAAGGAGCCTGCCTTCCGCTACCTCGCGGCGCGCGCCATCGCACAGGGGCTGATCAAGTACTTCGCGGAGAAGGACGGCGTCGCGGCGCGCCTGCCGCCCGAGCCGCCCACCGGCTTGTCGGCGCTGAATCAGCCCAACGGCGAGGCGGTGGTGCGGTGGCGGGCCTCCGGCACCGACACCCAGGGCGTGCGGGGCGACGCGGCGACGGGCTACCGGCTGTACACCAGCGCCGACGGGCTGGCGTGGGACAACGGGGCGGACGTGACGGGTCTCTCCGCCCGGCTGACGGTGAGCGCGGCCCGGGCGACGTACTTCCGGGTGACGGCGGTGAACGCAGGCGGCGAGTCCTTCCCCTCGGCGGTGGTGGGCGTGCGTCCCCCCATCGCCGGGAAGCCGCGGGTGCTGGTGGTGAACGGGTACGATCGACTCGAAGCGGCGACCGGCCAGTTGGAGAGCTTCGCGGCCCAGTACGCGCTGGGCACCGTGCTGCGGATCAACCTGTGGAAGATGAATGACGGCAGCTACGCCCGCCTCCACGGCGAGGCTCTGGACGCGAACCAGGTGGCCTTCGACTCGGCCGACGCGGACGCGGTGACGGCCGGCGACGTGGTGGCCTCGAGCTATGGGGTGATCGGCTGGTTCGCCGGGCGTGGGAAGGCGATGGGCGCGGCGCCGTCAGCGATGGAGCAGGCATGGTTGGCGGCGGCGAGCACCGGTGGCTCCCGGCTCTTCTTCACCGGCGACGCGTCGCAGCGCCCGGCGTTCCTCACCAACCTCTTCACCGCCACGGCGCCGGGCGGCACAGGCGGCCTGTCCGTGATGGGTGCGGACGCCCTGGCGGGCCTCAGCTTGAGCCTCGATGACGGGAAGAACGGCGCGTACGACACCGGGGCTCCTCCGGCGATCGCTGCGGCTTCGGGCGGCACGTCGCTGGCCACGTACGCGGGGGGATCGGGCGCGGCCGTGGGCGTGCCCAGGCAGAGCGTGGCCTTCGGCTTCCCCTTCGAGACGATCGTGGGAGATCCCAACCGCACCGAGACGATGCGGCGGGTACTTGCATACCTCGAGCCGGGGGAGTTCGACGGCGGCTACCAGATCGTCCCTGGCGGGATGGTGGTGGACGCGGGCGTCGGAGGCGGCACGGGCGGCGGCGCAGGTGGAGGCACAGGCGGCGGCGCAGGTGGCGGCGCAGGCGGCGGCACAGGCGGCGGCACGGGCGGCGGCACGGGCGGCGGGGCAGGGGGGGGCACCGGCGGCGGCGTCGTCGGCGGCGGCGCGGGCGGCGGGGGCGGAGCTTCGGACGGCGGCGTCGAGCCACTCGAGCCCGTGATCGGCTTCGTCGGCGGCGGGTGCTCGGTCGCTCCCCAAAGCGCCTTGCTCGTCCTCGGGGTGCTGGCGGTGCTGCGGCGTCGCCGTTCCTGATCGATTCCACACCATTGGCACGCAGGGCCCACAGCGTGGAATCGGTCTCCAAGTGGCTGGAAAGACTTCCCGCCGGCCGGCACCCCACCTTGACTTCCTGCTGCGCACACGCACAAGGTGCCGTGTCTTAAAGGGGAAGGTCTTGAGTTTCCGTGCATCCTCGTCCGACCCCTGCCTTGCGCCCGGCTGACTGGCCCACCGACGGCCCGATCGATCTGCGTGTGCACGACCTGCCGCACGCGTCATCGACGACCGAGTGGTGGTACGTCAACACGCACCTGAAGTCCGCCTCGGGCCGAGACTTCTCGCTCTTCGCCGCCTTCTTCCGGGTGATGACGAAGAAGCACGAGGACGGCCGGGCCGAGTACGCGCACTCACTCACCTGGGCGCTGTCGGATCTCGAGAACCACGACTACGTCCCCTGCAGCCTGGTGGACGCCGCCGCCCCGAAGCTGGGGCTGGAGAAGGTGAAGCAGGGCCAGGCCTCGAAGGACGAGCGGCTCAACCGCGCCGTCACCGAGGTGCTGGAGAGGAACCTCGTCCCGCGGCCCGATCGCTTCTTCCCGGGTGAGGTGTCCGTCGCGACCGATCGCCTCGCGCTGGACTTCGCCGGCTGCCGCTTCGAGAAGCGCGCCGACGGCCAGTACCTCCTGCGCGTCCTCACCGACGATCTTCGCCACGGCCGGGTCGAGGCCGAGCTCACCGTGACGCTGCAGAAGCCGCCGGTGAGGCACGGCGACGAAGGCGTCGTGCGCGGGGTCCACGGCGAGGACATGTTCTACGTCTTCGTGCCCCGCTGCGGGGTGCAGGGCCACCTGCTCCTCGACGGCCAGCGCCACGAGCTCCACGGCCAGGGCTGGTACGATCACGAGTTCGGCTGCCCACCGCCGCAGAAAGAGCAGGCCGCGCAGACGGATCATGGAGTGGTGGCGTGGAACTGGGTGGCGGCGCAGCTCGACGACGGTACCGACGTGAGCGTCTACGATCTCGTGCGTGTCGAGTCGGGGAAGTCCGCCGGCCGCTGGGCGGTGCTGTCCGATCCGAAGGGCCGCCGCTACGCCTTCGAGGACTTCACGCTCACCCCGACGTCGCAGTGGCGCAGCACGCGCACCTTCGAGCAGTACCCGACGAGCTGGGCGCTTGAGATCCCCGAGGCGCGGCTCTCGCTGGAGCTTTCCGCCGCCTTCGACGACCAGGAGCTCGTCACGGTCATCTCCAAGCCGGCCTTCTGGGAAGGGCGCTGCGCGGTGAAGGGCACGCTGGCGGGCAAGCCGGCGCAGGGCCTGGGCTTCGTGGAGCGCAGCGGCTTCGGCGACGCGGAGACGCTGGACGACTTCTTCAAGTCCGTGGGCCGGGCGGTACGCGAGCAGGTGAAGGTGCACTACCCGCTGGAGCTGGCGCGCGATCACGCGAACAGGCTGGTCTCTTCTCCCGGGCGGGAAGACGTGGTGGACGGCGTCGATCTTCCGCAGTTGGCGCGCACGCTGATCGCCCCGGTGCGGCAGATCACCGATCGCGGCGGCAAGGCCTGGCGCTCCTACGCCTCGCTGGCCTGCTGCGACCTGGTGCTGGGGGACTCGCGGAAGTTCGCCGGCTGGCTGGCCTTCCCCGAGTTCATGCACGTCGGCTCGCTGATCGTCGACGACGTGCAGGATCGCTCCAGCGTCCGGCGGGGCGGCCCCGCTGCGCACCTCACCTTCGGGGAGCCTTTGGCGATCAACGCCGGCACCGCCGCGTACTTCATGGGCGAGCGGCTGCTCACGCGCACGCTGGTGAAGGACTCGGACAAGCTGAAGCTGTACGACCTGTACTTCGAGGCGCTGCGGCAGGGGCACGCCGGGCAGGCGATCGATCTCGACGGGCTCTCGCAGTTCGTCCCCCAGGTCCTCTCCACCGGCGACAGCGCGATGCTGGAGAAGCGGGTGCTGGCGGTGCACCGCTTGAAGACGGCGGCGCCGGCGGCGGCGCTGGCGCGCATGGGGGCGATCGTCGGCGGCGGCAGCGCGGCGCAGCAGGACGCGGTCGGCCGCTACTTCGACGCCGTGGGCCTCGCCTTTCAGATCGTCGACGACGTGCTCAACCTGCGCGGCTTCAAGGGAGGGCTCAAGGAGACGGGCGAGGACATCTCCCAGGGCAAGGTGACGCTGCCGGTGGCGAAGGCGCTCGGCCGGCTGGAGCCCCAGGAGCGCACCGCGCTGTGGGCCACCATCGCCTCGAAGCCGACGGAGTCGGCGATCGTCGCCGGCGTCATCGAGCAGATCGAGACCTGCGGCGCGCTGGAGGACTGCGCGAAGCAGGCCACCGCGCTGGTGGACGAGGCGTGGCGCGCGTTGGATCCGCTGGTCGAGGCGTCGATGCCGAAGATCATGCTCCGGGCGTTCGGCTGGTACGTGCTGGAGCGCCACTACTGATCAGCTGAAGCTCGCGTGCACCTCGTCCAGGTTGAGGACCTCCTGGTAGTCGTGTGCGCCTGCGGTGGAGAGGAACGGACGCCCATCAGCCACCAGCATGCCGCCCTCCACCTGGTTCCAGCTCTGGATGAGGCGCAAGCGATCGCGGATCACCGCGAACAGCCGAATGCGCGGTGACCGGCCGACCAGCACCCACTTCCCGCCGGCCAGCACGTCCACCTCGGGGATGGAGACGGGCGCCACCGAGACGTCGTCAAGGCTCTTCCAGGGCGCCGTCGCCGTGTCCAGTAGCCTCACCTTGCTGCCCTGGGCGATCACCAGGCGCGTCGGCGAGAGCGAGTGGAGGCTCCAGACGCGCCCGCCCGCGTCGAAGCGCACCGTCGCCTGGCTCGCGTCGGCGCTCAGCGGGAACTCGAGCAGCTTTCCGTCCGGCGTGGCCCCCAACACCAACGGCTCGTGTCCGCTGACGGCCGCGTAGGCGAGCTGGCCCGGCACGGAGATGGGCGTCGAGGTGCCGTCGCGAGCGATCCGCACCGCGCGCGCTTCGGCCGGCTTGCCCCGCTCGAGCCCGACGATGGTCCCGTCCGCCGCCACCGACGGAAAGCTGATCTTGTAGCGCGCCTCGAGGTTGGGGCCGCGCGGCAGTTGCGCGAAGGGGATGGGGCGCGTCTTCCACTCAGGGCCGGAAGTCTTTGCGGCCGGCGGCGGCGCGGCGGGAGGCCTCGTGGCGGTCAGGGCTTTGCCGCGGGTGAAGCGGAAGAAGTCGGTGTTGCCCACGTGCGCGCATGACACCGCGTACGTGCCAGGCCCGGGCTTGCCGACCGCCACCCCATCGTTCGCGGTGATGTCCATGGGCTCGTCCGCCCCGGCGGCCGCGGAGTCGAAGAGGAAGACGCGCCCGTCCTCGAGCCGCACGCCCTCGAGGTAGGTCGTCCAGCCGTCCTTCGGGACCGAGTCGCGCACCTTCGCGGGCGTCGCACCGGAGACGTCGGGGCCTCGCACCACCACACCACCGTCGCCGGTCGGCAGCCACACCGTCGTCAATTCGTCGCTGAAGATGAGGGCCCGCCCGCTCCCCACCGGCAGCCAGCCGTACCCGCCGCGCGCCGTCTGCTTCGCGTCGTTGGGCTCCAGCGCCCGGTCGTAGTCCGTCTTCGGCCCGCCGCGCTTGCCCCACGTCCACCCCGGTGGGACGGTGGCGCCGGGCGGCGCGAGCGTGCCTCTCCACGCGGCCGCCACCTCGGCGGGGAGCAGCACCACCGGCCCACCGCCTGACGTCGTCTCCGGCAGCGCGCCCTCGTCCGGCGTGGCAGGGAGCGGGCCTGACGGCTCGGCGCGCGACGCAGCGATCGATCGCCCAGACGACGGCGCCATCCGCTGAGCACCTGCCGGCGAGCGCGGAGGTGACGAGGGGATCGGAGCCGAAGCCTTTGGGGCGGCCGGCGGGGAGGGTGGCGCGGCGAAGCGCGGGGGCTCGGAGGTGGCCCTGGCGCCGACGGCGCGCGGAGGGGAGCGCTTGCCCGCCTTGTTCGCTCCGGCCGGCTTCGCGCTTGCGGGCGCCTTCCTCGCCGGCTTCTTCGCGGCGCTCTCCTTCTTCCCCGTGGCCTTCGCGGCCCCCTTCTTCATCGCCATGGCGTGCGACTCTCGCACAGCCCCTCATGGAGGCCAGTAGCCCGGTGCGGCGCGCTGCTCACTTGCGTTGACTGCCCTCAGGTCGGCTCTTACGGTTCGCCCCGGGTAGGACACTCACCGGCAAGGAGCTGCACATGGGCATCAAGTTCGCGATCAACGGGTTCGGCCGGATCGGCCGCATGGTGTTGCGGGCCGCGCTGCAGCGGCAGGAGAAGGACATCGAGATCGTCGCCATCAATGATCTCGACAGCCCCGACACCCTGGCGCACCTCTTCAAGTACGACTCGGTGCACCGCAACTGGCCGGGGAAGGTGACGCACGGCGAGAACTTCCTCAGCATCGACGGCAAGCAGTACAAGGTGCTGGCCGAGAAGGACGGCGCCAAGCTGCCCTTCAAGGAGCTGGGCGTGGACGTGGTGTTGGAGTGCACCGGCAAGTACACCGAGCGCGAGAAGGCCGAGCTGCTGCTCAAGGCCGGCGCGAAGAAGGTGCTGATCTCCGCCCCCGGCAAGGGCGCCGATCTCACCATGGCCTTCGGGATCAACCACACCCAGTACGACCCCGAGAAGCACCACATCATCTCCAACGCGTCGTGCACGACCAACTGCCTGGCGCCGGTGGCCAAGGTGCTGGACGACTCCTTCGGCATCGAGCGAGGGCTGATGACCACCATCCACAGCTACACCAACGATCAGCGCATCCTCGACCTGGTGCACAAGGACAAGCGGCGCGCGCGCGCCGCGGCGATGTCGATGATCCCCTCGTCCACCGGCGCGGCGAAGGCGATCGGCGAGGTGCTGCCTGGCCTCAAGGGCAAGCTGAACGGCTCTGCGATCCGCGTGCCCACGCCCAACGTGTCGCTGGTGGATCTCACGGTGAACCTGAAGAAGGCCGGCACCGTGGAGTCGATCAACGCCGCGATGAAGGCCGCCGCGGAAGGCCCCTTGAAGGGCGTGCTTCAGTACGACGATGAGCCGACGGTGAGCATCGACTACAACGACAACCCGCACTCCTCGATCTTCGACTCCACGCAGACCGCTGTGATCGACGGTACCTTCGCCAAGGTGTTCGCCTGGTACGACAACGAGTGGGGCTACTCGAACCGCGTGGTGGACGTGGCGAAGTTCCTGGCCACGAAGAAGTAGGCGGCCCCGTCGCGAAGTGCACCCTTTGGCCGGGCCTTTCGGGGCAGGGGCCCGGCGGAGCGTCGAAGCCATGGTCAAGTACATCGACGACCTGCAGCTCACCGGGAAGCGCGTCTTCATCCGCGTGGACTTCAACGTCCCGCTGGATGACGAGCAGAAGATCACCGACGACACGCGGATCCGCGAGGCGCTGCCCACCATCCAGAAGGCGCTCGGGCTGGGCGGGAAGCTGATCCTCGCCTCGCACCTGGGCCGGCCGAAGAAGGGCGCGGATCCGAAGCTGTCGCTGGAGCCGGCGGGCAAGCGCCTGGCCGAGCTGCTCGGCAAGCCGCACGAGGTGCTGATGGCCGACGACTGCGTGGGCGAAGGCGTCGCCAAGATGGCGAAGGAGCTCAAGCCCGGGCAGGTGCTGCTCCTGGAGAACCTGCGCTTCCACAAGGAAGAGGAGGCCAACGACGAGGCCTTCGCCAGGCAGCTCGCCCTGCTGGCCGACGTGTACTGCAACGACGCCTTCGGCACCGCGCACCGGGCGCACGCGTCCACCGCCGGGATGGTGCCCTTCGTGAAGGAGAAGTGCGCGGGCCTCTTGATGCGCAAGGAGCTCGAGCAGCTCGGGAAGCTGGTCAAGAGCGCGCAGAAGCCCTTCGTGGTGGTGCTGGGCGGCGCGAAGGTGTCGGACAAGATCAAGGTGATCGAAAACCTCTTGCCGAAGTGCCAGGTGATGCTGATCGGCGGGGCGATGGCCTACACCTTCCTCAAGGCCCAGGACGTGCCGGTGGGCAGGTCGCGGGTGGAGGAGGACAAGCTGCCCCTGGCGGCGAAGCTGATCGACTCGGCGAGGCGGCTCAACGTGCAGCTCGTGCTGCCGGTCGATCACGTCTGCGGCACTTCGCCGGACGAGGCGTCGAAGGCGGTGGACGTGCTGGAGCGCGCCATCCCCGCGGACCTGATGGGGCTGGACATCGGCTCGAAGACGCGGGCGCTGTACACGCAGCACATCCGCGACGCGAAGACGGTGCTGTGGAACGGGCCGATGGGGCTGTTCGAGGTGGCGAAGTTCGCGGAAGGCACGAAGTCCGTCGCCCAGGCGATGGCGCAGAACGAGAGCGCGCAGACGGTGGTCGGCGGCGGGGACAGCGCGGCGGCGGTCAACGAGCTCGGCCTGGGCGCGAAGATGACGCACGTGTCCACCGGCGGCGGCGCCTCGCTCGAGCTGCTCGAGGGCAAGGAGCTGCCGGGCATCAAGGCGCTGGAGTAACCAACACCGGAGAGGGGCCTCACCATGGGACGCCGCACCTTCATCGCGGGCAACTGGAAGATGAACAAGACGATCGCCGAGGCGATCGCGCTGGTCCGCGAGCTGCGCAGCGCCGTGTCGATGGTGCGCGATCGCGTGGAGATCGCCGTCGCGCCGCCCTTCACCGCGCTCCACCCGGTGGCGAAGGCCCTGGAGGACTCCAACGTCATCCTCGCGGCGCAGAACTGCCACGCGGAGGCCTCGGGCGCCTTCACCGGCGAGGTGGCGGCGCCGATGCTCAAGGAGGTCGGCTGCTCGTACGTGATCCTCGGCCACTCGGAGCGGCGGCAGCTCTTGGGCGAGACGGACGCGGGGGTGAGCCGGAAGGTGGCCGCGGTGCTCAAGGCGGGCATGCTGCCCATCGTCTGCGTGGGGGAGACGCTGGCCGAGCGCGAGGCGAACCAGACGCTGTCGGTGGTGGAGGCGCAGGTGAAGGGGTGCCTGTCCGGCTTCGGCAAGGAGGAGGGGGCGCGCTTCGTCGTCGCCTACGAGCCGGTGTGGGCGATCGGCACGGGGAAGACGGCCACCAGCCGCCAAGCGCAGGAGGTCCACGCGCACGTCCGCGAGCTGCTCCGGGGCCTGTGGGGCAGGGAGGCGGCCGAGGCGGTCCGCATTCAGTACGGCGGCTCGGTGAAGGCGGACAACGCGGCGGAGCTGCTCGGCCAGCCGGACATCGACGGGGCGCTGGTGGGCGGGGCCAGCCTCAAGGTGGCGGACTTCGCGGCCATCGTGAAGGCGAAGGGCTGATCCGGACTTCAGGCGGGCCGCAGTTGTCAGGCCGCAGGGCCTGTGCTTAAGGAGCCGGCCTCTATGCTGGCATTCTTCTCGACCCTCCACGTCCTGCTGTGCGTCTTCATGATCTTCGTGATCCTCCTGCAGCCCGGGAAGGACGCGGGGATGGGCGCGGCGCTCGGCGGTGGCGCGGCGACCAGCGCCTTCGGAGGCCGGGGCGCCGTGACGTTCCTGTCCAAGGTGACGGCGGCGTCGGCGGTGGCCTTCTTCCTCACTTCGCTGGGCCTGTCCTTGGTGGGGCTGCGGCATTCGGTGGGCTCGACGCTGGCGGACGAGCTGGCGAAGACGCCGCCCCCCGCTGGAGCTCCGGCTGTGCCGGGGACGACTCCGACGGCGCCGGCCGCACCTGCGCCCGAGGGTGGTGCAGCTCCGGCGGCTCCCACCGTCCCCGCGCCCCCGGCCGGGGCGGCGGCGGAGCAGGGCGATCCGGCGGCGCCCGGGGCGCCAATCCCCAGCGAGCCGAAGCCCGGCGCCACCGACGCGGTCCCCGCGGACAAGCTGCCCGCCCAGCCTTGATCCCTCTGGCCTCGGTCAGGGGAAGTGGTATGGGGGCGTCGACTTTTTCTTGAGCGTGAAGAGGCCCAGGTGGTGGAACTGGTAGACACACCAGCTTGAGGGGCTGGCGCCGCAAGGCGTGAGGGTTCGAATCCCTCCTTGGGCAAGGTGGAAGCCGCCGAGAGATCGGCGGCTTTCGTCGTTTCAGAGCCGCATCGGGCGCTGCGCCCCGCCCAGGAAGCTCGTCACCTCGCGCACCAGCGCCGGCAGCTCGCCCTTGCGCACGAAGCCCGCCGCGCCCACCTCCGAGGCCTTCGCCCGCAGCTCCGCCACCGGCAGCCGCGAGTGGAGGAACACCGGCACCGTGGCCTGTCCGGCGGTGCGCAGGGCCTGCATCACCACCGCGCCCTTCATCGTCCGAAGCTCCGGCTCCAGAAGCACCAGATCCATCGGTGTGCGCCGCAGCACCCCGGCCACCATCAGCGGGTTGTCCGAGACGTGCACCTCGAAGCCCGCGTCGGACAGGGCCTTCTTGCAGGCCTCCAGGGCCTGGGCGTCGTCGTCCACCACCAGCACCCGCCGCCGCTCCGGCACCGGCGCAGGCACCGAGGGAGGGCGCGGCACGCTCGTCTTCTTCGTCGCCTCCACCAGGTAGCGGGGGATCTCGTCCAGGGACAGCACCACCTCGGCGGCGCCCACTTCGATCGCCGCCTTGGGCATGCCGAACACCGCGCAGCTGGCGCGATCCTGCACCACCGTCCGCGCGCCCACCCGCCGCATCCGCAACAGGCCTTCGGCCCCGTCGTCGCCCATGCCGGTGAGCAGCACTCCCAGGCCACGCGCCCGGAAGGAGGAGGCCAGCGAGAAGAAGAGGCTGTCCACCGAGGGGGTGATCCGCGCCGACGGCGGGGCCGGGGTGAGGCGGATCAACAGGCTGTCACGAACGAACAGCTCCTGGCGAGGCGGGGCCACGTACACCACGCCCGGCTGCATCAGGATCCCCGACTCGGCTTCGATCACCCGGCGCCCGGACGCGTCGCCCAGGAAGCGCACGAAGCTGTCGAAGAAGTCGTCGGCCATGTGCTGCACCACCGCGATCGGCAGCGGGTAGTCCTTTGGCAGCTCGCCCAGCACCTTCGCCAGCGATCGTGGCCCGCCGGTGGACGCGCCGATCCCCAGCATCGCGGGGGGCTCGTGGGGCGGGGCGGTCTCGGCGGCCCTCGGGGCGACCGCGGGCTTGGCTTCCCGGGTCTGCGACTCCGCGAGCTGGCGCATCCGCTCGGCGAAGCGCCGCGCGTCGTCGGCGGCGGCGCCGAACACCATCGACTTGGGCACCAGCTCCAGGGCGCCGCGAGACAGGGCCTCGTAGTTGAGATCGACGCCCGCGGTGGACGAGCGCTCGCTGATCACCACGATGGGAAGCCGCCGCTCGCGGATGATCGCCTCGATCGCCTTGAGGCCGCCCATACCGGGCATGTTGAGATCCATCGTCACCAGGTCGGGGCGCATCGCCCGCACCAGGGCGATCGCCTCCTCGCCTGTCTTCGCTTCGCCGGCCACCTGCAGACCCGGATCGAGCTCCAGCACCTGCTTGAGCGCCTGGCGGCTCAGCGCGGAGTCGTCGACGATGAGGACGCGCAGCCGGGCCATGTCAGTTGCAGGACGCTCCAGACCGCTCGCCGGAGATCACCGCTCCGGAGGCGGTGCAGGAAGGCGTGTTGATGCGGATGAGCCCGACCGCGCCTCCACCGCCGCCGCCGCCCTCCGAGCCCCCGCCGTTAGTGCCGTTGTTGCCGTTGGTGGAGTTGACGGCGCCGTTGCCGCCGCTGCCCGTGCCCGCTGCCTGCCCACCAGCCGCCGGTGTCGCCGAATCCAGCCGGCCATTCTCTCCATTCCCGCCGGTGGTGTTCGTCTGGCGCCCGCCTTCGCCGCCGCCGCCACCGTTCGACGTGACGGCGCAGTTGACGAGGCGCACCTGGGCCGCTTCGAGGAGGATCGTCCCCCCGGTTCCGCCGCCGCCGCCGCCGCTGTTGTCGGCCGTCCCGCCCAGCCCACCCGCGCCGGACACGCTCACTACGCCGCCATCGCCCACCATCAACTGGCCGGCCACCGTGAGCTGGAGCGCGCCTCCGCCGATGCCGCCGTCGCCTGGCGCGGGACCACCGCCGCGGCCTCCGGCGCAGCCACCGCGCAGGGGGATCCCGTCCGAGTCGTCGTTCACAGGGCAGGTGAGCGAGCTGTTGCCACCTTCGCCGCCCAGCGTTTGGTAGCTGCCCCCCGGTCCACCTTCACGGTTGTTGGTGCCGTCGGTCACCACGCAGAAATCGGAGCCGGAGCCGGCCGGCGCTTCGCCAGTGCCCCTCGCGGCGGCGTGCACCGTGCCCAGGATGGTGGCGTCACCGAAGATCGCGAGCACCGCGGGCCGGCTGCCGACGAAGCGCAACTCCTGGCCGGCGGGCACGAGGAGCGAGGTGGCGGCGAACACCGCGAGATCGACGCCGCCGTCCGTCTGGGGGATCACCTGGCCCTGGCCGCTGAAGCCGCAGTTGGCGCCGGGCTCGCGCGGCGCCGGGGGGGTGGTGCCGGTGTCGATGACGCAGGCGCCGCCATCGGAGCCCGGCAGCACGGTCCAGGCAGCCGTAGGCTGAGTGAGCGCCGCCGAGTTGTCGGGGAAGTTGCTGGGAGGAAAGGAGAACCAGGGTCGGCAGACGCCCGCGTTGTCGCACTGCCCGGAGGGCGCCTGGGCACAAGGCAGGTCGATGCGATCCGGCATGGTCGAGCACCCGCCACTGGAGGCGCAGGTGAACGGCCGGATGACAGCGTTGCAGCCAGAAGCGGGTAGCGTGGGGCAGGCTCCCTGGCATGCCGTCAGGGTCACACACTGGTCGCCGGTGGTGCACGACAGGCCGTCGTCGCAGGGGGTGCCGATGGCCTGGAAGACGCACACGTTGGTTCCACACTGACCCGCGCCGTTGCAGACACCTCCGTCGCCGCAGGGGGCGCCGGCGTCCGCGAGGGAGTACTCGCAGCCCGCTGCGCCGCAGGTAGCCGGCTGCCGTTGACACTCGGGGGGCGTGGTGCACAGCGACGGCGCGCAGCCGCCGTCGGCGCCGCCGTCGTCCACCCCGGCGTCTTCTACTCCGCCGTCGGGGGGGCCAAACGTGAAGTTGAGGGTGGGGATCTTCCCGCGCTCGATGGTCACTTCCCGGGTGTCGCCGTCGTGGTTCCCGCCCTGGCAGTCAGCGGACCTGTACAGGTTGACCCCCACGGTGACCTTCCCCACCAGGTCCGCCGTCTCCTGGATGCCGAAGGTGAAGGTGTTCTCACCGTTGCGGGGGACGTTGGCCGAGTAGGCGGTGTAGCCCGACGGTGTGGCGACGAAGGCCTTGAGGCACTGCGTCTGCGTGTCGCCAGAGAGGGTGACGTTGACCCGCACGCCTCCCAGGCTGCCTTTGCACCCGGTCAGTCCGCCGGCGACCATCACCAGCACGCAGGCGGTTTGGGAAAGGAGCAGAGTGCGGCGGGACATCGGGGGGCGAGTGTAGCCCAGCACCGCGGCAATGGGGCTTTCCGCGGCTCGGACGGAGTTCCGGCCCGCGCTCGCCGCTTCGCTACAGCCCCGCAGCAGCCTTGGGGCGATTAACTTCACGGCCGGGGTTCCGCCCGTATCCTCCCTCCATCCATGACGAAGCGCGACGAGCGACAGCTGAGCCTCCCATTGGGTGAGCGGCCCCGCCTGAAGGTGATCCAGGGGCTGGGGCAGAAGAAGGTAGAGCCGCTGGAGGATCGCGACGCGGTGGCGCGGGTGCTGATCGAGGCGGGGGCGGATCTGCTCTTGCGCCGCATCTCGGCCGAGCGCGCCGAGGCGATCGAGGGCCAGGTGAACGAGATCCTGCGACTCTTCGATCTGGTGGACCACAACCAGCT
This sequence comes from Myxococcales bacterium, assembly GCA_020846875.1. Lineage (GTDB taxonomy): Bacteria > Myxococcota > Myxococcia > Myxococcales > Myxococcaceae > JADLDB01. The sequence continues at coordinate 136,612 of JADLDB010000113.1, read as the reverse complement.
CCTGATGCCCGTCTTGAAGCGCAAGCTGGACGAGCTGGAAGCGTTGATGCGCGACACGCGGGATCTCCGCGCTCAGCGCCGCCGCCGCTGACCAGCTCCTGTGCTCTCGGAGTGACGGCTTCCGTCCGCGGGTTTGCTGGGGTGCGCAACGGGGCGTAACATGAAGCCCTTTCCACACCTCCCGTGTCACTCGAGACCTACGGCCGGTACCAGCTGCTGAAGAAGCTCGCCACGGGGGGCATGGCGCAGATCTACCTTGCGCGGCAGAGGGGGCCGGAGGGCTTCGAGAAGCTCCTGGTGGTGAAGCGGATCCTCCCGCACCTGGCGGAGAACGAGGACTTCATCACCATGTTCCTGGACGAGGCGCGGATCGCCGCGCGCCTCAACCACCCGAACGTGGTGCAGATCTTCGATCTCGGCGCCCAGGACGACAGCTTCTTCATCGCCATGGAGTACATCCACGGTGAGGACGTGCGCCGGGTGTGGAAGCAGGCGGAGAAGATGGGCGCGCCGATCCCCACGCCGCTGATCTGCCGGATCATCATCGAGGCGTGCGCGGGCCTCGACTATGCGCACAAGAAGACGGATCCCTCCGGCCGGCCGTTGAACATCGTGCACCGGGACATCTCGCCGCAGAACATCCTGGTGTCCTTCGAGGGGGGGGTGAAGATCGTCGACTTCGGCATCGCCAAGGCGGCGGATCAGGCGACGGTGACGCGGTCGGGCGTGCTGAAGGGCAAGTACTCGTACATGTCGCCGGAGCAGGCCGGCGGGCAGCACATCGACAGCCGCACCGACGTCTTCGCGGTGGGGGTGGTGCTGTACGAGCTGCTCACCGGGGCGCGGCTCTTCAAGCGGGCCACCGACATCCAGACGCTCAACGCGGTGACGGAGTGCCGGGTGGCGCCGCCGTCTGAGATCAACTCGCGCATCCCCACGTCGCTGGGCGCGATCGTGATGAAGGCCCTGGCGAAGGATCGCACCCAGCGCTACGGCGAGGCGCGGCAGTTGGCCGCCGAGCTGGAGGCCTGGCTGTTGGCGCAGGGGCTGCCTTCGTCGTCGGCCTCGCTGGCGGAGTTCCTCCACTCCATCTACGCCGAGCGTCTGGCGCGGGAGCAGGAGGAGGGGCGCCTGATGATCGAGACGGCCGACGCCTCGCTGGCCGACGAGGGCGATCGCGACAAGGCCACGCCGTCGCAGGTGGGGAACGGCAAGGCCACCCGCACCGGGAAGAGCGCCGCCGGGCAGACGCGCTCGAAGCGCGAGCCCGAGGCCACCGCCGCCGAGCGCCCCGCCAGCCGCTCCGGGCCGATCAGCAAGCCGCGCAGCCTGCCGCAGTTGCCCCCAGCCCTGGACGCAGAGCCTCCGCGGGGGACGGAGCAGAGCCTCCCCACGCAGTCCGACGGGCGAGGCGGGAGGAAGCTGGCGATCGCCGCGGGCGTGGTGATCCTCCTCGGGAGCGCGGTGGCCGGCGGGCTGTACTTCGTGGGCAGAGGGCCGCCGCTGGTGCAGCTCACCTCCACGCCGCCGGGGGCCACCGTCCTCGAGGGTGGGAAGGAGCTGTGTCGCACACCGTGCTCGCTGGCCTCGCTGGCGGAGGGCCGCCATGAGCTGGAGCTGCGCGCGCCGGGGCGGGTGACGGCGGCGCTCTCTGTGCAGGTGCCGGCGTCGGGCAGCACGACGGTGCCGAACGTGGCGCTTGAGTCCGAGCCGGAGAAGGTGGCGGCGGCCACGGTGGACGCGGGCCTGCGGGCGCCGGCGAGGGTGACGCTCCTGGTGGACAGCGAGCCCGGCGGGGCGGCGGTGCAGGTGGACGGCGCGGCGGTGGGGGTGACGCCCTGGCGGGGTGAGGCGCCGGCGGGCGCGCGGGTGACGCTCAAGGTGGAGAAGGAGGGGTACGTGGCCCAGTCCGAGTCGCTCACCGTGGGCGACGGGCCCGAAGAGGCGCACCGCTTCACGCTGTCGCCGCAGAAGCCGCAGGTGGCCGTCAGGCCGGTGAAGCCGCTGGTGGGTAAGCCGAAGGAGCCCGAGGTGAAGGCCACCGGCACGGTGCGCTTCGTGGTGAAGCCGTGGGCCACGGTGGAGTGCGGCTCCTACCGCTTCGGCGACACGCCTTTCCCGGACAAGCAGCTCCCGGTGGGCGAGTACCGCTGCGTCTTCACCAACCCCGATCTCGGCCAGAAGTCCGCGCTGGTGAAGGTGGAAGCCAACACCCTGGTGAAGGTGCCGGTCTCCTTCTAGCAAAGACGAAGCCCCCGCCCCGGTGAGGGAGCGAGGGCCTGTCGGAAGCCTCGATCGAAGCGCGGCCTACTTCTTCTTCGCCAGCTCCTGGTCGATCACGTTCTTGAAGGCCTCGAAGGGCTGCGCCCCGACGACCTGGCGGCCGTTGATGAAGAAGGTGGGGGTGCCGTTGGCGCCCACCCGCATGCCTTCGGTGGAGTCCGCCGTCACGTAGGCGTCGAACTTGTTGGAGTCGAGGGCGGCCTTGAACTTGCCCATGTCGAGGCCCAGCTCCTGGGCGTAGCGCTCCAGGCTGGCGCGATCGAGGGCCTGCTGGTTGGCGAACATCTTGTCGTGCATCTGCCAGAACTTGCCCTGCTCGTTGGCGGCCATGGACGCCATCGCTGCCAGCTTGGCGTTCTGGTGGAAGGGCAGGGGCTGGTGCTTGAAGGCCACCCGCACCTTGCCGCCGTAGGTGTCCTCGATCTGCTTCAGCGTGGGCACCACGCGGCTGCAGAAGGGGCACTGGAAGTCGGAGAAGGCGATGATCGTGACGGGCGCGTTCTTCGGGCCCTTGATGGGCGCGCCGGTGATGTTGATGTCGGAGACGACCTTCTCGGGCTCGGGCGCGCCGGGCATGGCCGGGGGAGGCGCCTTGCCGGCTTCCTTCTGCAATTCGGCGTAGACGTTCTCCAGCTTGGTGCCCTTGGCGATCAGCTCGTCCGCCTTCTTGATCTCGGAGTCGATCACACCCTTGAAGGCCTCGAAGGGCTGAGCGCCGACGAACTCACGGCCGTTGATGAAGAAGGTGGGGGTGCCGTTGGCGCCGACCGCCATGCCCTGGGCCGAGTCCTCCTCGACCTTCTTGGTGAACTTGCCGGAGTCCAGCGAGGCCTTGAACTTGCCCAGGTCGAGGCCCAGCTCCTGCGCGTAGCGCTCGAGGCTGGCGCGATCGAGGCCCTGCTGGTTGGCGAACAGCTTGTCGTGGTACGGCCAGAACTTGCCCTGCTCGTTGGCGGCCATCGACGCCTCGGCGGCGATCTTCGCGTTGTTGTGGAAGGGCAGCGGCTGGTGGCGGAAGACGACCTTCACCTGGTCGCCGTAGGTGTCCTCGATCTGCTTGAGGGTGGGCACCACGCGGCTGCAGAAGGGGCACTGGAAGTCGGACCACGCGACGATCGTCACCTTGGCGTGCTTTCCGCCCTTGGCCGGCGAGTCGGCGGGCACGTCCACCTTGCGGACGGCGGGCGGAGGCGGCGCCGACGGCTGGGACGGCTGCTGCGGCGTGGGGGGCGGGGCGGCCACCGCGGCGGCCATGATCTTCGTGTACACCTGATCCGCAGGAGTGCCGGCGGACACCAGCGCCTGGGCCTTGCCGAGCTCCTCGTCGATCAGCCGCTTGAAGTTCTCGATCGGCTGCGCGCCGGACAGCTTGCGGCCGTTGATGAAGAAGGCCGGGGTGCCGGTGGCGCCCACTTGCATGGCCAGGGCCGTCTCCTTGGAGATCTGCGCCTGGAACTTGGGCAACTGCATGTCGGCCTTCCACTTCTCCACGTTGAGGCCGAGCTGCTGGGCGTACTGCTGGAAGTTGACGTCCTCGAGGCCGCCCTGCTGGTTGGCGAAGAGGAGGTTGTGCATTTCCCAGTACTTGCCCTGCTCACCGGCGGCCAGCGCGGCCAGGGCGGCGGGCTTGGCGCGGGGGTGGAAGTCCAGCGGGTGCTGCTTCATCGCCACGCGGACCTTGCCTTCGTAGTCCTTCTCCAGTTGGGTGATGGTGTTGTGCCCGCGGCTGCAGAAGGGGCACTGGTAGTCGGAGAACTCGACGATGGTGACCAGCGCGGTGGCCGGGCCCTTCACCGGCGACTCGTCCAGCGGCACCTTGAAGACGGTGTTGTCCGCGCCGGGGGCGGCGCCAGGAGGACGCGGGGCGCCCGGGGCCGGGGCCTGTGCGGTGGGAGCCGCGCCGGAGCCCGGGCCCTGGTTCTTGAACATGCTCCCCACGACAAAGCCGACCACGCCGCCCACCAGAAGGGCGATGATGACTGACGGTTTCATGAGTATTTTTGCTCCTTTGGAAAACGGCCGGCGGGTTGATAGCAGACGAGCCGCCAGACGCAATGCGGGAAGTGAATGAGCCCACCCGGCTGTCGGTTTCAGCGCACCTCGTGGATGCGCGGGGGAAGGCCTGCCCGGCGCCGATCATCGAGCTGGCGAAGGCGCTCAAGGGCCACGCGGAGGTGGAGCTGTGGGCGACGGATCCAGCGACGAAGCCGGATCTGGACGCCTTCGCGGCGGTGACGGGCCACCGGGTCGCCGAGGTGAAGCAGGGGAAGCCCTTCCAGGCAGTCGTGCAGCGCAAGAGGTAGAGGGCTACGCTGTGCGCCGCGAAGGGCCGCACCTTTTGGGAGGAGTCGTCGTGGCTGTGGATTTGAGTAGGGCCGAGGCCGAGCTGCAGCAGGAGGAGTCGGCGCTGCACACGGAGCTTTCGAAGCTGGCGACCGTCAGCGCGCAGCTCACGGCGCGGCTGAGCGTGGCGCGGCAGTGGGTGCAGCAGGCGGCGGCGGCGGGGGTGGCGGACGGCGAACTTTCGGGGCGGCTGGAGACGACGCAGGTGCCGCCGGTGCACGCGGACGGGGCCTTCCAGCGGGCGAGGGCGGCCCGCGAGGCGGCGCTGCAGGCGCGGCGGGAGACCAACGCGCTGGTGAAGCAGCAGCTCGCGGCGCTGAAGGCGCAGCTGACGAAGGTGGCCCAGCAATTCCTCGCGGACGAGCAGGCGCTGGCGACGAAGGCGAAGGAGCCGCGGGCGGGGCTACCTGCTCCGGCGCCCCCAGCGAGGGCTCCAGGATCGGCCGTGAACGCCACGGTGACGGCGCAGCCTTCGCCGATCGCGGCTCTCCCGCCTCCTCAGGCCGCCGGCAAGCCCCCCGCCGCCCCGCAGAGCCAGCGCGTGCAGCAGCGGGTGAAGATGCAAGCCGCGGTGGACTTCGGCAGCGACAACAACTTCTTCAGCGGCTTCTCGGGCAACATCTCCGACGGCGGCCTCTTCGTGGCCACGGTGAAGCACCTGGCGATCGGCACGCAGATCGATCTTAGCTTCTCGCTCCCCTCGGGCGAGCGGATCCAGGCGCAGGGCGTGGTGCGATGGGTGCGCGAGGTGAACGACAAGGATCCGGACTCGATGCCCGGGCTGGGCGTACAATTCACCCGGCTGGACGAGACCGCCCAGGCGGCGATCGAGCGCTTCGTGGCCTCGCGCGAGCCGATGTTCTACGTGGAGTGAGCCGAGGGGAGGCGAGATGACGGGAAAGACGGTGGCGGCGCTGGCGGTGGGCGCGGCGCTTGGGTTGGGGATGGGCGGCCTGGTGGGTGGCGCGCTCAGCTTCGTGCTGACGAAGAAGGCCGAGGCCGAAGCGCATCGGGGCTGGAATCTGGTGCCGGTGGTGGTGGCGGCGCAGGCGGTCGCCCCGGGCGCCGAGGTGACGATGAAGGACATCACCCAGCGGTCGATCCCCGAGCAGTTCGTCACCGCCTCGGTGGTGAAGCCGGACAGCGCCAGCTACGTGGTGAAGCAACAGGTGCTGGTGCCGGTCGCGGCGGGCGAGCCCTTACGCTGGGGGTACTTCGAGGTCTCGAAGGCGCGAGGCGACGACGCGCCCGGGAAGTGGCTCCTCGAGGCGGACGAGCGGGCCGCGTGCTCCTCGGAGGTCAAGGCGCGCGGGCTTGCTCCGAAGGCGACGACACCGGGCGCGGTCCGCGAGGCGCTTCGAGGAGGTACGCGATGAAGCCGTTCGTCCTCGCGGCGCTCGCGTTCGTGCTGGCGCTGCCCCTGTCGTGCGGAGGGGTGCTGCTGCTGACGAAGTCGAAGCGGGCGGAGGCGACGAAGGGCTGGGCGGTGGTGCCGGTGGTAGTGGCGGCCGTCGATGTCCCCGAGGGGACGGAGCTCACGGTCGAGCTGATCTCGCAGCGCTCAATCCCCGAGCTGTTCGTCACCGAGGGCGACCTGCTGCCAAAGGACGCGCAGCTGATCATCGGCCGGAGGGTGAACTTCCCGATCCTCGCGGGCGATCCGATCACCTGGGGCCAGTTCGCCTCCCTCGAGTACGCCCAGCAGGCCGGCGACTGCCAGCGCGCGATCCACCCGGCGGTGGAGGCGGCGGGCCGGGCGGCGCAAGAGGAGACGCTGCGCCAGGCGTCGGAGACGGCGGCCACGGGGACGGTGGAGCCGCTGCCCGAGCCTTTGTCCGACGCGGCGAAGCAGGTGAAGGTGGTGGTCGCGGCCGTGGATCTTCCCGAAGGCGCCAAGCTTGAGCGCGGGCACCTCGCCACCGCTGACTTCCCCGAGGCGTTGGTGACGGCCAGCCTGGTGCCTGCAGGGGAGCTGGCCGTGCTCGAAGACGCACAGGTGGTGGTGCCGGTCCAGAAGGGCGACGCGATCGCCTGGGTGCAGCTCGCGCGGCCGGGTGGCCTCCAGACGGCAGCGGGGTGTGCGCTCCGGGTCGAGGCGGCGGTGACGCAGGCGCGGCGCGAGGTGGCCGAGCGTGAGGCGAAGGCGTGGAAGCCCGCCGGGAAGGAGACGGCGCCATGACGCTTCGGCTCGCGGCGTTGATGGCATGGGTGGCCTCGGCCGGGGCGTGGGCCGAGGAGCCCAGGGTGGCGGTGGTGGTCGCGGCCGTGGACATACGGGCGGGCGAGACGGTGACGATCGAGATGATCTCTCAGCGCAGCGTGGCGAAGGGGCTCGTCACGTCGTCGGTGGTGAAGCCGGACAGCGCCTCGTACCTCATCGACCAGAGGGTGCTCGTTCCGGTGCTGGCCGGAGATCTGCTCCTGTGGAGCCAGTTCGAGACGACGAAGGCCGAGCACCACCGCGTCTGCCGAGAGGCGCTCAAGGTGACGGGCGACGCGCGGGAGCAGATCGCCCGGGCGCGCGCGGCGATCCGCGCGGGGGCGAAGAAGAAGTAGCCCTCATGGAGCGGCTGCAGGAGGCGCTCGGGTGGTGTGCGCCGCCGCGACGGGGCTCTATGCTCCGGAAATGCTCGAACCAGCGCTGAACGTGTTCCTCCTCTGGTCCTCGGTGTTGGCGGTGGTGATCGCAATAGTGCTGCGTAGCAGGAAGACTGTAGAGCCCATCAATCGCCGCCGGCTGCGAGCGGTCCAAGCGTTGTACCTGTGCCTGCTGGCCTACCCCGCGTGCGCGCTCTACGTGTATGTCCACCTTCGGCTTGACGCCCTTCCCTGAGCCGCAGGACTTCGACGAACTCTGGTAATGCGCTAAAGCGGGTGCCCATGCGGCTCTTCTTCGTCCCCGGAACCTGCGCCTTGATTCCTCACGTCACCCTGCGCGAGCTGGCCGTGCCCTTCACCCTCGAGAAGGTCGGCATGCCCGACAAGAAGCTGGCCAACGGCGACGACTACCTCAAGATCAACCCCAAGGGGCAGGTGCCGGCGCTCCAGTTGGACGACGGGGAGGTCCTCACCGAGGCGGGCCTCATCGCCCGGTACCTCTCGGACACGAGCGGGGGCAAGCTGTTCCCCACGCAGGGCTTCGCGCGGGTGCGGGCCGAGGAGTGGCTCAGCTTCTTCGCGACCGAGCTGCACAAGGGGCTCAGCCCGCTCTACTCGCCCAGGGCCACCGACGACTTCAAGCAGTGGCTTTTCGATCAGCGCATCGCGCCGCGCTTCGACTTCCTCGACCGCCACCTCGCCGGCCGCCAGTGGGTGCTCGACGACTTCAGCATCCTCGACATCTACGCGCTCTACTCGGCCCGCGGGCTGAAGTCGCGGGGCTACGAGCTGACGGCCTGGCCCAACGTCGTGGCGCTGCAGGAGCGCGTCGCGGCCCGGCAGAGCGTCAAGGACGCCCTCGCCGCCGGCGCCTGAGAGGGCTCCTTCGGCCAGTCGGCTCAGGTCAGCTGCAGCACCTTCTCTTCGAGCCGCTTCCCGCGCCACACCCCGAGGATCAGCACGTTCCGCTCGGCGAGCAGCTTCACCACCCGGGTGATGATCTCTTCCGGCTTCACGCCCTGGCCGTCGAAGTGCACGCACAGCACGTTGTTCGCCTCAACCTTCGCGTCGCGGCAGCCGGACAGCGCCTTCACCTCGGACAGGGGCACCGCGCCCGAGGCCACCTGCACGCGGAACTCGGCGGTGGCGCCGGTCATCTCCGCCATCGTCGCCGCGCTCACCAGCCTGCCCTTGTCGAGGATCGCCGTGGCGTCGCACAGCTCTTCCAGCTCCTGCAGGTTGTGGCTGGACACCACCACCGTGTGCTGGCCTTTCAGCTCGCGGATCAGGGCGCGCACCGACGCGGCGATCTTCGGATCGAGGCCGGCCGTGGGCTCGTCGAGGAAGACGACGGGGGGGCTGCCCATCAGCGCCTGGGCCATCGCCACCCGCTTGCCCATGCCGTGCGACAGCGCGCCGCACTGCACGGCCCACGTCTCGGGGAGCTGCACGCGCTCGAGCACGGCGCGGGCCTCGGTCTGGGGCGACGGCAGCCCGGACAGCTCGCCCAGGTAGGTGAGCAGCGCGCCCACCGGCCACATCGGCGGGAGGATCGCGTCCTGCGGCAGCACGCCCACCTTCCCCTTGAGCACGCCGGGATCCGACGGGTTGACGCCCAGCACCTTCAGCTTCCCCGAGGTGGGGAAGAGGAAGCCGCACATCATCGAGAAGGTGGTCGTCTTCCCCGCGCCGTTGGGGCCGATGAGGCCGTAGCACTGGCCTTCCAGCACGTCGAAGGTGACGTGATCGACGGCGCGCTTCTCGCCGAAGTGCTTGGACACGTCCTTCAGCTCGATCGCCACGCCGCTCACAGATCCCTCCGCTTGAGCGCCAACTGCGCGAGGCCCAGGAAGAGCGCGGCGAAGCCCAGGTGCACCAGCGCCGCCGACGCGAAGCGCGCCCACCCGGGGTGCAGCAGATCCTGCCCGAAGTGCCACACCGACGCGTAGCGCAGGTACGCCGCCCACGAGTCGGCGCGGATCAGATCGAGCTGGCCGGCCACCGCTTCTCCGGGGAAGCGGAAGTACTCGCCCACCAGCGCCAGAAACCAGATGACGAAGAGCCCGATGATGTTCAGCACCAGCGCCACCGCGCCCTGCCGCACCACCGCGCTGCACAGGGCGGTCAACGACAGGTAGGCCAGCGCCAGCACCACCGAGCTGCCGACGAGCTTCAGCGTCCACACCGTCATGTCCCCGGCGCTGAACTCGGGGTTGAGGATCTTCGACACCAGCACCATCACCAGCGTGCACACCGTGAGCAGCAGGGTGAAGATCGTCGCCTGCGAGAGGAACTTGCCGAAGATGATCGAGCTGCGCCGCACGCGGACGATCAGGTAGCGGATCGACTTCGGCCCCACCTCGCCCGCCACCTGGTCGAAGCCCATCAGGGCGATCAACAGCGGGACGAAGCGCAAGGTGAGCTTGAAGACCACCAGCAGCACCAGCGGCAGCGCGGCCAGCGAGTCGGCCAGGCGCTCGTCGTCGGTGAAGAACTGCATGAGGAACTGCTTCTTGGCGGCCATCAGGCCCTGCTTCACCTGCTCGGCGTCGACGCCGGGAGCCGTCTTCATCGCGCCGGCCACCACCTGGTTCGCCAGCAGCCCCACGCCCATCAACGCCAGCCCGACGAACAACAGGAACAGCACCAGCAGCACCACCACGCGCCCCGTCTTGAGCGCCCGCGTCGTCTCTCCGCGCCAGACGGCGCCGATCTCCTTCAAGTCGTCCATCGGGCGCGGCACCCTAGCCGGACACCTGCCGCTTGGCGCGTTCCTTTCGCGGCGAAGTCAGGAGGCGCAACCTTTGCGGGCCGCCGGCGGCGCGCGGCGGGCACGTCGCGCCACACACTTCTTGCACAAGGGGGCGGGCAAATGACCGCAACCATCGAGGGATCGATTCGCAGCGCGCTGTCCGCTCGCCAGGGCCGCTCGTCCGGCAAGGGGAAGGGCAAGAAGACCGGCGCGCGGTGGGTGTACGGCTTCGACGAGCTCAAGGCCGTGCAGAGGAAGGCGAAGAAGTGGGACGACGTGAAGGCGCTGCTGGGCGGCAAGGGCGCCAACCTGGCAGAGATGACGCGCCTGGGGCTGCCGGTGCCTCCGGGCTTCACGGTGACGACGGACGCGTGCCGGGCGTACCTGAAGACGAGCGCCTTCCCGAAGGGCCTGTGGGACGAGGTGCGCGCGGCGATGGCGGCGCTGGAGGAGGCCACGGGCAAGAAGTTCGGCGATCCGGGAAACCCGCTGCTCGTCTCCTGCCGCTCGGGCGCGAAGTTCTCCATGCCCGGGATGATGGACACGGTCCTCAACATTGGCCTCAACGACGAGACGGCCGCCGGCCTGGCGCGCCTGTCCGGCGACGAGCGCTTCGCCTGGGACGCCTACCGGCGCCTGGTGCAGATGTACGGGCGCGTGGTGCTGGGCGTGGAGGACGCGCCGTTCGAGAAGGTGCTGCGCGAGTTCCGCGACCGGCGCGGCGTGAAGAACGACGCGGATCTGCAGGCCGAGGATCTGAAGCAGATCACCCACACCTTCCGCGACCTGGTGAAGCAGCACGCGGGGCGGGACTTCCCCGTCGATCCATACGAGCAGCTCCGGCTGGCCACCGAGGCCGTCTTCAAGAGCTGGAAGGGCAAGCGCGCGCAGGACTACCGGAAGGCGGCCGGCATCCCCGACGACCTGGGGACGGCGGTGAACGTCGTCACCATGGTGTTCGGCAACCTGGGGCAGGACTCGGCCACCGGCGTGGCCACCACCCGCAACGTGTCCAGCGGCGAGAACCGGCTCGAAGGCGACTACCTGATCAACGCGCAGGGCGAGGACGTGGTGAACGGCACCCGCGAGACGCAGGAGATCAACGAGCTGGAGCAGCAGATGCCGGCGGCCTTCGCCGAGCTGAAGCGGATCGCCCGGCTGCTCGAGAAGCACTACCGCGAGGTGCAGGACATCGAGTTCACCGTAGAGAAGTCCAAGCTGTGGATGCTGCAGACCCGTGACGCCAAGCGCACGGCCCGCGCGGCGGTGCGGATCGCGGTGGAGCTGACGAAAGAGAAGCTGATCACCCGCGAGGAAGCAGTCCAGCGGGTCAAGCCCGAGCACGTGGACTTCTTCCTCCACCCGCAGTTCGACGCCGGCGCGGTGAAGCAGGCGCGCAGCGAAGGGCGGCTCGTCGCCACCGGCCTCAACGTGTCGCCGGGCGCGGCGGTCGGCCAGTTGGCCTTCGACGCGGACACCGCGGAGGCCTGGTCGAAGGAGAAGAAGGACGTGATCATGATCCGTCCCGAGACCAAGCCCGACGACGTGCACGGCATGCTGGCGTCCAGAGGCATCCTCACCTCGCGCGGCGGGCGCACCAGCCACGCGGCCCTGGTGGCGCGGCAGTTCGGCAAGCCGGCGGTGGTGGGCATTCTGTCCATGGACGTCGACGACGAGGCGCGCGTGGCGGAGGTGAAGAAGCTGGGCGCCACCTTGAAGGAAGGCGACTGGGTGTCGCTGGACGGCACCACCGGCGAGGTCTTCACCGGGAAGGTGGAGATGATGCAGCCCAGCCTCGAGGATCCGTACCTGCTGGAGCTCCTCAGGTGGGCGGACGGCTACCGGGCGCTGGGGGTGTGGGCCAACGCCGACTACCCGCGCGACGCCGAGCGGGCCCGCACGCTGGGCGCCGAGGGCATCGGCCTGTGCCGCACCGAGCACATGTTCTTCGAGACCGAACGCCTGCCCTTCGTCCAGAAGCTGATCCTCGCGGCCACGGGCGAAGAGCGCGAGGAGATGCTGGCGAAGCTGCTGCCCATGCAGCGCAGCGACTTCGACGGGCTGTTCCGCGCGATGGACGGGCTGCCGGTCACCATCCGCCTGATCGATCCGCCCCTGCACGAGTTCCTCCCGCGCTTCGAGGAGGTCTGCCGCGACGTCACCGTCCTGGAGACGCGGCTCGAGCTCAAGCACGGGAACAAGGAGGAGCTGGAGCAGGAGCTGGCGAAGAAGACCAGGCTGAAGGCCGCGATCGAGAAGCTGCGCGAGCAGAACCCGATGCTCGGCCTGCGCGGCGTGCGCCTGGGCATTCACATGCCCGAGCTGGTGAAGATGCAGGTCCGCGCCATCTTCGAGGCCGCCTGCGACTGCCAGAAGGACGGGGTGAAGGTCTTCCCGAAGATCATGATCCCGCTGATCGCGCACTCCAACGAGCTGCACCTCGAGCAGACCATGCTGGAGGAGGTGGCCAAGCAGGTGATGGGCGAGAAGCAGCAGAAGGTGAAGTTCAAGTTCGGCACGATGATCGAGATCCCCCGCGCGGCGGTGACGGCGGATCAGATCGCCGAGGACGCGCAGTTCTTCTCCTTCGGCACCAACGATCTCACGCAGACGACCTTCGGCATCTCGCGCGACGACGCCGAGACGGGCTTCCTCACCGAGTACCTGCAGAAGGGGATCCTCGCGGAGAACCCGTTCGCCACCCTGGACGAGCGGGGCGTGGGCGCGGTGATGGAGCTGGGCGTGCGCCTGGGCCGGAAGACGCGGCCGGATCTGGACATCGGGATCTGCGGCGAGCACGGCGGCGATCCGAGGTCGATCGACCTCTGCCACCGGCTGGGGCTCGACTACGTGAGCTGCTCGCCCTTCCGGGTGCCCGTGGCGCGGCTGGCGGCGGCCCACGCGGCGCTGGCGCGGGGCAAGGCGAGGGCGAAGCGCTCAAGCGACTGAAGCGCTTCCTCCGGTTTGGCGGCGGCTTCTTTCCGCCGCGCCTCGGCCCGGTCGCCTTCAGTCCATGGCGTGCGTGAGTCAGTGCAGTTTGCGGCTCGCCTCGCTCGTCCGGCCGGCCTTGATCTCGCTGGTGAAGTACTCCATGGCCGCTTTCGTCTTCGTCTTCTGGCCCCCGGCGATCACGATCCCCAGGCCGTCGGTGAGGGCGGGTGCGCCCGAAGGATTGCGGTCCTTCGGGGTCGCCGCCATGTGGAATTCCCTTCGTTGAGGTTCAGCCGCCGAACCGCTCGGCCCGCACGCCGTGGCGCAGGCCGCGATCGCTGACCGTCAGTGACTGCTTGCCCAGCTTCTCCATCACCGTCTTGACGATGCAGGCTCCGGCAAGGATCACCTCGGCCCGCTTCGGCTGCAGCCCGACGATGGAGCGCCGCGCGGCCGCGTCCTTCGTGCGATAGAGCTCGATCTGCCGGTCGAGCTCCGCCCGGTCCAGCACCGTGCCCTGCACCACGGCGGGATCGTACTTCGCCAGGCCGTGCTTCACCGCGGTGATGTTCGTCACCGCGCCGCCCATCGCCACCAGCGCGTCGGGGCTCTTGCGGCCGTCGAGGTGCTGAAGATCCCTGGCGATCGCGGCCAGCGCTTCCTTGAGCGTCGGGGGATCCACCACCCCGTCGAGGCGGAAGCGCTCGGTGAAGCGCACCGCGCCCACCTCCACGCTGAAGCGCTCGTCGACCTCATTGCCGCGCCCGAAGGTGAACTGCGAGCTGCCCCCGCCGGTGTCGAAGACGACCACCCCGCCGCCGTCCAGGCCCAGGCCCGCGCGGGCCGCCACGTAGGCCAGGCGCCCCTCCTCCTCGCCCGAGATGACCTCGATCGCCACGCCGGCGCGCTCCCGAATGGTGCGCAACACCTCTTCCCGATTCGTTGCGATCCTCAAGCCCGCGGTGCCCACCGCGACGATGGCGCCCACGCCGTGCTGCCGGGCCTCGGCCACCATGCCGGACAGCGCCTCCACGGTCCGCTCCAGCGCGGCGCCGGAGATCTGCTGCGTGTCGTTCAGGCCTTCCCCCAGGCGCGTCAGCTCGGCGCGATCGGCCACGGTGCCCCAGCGCCCGCCCGCGTCCCGCTCGCCCACGTGGAACTTGATGGAGTTGGTGCCCGCGTCGATCACCGCCACCTTGAGCGGCGCGCCGTCTATCAACGCCGCAAGTCCGCGCGGGTAGCTGGTGTTGACGTAGCCCCAGAGGCCCAGCTTCCGGACGGCGCTGATCACCGCGGCGGCGTCGGTCGCCTCCACGGCCAGCGTGCGCGTCGGCTTGCCGTTGGCCGCCACCTCGGACAGCTCGGCCATGCAGCCGTCGACTGTGTAGCGGACGCGCCGCTTGTGCACCTTCACCGCGCGGATCTTCCCGGTGGGCAGCGCGAGCTCGTCGGTGAACTGCTCCAGGGTGTAGGCGTCGCGCGCGAGCGCCGGGGCGGTCAGCTTCAAGGACGCGAACACCTTCGCCACCTCGGCGGCGGGGAGCGGGAAGCCGGCCTTCATCACCGGCGTCCATCGCTCCAGGCCGTCGGCGTCGGTCTCCTCGAGCACCTTGATGTCCATCAGCGCGTCGCGGACCTTCACGTCGTCGCCCGCGCCCGACAGCAGGTACAGCTCGTCGCTCTCGTGCACCTCGCTGGCCTCCAGCGCGGCGAGGCGCGCCTCCGCCGGGCCGAACCGGTCGCCGAACCACCGCCACTCCCACCGCGGAATGATCGCAGCCATGTCTCCCCCTGGGTCTTCCGGAAGACTGCACCGGCCATGCCCGCGACGCCACCCGTCCTGTCACGGGCGTCCGCCGGGCCCGGGCGCAGGCGCTGCGCAGGCCAGGGAGCCAACGGGCGCGTCAGGGCACCGGCAGCGGGCGCCATTCGCCCTCGGGCAACTCTTCGAGCGAGTAGTCGCCGAAGCGCGTGCGCTTGAGCGCAGCGACGTGCAGCCCACAGGCGGCGAACATGCGGCGCACCTGGTGGTACTTGCCTTCGCGCACCGTCACCTGGGCCAGGCGCTCGCCCAGCACCTCCAGCCTCGCGGGCAGCGTCACGCCTTCCTCACCGTCGAGCGCGACGCCCTTCGCGAAGGCGGCGATCACCTGCGGATCCGGCGTGCCGTCCAACGTCGCCTCGTACACCTTGTCCACGCGGTGCTTCGGCGAGGTGAAGCGCTGCACCAGGGCGCCCACGTCGGTGAGCAGGATGAGGCCGCTGGTGTCCTTGTCCAGCCGGCCGATGGTGTTGACTCGAGGGTCTCTGCGCAGCCACGGCTCGGGCAGCACGTCGTAGATGCGCGCGCCGTCACGGCTGTCGTGGCTGCACACCAGGCCGGTGGGCTTGTGCATCATCACGAAGAGGCCGTCGGGGAAGTCGAGCGGCGCGCCGTCCAGCAGCACCTTCGTGGGCACTACCCGCGCGGACACGTCGTCCAACGCCACGCCGTCCACGGTGACGCGGCCTGCCTCGCACAGGGCCCGCGCTTCCTTGCGGGAGCAATAGCCCAGGCTGGAGAGGAGCTGATCGACCCGGCGGGTCACGGCAACGACACCCACTTCTGCGCGACGAAGCGGTCGACGAAGGCCAGGGCCTCGAGCTCGCTCAGGGGCGCCACGCGGATGATGTTCTCCACCGTGCGGCGGCCGTCGACGCGGGAGATCAGGTACCGCTCGGACGCGGACAGGGGCAGCCTGGCCAGCTCGCCGGCGCTCAAGGCGATGGCCGGCTTCTTCCCCGAGGCGATCAGGCTGGCCTTGAGCTTCGGCAGCCAGGCCACCTCCACCTGGCGCTGGAGCAGCGCGGCGTCGAGGCTGGGGGTGAGCTGGTTGGCGCGGCGGCTCAGCGCCCACGCGTCGCGCAGGTTCCCCTGCTCGTAGAACTTCCGGGCGTGCTCGAGGAGCTGCTCGGGGGTGGGGTTGTCGCCCAGGCCCAGTTCGACGTCGATCTCGAAGTCCTCCGCCCCGTCGTGGACGATCAACGCCCCGAGGCGGTACAGCGCGTAGAGCCGGTTGTAGAGGAAGAAGTCGGTGGCGTGGGTGCGCAGGCCGATTTCTTCGAGCGTCATCCCGTCCTCGATGAAGTGCAGCACCTTCTCGTCCATGCTGCCGGGGCGGGGGGGCTCTGCCAGGTTCTCGCGCTTCAAGGTCACCGTGCAGCTACCGCGGGGGAAGGCCCGCCGGAAGTGCTGCCAGGCGCGCACCCGGAAGTCTGCTTCCTTGTGGACGTCGACGAGCGGCAGCCGCACCTGCGCTCCATCGGGCAGGTTGGGGGTGACGCCGGCCTCGAAGGCGAAGGTGCCGTCCTTCCAGTCGAAGGCCTCCAGCAGCGTCTCGCGGAACTTGAGCTGGAGGACGGCGGTGAGGTTCTCCTCGGTGATGAGGCCGATCATCAGGAGGATCCGGCCGAGGAAGACCTTCGTCTCCTGCTGGGTGGCCCAGGCGCGCTGGAACTGCTCCTCGTTGATGTGGCCCAAGTTGATCAGGAACTGGCCGAGGAACTCGCGCGGCACGTTGGACGACGCGTTGACCACCTGGCCCTCGTCGAGGACGGCCTGCTTGATGATGGTGCCGTGCTCGAGGGTGAGGGTCCCGGTGGCCATACGGTTGGCGAGGTAGACGACGAGGTCCTTCAAGGGCATCGTCGAGAAGTCGCCGGTGAGTCCCCGCATGCGCGCTATTCTGAGCACAACCCTCGTGGAGGTCTACACACGTCCTTCGTGCAGCCTGTGTGCGGACGCCCTGGAGCTGCTGCACGCGGCGCGGCGAGCGTGGGGCTTTGAGTTGGTGGAGCGGGACATCTTCGAGCGGGAGGAGTGGTTTTCCCGCTACCGCCACCAGGTGCCGGTGGTGGCGGTGGGTGGAATCGACCGGCTGTCCCTGAAGTTCTCCCAGCAAGAGCTGGAAGTGGCGCTGGCCGCCGCGCTGGAGGAAGTTCGCGCCCGTGAGTGACGACAGTCCGATGAGTGCCTTCCGCCAGGTGCCCCGCACCGGCGTCATCTTCGTCACCACCGAGGCCACCCGCCTGGGCTTCAGCCCGAAGGATCCGGACTGGTGCAACCTGGGGCAGGGGCAGCCGGAGACGGGTGAATTGCCGGGCGCGCCGCAGCGGATCCACCAGATCGCCATCGACGTGGACGACCAGGAGTACGCGCCGGTGCCGGGGTTGATGGAGCTGCGGGTGGCGATCGCCGCGCTGTACAACCGGCTCTACCGGCAGGGGAAGAAGAGCCAGTACGGCCCCGACAACGTGTCGGTGTCGGGCGGTGGGCGGGCGGCGTTGACGCGCGCGGCGGCGGCCCTGGGGCACATCAACCTGGGCCACTTCCTGCCCGACTACACCGCGTACGAGGAGCTTCTGGACATCTTCAAGGCCTTCACCCCCATCCCCATCCTGCTGGAGGGTGAGCGCGGCTACGCCTTCTCGCCGGAGGATCTGCGCAAGGAGATCCTCGGGCGCGGGCTGTCTGCGCTGCTCTTGTCCAACCCGTGCAACCCGACGGGGAAGGCGGTGCAGGGCGAGGAGCTGGAGAAGTGGGTGGCGGCCAGCCGGGAGCTGGACTGCGCGCTGCTGGTGGACGAGTTCTACTCGCACTACCTGTGGAGCACGCCGCCGGGGCGCCTGCCGGTGGAGAGCGCGGCGCGGTACGTGGAGGACGTCAACCGCGATCCGATCGTGATCTTCGACGGGCTGACCAAGAACTGGCGCTACCCGGGCTGGCGGGTGACGTGGACGGTGGGGCCCAAGCAGGTGATCGACGCGGTGGCCTCGGCGGGCAGCTTCCTCGACGGAGGCGGGAACAAGCCGGCGCAGCGGGCGGCGATTCCGCTGCTGGAAGAGGCCCACGTGGTGGCGGAGACGAACGCGATCCACCGGGTGTTTCGCGAGAAGCGCGATCGCCTGCTGGCCGGGTTGATGAAGCTGGGGGTGCGGGCGGATCGCGTGCCGGACGGGACGTTCTACGTCTGGGGGAACGTGGGGCACCTGCCGCCGCCGCTCAACGACGGGATGGGCTTCTTCCGCGAGGCGCTCAAGAAGAAGGTGATCGTCGTGCCGGGCGAGTTCTTCGACGTGAACCCGGGCAAGCGACGCGCGGCGCGGGGCAGCCGCTTCCGGCAGTACGTGCGCTTCTCCTTCGGGCCGTCGATGCAGTCGCTTCAGGCGGCGCTGGAGCGCCTGGAGGCGATGGTGGCCGGCGCGATGAAGGCGGGCTGAGCGCCGACGGCCCTTCAGGGCGCGCTGGCCGCAGGCACCTTGAAGCGGTCCTGCCACTTCTTGCGCTGGAGCTGCGCGAGGAGGCCGGTGAGCACCTCGGCTTCCTTCTCGCCCGTCACGGAGATGTCGCTCACCCGCTCCACGTGATCCGAGAAGCTGTCGGGGCCGGGCGCCTCCTCGGGCCGGCACTCGCGGTAGGGCGAGACCACCTGGGGACACGAGGTGAGGCCGTCGACGACGGGCAGGCCCACGGCGCTCACCTCCACGCCGCCTTCGTCGAGGCGGGTGAGTTCCACGTAGAAGAAGGCGCCGTACGCGAGGTAGTCGGCGCGCGTCGCCGTCTCGGAGTTGAAGGTGCCGGCGGGGAACCACTCGCTGGACGCCGGGGCGCTGGTCGCCTCGGTGGTGGTGCCGGCCGCGCGCTCGATGGACTGGCGGAAGGACAGCACCACCGTCTGGCGCTTGGTGGTGCGCCGCTTCACCAGGCTGGCGTTGCTCTCCTCCATGATCGCCACCACCGCGTCGGCGACGGTCTCCAGCTCGCCCGGTGTCTGCAGGCGGTGGAAGCGCCCGCCGTTGAAGTCGACCGAGCTGTTGTTGAACGGGCGCCCGTGGGTGACGCAGGCCGCGACGAGCAGGCCGAGGAGGTGTCGAGTGCGCAGCATCACTTCCCTTCGCAATGACCTTCGGGTGAATCAGGCCAGCACCGCCAGCACTTCGTCGGCGGCGCGATCCGCGGCGCCGTTGCTGCCCAGCACCGCGCGCACCTCGTCCAGCCCTGTGAGGCACGAGTCCCGCGCCGGCCCGTCCCACAGGGGCTCCAGCTCCTGCACCACGCGCTCCACGTTGAAGTCGGCCTGCAAGAGCTCCGGCACCACGCGCTTGCCCGCCAGCAGGTTGATCAAGCTGAAGAAGGGGATCCGCACCAGCGCCTTCCCCACCTGGTAGCTGAGCGCGTTCATCCGGTAAACCACCACCATCGGCCGGCGCATCAGTCCCGCTTCAAGTGTCGCCGTCCCGCTCGCCACCAGGGCCACCTCGCTGGCGCCCACCACCTCCGCCGCGCGGCCGGCGATGAGCACCGGCGACAGCCCGCTGCCCTCGAAGTGCTTCGCCAGCAGCTCGTTGGGAAGCCCGGGCGCGACCGGGAGCACCGGCTGTAGCGCGGGGCGGCGCGCCTTCACCTGCTGGCAGACCTTCACCAGCGTGGGGAGGATGCGCGCGATCTCGCTGCGGCGGCTCCCCGGCAGCACCGCGAGCACCGGCGTCCTCTCGTCGAGGCCCAGCGCGCGGCGGAAGTGCGCGGGCTCGGCGACGGGCGGCACCTGGTCCACCACCGGGTTCCCCACGTAGACGGCGTTCACCCCGCGCTCGCGAAGGAACTGCTCTTCGAAGGGGAGGATGCAGAGCAGTCGATCGTAGCGGCGGGCGATCGTCTTCGTCCGGCCTTCCCGCCACGCCCACACCATCGGCGCAACGTACGCCACCACGGGGATGCCCAGGCGCTTGAGCCTCTTGGCCAGCCTCAGGTTGAAGTCCGGCACGTCCACCAGCAGGGCGCACGCGGGCCCTCGCTGCTTCGCCGCCGCCTCGAGATCGCGCAGCACCCGCCAGATCCGCGGCACCTTGGGGAGGACCTCCACCAGCCCCATCACCGAGAGCTCGTGCGCGCCGTGCACCAGCTCCACGCCGTGGGCCGCCAGCTTCGGGCCCCCCATGCCGAAGAAGCGGAGATCCCCGCGCTTGCGCTTGAGCGCGGCCACCACGTCGGCGGCGTGCTGATCTCCCGACGCTTCGCCTGCGACCACGAGCACGTCCATCTCGGGTGTGGCCGTAGCCCAGGGCCCCGGAGCGAGTCAAAGCGGCTCGCAGCGCCCTCGCCGAGCCTGCGAACGCAGTCCAGGGAGGTGGGCGCGGCTGCATCGACGCGCCATGCTGACCGCGCAGAGGAGCCCGGCAGAGATCGTCGTCGCTTGGCTGAGCTGCTCGGACCCGCAACCGCACAAAGCACCTTGGCTGCCCTCTCGCGGCGCAACGCGCTCGCGCAGTTGACGGTCAGTCCTTCGTGAAGGGTCCGTCACGGCACCAGATCGACCGTAGTCAAACAGCAGCCCCGGCGGCTCACCGGCCGTCTTGAAGCGGCACCGGCGTTGTGTCCATCGATCCGAGCCAGGGCATGCTGCCTTCCTCGGGGGGCTCGACCTCACGCGTGATTGCTTGAAGAAACTCCTCGCGCGAAGGAATGATTGCCCCCATGACCCGACTCTGGCTCGCGGTGGCGGCGGTGATGTCTTTTGGCTGTGTCGCTCCGACGAAGTTGACGCGCGTAGAGCGTCGTGCGCTGAGGAGCCAGGGAGAGGCCGCCTACGAGGCGAAGGACTTTCAGCAGTGCGCCGAGAAGTTCGGCAAATTGGCCGCGCACTACAGTCAGGCGTGCTGCGCCGCGCTGGGTGGCGACCGCGACGCGGCGTTCCGGGCGCTCGATCAGGCACACCTCGAGCGTCGGCCCGTGCCACTCAACCACCTCATCTCCGACACCGATCTCGACAGCCTGCACGGCGACGCGCGCTGGCCGGCGTTGCTCGAGGCCTATCCGCACCGGCTGGCCGCTCGTGTCGACGGGAACAACAAGGAGCTCACGCGGATCTTCGACGAGGATCAGGGCGATCGTCAGGGAGAGACCGATTGGGCGCTCGTCGCGCCGCGTGACCTCGAGCGCGAAAAGCGCACCCACGAGATCCTCGCGGCGAACGGAGCGATCACCGCCGACGACTTCTGGCACGCGGCGATGGTGTTCCAACACGGTTCGACTCCCGCGCACATCGAGCGCGCGCGGATGCTGTCACTCGAGGCAATCAAGCGCGATCCAGAGCACGACGGCGCCCGGTGGCTCGTCGCCGCGGCGACCGATCGCAAGCTCATGTTCGAAGGCAAGCCGCAGAAATACGGCACGCAGTACAAGCGCAAGGACGACACCGGGCCGTGGGAGCTGTGGCCGGTCGATCCGACGACTACCGACGCCGAGCGCGCGGAGTGGAACGTGCCCACGCTTGCCGAGGCTCAGGGTCGCGCCGCGGAGATGAACGCAGGGCAGTGAGAAGCCGAGCCGCGCGGAAACAGTCAGGGCGACGCGGGCGTCGGCGGCGTGCTCATCTCCCGACGCTTCGCCTGCAACCACGAGCACGTCATCTCGGGTGCGGCCGTAGCCCCTAGCCGCGGAGCGAGTCAAAGCGGCTCGCAGCGCCCTCGCCGAGCCTGGTCTATGGTGCCCGCGCGCCAATGGCCCAGCCGTCCGTCCGCTCGCCACTCCTGACTGCAATGCGGCGCCTGCTGGAGCTGGGCCGGGCTCACCGAGGCCTGTTGGTCATCGCGTTTGTCTGCATGGCCGTGGTGGGGCTCACCACCGGCGCGTACGCCTGGTTGATGGGGCCGGCGCTGCGCTTCCTCCTCACCGGAGGCGAGGACGGGCTGGGCCGGCTCGGCGCCTGGGCACCCAGCCTGGAGGCGCTCCCGAAGGAGCGGTGGATCTGGGTCTTCCCCGCGGTGGTGCTGGTGATCGGCGCGATCAAAGGCGTCGGGTACCTGGGGCAGTTCTACTTCGTCGGCCTCTTCGGCCAGCGCGTCGTCGTCGACTTGCGGCGGCGCGTCTTCGAGAAGCTGCTCGGGCTGTCCCCGGCCCAGGTGTCGCGGCGGTTGTCGGGGGATCTGCTGAGCCGCTTCACCGCCGACGTGGCCGCCGTGGAGCAGGCCGCCACCTACACCGTGGCGTCCTGGCTGCGCGACACGCTGCAGATCGTCATCCTGGTGGCGGTGGCCGTGTCGCTGTCGTGGAAGCTGTCGCTGCTGGCGCTGGCCGCGGTGCCGGTGGCGATCCTCCCCGCGGCGAGGCTCACCCGCGCGCTGATGGGCCGCACCCGCCAGGGCCAGGCCGCGCTGGGAACGCTGGCCGCCCAGGTGCAGGAGGGGCTGGGCGCGCTGCGCACGCTCCAGGCCTTCAACGCCCAGAGCGCCGAGGCGCACCGCTTCGCCCGCCACGCCGGCGAGGTCGAGCACGCGCTCACCCGCGCCGCCTGGTCCCGCGCCGCCGTGCCCGGGTTCATGGAGGTCCTCGCCTCCCTGGCCATCGGCGGCTCCCTCGCCTGGGCCGTGGCCACCTCGGCCGTCGAGCCGCAGGATCTGGTGTCCTTCCTCGGCGCCGTGGTGCTGCTGTACCAGCCCGCCAAGGATCTGGGGCGCGTCAGCCAGTTCGCCGTCGCGGCCGCCGCAGGGCTGGAGCGGATCGAGGACCTGCTGTCCACGCCGCCGGCCGTGCAGGACGCCCCCGGGGCGCGCGCGCTGCCGCCCGTCCGCCAGCAGATCGTCGTGAAGGACGTGGCCTTCGCCTGGGGAGATCGGCCCGCGCTGGACGGCGTGTCCTTCACCTTGCCGGTGGGGAAGGTGACCGCCCTGGTCGGAGAGAGCGGCAGCGGCAAGAGCACCCTCACCACGCTGCTGCTGCGCTTCGAGGTGCCACAGCGCGGCTCAATCTGCTTCGACGACGTGGACGCGGCGCAGGCCACCGTCGCGTCCGTTCGCGCCCAGTTCGCCCTCGTCACCCAGGAGGCGATGCTCTTCTCCGCCTCCGTTCGCGCCAACCTGCTCGTCGCCCGGCCCGCGGCCTCCGAGGACGAGCTGAAGGAGGCCTGCCGGGTGGCCCACGCCTGGGACTTCATCGGGGCCCTGCCGAAGGGGCTGGACACGCCCATCGGCGAGCGCGGGGTGACGCTGTCTGGAGGCCAGAAGCAGCGGCTGTGCCTGGCGCGGGCCGTCCTTGCCCGAGCGCCCGTGCTGATCCTCGATGAGGCCACCAGCAACCTCGATCCCCAGAGCGAGCAGGAGGTGCAGAAGGCGCTGGACGAGGTGCTCCAGTCGAGGACGGCGCTGATCATCGCGCACCGGCTCTCCAGCGTGAGGAAGGCGGATCAGCTCGTCGTGCTGGAGCAGGGCAGGGTGGTGGAGCAGGGGACGCACGAGGATCTGCTCGGGCGTGAAGGCGTGTACTCGGGGCTGTGGCGGAAGAGTTGCGGCCCGGCGGTCACGGCCGAAGGCTCAGGTACTCGCCGTCCAGCGTGAGCCCCTTCGCGCGGGTGACGCGCCGGGTGATCTCCTCCTGGGGCAGGCCCGTCTCGTTGAAGAGCTTGGCGAGCAGCGCCAGCCACGGCGTGCGCCGCGTGCCCCCCGGGCCGTCGAAGCCCTGCAGCGCCAGGTGCCGCAGGGACAGCTCCACCACGCGCTCCTTCTTCTGCTCCTCCAGCAGCGCCGCCGTCTGGGCGTTCAGGTCGAGGAAGGCGCCCGCCACCGTGCGGATCGCCAGCGACATGAAGGAGCTGCGCTCCAGCTCTTCCTGCAGGTACAGTTGATCGACCACCGCCACCGTGGTCTCCATCAGCGCCGTCACGGTCGCGGTGCGGGGCGAGCCCGTCAGCACCGCCGTCTCGCCGAACATCTCGCCCGGGCCCAACAGGCGCAGTTGCTGCTGCTTGCCCGCCACCACCCGGCTGGCCTGGCAGTGGCCTTCGAGGATCACGTACGCCGCGCTGCCCGTCTCGCCTTCGCGGACGATCGCGTCGCCCGGAGCGAACTGCAGCCGCGGAAGCTGGGCCGTCCCGCGGATGAACTCCTCCAGCTCCTGCTTGAAGTCGCCCACCGACGGGTAACGCTGCGCGGGATCTTCCGAGAGCGCGCGCATGCACATCGCCACCAGCCGGCGCGGCATCGGCTGCCCGTCCCGTCGAGCCGGCGGGGGCGCCCGGCCCTTCACCGCCAGCTCCTTGGTGGTGTCGGCGTCGAGGCCCACGAAGGGCGGCTTGCCCGCGAGGATCCGGTACAGGACGCCGCCCAGGGCGAACACGTCGCTGCGCTCGTCCAGGGCCCAGTTCTGCCCTCGCGCCTGCTCTGGCGGCATGTACGCCGGCGTGCCCTGGACGAGCCCCTCGTCTTCTTCCCGCGTGGGCAGCTCCACCTTGCGGCGCGCCAGCCCCCAGTCCACCAGGTAGATCTGCCCGAACTCGCCCACCATCACGTTGGACGGCTTCAGATCCAGGTGCAGCACCCCGCGCGCGTGGGCGAAGGCCACCGCCTCACACACCCGCACCAGCACGTCGAGCGCGGCGAACAGCCCGTCGATGCCTTCCTTTTCGTTCTGCTCGAGGATCTGCTGCAGGCTCTGGCCTTCCAGCACCTTCATGGTGAAGCAGGTGGTGCGCTTGCGATCGGCCGCCAGCGCGTACACCGGGGGAATGTTGGGGTGATCGAGCTGGGCGGTGATCCGCGCCTCCTCGACGAAGCGGGCCAGCGCCTCTCCCTCTTCGGCAAGCTCGGGCCGGAGCACCTTGAAGGCCACCTCGCGCCCGAGGCTCTCGTCGCGCACGCGGTATACGCGCGACATGCCGCCCGCGCCCAGCAGGCCCAGGTCCACCACGTTCCAGCCCGGAGGCACGGGCTGCGTCAGCTTGTTGCCGTCTTCCGGCCGTCTCTTCCCGAACCCGAACATGGCCCTGGAGTCTCGCTCATTCCCGGGCCGTCGTCCGGCGTGGAGGCGCCTCAGTTCGGACAGCCGACGTACGCGAAGTAGAGCTCGGTGTTGGCGTTGCGATCGTCCCGCCAGCAGAACGCGAAGGTTGTCCCGTTCCACAGCGCGGTGGTGAAGCTGCTCGAGCCGCTCCCGCTGGACAGCTTCAGATCGCCGCCGTTCTTCCGGCCCTCGGCCGAGACCTGCGCGAAGTAGATGGCGGGCCTGTTCGCGGCGACGCGGTCGTCCTGCCACGAGACGCCGTACTGGAAGCCGTTCCAGTCGATGCTGGGGTAGCCGGAGAAGCCCGCGGCCACCGTGAGGCGCGTGTCGGCGCCCCGGCGGTTGCCCTGGGCGTCGTAGCGGGCGAAGTACACCTCGGCGTTGCCGTCGCGTGTGTCGTGCCACACCACCGCCCACTCCTTGTCCACGTCGTTCCACGCGAGGTCCGGCCACGCCGAGTCCGCCGCGTCGTTGGTCACGCGGACCTCGGGGCCCAGCGACTGCCCGTCGGACGCCAGCCGGCGGAAGTACACCTCCCGGTTGGGCTGGAAGCGGTAGTCCGTCCACACCAGGCCGAACTCGCTGCCGTTCCACTTGAGCACCGGACTGGACTGCCTGCCTGGATCCGTCGTCACGCGCAGCTCCCCGCCCAGCCGCTGCCCCGTGGGATCGATCCGCTGGAAGAAGATGTCGTGCTTGTTCGCCCCCGCGCGCTCGTCGTCGTAGGCCACCGCGAAGGCCGTGCCCGTCCACACCACGTCGGGCCAGTCGGACGCGCTGGTGGAGGTGTTCAACCGGGTCGCCGCGGCCTGCGGGTTGCCGGCGCCATCGAGGGGGCGGAAGAAGAGCTGCTCGGTGCCGGTGGCGTCGTCCGTGTACACCAGCCCCCAGCGGCTGCCGCTCCAGGCCATCGCCGGGTGGGTGGAGTTGCCCGAGGTGAAGGACACCCGCACGTCGTTGCCCAGGCGGTTGCCCTGCGGATCGAGCGGCGCGAAGAAGATCTGCCCGTTGGAGGTGGCGCGCTTGTCCTGCCACACCAGCCCGAAGCCGTTGTTGTCCCCGTCGGCGATGTACACGTAGTCGCTGGAGGCGGGATCATTGGTGATGCGGCGATCGCCCGCGGTGTTGGTCAGCAGATCCTCGTCCACCGTCCCGTCGCAGTCGTCGTCCTTCCGGTTGCACGACTCCACCTGCGGAGCACCGGGCAGGCACGCCGGAGCCGCCCCATCGACGCACGAGGGCTGCACCACCGCGCACTCACCCACGCCGCACATCTGCGGGGCCAACGACTCGTCTACCGCGCCATTGCAGTCGTCGTCCTGGCCGTTGCACACCTCGGCGCCGGGCTGACCAGGCGTGCAGGGGTGGTACGCGCCGCCCACGCAGGTCGGCTGCTCCCGCTCGCACGCGCCCACGCCGCAGCGCTGGGTGGGCTGATCCTCGTCCACCTGCCCGTCGCAGTCGTCGTCGCGGCCGTTGCAGGCCTCCACCTGCGGCACGCACGTGTCCGTCCCGGAGTCGGGCAGCGTGGGCATGTAGCTGGGTTTGATCTTGTCCTGACCGCAGCCGCAGGCCGCGAAGACACACGAGCAGAGGAACACCACGGCGAGGCGAAGGCCCGACATGGGCGCACGGCATGGCACACCTCGAGGCCAGAAGTCACGTCACGGCCAGCAGAAATCGCGGGCCGGACTGGAAGTAGAGTCTCCAACGACGAAGCGGGTGACACTTTCACCGGGAGTCACGAAGCGCATGACGCTCTACGAGGCGGTTGAAGCCGGGGACGCGGCGCAGGTGCAGGCGGCGCTCGAGACGGCCAGGGACGTGAATCAACTGGGCCCGGGGAACCGAACGCCCCTCATCGAGGCGGCGGCCGCAGGCCGGACGGACCTGGTGAAGCTGCTGCTGGCCGCAGGCGCGGAACCCACCTGGAAGGACTCCGAAGGGGAAACCGCGCTGCTCAAGGCCGCCGCAAACGGGCACCGCGAGGCCGTGGCGCTCCTCATCGACGCCTCCCCGGAGGACGAACGGGACATGGCCCGGGCCTTCCTCGCCGCCTTCGGCAAGTCCCACGGCCCGGAGTACCAGTACGAGGAGTCCTCGCTGAAGCGCAAGGCCGTCGAAGTGGCGGCACGCGCGGCGAACTTCGTCGGCCACGAGTCGCCCCAGCAGCGCGTCGAGCGCCTCCAGCGCGCCCAGGCCGAAGTCACCAAGAAGAAGCGGTGACAGCGCGAGCAGTTGGTGTACGAAGCGCGCCTCGAATGAGCTCCGCGCGCGCGAAGCGGGAAGTGACCAGCCCCAAAGGCATGGCCTTGAAGCGCCCCGGCCCGCCCGGCGGCGTGCGCGACACCAACCGCCTCAAGAAGTCCCAGGCCATCCGCGACGCGGCGCTCCTGCTCTTCCTCGAGCGCGGCATCGAAGGCGTCTCGGTGGACGACATCATGAAGGCGGCGAAGATGGCCAAGGGCAGCTTCTACCGCTACTTCGCCGACCAGACGGCCCTGGTGGACGACCTGATGTCCGAGACGAAGCGCGTGATGGTGGACGCCCTGGAGGCCACCAGCAGCGATCTCGAAACCGCCGCCACGCGAGACACCCAGGTGAGGGCCTACAAGCGGATCGGCGAAGTCCTGGCCACCCTGCTCCTCGAGCACCCCGGCGAGGTGCGCCTCTACCTCCAGGAGTCCCGCGCACCCGCGGTGGGCGCGCGCAAGCCGATCATCGATCTGGCCGCGCTGGTGACGCGCTACGCCCTGGAGATGACCACCAAGGCCCAGCAGCACCGGATCCTGAAGCCCATCCCCGTGTCGGTGAGCGCCCTGTCGGTGGTGGGCGCCACAGAGCGGCTCCTGCTCGCCGTGCTGCAGGGTGAGGACATCGGCGACGTGCTGGAGGTGCCGGCGGCGCTGACCACCCTCATCCTCGACGGCCTCAAGGCCTGAGCGCCGCCTCCCGGCCGGCGCCGCGTCAGACGGAGATCGAGCCCTCGCGGAAGTCGGTCTTCGCGATGTGCACGTTGATGCAGACCGGCTTCCCCTTCCGGGACAAGGCCTTCGCCTCGTCCAGCACCGCGTCGATCTTCTTCGGGTCGGTGAGCCTGAGGCCGACGCCCCCGTACCCCTCGGCCACCTTCTCGTAGTCGGTGCGCAGCAGGGTGGTGCCCACGTCGGTGCCCAGAATGGTGACCTGATCGCGGGCGATCTGCTGCCAGGAGGCGTCGTTGCCGATGACGGCGATGGGCGCCATGCCGTGCCGAACGAAGGTGTCGAACTCGCTCAAGCTGTAGGCCGAGGAGCCGTCGCCGTAGATGATCCACACCTCCGCGTTCGGCCGCACGGCCGCCGCGCCCACGGCGAAGCCGCCGCCCACGCCCAGGGTGCCGAACACTCCGGGATCGAGCCAGGACAGGGGCCTGCGCGGCCGCAGCACGTACGCCCCGGTGGCCACGAAGTCGCCGCCGTCCACCACCAGCACCGAGTCGTCGGCCAGCTTCTCTTCCAGCCGCTGGAAGAAGTGGATCGGATCCACCAACTCACCCGCCGGGTTCGCCTTCTTGCGGATCTCTTCGTCGCGCGCGTCCTCGCGCTGCCGGCAGGTGTCCACCCAGCCCTGCCACTTCGCGTCCGCCTGCGCCCGCCCGGCGAGCCGCACCAGGAAGTCGCCGGCGTTCATCTTCACCGCCAGGTCCGGCCGGCGATTCTTGGTCAGCTCCTCCGCCGAGAGGTTGGCGGAGATCACCTTCGTCTTCCGCCCGAAGCCCAGGCCGTACTTCATCCGGAAGTCGAAGGGGAAGCCGCAGACGATCGCCAGGTCCGCTTCCTTGAGCGCCTTCCCGCGCGCGTGCCGGAATTGCGTGGGGCCGTGCCGCCCGAGCAGCCCGCGGGCCATGCCCCCCAGCCACACCGGCACGCCCAGCGTCTCCACCGCGCGCGCCAACGGCCCCACGTCCTTCAGGTTCACCATCGTCTGGCTGCCCACCACCAGCACCGGGCGCTCCGCCTTCTTCAGCATCGCCGCGGCCCGGCCGAGCAGGCCATCGAGATCCTGTGGGCGCTCCAGCTCCGGCAGCAGTCCTCCCACGTCCACATGGGGAACGTGGAACTGCCGGAAGAGGTGCCCCTTCAGGTACAGGCCCAGGGCCTTCTGCGTGAGCGTCTTCCCTTCGGCCGCGCCGCTCTCCTTCAGGTACCACTCGCGGACGACGGACTCGGGGTACAGCACGTCCACCGGCACCTCGAGGAAGACCGGGCCCGGCACCCCGCTGGTCGCCTCGCGCAACGCGCGCTCCAGCATCGGCTCCAGGTGGCCCACCGTGTTGCACTTCGCCGCCCACTTCACCGCCGGACGGATGAGCGACAGTTGGTCGATGTCCTGCAGCGCGCCCCGGCCCTTGAGCACCGTGGCCGTCGCGCCCCCGAAGAGCACCAGCGGAGACTGCGCCAGCTGCGCGTTCTTGAGCGCGGTGATGGCGTTGGTCACCCCCGGCCCCGCCGTCACCGCCGCCACCCCGGGGATGCCCGTCATCCGCGCCACCGCGTCCGCCGCGAACACCGCGTTCTTCTCGTCGCGGCAGTCGATGATGGCCAGGCCCTTGTCCTTCGCCCCCACCAGAATCGGCGAGATGTGCCCGCCGCAGAGGGTGAAGACGTACGGCACCTTCCACCGCGCCAGCACCGAGGCGATCAGGTCGCCGCCGTGTCGAACCGCGTCTCGCATCATGCGCGCCCCTCTAGCGGCGAGTCGAAGCGGAAGTCACGCGCGCCGCACTGAATCCAACGCCAACGGATGTTTCCCATCACCGGAGGTTACGGGCCGCCGTCGGGTGGCGGGAGCGTGCCCTTCTTGCACTTGCCGTTCTGGCACACGTAGCCGTCCAGGCACTTCTCTTCCTCGGTCGACGCCTGCGGGTTGCAGGGCTGATCTTCCGGGTTGAAGCTGACGATCGCATTGCAGGCCGAGAGGGCCAGCAGGACGGCCGCGACGAAGGGCAACACGCTGCGCATCGGTCACGGTCCTACCACAGCCAGCGCGGAACGCTCGAAGTCGATCACCCGCCGCGCCACCTCGCGCACCGCCTCCGCCGTCACCGCCGAGATCTCTTCCCCGTAGCGCGCGTCGTTGTCTGGCCCCAGCCCGTAGCAGGTGTCCAGGGCCAGCACCGCCGCCCGCGCGCCGTTGCGCTGCAGCCCGATGTCGTGGGTGCCCAGCAGGTGCTCCTTCGCGCGCGCCAGCTCCGCCTCCGACACCAGCTCCTCGCGCAGCTTCGCCAACTCCCCGCGCATCCCCTCCAGCGCCGCGTCCACCTTCTCCGGGCTGGTGCCCATGTAGAGCGCGAAGTAGCCGGGGTCGACGCCTTCCATCACCAGCGCCGACACGCTGTAGGCCATGGAGCGCTTGTCCCGCAGCTCGAGGAAGAGCCGGCCGCTCTGACCGGACAGCATCGTCTGCAGCACCAAAAGCGGGCGCCGCCAGGCGTCCGTCACGCGCGCGCCGGGAAACCCCAGCACCAGGTGCGTCTGCGCCTTCTGAAGCTGCCGCCTCGCCTGCCGCGCGCCGTCCCAGCCGGGCTCCACCGGCATCACCGGAGGCAAGGCCGCTCCTTCGCCCTGCTTCCCGAAGGCCGCGCGGACGCGCTCCAGCACCACGTCGGAGTCCACGTCGCCCACCACCGCCAGGGTGAGCTGCGAGGGGTCGAGGTACTTCTGGTGGTAGGCGGCCAGCGCCGCCGGAGTGAGCGCCTTCACGGGCTCCGCTTCTCCCTGCAACGCCAGGCGGTAGGGGTGCGCGCGGAAGAGCGTCTTGTGGAACACCTCGAAGGCGACGGACGACGGGCGATCCTCCCGGGTGGCGATGTCGTGGAGCTGCAGCTTCTGCTCGCGGGCGACCTCACTCTCGAGGAAGGCCGGGCGGGTGGCCACCTCGGCGAACAGCTCGAAGGCGCGCTCGAAGTGCTTCGAGAGGAACTCGCCCCGCAGCGACATCGAGCTGCGGCCGGCGATGGTCGACAGGGCGCCGGCCAGGCGATCGACGAGGTGGCTGACCTGCTCCGCGTCCAGCGAGGCGGTGCCCCGCGTGAGGGTGCGCGCCAACAGCGCCGTCAGCCCGTTGTCCGCGCTCGTCTCGTAGCGCAGGCCTCCTGGCCAGGTGGCGCGCAGGGCGAACAGCGGCACCGCGCGCTCTTCCCGCACCACCACCGTGGCGCCGCCGGGCAGTTGCTCCACCGTGAGGCCGGGCTTCGCCGCGCGCGAGGAGCCGGTCAGCCGGAGCGGCGAGGGGGCGGGCAGCTTTCTTTGCGGCAGCGGGGCGGGGCGCTCCTTCCCGGCGCGGGACAGCACCTCGCGGGCCTGGGCTTCCGTGAAGGGCGCGCCCTTCGGCAGCAGGCCGCTCACCACCGCGCGCTCGAAGGTGAAGTAGCGCTGGGCCACCTCGCGCAGCCTGGCCGGCGTCACCTGGGCCACCGCCTCGTAGTACGCCGCCTCGCGCTCCAGGCCCCCGGCCACCGCCTCGTAGTAGCCCAGCTTCCGCGCCAGCCCCTGCACCGTCTCGCGCTGGTAGACGGCCTCGGCCTCGATCAGCGCCTTCACCGTCTCCACCTCGTCGGGCTCGGCCTCCACCGCCGTCAAGGACGCCAGCACCCGCGCGGTGGCGTCGAAGCCCTCGGCCAGCGTCTCGGGGGGGGCCACCAGCGACGCGGCGAACAGCCCCGGCTCCTTGGGCGTCCACGCCCAGGTGTTGACGTCCTTGGCCAGCGCCCGCTTCCGCTTGACCTCCAGCGACAGGCGCGACGCGTCGCCCTGGCCGGCCACCATCGCCAGCACGTCCAGCGCGGCGGTGTCGGGGTGCTGGACGCCGGGGATCTGAAAGGCCACGTGCAGCCAGGCCTCCTTCACCTCGTCCTCCGTGAGCCCCACCCGCACCCCGTCGAAGGCCGGCTCCTTTGGGCGCGTGTCCGCCTTCGCCACCGGGGGAAGGCCCCAGTCCCCGCCGAACAGCTCCTCGGCCCAGCGGCGGGCCTCGGCTTCGTCGAAGTCGCCCACCGCGGACAGCACCAGATTCTCCGGCCGGTAGTGCTTCCGGTAGAAGCCCAGCACGCGCTCCCGGGTGTGGGCGCGCACGGCCTCCTCGAAGCCGATCACCGGCCGGCCGTAGGGATGCGACTGGAAGGCCAGCGCGAAGAGCGCCTTGGACGCGCGGCGCGACGGCATGTCCAGGCTGCGCTTGATCTCCTCGCAGACGACCTCGATCTCTCGCGACAGCTCCGACGCGTCGAAGGCCGAGTGGCGCACCGCGTCCGCCAGCACGTCGAGGCCCGCGCGCGCGTGCCGGCTGGCCATCACCACGTGGTAGACGGTCTGATCGAAGCTGGTCCAGGCGTTGATCTCTCCGCCGTGCGCCTCCACGCTGCGGGCGATCTCTCCCAGGCCGCGCCGGGCGGTGCCCTTGAAGAGCATGTGCTCGTGCAGGTGCGCCAGCCCCACCTCGTCGGGCGTCTCGTCGCCGCTGCCGGCCTTCACCCAGACCTGGAAGGCCACCACCGGGGCCGCGCGCTGCGGGTGGGTGACGACGGTGAGGCCGTTGGCGAGGCGGGCGCGCGAGGGCATGGGAAGGGCCGTACCGTGTCAGCTTCACGCCCGCGGTGCAAAGCGGTCGAAGGCCTGTAGCGCCCTGTCGCGCGGCGCCCGAAAGAAGTCGTCTTCGCGCCCTCTTGCGGAGGGGCTAGGCTGTCAGCCGGGTTTTTCGATGGCCACCAATGAAGCGGATCCGCTCAGCGGGCTGCGCGCCGAGCTGAACGACGACGACGAGCCCTTGTTCGTGGCGCCTCAGGCGAGGCCGCCGACGGGGCGCCAGCCTGCCGTCGCAGCGCCTCCGCCCGCGCCCCAGTCCTCGCCTACTCGCCCCGCCACCGTGTCCGGCGTCCCGCCTCCATTGCCGAAGAGATCCGGCCTCACCGGGCAACTGCCTCCGGCCGCCTCGCCCGCGCCACCGCCCGCTGCGCCCCCTGGCGCTGCCCAGGCCAGGCCGATGCAGCCCATCCCCACCCGCACCGTGGTGCCGCCCAACGCGTCACCCGCGCGGCCACCCAGCGGGCAGCACCCTCCAGCGGTGGGCGCGCTGCCGGCGCTGCCGCCTACCGTCCAGCGCCCCCAGACGGCGGATCCCTTCGGCGAGCCGGCCGAGCCGCGGCTGCCCTCGGGCGCGGATCCAGAGGAGAAGCTCAAGGCCTTCCGCACGCTGATCAAAGGCAAGGACGAGGCGCTGGCCCGCGGCCGCGGGCTGTACCAGGCGGTCGACGCCGAGGCCCAGCAACTGCGGGCGCTGGCCACCCACCTGCGCGCGCAGCTCGAAGGCGCGCTCGTCGAGGCGCAGAGGAACGCCGACCTGCCCCAGCAGGTCCAGCTGCTCAAGGACATGCTGGAGAAGGACACCATTCGCGCCGAGGAGGGCGAGAAGCGGATGGAGGGCCTGGTGGCGCGCCTCGCCGAAGGGGACGCCGAGCGCCGCGATCTCACCAACGCGCTGGCCGAGGTGGAGAACCAGGCTCGCGTCTTCGGCGAGCAGCTGGCCGAGGAGCGGCGCACCCGCGAGCAGTTGGCCGAGGAGCTGATCGGCGCCAAGGAAGCGCTCAACCTGGCGCAGGATCGCGTGTCCGAGCTGGTCGCCGGCGTGTCCGAGGGCCGGGGGCAGATGGAGGCCCTCGAGCAGCAGACCGCGTCGCTGTCCGAGGAGGCCGAGGCGAAGACGGCGGAGGTGGAGCGGCTGTCCGGCGAGCTGTCCGCCGCCGCGGGGGAGCGCGACAACCTGCGCACCGAGCTGGACGCCACGAAGCTGGAGCTGGAGGCCGAGAAGCAGCGCGCGTCCACCCAGGACGCGCAGCTCGCCGAGGCCAAGGGGCAGCTCTCGGCGCTGGAGAGCGAGCAGGAGTGGTCCAAGTCCAGCCTCGATCAAGCGCAGGCCCGGGTGGGCGAGCTGGAGCAGCAGTTGGGCGAGGTGCGGGGTGAGAAGGACGCCTTCGAGGCGCGCGCGGCCAGCCTGGAGACGCAGCTGGGCGAGGCGGCGAAGCGCCAGGAGGGGCTCTGTGCCGAGTTGGAGCAGGAGCGCCGCGAGGCAAAGGGCCGCGCCGAGGCGCTCGAGGCCCAGATGCGCGAGACGCAGGGCCTGGCGCGCAGCCAGCTCAGCCAGCTGCAGCACAACGTCCAGGGGCTGCAGGCCGAATTGGACGAGGCCCGCACCGCCGCCGAGCGCGCGCAGGAGCTGGAGCAGCAGGTGGCGTCGCTGTCCGAGCAGCTGCACTCCGTCGACGCGGCGCGCCAGGCGCTGCAGCAGGAGTTCAACGAGCTGGAGGAGCGCACGTCCGCCGCCGAGACGTCCGCGGCCGAGGCGCGGGGCGACGCCGAGGCCACCCGCCAGGCGCTGGAGGCCGCTGAAGCGCGCGCGAGCGAAGCCGAGGAGCAGCTCCAGTCCGCCACCCACCGCGCCACCCAGGCCGAGACGCACGCCCGGCAGGCCAGCTCCTCGGCCCAGGCCTCCTCCGCCGAGCTCAAGGAGATGCTCAACGCCACCGAGATCCGCGCGGTGCAGTCCGAGGGCAAGGCGAAGGATCTCGGCGAGAAGCTCAAGGCGGCGGACAAGAAGGCCGCCCAGGCGGAGGCGCGCGCGGCCCAGGCGGAGGCCCGGGCGAAGGACGCGCTGACGAGGGCTGGCTCCAGCAGCGGGGCGGAGGCGAGGGCCAGGGCCGCCGAGGCGAAGGTGGCCGAGCTGGAAGCGAAGGTGAAGACGCTGCGCGGCCTGCAGGACGACTTGAACAAGCTGCAGGCCCAGGAGATCCAGCTCAAGGCGAAGCTGGCCGAGCTGCAGAACCGGAACCTGGAGACGACCCAGGAGGTGCCCGCGATGGGCGCCGCCGCCGGCCTGGAGCTGGAGAAGCTGCGCAGCGACAACGCGGCGATGAAGAAGAAGCTGGTGGCCGCCGAGTCGGCCATCGAAGCGGCTGCGTCGTTGAAGGCCAAGGTGGCCCGCCTGGAGGCGCAGCTCAAGGGCAAGAAGTAGCGCGATGTCTCTGCCCAGCGCCCCGGTGGATCCCCGCACCGGCCTCGAGGCCGCGCGCCTGGGCGTGTACGTGCACTTCCCCTTCTGCCTGTCGAAGTGCCCGTACTGTGACTTCGCCTCCACCGCCGCGAAGGTGGTGCCCGAGGAGCGCTACACCCGGGCGCTGGTCTCGGAGCTGGCCCGGCGGGTGGCGGAACACGCGCTGTCCGGGCGCGCGGTGCACTCCATCTTCATCGGGGGCGGCACGCCGTCGCTGTGGCAGCCGGCGAACGTGGGCCGGGTGCTGGACGCGCTGGCGAAGGCCTTCACGGTGGAGGCGGGCGCCGAGGTGACGCTGGAGGCCAACCCCGGGGCGGCCGACGCCGAGCGCTTCGCGGGCTACCGGGCGGCGGGGGTGACGCGGCTGTCGCTGGGCGTGCAGTCCTTCGCTTCCTCCACGCTGGCCGCGCTGGGCCGCGCGCACGACGGGGACACGGCGAAGCGGGCCTTCGCCTCGGCGCGGGCGGCGGGCTTCGACAACGTGTCGATGGACTTCATCTACGGGGTGCAGGGGCAGACGGTGGCCGAGGCGGAGGCGGACGCGCGCGCGGCGGTGGGCCTCGGGCCCGAGCACCTGTCGGCCTACGCCCTGACGTTGGATCAGGCCTCGCTGGCGGAGGAGGTGCCGCTGGCGAAGCAGTTGGCGCGCGGCGAGGTGCGGCTGCCGGACGACGCGACGGTGGTGGCGATGCAGCGGGTGGTCCGCGACGTGTACGCCGCGGCCGGCCTGCGCCGCTACGAGGTGTCCAACTACGCGCGCCCGGGGCTGCACTCGCGGCACAACGCGCTGTACTGGACGGGCGGCGAGTACCTGGCGCTGGGCGTGGGCGCCACGGGCTTCCTGGCCCCCTTGCGCTACGCCAACCACCGCAGCGCGGAGCGCTACCTGGCCGACGTCGAGGCGGGGCGGATCCCCGAGGCCTCCCGTGAGTCCCTCTCTCCGGTGGAGCGCTTCGAGGAGCGGGTGGCGATGGGCCTGCGGCTGGCCAACGGAGTGGCGCTGGAGGCCGTGTGCGCGGACTTTGGGCAGGACTTCACGCCGCGCCGCGCGGTCATCGAGCACCTCCTCACCGGTGGGCTGGCGACGTTGGAGGAGGGCCGCCTCGCGCTCACCGACGCAGGCTTCGACGTGCACTCGGCCATCGCGGCGCGGTTGATGTAGCCCGCCGCTTTGGCTCTCGAGGGCCGCGGGGCTCAGAAGAGGGGCGAGGCCGCGTCGTCTCCGTACTCCAGCAGCTCGATGGTCGCCTTCCCGTCGGACGTCTTCCCGTCCAACAGCCCGGTGAGCGGCACCGCGTCGTGGCGATGCCCGCGGAACTCGCTCACCACGCCCAGCACGTGCAGGGTGGCCTTCGCCTCAGTGGCGCCTTCGAAGCGGCCGGCGGTGACGTTGACTGCCGACGGTGACCCAGAGGACTGCGCGGGGAGGAAGCCCGCCCACAGCGGCGCCATCGACTCGCGCATCTTCGCCACCACCGGGCTCGAGTCGGCCTCGAAGTCGTAGATCCGTGTGGCCTGGCCGTCGGGCTGGACGATCGCCCGCCGCGCCTGCGACACCGCGTCCTCCGCCGAGGTGAGGTCCCGCTTGAGCAGCACCCGCCACAGCGACTTCGTCTCGTAGGACAGCTCCTGAATGCCCAGCCACACGCCCTCGGCGGTGCGCTCCTCCACCGCGTAGCGCAAGAGCCCCGGCTTGCCCTCGCGGGTGACGGCGTAGACGACGTACTGGCCGGGCTCCCAGGCGCGGGGACCAGCCGTCGCGGGGGCCGGCACCAGGCCAGGCGCGCGGGATCGATAGTCGCCGAGCAGCGCGTTGGTGCGATCTCTGAGCGCGGCCTGCACCGAGGAGCAGCCCGTCGCCACCAGAGCCAGCGCGGAGAGGAAGAGGCGTCGCGTCACGGCGAGCGCTTCTACACCGGGAACCGGCCGCGCGGGCGCGCTGTCTGTGCCTGCGAATCCCACCCTCCAGGAGCTGACGATGAAGGCGAGCCGCATTTCGGTTGGAGTCCTCGTGTGTGCGCTGGTTGCCTGCCGGCAGGAGCAGCCTGTCCCGCCCGCCCCGAGTGAGGCCCCGAAGCCGCAGGCGAAGACGGAGAAGAGATCCCAGCCGTCCGAGGAGAAGAAGGGCCTCGCCGATCCCCACGCGCCCGAGGCGACGGCGGGCCTGCCGAGGCCCGTGACGGCGAGCGGGGAAGAGCAGATGAAGGACGTGCTGGCCGGCGCCTCGGGCAAGGGCGACCTGGCCAACGCGCTCGGGAGCGACGTCGGCGCAGGGCACGGGGTGGGGGGCCTGGGCATGAAGGGGACGGCCAAGGGAGGCGGAGGGCAGGGCGGCGCCATCGGCCTGGGCAGCCTGGGCGCCCTCGGGCGGGGCGCCGGCTTGGTGGGCTACGGCAGCGGCGTGGGCTACGGCACCGGCGCGGCGCGCGGTCCGGCGCCCGTGGACCGGGTGTTCGGCGGCGAGGAGTATGGCGAGGCGAAGATCAACGCCTGGACGCTGGCGGAGCGCGATCACCTCTCCACCTTCGCGGTGGACGTGGACACTGCCTCCTACACGCTGGGCCGCCGCAAGCTGCTGTCCGGGGAGCTGCCGCCCGCCGAGTCGGTGCGCGTCGAGGAGTGGCTCAACTACTTCCGCTACCGCTACCCGCAGCCCGAGAAGGGCCAGCCGCTCACCGTGCAGCTGGACGCCGCGCCGTCGCCCTTCACCCCGGGCAAGCACCTGCTGCGGGTGGGCGTGCAGGGCCGCTCGCTCGATCTCTCCGAGCGCAAGGCCGCGCACCTCACCTTCCTCGTGGATGTGTCCGGCTCGATGGCCGGCCCCGATCGCCTCCCGCTGGCCAAGCGCGCCCTGCGCATGCTGGTCGATCAGCTCCACGACGGCGACTCGGTGGCGCTGGTCACCTACGCCGGCAGCGTGCGCGTGGCGCTGCCCCACACCGGCATGGAGCAGAAGGCGAAGATCCACCAGGCCATCGAGGAGCTGTCCTCGGGCGGCAGCACCGCGATGGGCTCGGGCATCGAGCTCGCCTACCAGCAGGCGCTCAAGGCGCTCGACGGGAAGTCGATCTCCCGGGTGATCATCCTCTCCGACGGCGACGCCAACGTGGGGAGGACCTCCCACCAGGAGATCCTCAAGCTGATCCACGGCCACGTGAAGGAAGGCGTCACCGTCACCACCGTCGGCTTCGGCATGGGCAACTACAAGTCGGTGCTGATGGAGCAGTTCGCCGACCAGGGCAACGGCAACCACTACTACGTGGACTCGCTGTTGGCCGCGCGGCGGATCTTCGTCGAGCAGCTCGGCGGCACGCTGCAGGTGATCGCCCAGGACGTGAAGCTGCAGGTGGACTTCGATCCCACGCAGGTCAACGCCTACCGCCTGGTCGGCTACGAGAACCGCGACCTCGCCGATCGCGACTTCCGCAACGACAAGGTGGACGCGGGAGAGATCGGCTCCGGCCACACCGTCACCGCGCTCTACGAGGTGGACCTGAAGGAAGGTGCCGGCGCGGGCCTCGTCACCGTGCGCCTGCGCGCCAAGGAGCCGCGCGGCACCACCGCGTCCGAGAAGGCCTTCGTCTTTCCACAGTCCGCCCTCGCCACGCGCTTCGACGACGCGCCCGTGGACCTGCGCTTCGCCACCGCGGTGATGGCCGCCGCCGAGATCTTCCGCCGCTCCCCCGACGCCGCCGAGTGGAGCTACGCCGACGTCCTGCGCATCGCCCGCGACGCCACGCCCCCAGGCAACGCGGAGCGTCGGGAGTTCCTGAGCCTCCTCGCGCACGCCCAGAGCCTCGCCGGCCGCGTCGCCCAGAGGTGACACAAGCTCGCGAAACCACGCGACACCTTCACGCTCCTACACTGACACCTGCGCCGGGCCGCCACTTTCCTCGCGGCCCGGTCGTGCATTTCCTGTCATCAAGTGGCTGATTTTATTGGGCAATCCCAGTTGCATCGCCGCTCGACTGTCGGTAGGTACCGCGCCGCCAGGTGGGGAATCTGGCACCTCGCTGGGAGAGACACCGATGACCCGACGGATGCTGAGTGCCGTGTTGGTGCTGCTGTCCGCGCACGCCTTCGCCGCGATGCCGACGCACGCCGAGCGGCCACCGCTGGATGCGTTTCTGTCCCGCACCGAGGTGAAGTCGTTGCCGGACGCGCGCGGCTTCTCTGCCGGGGCGCGCGCCGCCTTCGCCGCGGGGCACGTCTCGTCCACCGAGCCCCGCTACGGCGTGCCCACCTTCTTCTGGTCGTCGAGGCCCGTCCCCGGCGCCCGCACCTTCCGCGCCATGGGGCTGTCGCCCGAGCAGGCCGCGCGCCGCTTCCTCTTCTCCCACGCCGAGCTGTACCGCGCCGAGCCCTCTCGCTGGGCCGAGGCGAAGGTGACGGGCGTGCACGACCTGCGCGACGGCGGCGCGGTGATCGTCAGCTTCCAGCAGCAGCTCGATGGCGTGCGCGTCTTCCGCGACGAGCTGCGCGTGGTGATGACCGGCGAGCTGGAGCTGGTGGCCCTGGCCGGCTACCTGACGCCCGAGGTGAAGGCGCGCGGTGGCTTCGCGTTGACCTCCGAGTCGGCCCTCGCGGTGGCCTTCCAGGATCTCACCGGCCGGGGGCTGGAGCCCCAGCAGCTCAAGCCCGTCGACGTGAAGGACGGCTACCAGCGCTTCGCCCTGAAGGACGAGCCGGAATTGGCCCGCGTGCGGCCCACCTGGTTCCCCGTGCCGGACGGGCTGGAGCCGGGCCTGTACGTCGAGCTCGATCTCGCCGTGGGCGCCACGGATCACGACGCCTACTCCTTCGTGGTGTCCGCGGTGGACGGCAGGCTGCTCTACCGGAAGAACCTCACCGCCTTCGACGCGTACACCTACAAGGTGTGGGCGGACAACACGGCGCTGGCCATGCCGATGGACGGTCCCCAGGGCAACGCCGGCACGCCGCACCTGGCCGGCATTCCCAACGGGTACGATCCCGGCCTCGTCCCGCAGAGCACCGTGACGCTGCAGAGCGGGCCGATCAGCACCAACGATCCCTGGCTGCCCAACGGCGCCACCGAGACCAACGGCAACAACGCCTTCGCCTACGTCGACGCTGCGCGGCCCAACGGCTACGGCACCGGCGACCTGGTGCCCACCACCACCAGCGCCAACGCCTTCGATCGCACCTTCGACCCGGCGCAGAACCCCAACGCCAACGCCGACCAGCGCCTGGCCGCCGCCACGCAGCTCTTCTACGACGTGAACTTCTTCCACGACTGGTACTACGACGTGGGCTTCAACGAGGCCTCGGGCAACGCGCAGCTGTCCAACCTGGGCCGCGGCGGCGCGGGCGGCGACCAGCTTCGCGCCGAGGCGCAGGACTACTCGGGCCGCAACAACGCCAACATGTCCACCCCGTCGGACGGCGCGAGCCCGCGCATGCAGATGTACATCTTCGACGGCACCTCGTCGGGCGGCGTGACGCTGAACACCACCCCGTCCCAGCCGCTGAACATCAACGTCGCCACCTTCGGCCCGCAGGCCTACAACGTCACCGGCGAGCTGGTGCTGGTGGACGACGGCAGCGCCTCGAGCGGCGGCACCGCCAGCGACGGCTGCCAGCCGGCCTTCGTCAACTCCGTGGCGGGGAAGATCGCCCTCATCGATCGCGGCGTGTGCACCTTCCTGAGCAAGGTGCAGAACGCGCAGGCCAACGGCGCGGTGGGGGTGATCATCGCGGACAACCAGTCCTCGTCGAACCCGCCCAGCCTGTCGGGCAGCGGCACCACCACCATCCCCGCGGTGTCGGTGACGCGCACCACCGGCATGTCGCTGCGTTCGACGCCTGCGGGCACCACGGTGACGCTGGTGCGCAGCGCCACGGTGGATCGCGACGGGACGCTGGACAACGCGATCGTCGCCCACGAGTGGGGGCACTACATCTCCAACCGGCTGATCGGCGACGGCAACGGCATCTCCAACCTGCAGGCGGTGGGCATGGGCGAGGGGTGGGGCGACTTCCACGCGATCCTCTTGACGGTGAAGGCCGAGGACGCGCTGGTACCCAGCAACGCCAACTTCAACGGCGTGTACGGCATGGCCGGCTACACGTCCTTCGCGCAGGATCCCAACGGCTACTACTACGGCATTCGCCGCGTCCCGTACTCCACGGACCTGGCGAAGAACGGGCTCACCTTCAAGCACATCCAGGACAACATCGCCCTGCCGGCCGCGGTGGCCACGGCCTTCGGGCAGAGCGGGCGGTCCAACTCCGAGGCGCACAACACCGGCGAGGTGTGGGCCACCATGCTGTGGGAGTGCTACGCGGCGCTGTTGCGGGATCCGCGGCTCACCTTCGAGCAAGCGCGCGATCGCATGCGGGGCTACCTGGTGGCCGCGTACAAGGCCACGCCGCTCATGCCCACCTTCGTCGACGCACGCGACGCGCTCCTCGCCGTGGCCGCCGCTCGCGACACCGCCGACTACGCCGCCTTCTGGACGGCTTTCGCCAAGCGCGGCATCGGCATGCTGGCCGTGGCGCCCGATCGCGACGCCGCCGGCAACCGCCCGGTGGTGGAGAGCTTCGACGTGGGCAACGCCCTGGCCGTCACCGACGTCACCCTCGACGACTCGGTGCGCGGCTGTGACCTGGACGGCCAGTTGGACGCGCTGGAAGACGGCTTCCTCAACGTCACCATCAAGAACATCGGCGTGGGCATGCTGACCCAGGCGCAGGTGACGGTGTCCTCCACCACCCCGGGGATCGTCTTCCCCGACGGGCCCATGGTGCAGTTGCCCGCGCTGGCGCCCTTCATGAAGGCCACCGTCAAGGTGAAGGTAGCCGCCCAGGACATGATCGGCGTCACCGCCGGCGCCTTCGAGGTGTCGGTGGCGGATCCCTCCCTGGTGGTGCCGGGCCCGGTGAAGCGGTCGGCGCTGTTCCGGCTGAACTACGACCTGAAGACCAACGGCACCGCCACCGACGACGTGGAGGCCCCGATGTCGCTGTGGACCAGCGCGTCGGATCCCAACGGCAACACCGGCAGCAACTGGCGCGTCTTCCAGGCCTCGGCCACCGAGCACTACTGGTTCGGCCCCAACCCGGCCTCGCCGGCGGACACCTGGCTCACCTCGCCGGCGCTGAACGTCGGCCCGCAGCCCCTGGTGATCACCTTCAAGCACCGCTACGACTTCGAGAAGGACGCGCAGACGGGTGAGAACTACGACGGCTCGGTGCTGGAGCTCTCCACCGACGGCACCACCTGGACGGACGTCGGCGCGCAGGCCCTGCCGGGCTACTCGGGCAGCCTGGGCAGCCAGGGCTCCAACCCGCTGCGCGGCCAGCGGGCCTACGTCGGCCGCAGCCCCGGCTACCCCACCTTCAACACCGAGACGGTCAACCTGGGCACCACCTACGCCGGCCAGACGGTGCAGCTGCGCTTCCGCATCGGCTCGGACGACGCCGCCGCCGCCAAGGGCTGGGAGGTGGACGACATCTCCTTCACCGGCATCACCAACACGCCGTTCACCACCGTGGTGGGCGATCCCAACACCTGCACCAACCGCGCGCCCACCGCCACCGTCGGCCCGGATCAGGAGGTCAACGAGGGCAGCCAGGTGACGCTCCTGGCCACCGTGTCGGATCCGGACGGCGATCAGGTGACCCAGACCTGGACGCAGACGAGCGGCCCCGCGGTGACGGTGAGCGGCGGCACCTACACCGCCCCGCTGGTGGTGGTGGACACGCCGATGACCTTCGAGCTCACCGTCACCGACGGGCGCGCCGTGGCCGGCCCCTTCCTCCACACCGTGCTGGTGAAGAACACCAACCGCGCCCCCTCGGCCTCGCTCCCGGCGGTGATCGAGGTGACCGAAGGGCAGATCGTCAACGTGCTGGGCACCGGCAGCGATCCCGACGGTGACCTCCTCACCTTCGAGTGGACGCAGGTGGACGGCCCGCCCGTGACGCTGGACGTCTCCGCGAAGGATCGGGTGGGCTTCGTGGCGCCCGCCGTCGACGCCGACACGGTGATCACCCTGGAGCTGGTGGTGCGGGATCTGGAGGTCGCCAGCGCCCCCGCCCGCGTGGAGGTGGTGGTGAAGAACCAGGTCCCGATGACGGTGGATCCGGTCAACCCGACGAAGCCCGGCTGCGGCTGCTCCTCCGGCCTCGACGCCGGGGCGCTCGGGCTGCTGTCGCTGGTGGCCCTCCTCCGTGCCCGGCGACGGAGGTAGCGCGGCTGCCCGGCCCTCTCCTCTTCCCGGGGAGAGGGAAGTTCGATCGTTCCGCCGCTGTTGGGCGGTATATGGTGGCCCGCGTCATGCGCACCCTGATCGCTCCTGCCGCCCTGGTGCTGCTCTCTGGCTGCTTCTTCCCCGCCGATCGCGGGCAGGTGCTGGAGAGCCGCGTCGACAAGCTGAAGACCGAGAACGAGAAGCTGGGGACGCAGCTCGTCGAGACCCAGGCGCAGCTCAAGGACACCACCGCCCGCCTCCAGGAGGCGCTCGATCAACTGGACAAGGCCTCGCGCACCACCGGCGCCAACATCGGCGTGAAGGTGGACTCCACCCTGCAGGACGTGGCCGCCCTGCGCGGGCAGGTGGAAGCCCAGCAGCACAA
Source organism: Myxococcales bacterium (assembly GCA_020846875.1). Taxonomy (GTDB): domain Bacteria; phylum Myxococcota; class Myxococcia; order Myxococcales; family Myxococcaceae; genus JADLDB01. Next base: position 93,209 of record JADLDB010000113.1, on the reverse strand, counting down.
GCTGGCCGAGCTGGAGGCGAAGCTGGCCGCCGCCCCCGTGGCCACCGCGTCCACCGCGCCGCCAGAGCCGAAGAAGGACGAGCCCAGGCGCCCGGACGATCCGAAGGAGTACCTCAAGCTGGCCGACGACACCGTGAGGGGCGGCGACGTCGAGCTGGCCCGGCGCCTCTACACCGAGCTGATGAAGAAGTGGCCGAAGGACGACAGCGCGGGCGACGCCCACTTCGGCCTGGGAGAGACGTACTTCAACGAGAAGAAGTGCCGCGAGGCCCTCTACGAGTACGGGAAGGTGATCCAGGACTTCCCCAAGGTGAGGTCCGCGCCGACCGCCTACCTGCGCTCCTCCGACTGCTTCTCCACCCTGAAGATGGGCGCCGAGGCGAAGGTGGCCCTCGAAGAGCTGCTCAAGCAGTACCCGAAGTCCGACGCCGCGAAGACCGCGAAGACGAAGCTGGCCGAGCTGAGCAAGAAGGGGGGCAAGAAGTGAGCCGCGCTTTCCTCCTGCTCGCCCTGCTGGCGCTCCCGGCCTTCGGCGCCGGCAAGCAGCTCACCCTCGTCTTCGAAGGAGACAACGGGGGCGAAGTCGCCCCCTGTGGCTGAAAGGCCAACCCCTCTGGCGGTCTGGCCAGGCGAAAGACGGTGCTGGACGGACTGAAGGGCGGGCCCCTGCTGGTGCTCGACTCCGGCAACGCCCTGTTCCGTGCCTCGGGCGTGTCCGACGACGCGATGAAGCAGCGCGCCCGCTTCGTGATGGACGTGATGGGCCGGCTCGGCACCCGCGCCATGGCGGTCGGCATCCGCGATCTCCCCGGCGGCGTCGACTTCCTCAAGCAGGTGGGCACCGCCGCCGGCGTCAAGCTGCTGTCCGCCAACCTGAAGCAGGACGGCAAGCCCGCCTTCGACGCCTCGGCCACCTTCACCGCCGGCGGCGTCACCGTGGCCGTGGTGGGGCTGACCGCGCCCGGGCCCGTGCCCGATCTCCACGGCGTCACCGTCGACCCCACGCTGAGCGCCGCGAAGGCCGCGCTGAAGAAGCTGGGCAAGCGCGATCTGACGATCATCCTCGCCGCCACCAGCTACGCCGACTCGCTGCAGTTGGCCCAGGAGCTCAAGAGCCAGGTGGACTTCGTGATCCAGTCCGGTGAGTTCCGTGGCTCTCAGCCTCCGCAGAAGGTCGAGGGCGGCAACGCCTACGTGCTGGCCTCGGCCCAGAAGGGCCAGGCCCTCTCGAAGCTCGAGCTGTCCTTCGGCTCCGGCGCGGGCGGCTTCGTCGATCTCTCCGCCATCGAGCGCGACAAGCAGCAGCTCACCTTCGTCGACGCGCAGCTCAAGACGCTGGACGGCCGCATCGCCGCGGCGAAGGACAGCGCCGGCACGAAGGATCTCGTGGCCACCCGCGACCTGCTGCGAGAACGGCGGAAGGCGCTGCAGCGCACCGTCGATCAAGAGGTGTCCGGCACCGCGAAGACGATGAAGCAGTCGTGGGTGGTGCTGGGCGCTGACGTGCGCGACGACGACGCCCTCAAGGCCGAAGTCCTCAAGTACGAGCCCACCTACGCCGGCGCCCATTGAAGCCTCGCCTCGATGGGGAGCAGCAGCGGGTGGGCCTCGGCAGCGCTCGCCGCGACCGTGCCCCGCGACTTGGAAACCGGGGAACCCAGGGTGCATCACTGACGACATTCCGGGGGAGGGGAGGGCGCTCAGAGGCCGCATCACTGAGGACAGCTCCGCGGGCGCCCCAGCACCGCGCTGCTTCAGGGCATCGGCACTGCCACCCGCTCGCTCTGCACGCCGTCGGATGCGCTCAGCTCCAGCTCGCCGCCGTCCAGGCCGTCGACGCGCAGGAGCAACTCGCCGCCCGTCGCCCCCAGCGCCAACGTGGTGCGCTCGGTGCCCAGGTGGGCCACCGCCAGGTACGCGGCGCCCTTCCAGGCGATCCGCAGGGTCTGCGCGTCGAGCCGCTCCGCGCGCGCGTCCACGGAGACCGCCGGCCCCAGCGAGCGCTCCACGCCGACGAGCTGCCCCGCCACCTCCAGGCCCACCGCCGCCAGCGCCCCCGGCCACGGCACCACCGCGACGAAGTGCCGCTCTTCTCCCTCAGACGTCTCGTCGAGCCGCACCGGTGCGCGCGTCGTCCCTCCGGCCCGCGTCGAGAGCACCACGGTGGCGTCTGCCCCCGACGGCTCCCGGACCGCCGCGCGAATCCGCTGCACCGGCGCCCACACCACCTCCCCTGACGGCAACACCCTCCCGCTCACCAGCGCAGCGTCGGTCCACCGCAGATCGGGCAGCACGGCGCCGGGCTCGAACTGCTGCCGGCCGCTCAGGAACTGCTGCACCTTCTCGTAGCTGTAGTCCGACACCCACTCCGGCGAGCAGTAGCTCATCAGATCCACGTGCTGCGTCGGCGCGAGCAACCGCGTGCCGTCCCAGCCCCAGGAGCCGATGCGCGCGCCTGCGTAGGGGTAGTTCGGATCCGCCCCGGCCGCCCCTCCACACGGCGCGTGGGGCCGCCCGAAGTTGTGCCCCAGCTCGTGCGCCACCGTGCCCAGCGAGTCGTCGCGCCCCGTGGCTACCGCCCGGCCGATGTACCCGATGCCGGCGATCCCGCTCCCGTACGTCACCCGCGCGAAGCCGTAGTACTGGCGCTCGGAGCCGTCGGCGGCCTTCACCTGCGCCAGATCGTCCAGCAGCGCGCCCCAGGCGGTCCCGCTGCCGCCGCTGAGCACCCCGGACCAGGTGTACGGCGCCCGCGTCTTCGCCTCCACGCCCTTCACCGGCCACACCTCCGTCACCGTCTGCTCCACGTCGCGCACCGTGCCGGTCAAGCCACCCTGCACCACCGGCACCGCGGTCAGGTGCAGCACGTGCCCGCGCGACACCGAGGGTCTCAGCACCTGCTCGTTGTTCGTCTCGTCCGTCTCGGGAAGCGCGTTGTCCGGATCCACCCGCACCGCCAGCTCCACGCCCGGCGTCACCCACTCCGGCGGCAGCACCACGCGGTACTGCTTGCTGAGGTTGGTGAGATCCTCCGCCACCGGCGCCAGCGCCGGCCCGGTGAGCGGCTGGCTGCCCAGCGCCGCGCCCCCCTTCGACGCCTCCACCACCACCTGCGCCGGCAGGTCCGCCTCGTTCGCCAGCACCGACACGCGCAGCAGCGCCGGCTTGCCCTCCACCAGGGTGAGGCCTTCCTTCACCACCGACTGCCCGAAGTCGACGTGGGAGATCCGCACGTCGCCGCGGGGCTCCAGCACTTCGATCTCCAGGGTCGCCTCGCTGGCCGCGTCCAGCTCGTCGGTGGCGATGAGCTTCACCGCGTGCACGCCCAGCTCCCGCACGTCGATCAACTGACGCCCGGCCGCGCAGTCGATCCCCGAGAAGTCGATGGCCCCGTCGGCGCCGACGTCGAGATCGCAGCGCAGCGGATCGCCCTCGGGATCGCTCGCCTCCCAGGTGAGGGTGGTGCGCAGCGGTGTGGCCCCCGACGGCGGCGTGGCGGAAAAGGCGGTGAGGACCGGCGCCCGGTTGGGGGTGCCCGTCACGTCGATCACCACCGCGCGCGTGGAGGCGCGGCCCTCGGAGTCGGTCACCGTGAGCGTCAAGGTGGTGCGGCCGGGCGTGGCGAAGCGCACGGTGGCGCTGAGGGGAGTAAGGCAGTCTCCCAGCTCCAGCGGCGGCCGGCCGTCCCCGCGATCGAGCGTGCAGGTCACCGCTTCGCCTTCGGGGTGCGACGCCTGAATGGTGCAGGCCACCGGCACCGAGGCGTTGACCGCCGTGGCGTCACACGAGAAGGCCAGCACCCGCGGCGCGTTGGGATCGACCACCACCGCCTCCGGCGCGGAGTACTCCCCCAGCGCTCCCGCCGAGCCCTCGCAGCCCGCCAGCGCCACCGTCGCGATCAGCATCACCACCCGCATGGGGAGGCGCCCATTGCAAGCGCTGGCCCGCCGCCAAGTAGGTGGAATCCCCCGCGCTGTACGCGGAATGGAGCGTCACTGCGCCGCTGTCGCCTGTGCACGGGAGGTGGCAGGGCCCACCGGCGTCGACGGCGCGGGGACGACGGAAGGGGCGAGCTCCCGCAGCGCCACCACCAGGGCCACCATCAAGGACAACCCGACCAACTGATGCGCCACGCCCCACCACAACAGCCGCCCGGCCAGGACGGACTGGAGCGTCGCCAGCGCGCCCAGCGTCACCTGCAGCAGCACCAGCCCCAGCGCCGCATGCCTCGACGCGCCGAGCGCGCGGCGCGTCACCCACCACCACGCCGCTACGCCCAGCGCGAGGAGGTACGCGAGCGTCCGGTGGACGAAGTGGACCGCCAGCGGATCGTCCCACCACCAGCCGCCCCCGCCGAAGATCCCCGTCGGCACCCACTGCCCGTTGATGGTGGGCCAGGTGGGCGCCACCAGCGCGGCCTTGAGCCCGGCCATGAAGGCGCCCCAGGTGAGCTGGAGCGCCAGCGCGCCCAGCAGCACCCCGGTGAAGTGCAACAGGCGGACGTGCTGCGCCTGGGCCCGAGGAGGCGCCACCAGCCCCAGCCCCAGCCACACCAGCGCCGCCAGCAACACCGCCGCCAGCATGAAGTGCGCAGCCAGGCGGAGGTGGCTCACGTACACCAGCTCCTGCAGGCCGCTGGCGACCATCACCCAGCCCATCACCCCCTGCGCGGCGCCCAGCGCCAGCAGCCCGAGCAGCTTCCCCTTGAGGCCGTCGAGGCGCCGCTGCCTCCAGAAGACGACCAGCGGCACCGCGAAGAAGAAGCCCAGCAGCCGGCCCCACAGCCGGTGGAACCACTCCCAGAAGTAGATGAACTTGAACTCCTCCAGCGTGAGGTGGGACTTGAGCCGCTGGAACTGGGGGATCTGCTGGTACTTCGCGAAGGCCTCCGCCCAGCCCGCGTCGTCGGTGGGCGGCACCACCCCGAGGATCGGCTTCCACTCGGTGATGGAGAGGCCTGAGTCGGTGAGGCGCGTGACGCCGCCCAGCAGCACCTGCACCACCACCGCGGCGGCTACGGCCAACAGCCACAGGCCCACGGGCCGGACGCGCGCTGCGCTCATGGTGTCGCTCAGGCCTGGGGTGCGTCAGCGACCGCCTCGGGGGCCGCGCTCCATTGATCCTTCACCGCGCCGATCTCGAAGAGGAACCCGCGCGCCAGCAGCAACTGGGCCACGTAGTAGGTGGCCATGATCACGAAGCCGGAACCCGCGAACTGCCCCACGAAGCGGTTCCACGCCAGGCTGCCGTCGGACGAGACGAAGATCGCCCCGCCGATCCCCAGCAGCACGCTCTTCTGCACCGCGAAGATGGCGGAGATGGCCATCGACACCAGGAACAAGCCGTAGATCGCCACCGGCAGCTTCAGCCCCCCCGCCTGCTGCAGCACCTGCGAGAGCAACAGGCCCGCGAAGAGCAGCACGCCCACCGCGGCGGGGATCCGCTTCGGGTTCCACTTCGCGATCCGCGCGAAGGTGATGATGAAGAAGATGTGCGCCAGGAGGAAGGCCAGCAGGCCGAAGATGAACATGTTCCCCTTCAGCACCGGCTCGAGCGCCAGCAGCACGTCGCCCGTCGCCGAGGCGATGAAGCCCAGCACCAGCGTCGTCACCTTGCGCCCGCCCATCATCACCAGGAACACGCCCAGCACCAGCACCGGCATGATCTTCACCATCGCGATGATGAAGACGGGGTCCACGAGCTCCCCCACCAACTGAATCACCGCGAAGGCGATGAACAGCGCCAGCAGCATCAGCTTGACCGTCCGCTCACGTTGGGCGTGCATGCCGAGGCTTCAAGCAGGGAAGGTCACGACAGACAAGCGCCCGTGACTCTGGAAGAGAGCCACGGGCGCCTGGGGGATCTTCAGGGCCTCATCGGCGCCCAAGGTGGCTCTTCGTCACAGGTCGAACACGCCGGGGCTCTGCCACGAGGCGTAGAAGCGGCGGACCTGCCCCTGCCAGGTGGAGATGTCGAACTGCTCCGTGTGGCCGTCGCCCACGCGGCCCACCGACAGCTCCTCGCCGTCGTAGTTGCAGTGGTAGCCGGCCTTCAGCAGCTCCTGCACCACCGCGCCGTGGTAGGCGTCGAAGTTCGAGATCCGGTTGCGCTCGGGATCCAGCGTGTCGATGCCGATGCCCTGCTCGCGCACGCGGTCGATGGCCGCGTTCACCGCGTCGTGGAAGGTGGCCCGCGGGGCGATCTTCTTGTTCTCCGGCGTGTTGCTGTAGCTGACCGCGCCGGCCACCTCGCCCTTGCGCAGCGGGGTGGGGGTGAGGCCACCGGGCGCCTCAGGCGCAGGCTCGACCCGGCCAGGCTGCACCGGCGAAGGCTCGACCGTGCCACCGGGCGGCAGCGCGGGCTGCGCCGGCTTGGTGCCCAGCACGCGCTCCAGCCAGGCGCCGATCTTCTCCACCAGCTTGTTCAGCAGCTTCTCCACCAGGCCGCCCAGGGCCTGCTCGGCCACCTGGCCTGCCGCGGACACCAACTCCTTCTTGAGCGACGCCGTCTTCGGCGCCGAGCCCTCGAAGGCGTCCATGGTGGCGGCGCTCTTGCGCGAGGCCACGGTCGCCGGACGGGTGGTGGGGATCGACATCGGCTGCGGGCGGTAGCTGTTGATGCGCATGGTCAGGTGCTCCGTAGGGTTGAGGTTGGTTGCTGCGTGGTGACCGGCCCTGCTTCACGCCTCGTGCCGCGCCGAAGTCGTTGAATTGACCGGGGACTTCGCCTGGCGCTCCTGGTGTGCAACAGCGTCACCGCAGTCCACCTGTGGTGGGGCGGGCAACAGCGCAGGCAGGACTAAGCTGCGCAGGCGCGTGACTGAAGAGCGAGAGCCGCAGGCCCTGCTGGACGCGATCGCCGACGATCCCGAGGCGCTCGGGCCGTGGCGCGTGCTGGCCGACTGGCTGCTCGAGCACGGCGCGCCCCACGCGGTGCTGGCGGCCTACGAGCTCAAGCTGGAGGAAGGCACCAACGATCCCGATCTCCTCCAGACGGTGAGCGAAGCGCGCAGGGATCGCGCCCAGCCTCCCCCGGGCATCGGCCTGTCCTGGGGCGACGCGTCCTGGCGCTGCGGCTACATCACCCGGCTGGTGGTGGCGCTGGGCCTGCGCTACCGCGCGCTGGACTGGCAGGGCTTCTTCGCCGCGCCGCAGCTGCGCATGGTGCAGTGGCTCCAGCTCATCGTGCGCTCCGGGCGCCACCCGGGCGACGTCCGCGCCTCCCTCGAGCAGCTCTGGCCGCTGCTCCCCTCCACCCTGCGGCGGCTGAGCGTCTTCACCTTCGATCCCGGCCCGGTGACGGTGGACGATCTCGCTCCGATGCTCGTACGCCCGCGCGGGGTGAAGCGCCTCGATCTCGCGCTGGGGCTGGCCGGGCGGGAGACGGTGGACGCGGTGGAGCGCCTGCTCGACGCCGGCTACCCGCAGGTGAACCTGGACGGCACCTTCCCCTCGCCGGAGTCGGTGGGCCGGCTCATCGAGCGCGCGGGGAGGAAGGTGTGGCTGGCCGGCACGCGCCTGACGCGCGCCGTGGCCCGCGAGCTGGACGGGCCGCTGGTCGCCTGGTGCGCACCGGACGTGCGGGCCGCCGTGGTGCGCGACTCCGGGGTACTGGTGCCCCTGTCCAACAACGGCTCCCCCCAGCTCCACCACCCGTCGTGGCGGCAGCGAGAATTCTCTCCCACCTCCACCGGCTGGAGCGTCGTCTACCCCGCGCCCCAGACAGAAGAGCCGCTCACCGTCGATCTCCAGGAGGACGGCCAATTGGTGATGCTCCGCAGCGGGCTGGTGCGGGTGCTGCTCCGCGACGAACTCGACGCCGCGTACCGCGAGGTGCTTGCCGCCGACGCGCAGCTGGACGAAGTCACCGCCGCCCTGGCCGGGCGCTGAGGCGCTCCTCGGGATCGAGTCGTGGCCTCCCCGCCGCCGGGAGCGCTGCCGGCCTCACCGGGGGGGCCTCGCGCCTCACCGAGCCTGGGACGTGCCGGCCGGAGGTGGCGACGACACGGGCAGAGTCGAAGCCCAGTCCCGCTCCTGCTCGTCCAGCGCCGCCACCGCGCGATCGGCCCGCCACTGCCCCAGGTTCGAGCCCCCGAGGGAGAAGGTGCCGCGCCGCGCCTCCCGCCGCTCGCGCACGTGCAGGCGCAGCTCGACCTGCTGCAGATCGCTCAACTGCGGCAGGCCCTCGACGATCGCCGGGGCCGCGTCGTCGGACAGCGTGAGCAGGTAATACGTGTCCACCGTCATCCGGTTTCGCAGGTTGTGCCGGGCGATCAGCTCGTCGGGGCGCAGCGCCGTCAGGGCGAGCAGCGACGTCGCCAGCAGCGCCAGCGCGCCGGGCACGAAGCGCTCGGGCGCCACCCACAGCGTCACCGCGCGCCACGCCATCACCGCACCCACCAGAAACAACCCCGCGTGCGCCATCACCCGCAGCCGGGTCAGCCCGTACACGTCCTCGTAGCGGGCCAGGCGCGCCACCGCAGACAGCACCATCGGCAGCGTGCCCACCACCAGCACCGTGGCCAGCGCGCGGAACACCCTCCGCTGGCCGTCCGTCGTCAGCGCCGTGCGGGCCGGCAGCGCCATGAGCAGCACCAGGATCACCAGCGCCGCCGCCAGCAACTGGAAGAAGCCCTCGTGGGCGGCCTCGGAGTAGGTGACGCCCGGCGGCAGCGCGCAGGCGTCGGGGGCCAACGCGCAGTCCCACGTCGTGGCCCCGAAGGCGAAGAGGAGCGCGGCCAGGGTGCCCAGCAGCGCTCCGGCCTCCACCGGCTTGAGGAAGCGGCTCGGCTCACCCACCGCCAGGGATCGCTCGCGCCGTCGCGTGGCCAGGGCGATCACCCCCACCAGCACCACCCCGGCGATCGCCGCCACCACGCCACCGCGCACCGCGGCCCCCAGGGGAATGTCGAGCAGCCGATCGGCGACGCTGTCCACCCGCGCCCCGAAGAGCGCGTCTCCCGAGGCGAGCAGCACCGTCACCAGCAGCACCGGCGGCGCGACGATGGCGACGAGCCGCAAGGCGTCGGGCACGTTCTTCGAGAGCCGGGTGCCGTCCAGGGCCTGCTTCGCCTCGCGGGCCGACAGCACCACCCCGGCCTGGACCGCCCGGCCCGTCACCGCGAAGGGCGCTCCCATCAGCCGCCACGGAGACAAGCGCGCCAGGGGGGACTCTCCCGTCCAGCCGTGGATGGCGAGGGCCGCGTAGGCGACGCCGGTGAGGATCTGCAGCCCCGTCAACCAGCCCGCGTCCTGGAGCGCCGCGCAGAAAAAGAGCAGCACCGCCGCCACCAGCAGCCAGCGGTGCCCCTTCGCCGACTCCCAGCCCTCGCGGCCGGACGCGCCCACCACCGCGAGGGCGGTGAGCAACGCCAGCGCCGACACCCCCAGGCCCACCGGCGCGCCGTCCACCAGCAACTCGAAGAAGACGCCGAGCAGCAGGCCGGCCACCATGTGCGCGCGCCGGGGACGCAGGCGCTCGAGGAAGGGGGAAGGGGGGGCAGACGGCGGAGCGGCGGCGATCGCGGGCGTCATGGGCGGGACGGTACGGGGCGTCAGGCTCGGGGCGGGCGTCATGGCCGCCGCGGGCTGCAACCGGCCGGCCGCCGGTCGAAATGCCGGGACGGACGGTCGACCTCGCGCTGGAGTGTGGAGACCGCGCCACGTGTCCGCGGGGAGAAAGGCCACGCGCCGTGGTCAGAGACACACCCTTCTCGAGGGAAGGCGCTCGATGTCGTGCTCCTTCACCAGCAACACCTCGCCGCCGCCGCCAGAGCCGATTTCCCGGCCCGCAAGGCCCCGTGTGCGTCCAAAAACCACAGGCCGGACGCGTGGTTGTCAGACCCTCTTGATACTGCTCCCATGTTCAGTAGTGGATCCCCACGTGGGACGGAGGTTCGGCATGGACGCGGCACGAGACGACGCGGCGACGGCGCAGGTGGTGGCGAGGCTCAAGCGGCAGATCGAAGCGCTCGAGGCGCAGCCGAGGACGTGGCTGCTCGCGCTGCGCACCGGCGTCACGGAGCTGGATGAGTGGGGCGTGTTCCGCCTGGGCGGCGGCGTGGAGCTGAGCGGAGAAGAGGCGTCGGGGCGCACCTCGCTGGCCTTGTCGGTGGTGGCGGCGGCGTGCCGGGAAGCGCGGCTGTCGGCGTGGGTGGACGGGCCGAGCGAGCTGTACCCGCCGGCGGCGCTCTCGTACGGCGTGGAGTTGGAGCGGCTGCTCATCGTCCGGCCGAAGGCGCCGGGGCAGTTGGTGTGGTCGGCGGTGCAGCTCTTGCGCAGCGGGGCGTTCACCTGCGTGGTGCTGGACGTGACGCACACCGGGGTGCGCCTGTCGCTCACCGAGACGAAGAAGCTGCTCGACGCGGCGCGGGCGGGTGGATCGCTCCTGGTGTTGCTCACCTCGCAGGGCGCGCAGGCCCAGGGGCTGGTGCGCCTTGAGCTCGCGTGTGGCGTCAAGGGGCTGACCCTCGTTCCCTCCCCCCCATCGCGGGAGAGGGGAAGAGAAGACCTCCTCATCTCCGCCCCGCACGGCCGCCGCCTGCAGCTCTCCCGCGCGCACCTCGCTCCGCACACCCCCGCCCGCGCCCGCCTGCGCGACAAGCCCGACGCCGCGCCCTGGGTCCCCCGCGTGGCCTGGTCGCTTTCCCTGCAGCGCCCGAAGAAGAACCTGGAGCGCGACGGCTACGGGGCCGGCGGCTTCTCCCTGACGACGACGCGGCTTCCGGTGACGCAGGGGCCGCGGGCGCACCGGCGCCGGGGGGGGTGAGCCATGCGGCTTTCCTACCTCTACCTCCCGCGCTTCCCGGTGCAGCGGCGGGTGAACGACACGCCGTCGCTCTCCGGGCGGCCGGTGCTGCTCCACGCGGACGATCGCGGCGTGCAGCGGGTGCGCTTCGCCTCGGGCTCGGCCCAGAAGCGCGGCATTCGCCCAGGGCAGACGGTGGCGTCAGCGTCGGCGCTGGAGCCGTCGGCGGTGCGGCTGCCCTTCGAGCCCGAGCGCGAGGCCGCGGCGCTGCTCTCGCTGGGGGAAGCGCTGCTCCCGCTCGCCCCGGGCTTCCAGGTGGACGCGCCCGAGGGCCTGTGGCTGGACGCGTCGGCGGCGAAGCTTTTGGGGGGCGAGGCGCGCTGGGCGGATCGGGTGCTGGCGGCGTGCCGGGCGGCGGGCTTCAAGGCGCGGTGCGTGGTGGGCAGCGAGCGCTTCACCACCCAGGCGCTGGCGCGCTGGCGAAACGACTCGTTGGCGGTGGTGCCTCCGCGGGGCGGCGTCGAGCTGCCGGCGCTGCCCCTCGGCTGTCTCGAAGACGGCTGGCTGGGGCCGGACGCCGCGGCGCCCTTCCGCGCGCTGGGGCTGTCGACGCTGGGCGAATTGGCGGGGCTGCCGGCGGGGGCGCTGGTGGCGCGCTTCGGGAACCTGGGCCTCACCGCGGCGCGGCTGTGCCGGGGGGAAGACGACTCCCGCTTCGTGGCGGACACGCTGCCCGAGGTGCTGGAGGAGACGGTGCTGCTCGACTGGCCGGCCGAGGCGCTCGAGCCGGTGCTGTTCGCGCTGAAGACGGCGGTGGATCGGCTCTGCGCGCGGCTGCAGGGGCGGCAGCAGGCGGCGGTGCGGCTGCTGGTGACGGTGGGGCTGGATCGAGGCGCGCCGCTGCAGGTGCCGCTCGTCCTCGCGCGGCCGTCGGGGCAGTCGAAGCTGCTCGTCGAGTTGATCCGCCACCGGCTGACGGATCTCACCGTGGCCGAGCCGATCAGCGCGCTCACGGTACGCGTGGACGAGAGGGGGCGCGATCCCGGCCGGCAGCTCGAGCTGGGCGACGCGCCGGCAGGAGAGGCAGAGCTGGAGGTGGTGCTGTCCCGCCTGCAGTCGGCGCTGGGGGAAGACGCGCTGTTCTCGGCCGAGCCGGTGGCGCGTCACCGCCCGGAGGAAGGCTGGTCCCCCCGCCGCTTCTTCGTCCCCTCTCCCCCATTGAGGGAGAGGGGAAGTCGAGAGGACCCCGGAGAGGGGAGCAAACCCCGCTGGCCGAAACGCAAAGCGAAGACGGAAGCCCACCCGGAGCTCTCCCTCCCCACGGTCTTCACGCGCCCTCCGCGCCTCTTCAAGACGCCCGCGCACCTCACGGTGGAGCTCGCCACCGACGGGCGCCTCACCTCGATGAACGTGGCGGGCCGCCGTCGCAAGGTCCACTCCCTCTGGGGGCCGGAGCGCCTCACCGGCGGCTGGTGGACGCAGGACGTCTTCTCCCGCGACTACTACCGCGTCGAGCTCGACGGCGTGGGGCAGCTCTGGGTGTTCCGCGACGGGCGGGACGGTGAGTTCTACGCGCAGGGCATCTTCGACTGAGGGCGCCATGTACGCCGAGCTCGTCTGCCGCTCGAACTACAGCTTCCTGAAGGGGGCCTCGCACCCCGAGGAGTTGGTGGCGCGCGCGGCGGACCTGGGCCTGGCCGCGCTGGCGCTCACCGACGACGACGGGCTGTACGGGGTGGTGAAGGCGCACCTGGAGGCGAAGGAGAAGAAGCTCAAGCTGCTGGTCGCCTCCTCGCTGACGCTGCTGGACGCCGGCCGGAAGGTGGCGCCGGTGATCGTCTACGCGCAGGACGCGCGGGGCTACGCGAACCTGTGCGAGCTGATCTCCGAGAGCCGGCTGGCGCACCCCAAGGGAGAGGCGGGGCTCGATTGGCGGGCGTTGCGTCCCCGGGCGGACGGGCTGTTGGCGTTGGTGCCGCAGCCACCGGACGACGACGCGCCGCACCTCGCGCCGCTGGCCGAGGCCTTCCCCGGGCGCTTCTACGTGGGCGCGTGCCGCACGCTGTCCGCCGACGACGAGGCGCGCCTCACCCGCGCGAGGCACCTGGCCTTCGCGCTGGACGTGCCGCTGGTCGCCCACGGCGACGTGCACACCCACGCGCGCCTTCGCCAGCCCCTGCAGGACGTGATGACGGCGATCCGCTGCGGCACCACGGTGGCGAAGGCGGGCACGCTGCTCTTCCCCAACGCAGAGCGGACGCTCAAGGGCGACGGCGAGCTGCTCGCGCTGTACGCCGACTGCCCCGAGCTGGTGGGCCGCACCATGGAGCTGGCCGACTCGTGCAGCTTCACCATGGACGAGCTCGAGTACGAGTTCTCGCAGGAAGAGCTGCCGCCCGGCTTCACCCCGCAGCGCTACCTGGAGCACCTGGTGAAGGGCGGCCTCGCCTTCCGTTACCCCGCGGGCGTGCCGGCCGACGTGACGGCGCAGATCGCCAAGGAGCTCACGCTCATCGGCGCGCTGGACTACGCGGGCTACTTCCTCGCGCTGTGGGACATCGTCCGCTTCGCGCGGGAGCAGGGCATCCTCTGCCAGGGGCGGGGGAGCGCGGCGAACTCGGCGGTCTGTTACGCGCTGCAGATCACCGCCATCGATCCGGTGCGGATGGGGCTGCTCTTCGAGCGCTTCCTGTCGATGGAGCGCAAGGAGCCGCCGGACATCGACGTGGACTTCGAGCACGACCGCCGCGAGGAGGTGCTGCAGTACGTGTACGCGAAGCACGGCCGGCACCGCGCGGCGATGGTGTGCGAGCACATCTGCTTCCGGGGGAAGCTGGCGGTGCGCGAGGTGGGCAAGGCGCTGGGCCTGTCGCTGGACCAGGTGGACCGGCTGGCGAAGGCGCTGGACATCGAGGACGAGGTGGGGCCGTACCAGCTGCGGCAGGCGGGGCTGGCGGCGGAGGATCTGGCGGTGCAGCAGACGGTGGCGGTGTCGAGGCAGCTCTCTGGCATGCCGCGGCACCTGTCGATCCACGTGGGCGGCTTCGTGATCACCCACGGGCGGCTCACCGCGCTGGCGCCGGTGGAGAACGGGGCGATGGAGGATCGCACCGTGGTGCAGTGGGAGAAGGACGACCTGTCGGCGCTGAACATCCTCAAAGTGGATCTGCTCGGGCTGGGAATGCTGACGGTGATCCACCGCGCGTTCGATCTGGTGGCGGAGTCGACGGGGCGGCGGTGGACGATGGCGACGGTGCCGGCGGAGGACCCGGCGGTCTACGACATGCTGTGCGAGGCGGACTCGATCGGCACCTTCCAGGTGGAGAGCCGGGCGCAGCAGAACATGCTGCCGCGCCTCAAGCCGCGGTGCTTCTACGATCTGGTGGTGGAGATCGCGATCATCCGGCCGGGGCCGATCATCGGGCAGATGGTGCACCCGTACCTGCGGCGGCGGAACGGCGAGGAGGCGGTGACGTACCCCTCGGACGCGGTGAAGGAGATCCTGGCTCGAACGCTGGGGGTGCCCTTGTTCCAGGAGCAGGCGATGAAGCTGGCGATGGTGGCGGCGGGCTTCACGGCGGGGGAGGCGGATCGCTTGAGGCGCGCGCTGACCAACAAGCGGGCGGACGAGCTGCTGCCGGCGTTCCGGGAGCGCTTCGTGGAAGGCAGCGTGGGGCGGGGCTACCCGCGAGACTTCGCGGAGCGCTGCTTCGACAGCTTCAAGGGCTTCTCGCACTACGGCTTCCCCGAGAGCCACTCGGCGTCGTTCGCGTTGATCGCCTACGCGTCGTCGTGGCTCAAGCGGTACTACCCGGCGGCGTTCTGCGCGGCGCTGCTGGACGCGCAGCCGATGGGCTTCTACTCGCCGCACACCCTGGTGGAGGACGCGAAGCGGCACGGGGTGACGGTGCTGCCGGTGGACGTGAATTCGTCTGGCTGGACTTGTTCCCTCGCCCCCATCGGGGGTGAGGGGAAGACCGCCTTCCCGGCCGCAGGCCGCGCGCCCTTCCAGCCACCGCTTCGCCTGGGCTTCGAAGTCGTCAAGGGCCTGCGTGAGGACACGGGCAAGCAACTCGAAGCCGCCCGGGCCGAGCGCCCCTTCACCTCGGTGGCCGACGTCGCGCGCCGCACGCGCATGCCGCGCCACGAGCTGACGCGTCTCGCGTTGGCCGGTGCGCTCAACTCCTTGAGCGCCAACCGCCGTTCCGCGCTCTGGGACATTCACGCGCTGGGCCCCTTCGACGAGGGCGATCTCTTCTTTGGCCTGCCGATGGCGGACGATCGGCGCGACTTCCCGGCGATGTCGAAGGCGGAGCGGATCCACGCGGACTACGAGGCGACGAGCCTCTCGTTGGAGGCGCACCCGGTGTCGTTGGTGCGCGACGCGCTCAATCGCCACGGCGCGGTGACGACGGCCGGCTTGCTCGACGTACCGCACGGGAAGCCGGCGGTGGTGGGGGGGCTGATCATCGTGCGGCAGCGGCCGCCGACGGCGAAGGGCTTCACCTTCCTCTCGGTGGAGGACGAGACGGGGATCGCCAACCTGGTGATCGAGCCGAAGAAGTTCGAGCGCTTCCGGGTGGCGATCACCACGACGGCGTTGATCGTCAGCCGGGGCCGGGTGGAGCGGAGCGGAAGAGTCGTCAACCTGAAGGTGGACGAGCTGGAGGCACTTCAGCCGGTGGAGGCGTGATCTCCCGGGCACGGTCAGGATCGTGCTATCCCCTCGTCGTCATCCCACCCTTTGCCGGAGGTGCGTCATGGATCGTGTGAGCACAGGTTCCTTCGCCACGCGCCCCGGGAAGGCTGCGAAGTAACGCGGCGGCACTCCGCCGTCGCTCAGCAGGCTCTCCGGGCGCAGTCCGATTCACCCGCTGGCGCATCAGCGCGCGCCAGCCAGGAACCTGTCTGATCCAATGACCAACCACACCCGTCGCCCTCGCGGGCGCGCCGTCGCATTCCATCACCAGCAACACGAGGTGCTGTTGCTCGAAGAGCTTCGAACCCTTTTCCGGATCGAGCTGATCGATCCGCGTCTCATCTCGATCACCATCGTCGCGGCGCAGCTCTCAGCGGACGGGAGCACGGCACGGGTGGCGTACGCCCAGCGCCTGGAAGATCCCGGTCTCGAAGAAGCGCTCGAGCGGGCGAGCGGTTTCCTTCGAGCGCGCCTCGCGGAGTCGCTCCACTGGAAGCGGACTCCGCGGCTGAAGTTCATCTCGCTCGGGGTCGTCGCGGGAGGTGCGTCTTGAGCGGCCTCCCAAGGCGCCTCGAGTCGCGCGGGGCGCCGGTGTTCGCGTGGTCGACGACGCTCCATCGCGATACGGAGCGGCAGCTCACCCGCGTGGCCGAGCAGCCCTGGATCGCGCACCACGTCGCGGCGATGCCGGACGCGCACGTGTCAGAAGGCATCGCGGTCGGCACGGTGTTCGCCACGCGCGACGAGGTCGTCCCTGGAGCGCTGGGTGGCGATCTCGGCTGTGGCGTCGCTGCGCTCCGCTTCGCCGCGGCGGCGTCGGCCGTGCCGCGCGTGGCGCTCGAGCGCGTCCTCCGCGGGTGGACGGAGCGGATACCCGTCGGTGACGAGCGTCATCGGAGGAGCTGGGCTGGAGTCGCGCTGTCCG
Source organism: Myxococcales bacterium (assembly GCA_020846875.1). Lineage (GTDB taxonomy): Bacteria > Myxococcota > Myxococcia > Myxococcales > Myxococcaceae > JADLDB01. The sequence continues at coordinate 76,839 of JADLDB010000113.1, read as the reverse complement.
GCGAGCTGTCGACGCGCGACCTCGAGCACAGGCGGCGGAGGCTCGAGCCCAGAGACCTGGGCACGCTCGGGGGAGGTAACCACTTCTTGGAGCTCGACCGCTCCCACGACGGTGGCCTCTGGCTGTTGGTGCACTCCGGCTCGCGCGGGCTGGGAGCGGCGATCGGCCGGCACCACTTGCGGGCGGCGGGCGGGCCGCTGGGCTCGCTTCCGCTGGCGACGGAGCCGGGCGCAGCGTGTCTGCACGACGTCGAGTGGGCGTTGCGCTTCGCGCGCGCGAACCGCGATGAGCTGCTGCGCGTTGCGACCGAGGTGGTGGCGCACGAGCTCGCAGTCTCGCCGGAGCCGGACACGCACCTTGACGTGCACCACAACTTCGTCGCCCGCGAGGAGCACTTCGGTGAGTCGCTGCTGGTCCACCGGAAGGGGGCGATCGCGGCGCCGGTGGATCAGCTCGCGCTCATTCCCGGCTCGATGGGAACGGCGTCGTACCTCGTGCGCGGACTGGCCTGCGAGCTCGCGTTCCGATCGGCGTCGCACGGTGCGGGGCGGGTTCTCACCCGACGAGAGGCGCGCGCCCGGATTGCTCCTCGAAGGCTGGAGCAGCAACTGCGGCGGGTGGTCTTCGACTCAACGCGCCTGGAGTCCCTGGTCGAGGAGGCGCCCACCGCCTACCGCGACATCGCGGAGGTGCTGGACGACGAGGTGGACCTCGTCTCGGCGGTGCTGCGCCTCGAGCCGCTCGTGGTCCTCAAGGGCTGATCCCGAACGGCGCCTCCGCGCGAGTCATGCGGCGCGCCGGGAGCGCGCCGTACCTCGTCGACGCAGGGCCAGGCTGAACGCGAGGAGCAACGCGCCGGCCTCTCCACCCGACGTGCAGCCGCAGCCACCCGCCACCGCCTCGCCCCCTCCTCCTGTCCCACCGCCGGCGCCCCCGTCGACCTCACCGCCACCTCCACCCGTCGCGCCGCCACCTCCACCCGTCGCGCCCCCGCCTCCACCCGTCGCGCCGCCACCTCCACCCGTCGCGCCGCCGCCTCCACCCGTCGCGCCGCCGCCTCCTCCCGTTGCGCTGCCGCCTCCTCCCGTCGCACCCCCGCCGCCGCCCGTCGCGCCGCCGCCGCCACCCGTCGCGCCGCCGCCTCCACCCGTCGCACCCCCGCCTCCTCCCGTCGCGCCGCCTCCTCCTCCCGTCGCGCCGCCTCCTCCTCCCGTCGCGCCGCCGCCTCCACCCGTCGCGCCGCCGCCTCCACCCGTCGCGCCGCCTCCTCCTCCCGTCGCGCCGCCTCCTCCTCCCGTCGCGCCGCCTCCTCCTCCCGTCGCGCCGCCTCCTCCTGCGCCGCCGCCCGTACCTCCGTCGGATCCCGGATCGAACTCGTACGCACCCACGTCGAGCGCACCCGCCGCCGGCCGCACCGGCGCAGCGCCCGTCATCAACACCCGCAGCGGCGGCTCATGCGTGGGCACCGCCAGCGGGTTCGGAAACACCGCTCCGGGAGGCGAAGGCATCGTCGTGGTGGCGGCGTCGATGAGGGGGCTGCCCACCACCGGGCGCGGATCGTTCATCGCCACATTGGCGAGGCCCGGCGACGCGCCGCTGATCATCGCCGTCCACTCCATGGGCACGTTGGTCGCGTTCGCCGGCAGCCAGTTGTTGGAGCCCGACAGCCTGCGCACCATGCCCACCCACTGCATCTCTGCCGCGTTCGCGCGCAGTACGTTCGGTGCGCCGGTCCCGTCGACGACGATCACGTTGTTGTGCATCTCCACGCTCTCGAGCTCGTCGAAGAGCCGGAACACCGCGCTGCCGCCCGGCCTGACGATGATCGTGTTGTTCACGAAGCGGTAGCGCCCCTTCGACCACCCCGTCGCGTCGCCGCCGATCCGCGCCACGTACGTCGTGGCCGTCTTCTTGAGCACGTTCCCCACCACGTCCGAGTCCTCGCGCTTCAAGTCGATCGTCCAGCCCGCCGCCGCGCCGTTGGGATCCGGGCCGATCAGCTCCAGCTCGTGGTACTGCGCGCCCTCGATCCAGTTGAAGTAGATCTCGTTCCGCTCCGCGCGCGACTTCACGTTGTTCCCCCCGGTCGCGTCGTGCACGTAGCAGTGCTGCATGCGGAACACCGCGCCCGGGTGCGCCACCTCGTCCGTCGCCATGTAGATCTGGTGCTGGGACGTGCCGTTCCCGCAGTGGTGCACCTCCACATATTCCATCAGCAGGCTGCCCGAGCCCTGGTCGGCGCCCAGCACCCCGTGCGCCGGGCAGTCGTGCACGACGCTGTCGCGCAGCACCAGATCATCGCCGTGGTGGAAGAAGCACCGGAAGCTGCCGCCGGTGAGCTCGAAGCCCTCGACCACCACGTGATCCGCTTCCACCTCGATGGTGTTGGTGCCGCCCATGATCCTCGGCCGCGCGCCGGCGGCCCGCAGGCCGCGAATGACGATCGGATTGCCCGCCGCGCCCGAGCGCGTCCACCGCACCGGCTGGTAGGTGGCGTTTCCGTCCACCTCGATGACGTCCCCGGGCATCACCTGGCTCTGGTTCACCGCGCTGAGCTGGGTGATGGCGCGTGAGGGTCCCACGGGAATCGTCGCAGCCAGGCACGGCACGGCGAGGAAGGTGACCAGGGTCGAGGCAGAGCGCATGAAGGCGAGTATCCTCGCCTTGGTCCGCGGCCGTCACGTCGGATCCCCGACACCGCCAAACTACCTCGAAGGCGAGCCGCGGACGGAAGCGCTACCTCGTCAAGATCCAGTACGGGAGCAAGTCATCGAAACAAGCTCCGACCCGGCAAAAGCACAACCAGTTCGCCTGTCGGCTACCTCACGACCAGCTTCGAGGTGCGATCCTCGAGGGAGTCGGCCAGCGCCGACATCACGTCGTACACCCGGGTCACCCGCGACTTGAACGCCGCCCGTGCGATGGCCCACGCGCCCACCACCACCGCGGTCGCGCCGACCATGCCCGCGGCCACCGGCCAGTGCAGCACACCCGGGAGGATCCACCCGACGTTCGGGCCCAGCCCACCACCCACGCCGCCGACGATCCCGCCGAAGAGGCCTCCCGCCAGTTGCCGCGCGTTCACCTCCACGCGGATGACCGTCTTCCCGTCGCGGGGGATGACCGAGATCGACACCAGGCCCCCGGTCGTCATCCCGTTCCAGGTCAGCGTGCGGCCCACCGCGGCCAATTGTCCCGAGAAGGGAGTCAGCCCGCGCACCGCCTCGACGATCTCTGCCGCCAGCTGCTCGTGTTGGTCGGCGCTCAGCTCCCCGTCCACCACCCGCTCGAAGGTGCGGCGCGTCGGCGCGCCGATGAAGACGTTGCCCTTGTCCTGCCTGCGCTGGGCCACGTCCCGGGCGGCCCGTTTGAGCACGGTGGGATCGAGCCCCGACTCCCGGGCCAGCGCCTCGATGTCCGCCTGGGACAGGCCCGCCTTCTCCACCTGCCGCACCCGCTCCAGCTCGGTGGCGCGCTGGAGGATCTCCTCCACCTCCTCCTGCGAGCTGCCGGGGAGCTGCGGAGGGCTGGTGCGCTCGGGGCTCACTTCCGGCTCAGGTGGAAGCGGACTTCGCGCACGGCCTTCCCGGCGAAGGTCTCGACCCGGCTCTGCCCGTCCTTCGACCAGCCGTGCTTCTCGTAGAAGGCCTGCGCGCGGGTGTTCTTCTCGAAGCTCCAGGCGGTGAGCGGGTGGAAGCCCCGGCCATGGAGATCCTTCACGCAGGCGGCGAGCAGCGCGGATCCCACCCCCATGTGCGCGCGGTCCTCCTTCACGTACAGGGCGCCCAGCTCTCCCGTCGAGGTGCCAGCCCCCGTGTCCCGTGACGGTCCGGTGGCGGCGAAGCCCGCGAGCTCGTCCCCGAAGAACGCGAGCCACACCTTGATCGCCGGCGTCTGCAGCGCGCCCTTCCACATCACCGCGCGCTGCTCCACGTCCAGGCTGGCCAGGTACTCCGCCGGCAGGAGCTCCTTGTACGCCCACTTCCACGCCGCGACGTGCAGCGCCGCGATGCGATCGGCGTCGGAAGGCTGGGCCTCTGAAATGGTCACGTCCACGCTCCCGATTGTGGGGCACAACCGGCCGCAAACAAAGCGAACGCCGCCCGTCTCCCGCCCGTGACGAATCCAGGGCTTGCGCACGCGCGCAGGCCCGGGGGTCGTGATAAGCGGTCCGAACCACTCATTGCCGTCGTAAGGGGAGCACGCATGAGCACCACCATCCGCCGCATGGGCGAGCGCTTCGCCGCCGATCGCAACTTCACCCTCGACGAGGCGAAGCAGGTCGTCGCCCAGGCCCAGAAGAACGGCATCGTCAGCTCCAGCGAGAAGACGGCGCTGCGGGCGATCGTGGCGAAGTACGCCGACTCCTTCGCCCCCGGCGCGCTGGACGTGATCAAGCAGCTCGTCACCCCGCAGCCGCCCCCGCCTCCGCCCCCGGGCACGCAGCCGATCAACCTGGATCCCGCCGGGGGCAACCGCCCGGTGTGGCTCAACGCCAGCGGCGTCTTCACCACCAGCGCCGACGGCAAGTCGCCCGCCAACGACGTGGAGCTGGGCGACGCGCTCTTCAAGGCCGCCGAGGTCGCGGACAACGCGAAGGAGCCGATGCTGGGGAAAGCCCCGCTCGCCCTGCGGGAGAAGACCTTCGAGCAGCTCAAGGTGTCGCTGGCGCGCGTGCCGGCCGACGGTCAGCCGCCCGCGGGCCTGGACAAGAACCAGGCGCTCCAGCTGCGCGCCTCGGCCGGGGCCGTGCTGCTCGACCTGATGAACGCCTCCAGCGAGCCCGCGCTCCGCGGCCAGGTGGCGCAGACCTACGAGGCGCTGGTGAAGGCGGAGACGGATCCGCGCCTGCGCGACAACCTGATCTTCCACCTCTCGAACGCGCCGGCAGCTCAGTCGGGCGACGTGAAGGCCATCTCCGACCGGTTGCTCAAGGAGCTCGCGCCCACGAAGCCGCCGTACGACAAGTGGTTCGCCAACGGGAACAAGACGGTCAACCTGTCGTGGACGGTGGGCCAGGGCGAGTTCTGGAAGGGCTTCACCAATTACCTGAAGCAGCACGGCTTCAAGGCGGTGGGCGCTGAGAACCAGTACGGCGTCACCACCTACGAGGCGAAGATCACCAAGCCGGGCGTGGGCGAGACGACCTTCCGCATCTCGGTGCGCGAGGGGGGCAGCAACATCCTCTCGCCGATGAACGATCCCAACGTGCAGGTGGTGGGCTACGACGGCCACTCCAACTGGGGCCGGAGCATGTCGTCGTCGGTGAGGAACGGCCCCGAGGCGCCCGACGCGGGCGACGGCAAGCTGCTCTTCTACAACCTGTGCGTGGGCAAGGGCGTGCTGGACCGGGTGAAGGAGAAGTACGGCAACACCCAGGTGGTCACCACCTACGCGGCGTCGAACTTCTACACCGACGGCAGCGGGCAGATGACGCGCGGTGAAGGGGTGCAGGCGCTGATGGCGCTGGTGAACGGGATCAGCGAGCGCGCCGACTGGACGAAGCTGCACAAGGACATGAACGCGGCCGCCGACATCGGCTGGGGCCGCACCTGGGACAACTACCTGACGCCGATCTCCACCCAGACGCGCGAGAAGGTGCTGGACCGCGACAACGACGGCCAGGCCGACTACCTGGACAAGCACTTCAACTACTCCACCTTCAAGGTGCCCGAGGACACCGCGCGCGAGTTCCAGCCGGTGAAGCAGACCCGCGACGCCTCGGTGCTGGACGGCACCAAGGTGCTGGTGTCGGCGAACATGATCAACACGCTGAGCGAGTTCAGCGGGATCCTCGATCGCGTCAACCCCGACTCGAAGGTGGTGGCCGGCGGCTGGTACGAGCCGAAGATGGGCGAAGCGAAGGACGTGGTGCGCTTCACCGAGCAGAAGGGGAAGGACGGCAAGACGGAGTACGTCATGTCCTTCAACGCGCGGTACTCGCACATGAGCGAAGAGGCGATGCGCGCCACCACCATCTACGAGTTCAACCGGTGGATGCAGGACACCGGCAAGCTGCGCATGGATCCGGTGGACGCCAAGCTGGCCGGCATGCTCGCCTTCGGGCAGTCGCTGTCCGTCGACGAGGGCTACCGGGACAGCGAGGTGTGGTCCAACTTCTTGAAGCGCTACAACTTCCCCGACACCATCTCTCTGGCCGACGTCTCCAGCGCGCTCGCCGCCCACACCGGCCACAACTACGCCGGGGACTCGGCCGGAATCGCGAAGCTGAAGCAGGCGATCGGCCAGGCCGCCCTCGACGCCCTCAAGAAGCCCGAGGTGGGCGTGCCCGTCACCGTCCTGTAGCCGTAACCGGCTGAAATGCCGATGTAAAGACACTGGCCTACATTCCCGCACAACTGTTGGCTCGCCCCAGCGACAATGGGGCGAACTGACCGCTTTTCCAAGAGGACGTCACCCCATGCCGATGCGCATCAAGGACAGCCGGATCCGCAGCTTCACCGAGACGCTGGCGCGGGAGACGAGCCCGAAGATCGGCGACGCCAACGTTCTGGACGTGCTGGCGGCGGTGGGCGACGGCCGTCACGGCAGCGCGGATCAGGTGAAGGCGGCGCTGACCAGGCCCGGCATCACGCGCAAGGAGCAGTTCGACCTCGCGGCGAAGGGGCTCACCACGTCCGAGAAGAGCGACCTCGGGCAGCTGCTCGACAAGTCCGGCTTCCAGATGGACGTGGGGGCGAAGAACTTCCTCGAGGCGCTCATCGGCCGCGCGCCGCTCCTTGAGACCTTCGGGCCGCTCACCATCACCGGCGATCAGAAGAACGGCATTTCGGGCATCGCCAAGCCGGGCGAGGTGATCGAGGCGATCAACCTGTCCGCCGCGCCGGCCGGCCGCCTGCACCTCACCGACACCATGGTGATCGGCACCGCGGACGCGTCGGGCAAGTTCAGCGGCGTCATGCCGGACGTGCGCGAAGGCGACATGATCCGCATGCGCACCCGCGCGGCCGATGGCTCGACCAGCGACTGGCTCACCATTCAGGCCAGGGGCGTCGAGGCGAAGGACAGCCGCAACGCGATCGTCAACCTCGAGCGCCTGGACCTGGCCGCGGGGACCGACGGGATCACCGTGACGCACAACACCGCGCGCCCGCTGACCGAGCCCGGCGCGAAGCTGCGCTTCACCAACGTGCGCACCGGCGAGAAGGTGGACGTGACGGCCACCGACAACGGCTCGATCCCCGCGGGCCTCAAGCTGCCCGGCAAGGCGGGCGACGAGTTCCAGGTGGCGGGCAGCGACGGCGCCAACAACGTCGACTTCGCCACGGTGGCCGGCACGCTGAAGGTCCCCGGCGGCAACGACAACTTGAACCGCGTCGATCTGCCCGATCCGAAGATGCACAAGGACGAGCTGAACGCGGACGGGACGCCCAAGTTCAAGCTGGAGCGCTTCACCGGCCCGCTCTTCATCGACGGCCCCAAGCCGGACGACGTGCGCCAGGGCGCGATCGGCAACTGCTACTTCCCCGCGGCGCTGGCGGCGGTGGCGGCGGCCCGGCCCGACGTGATCGAGAAGATGATCAAGGACAACCGCGACGGCACGTACACGGTGACGTTCAACTCCGCGAGCAGCTACAGCGCGGGCCGGCCGGTAGAGGTGAAGGTGGACGGCGATCTCTACGCGCGCAGCTACGGCGGGCCGATCTACGGCGGCAGCCTGGGCGGCTCCACCGCGCCGGACAAGATGGAGCTCTGGTTCCCGCTGATCGAGAAGGCCTACGCCCAGTGGAAGGGCAGCTACGACTCCATCGGCAACGGCGGGGTGGCGGGGCAGGTGATGAGCGAGGTGATGGGCAAGACGTACTCCTATGAGAACCTGTCCGGCACCAACACCGATCGGCTGTACGAGCGGATCAAGAAGGCCGCAGAGAACAACCAGCCGATGGCCGCCGGCACCTACGGCACCGAGGACGCGGCGAAGTACACCAACACCGGCGTGTACGCGCACCACGCCTACTCGGTGGTGGGCGCCGAGGAAGAGAACGGCGTGAAGTACGTCAAGCTGCGCAACCCCTGGGGCCAGTCCGAGCACGGCTACGACGGGAAGAACGACGGCTTCTTCCGCATCGAGATCAGCAAGTTCACCGAGCTCTACCGAGCCATCCACATCGTCAACCCGTGAGCCAAAGGGCAACGCCATGGCCAAGCCTCCCGAGCAGATCGACGAAGTGCTCCCCACCGCCGACGCCGCCGTGCTGGCGGAGGTGACGCGCGTGGTGCAGCAGGATCCCCAGAAGCCGTACACCGGCGACCCGATGGCCACCAGCACGCCGCACCCGGCCGCCCGGCAGGTGGTGGAGCTCAAGGTGTCGAAGGTGCTCTTCGGCTCGCTGGCGAAGGCGGGGGCCACGGTGCAGGCGGTGAAGCCCGAAGGCGCCTACGCGCTGCGCGCGGGGAACCATGGGCCCTTCGTGCTCAAGGGCGCGACGGGGAAGGTGGAGATCCTGGGCCGCTTCGGTCCCGACACCTGGCCCGAGGCCCTGGTCGACCAGGCGGCGAAGAAGCACGGCAAGCAGTAGCCCGCCTCACCCGATGATCATGTCCTCGCGCTCCATTCGCCCCTCGGCGAAGCGCGACAGCGTGAAGCGCTCGAACAATTCATCGGACTCGCCGGTCATCATCCACGCCGCCATCCGCTCGGCCACCGCCGGCGCCATCATGAAGCCGTGGCCCACGAAGCCGCTCAATTGGAGCAGGTTGTTGAGGCCCGGCGTGGGCCCGAGGATGGGGGAGTTGTCGGGCGTGACGTCGTAGGGGCCGCTCCACTGGCGCAGCACCTTCACCCGGCCGGCCTGGGGCAACTGCTCGGTGAGGGCCGCCGCGTAGCGGGCGAGGAAGCGCGAGGTGGATCCCAGGTTCATCCCCGCCGGCTCCCGCGGATCTCCCATGCCGCCGACGAGCTCCCCGCGCATTGACTGGGAGAAGTAGAGGCCCGAGTCCAGCACCGACACCAGCGGGCCGAGGAAGGGCTTCAAGGGCTCGGTGGAGCAGATCTCATGGCGGTGGGGCTCGTTGGGCAGGTGGACGCCGGCCAGCTTCGCCACCTCAGGGCTCCAGGCGCCGGCCGCCAGCACCACGCGCTCGCAGGCGATGTCGCCGCGATCGGTCACCACCTTGACGATCTTCCCGGCCGACAGCTCGAAGCCCTGCACCCGGGTGAAGGTCTCCACCTTCACGCCGTGCTTCTGCGCCTGGGCCGCGTAGCCCCAGACGAAGGGCCAGGGGAAGATCACCGCGTCCTTCGGGTTCCACGCGGCGGCCTTCACCCCGGCCAGGGTGAGCTGCGGCACCACCTCGCGCGCGGCAGACGGCGTCAGGATCTCAGTGGGCACCCCGTGCTCGTTGTGCAGCTTCGCGCTCCGCTCGATCCGCGCCACCACCGCGTCGGACTTGGCGAGGAACAGGTAGCCGCCCTGACGGAACCACACGTTGATCCCCATGTCGCGCGCGAAGCGCTTCATCAGCTCGATGCTGCGGCGCGCCAGGGTGATCAGCGTGGGCGTGCCCCACTGGGCGCGAATGCCGCCTCCGTTGCGGCCCGAGGCGCCGGCGCACAGGTAGCCCTTGTCCAGCACCACCACGTCCGTCTCGCCGCGGTCCGCCAGGTTGTAGGCCAGGGCGAGGCCCATGATGCCCCCGCCGATGATCACCACCTTCGCGCGCGAGGGGACGGGCGCCTCGGGGCGCAGCGCCGGCGTGGTGATGCCCAGGGCGGTGGGGACGCCTCCTGCCGGTGCGTGCTGCGCGTCAAAGCCCAGGCTGGCCCAGTGCGACAGCTCCGTGGGGAACAGGGGAGGGCGGGGCGTGAAGGGCAGGAGCTGATCGGCGCGCGGCGTGGGCTGGCACTTCGCCTCCAACAGGCGCGCCACGGCGGTCAGGCACTCCTTGCCCTGGCACATGCCGGTGCCGAAGCCGGTGTACCGCTTCACCGACTCGACGTCGCGGTAGCCCTTCGAGATCGCGTGCTCCACCTCGGAGGCGGTGACGTCTTCGCAGGGGCAGACGAGGGCCTTGCTCACCTGGCACCTCCCGCGATCGCTTCGGCCGCCGCGACGCCGCTGGCCGCGGCCTGTCCCGCCGACTTCGGGCCGGTCAGCTCACCCGCGACGAAGAGGGAGGCGTTGGCCGTGCGGCCCTGCCCGTCGGCTTCCACCACGAAGGTCTTCGCGCGCGGCTCCCACGCCACCTTCGCGCCGCCGGCCCGCGCCAGCTCGAAGGAGGGCGCGGTGCAGCCACAGACGGCGATCACGTCGCACCGCACCTTCTCCTCGCGATCCCCCGTGCGGACGGTCACCGCGTCCACCTGGCGCAGGCCGTGCGCGCGCAGCGGCTCGGCGCCGACGGCCACCGGGTGTCCGCCGGCCTTGCGCACCACGCTGGACAGCGCCTCGGCCGCGGCAGGATCTCCCACGCAGGCGATCGTCTTGCCCGGCAGCACCTCGTGCCGGCGGATCAACGCGGCCACCGCGCGATCGGCCATCACCCCGGGAAGATCGTTGTTGGGGAAGGTGGGGAGGAAGGGCTGGCCCCCGAGGGCGAGGATCAGCGCCCGGTAGAAGATCACGTGGACGCGATCCTTCTCGACCGTCACCAGGAAGGGCCGCGCCTCGTCGGCGAACAGGCCCACCACCAGGGCGCCGGCGCGCAGGCGATCGCTCGCCGGCTGCCACACCGCAGGCGCGTCGGGATCGAGGCCCAGCAAGAGCCGGCCGCCCACCTCGCGCTCCCGCTCGAAGAGGGTGTGGGTGACGCCGCGCTCCGCCAGCCGCTTCGCCGCCGCCAGCCCCGCCGCGCCCGCGCCGGCGATCACCACCTCGTGCTCTTCCTTCACCGCCGGGGCGCGCCCGGGCGCCGGCTTCTCAGGCAGCACGCCCAGGCCGGACAGCTTGCGGGCCACGCGCTGCAGCACGTCCTCGGCGATCGGCACCCCGGCGAGGAACTCGTGGTGGTTGAACCAGCTGCGGAAGACGAAGTCGGCGGCGCGGAGCAGGTCGACGCGCGCGTCGGGCAGCGCGTTCTGCCGCTCGAGGTGCATCCCCGCCCGCGCCGGCACCCGGCAGGTGGGCACGTTGGGCACGCCGTCCACCCGCATCAGGCAGTGGCTGCACGCGCCGGACAGGCAGAAGGGGCCGCGGGGGCGGTGGTACTTGGGCGAGCGTGAGAAGAGCAGCTCGCCGGCAGCGATGAGCGAGGCCGCCACCGGCTCGCCCTCCCGCGCGGGGATCGTCTCGCCGTCGAGGTCGAGGGTGATCGGCGCGGTGAGGGGCGACAGGCGCTGACTCATGCCGAGCCGTCATGTAGCGCAGGGGGGAGGGGGCCGCTACGAGCACGCGCGCGCGCTTCCCAACCTCGCCGGGGTGGGGCAGAAGCACGAGCCAGGAGGAGCCGCCGTCATGATCACCGCGACCGTCCGAGTCCCGCCGCCCGTCAACGAGCCCGTGAAGACCTACGCCCCAGGCAGCGCCGAGCGAGCCGAGCTCAAGGCCATGCTGGCGCAAGTGGAGCAGGAGCAGCCCGAGATCCCCCTGCTGATCGGCGGCAAGGAAGTCCGTACCGGGCGGACGTTCGAGGTCCGCGCGCCCTTCCGGCACCGGCACGTGCTGGCGAAGGGCCACGCCGCCGGTCCCGAGGAGGCGCGTGCCGCGATCACGGCGGCGATGAAGGCTCGCCACGACTGGGGCCAGACGCCTTTTCATGAGCGCGCCGCGATCTTCCTCCGCGCGGCCGAGCTGCTCACCACCAAGCACCGCGCGCGGATCAACGCCGCCACCATGTGGGGCCAGGCCAAGACGGCGCACCAGGCAGAGATCGACGCCGCCTGCGAGGCGATCGACTTCCTGCGCTTCAACGTCGCCTTCGCCCAGGAGCTGTACGCGCAGCAGCCGCAGTCCGCGCCCGGCACCTGGAACCAGACGGACTACCGCCCCCTCGACGGCTTCGTCTTCGCGGTCGCGCCGTTCAACTTCACCGCCATCGCGCTCAACCTCTGCACCTCCCCGGCGCTGATGGGGAACACCGTCGTCTTCAAGCCCGCGGAGACGGCCACGCTGTCCGGCTGGACGATCATGCAGGTGCTGCGCGAGGCCGGCCTGCCCGACGGGGTGATCAACTTCGTACCCGGGCCGGGATCGCAGCTGGGGCCCGAGATCCTCCCGCACCCGGATCTCGGCGGCCTGCACTTCACCGGCTCTACCGGCACCTTCAACACCATGTGGCGCACCGTCGGCGAGCACCTGCCGAAGTACCGCCAGTACCCGCGGCTGGTGGGCGAGACGGGCGGGAAGGACTTCATCTTCGTGCACCCCTCGGCCGCGGAGGATCTGGACGCGGTGGCGGTGGCGATCGCCCGCGGCGGCTACGAGTACCAGGGCCAGAAGTGCAGCGCCTGCAGCCGCGTCTTCCTGCCCCAGTCGCTGTGGCCGAAGCTGAAGGAACGCCTGGTGCCGATGATCGAAGGCATCACCATGGGCGCGCCCACCGACTTCCGGAACTTCATGTCCGCCGTCATCGACGAGAAGTCCTTCATCAGCATCGGTCGCTACCTCGAGTTGGCGAAGGGCAGCGGCGCCAACGTGCTGGTGGGCGGCAAGGCCAACCGCAGCGAAGGCTGGTTCGTCCAGCCCACCTTGGTGGAGGTGTCGAGCCCCACCCACACGCTGATGGTGGAGGAGATCTTCGGACCGGTGGTGAGCCTCTACGTGTACCCGGACAAGGAGTACGAGGCGACCCTGGAGGTCTGCGATCAGGCGTCGCCCTACGCGCTCACCGGCAGCATCTTCGCGCGCGATCGCCAGGCGATTTCCCTCGCCTCGCAGAAGCTGCGCCACGCGGCCGGCAACTTCTACATCAACGACAAGCCCACCGGCGCAGTGGTGGGGCAGCAGCCCTTCGGCGGCGCCCGCGGCTCCGGCACCAACGACAAGGCCGGCTCGCTGCTCAACCTGCTGCGCTGGACCAGCCCCCGGACGATCAAGGAGACCTTCGTCCCTCCTACCGCGCTGGGCTACCCGTCCCTCGCGGCCGAGTAGCGCTTTTCGGCGCGGGACTGGTACTGTTGCAACTGCAATGGCAACAGTGACCGCCCCGGGGCAGAGCCTCGATGATCTGAAGACGACGATCCGCAAGGCAGGGCTGCGCAGCACGGCGCCCCGCCTGGCGGTGCTCAAGAAGCTGCTGGTGGCGGTGACGCCGGTGTCCCACGGAGAGCTGGTCGATCAGCTGGCCGACGAGGGCATGGATCGCACCACCGTGTACCGGAACCTGGTGGATCTCACTGACGTGGGGCTGGTGCAGCGGACGGATCTGGGCGACCACGTCTGGCGCTTCGAGCTGAAGCGCGACAAGGGCGACGACGCGCGGCACCCGCACTTCACCTGCAGCGAGTGTGGCCAGGTGGCGTGCCTGCCGGAGGTGACGCTCAAGGTGAAGGAGGGCAAGGGCGTGCCGCGCTCGCTGCTCAAGCAGAAGGTAGAGATCCAGCTTCGGGGGAAGTGTGACGACTGCTGCTGAGCTCAAGGCGGTCGAGCCGGCCCCGGCCTGCGCCGTCCACGCGCCTCCGAAGCTCGAGGCGTCCGAGCGACGCACCCGCTGGGTGGTATACCTGACGTTCGTGATGATGGTGGTCGAGCTGGTGTTCGGCTACTGGACGCGCTCGCTGGCGCTCACCGCCGACGGCTGGCACATGGCCACCCACGTGGGCGCCCTGGGGATCAGCGCGCTGGCCTACTGGTACGCGCGCACCCGCGCCGGGCAGACGCAGTTCGCCTTTGGGACGGGGAAGGTCTACGCGCTCGCCGGGTACACCAGCGCGGGGCTGATGCTCGTCGTCGCGGTGGAGATGGGCTTTCAGGCGGTCAACCGCTTCCTCACGCCCGAGACGGTGCGCTTCGCGGAGGCGTTCCCCGTGGCCGTCATCGGCCTGTTGGTGAACCTGGCTTCCGCGAAGCTGCTCGACGGTGGGCAGGCGCACTCCCACGCGCATGAGCACGGGGCCGATCACGATCACGATCACAACCTGCGGGCGGCGTACCTGCACGTGGTGGCCGACGCGCTGACCTCGGTGCTGGCGATCGCCGCGCTGCTGGCGGGACGGTACCTCGCCTGGGCCTGGGTGGATCCGGTGGTGGCCCTGGTGGGCGCGGCGGTGATCCTCAAGTGGGGGGTGGGGCTCGTCGGCCAGTGCGCGCGCCAGCTCATCGATCTCGATCCCTCCACGAAGCTGCGCGAGAAGGTCCAGGCGGCGCTGGAGGCGCTCGGCGACACGAAGGTGGAGGATCTGCACCTCTGGCGCGTGGGTCCCAGGCAGGTGGTGTGCGTGGTTTCGGTGTCGTCTTCGTCGCCGCACACTCTGGCCCAGTACAAGGAAGCGGCGCTGGCCGCGGCCGAGATCGACCACCTGACGGTGGAGATCTGCCAACGAGCCGCCGCCTAGGGCTCAACGACAACCGCGCAGCGCGTGCAGCAGGTGTCCTGGCCGGGACGGGACCGCGCGAAGACGAAGGCGCCCCGCCGGTGAGGGCAGGGCGTCAGGACTTCCCGCAGGGGCGGGCCGTCAGGTGGCGATGGGCGAGCTCGGCGCCGAGTCGAAGATCGGCGTGCCGCGCGGCGGCTGCCCGAAGCGGGTGCGGAGGATCGCGCCCAGGCCGATGAGGGCCGCCAGGCCCACCGCGATCTTCCCCGCCACCGGGACGAGCGACACCAGCATCAGCGCCACCGTGCCCAGGGCCAGCACCAGCGCCTGCGTCTTGCGCAGCTTCCCGGTGGGCAGCGCGGTGCCCAGCCGGTTGGCCACCGCCACCAGGCCCACTGCCACGAAGAAGGCGAGCGCTGGCCACAGCACCAGCACCAGCGGAGCCCCGACGATGGTGACGATGAGCAGCACCGTCGACGGCACCGCCGCCACCAGCCCGAGCAGCCCCGCCAGGCCGTTCTTCACCGGCTCCCGGCGCACGTTCTCCTCGATGGCCTTCATCCGCTGCGGGGCGAACATCATCATCAGGAAGCCCAGCCCGAAGAGGACCGCGAACTCGAGGAGGAAGGTGGCGAAGCGCGTGCCGAAGGACGGGCCGCCGCCCGAGGACTGCTCCGCCGCCTCGGTGGCCTTCTTCGTCTTCACCATGCCGCGCGCCATCGCGCTGCCGAAGCCGGTGCCGCCGAAGTTGACCGAGTCCCCTTCCACCACCGCGCCCTCGTTCTTCACCACCGAGCCGCCGAAGGACACCGCGTCACCGCGCACCACCGCGCCGGCCTCCAGCACCACGTCGCCGCCGAAGGCCACCGCGTCACCGTCCACCACCGCGCCAGCCTCGACGATCACCGGGCCGCCGTAGGCGACGGCCGAGTCCACCTGGGTGCCGGCCTCGATCCGCACCGGACCGCCGGTGCCGACGCGCTGGCGCGCCACCTCCGCCTGTGCCCGCGCCACGTCGGCCTGCGCCTGGGCGTGCTCGCGCAGCGCCTGGGCTTCGTCGCGCTGGGCCTCCGCCAGCTCACGCGCGCGCTCGCGGGCCTCTTCCGCCTGAACCCGCATGACTTCCCGCATCGCCTCCGCTTCTTCCCGCACCCGATCCGCCTCCTCGCGCATCTGATCGGCGTGCTCGCGCACCGCGTCGGGATCCATCGCCACCTCCGGATCGACGGGCGGCGCCGCGGCCGGCGGAGCGCTGGGCGGCTCCGGAGGCACCGCGAGGGCCGGAGTCCCCGCCTTCGGCGCCGAGCTCTCGGCCTTCGGTGCGGGCGCAGCGGAGCGGATCACCCACAGCTTGCCCTGCTTGGTCACCTCCAGGCCGTACACCTTCGCCACCGTCTCCAGGGCCTCCTCGGCGGACACGCCGGTCAGGGAGACCTGCACCTGCTCGTTGAGCGGCGCGGCCACCACCACGTTGATCCCGCCCTTCTGGGCGATTTCCTTGAGCGCGTCCTTGAGCGGCCCTTCGTACTGGAGCGACACGGGGCCGGCCGCCAGGGCCACCGCTGCGAGGATGGGCAGACACGTCATGACGTCACCTTCACGTTGGCCGGCCTCAGCGAGCGCTTGAGCGCCACCAGGGACGCGGCCAACAGCATGGACAGCGCCACCACCGCAGGCAGTGCCGCCGTCGTCCAGAGCGCCAGGAGCCCGCTGCCCACCGCGACGAGCGCCTCACGCACGCTTACGACCAACTGCGCCAGCGCGAGGCCGAAGCTCCCCGCGAAGCCGCCCGTGGCCGCCAACGTCACCGCCGCCAGGGCCACCGTCACGAAGACGATGATCCCCGCGGTGACGACCTCCACCTTCGACACCCGCGCCGGGCTGGCCGCGACCTTCTTCATCACCTGGCCCACGAAGTCCGCCGGGGGCAGGGGGTCCGACAAGCGCAGCAGGTCCTTCTCGAGCTGCCGGTGCTCTTCCAGCAGGGCGGCGCGCTCTTCCTCGGTCGAAGCGAGCGAGGCGATCAACGCGTCGAGCTCGCGATCATCCTGCTCGTTGCTCATGACGCCGCCTCCTTCTGTGAGTCCCGTGAGTCAGCCGCCCTCATCCGCGTCCGCAGCTTCTCCCGCGCGCGGAACAGCCGGGCCATGATCGTCCCGGGGGCCACGTTCATCACCACGGCGATCTCCTTCGTGGTGCGCTTCTGCACGTAGTAGAGGGCCAGCACCTCGCGGTCCTCCACCGACAGGGTGGCCATCGCGTCTTCTAGCGACTGGCGCTCCTGGCGGGCGATGGCCTTCTCTTCCAGGCTGGACTCGCCCGAAGGCAGCGCCTGCTCGTGATCGGCCACGTCCTCGGTCTTCATCTTCGTCCGGCGCCGGAGGATGTCGAGGCACAGGTTGCGGGCGATGGTCAGCACCCACAGCTCGAAAGGACGCGACTCGTCGTAGCGATCGAGGTGCTGGTACGCGCGCAGGAAGGTCTCCTGGGCCACCTCGGCGGCCTCCGCCTCGGTCCGGAGCAGCCGCAGGCACAGGCCGTACACGGGGCGCTGCACCGCCCGCACCAGCGCCGCGAAGGCCTGGTCATCACCCCGGCGCGCGCGGCGCACCTCGTCGACCCAGGGCTGCGCTAACGCCTCGGTGGACATGAGTCCCAGCGACATCTCCAACGGCGGGGTGATGGCGATCAGCGCGTCCACAAAGCCTGTTACGCCCCCGTGGCGCCCTCATTGCCAGCCTTGCGGGTCCTCAGAGGACCCACAGGTGAAACGCCATGAATTCCACCGACTTACGTCGACTGGAGAAACGGAGCGAGGACCCGGGAGAGGGCCTCGGGAGCCTCCAGGTTGGCGAGGTGCCCCGCGCCCGGAATAACCGCCACTTGCGCCTGGGGCATGAGGGAGGCCATCGCCCGGGCCTTCTCCGGGGGGGTGATCAGGTCCTGCTCGCCCACCACCACCAGGCACGGGCCGCCGAAGCGCGAGAGGATGTCTTTGCCGTCGGCGCGGGTGGCCATGCCCCGCGACGCGGCCGCCACCGCCGCCGGGCTTTGCGCGCGCATCATCTTCTCCACGCGCGCCCTCACGGTGGGATCGACGGCGGGCGCCATCAGCTTCGGCAACAGCGCCTCCACCACCGGGCTCACGCCGCTCTCCTCGACTTCCTTCGCCACCGCCTCGCGCCGCGCCTTCCCTGCCTCGTCGTCGGCCGAG
Source organism: Myxococcales bacterium (assembly GCA_020846875.1). Lineage (GTDB taxonomy): Bacteria > Myxococcota > Myxococcia > Myxococcales > Myxococcaceae > JADLDB01. The sequence continues at coordinate 59,194 of JADLDB010000113.1, read as the reverse complement.
GACTGCGTGTCCATCAGCACCAGCGCCTTCACGCGCCCTGGATCTCTTCGCGTCAGGGCGATCGCCACGTAGCCGCCCATCGACACGCCGCCCACCACCGCTTGTGGCACGCCCAGCGCGTCCAAAAGCGCCAGCGCGTCTTCGGCCAGCGCCTCCATGGTGGCAGGGCCGGGTGCCGGCTCGCTCATTCCGAAGCCGCGGTGATCCGGGACGATCAACCGGAAGCCGCTCGGCGGAGCACCCAGCTGCGGCCAGAAGCTCTCGGAGGTGAAGGGAAAGCCGTGGAGCAAGAGGACCGGCCGCCCCGCGCCGCGCTCCTCGTAGGACAGCCTGCGTCCCCCCACCGTCGCGAACGGCATGTCAGAGCCAGCCTTTCCGGTGGAACCACCAGAACATCGAGGACGGGAGCGCCACCATCAGCCCCAGCATGAGCCAGAAGAACCAGGTCCCGGACAGCACCTCGAAGTTCTGCCCGAAGAAGCCCACCACGAAGGACAGGGGGAGGAACAGCGTGGCGAAGATGGTGAGCTGCTTGCTCACGTCGGCGGTCCGGTTGGCGACCACCGACAGGTACGCGTCCACCACGCCGCCGATCAGATCCCGCGCGGCCTCCAGTTGCTCGTAGATCCGCACCAGGTGATCGTAGACGTCGCGGAAGTAGAGCGTGGTGCGCTCCTGCACGTGGGCGATCCCATGCCGGGCGAGCAGGCCCACCACGTCGCGCTGGGGCGAGAGGACACGCCGCACCAGCACCAGGGTCCGCTTGAGCTCCAGCGCCTCCTGCATCAGCACCTGCGCCGGGCCCGCGAGAAAGACGCGCTCCTCCAGGTCGTCGATCGCGTCGTTGACCCGATCGAGCAACGGGAAGTTCCAGTCCACCAGCGCGTCGGCCAGCAGGTAGGCCACGAAGTCCACCCCGCGCCCCAGCGTGCCGGTGGGATCGGCCTTGAGCCGCTTGTCCACCTCGGCGATCGCCGCGTGCGCCTGCTCGTGCACGGTGATGAGCCAGTCCGGCCCGAGGAAGAAGTGCAGCTCGTGCATCGTCACGTCGCTCAAGGACTCGCTGGCGCAGGTGAAGCCCTGGAGGACGAGGAACTGGTGGCCCGGGTACTCCTCCAGCTTGGGCCGCTGATCGAGGTGCAGGCAGTCCTCGAGCGCCAGCTTGTGCAGGCCGTAGCGCTCGGCCAGCCTTCCCAGCACCGCCTCGTCGGGCTTCACCACGTCGATCCAGGTCAGGCCGGGAGCCGCCAGGAGCGCCTCGTCCCCCTCGTCCAGCCGCCCCTCGTGGAACTTGCGCACGCGCAGCACCGCGCCTGCCTATCAGATTCCTTCTGTGGGGGGGCGAGCGGGATTATGGTGGCTTTCGCCGTGGATCAACTGTTGCCCCCGCGTCTTGGTGCGCTGCTGGCGCTCGAGGAAGACGCTGCCTTCGCCACCCGCTTGCGGACGGTGCACGAGGCCGCGGCCCGGGCGATCGGCAAGCTGGGGGAGCTCGATCTGATCAAGTACGAGGACGCGCCCATCGAGGCCTCCGCCGATCTCTCGCTGTGGGAAGAGCTGGCCCCGGTGGTGGGCGGCACCATCGCCGACGTGCACGCGTTGATCACCGAGCTGGCCGCCCAGTTTCCGCCGGGCGAGCTGGTCGTCGATCCGAAGCAGAGCCAGGTCGATCAAATCCTGCAGACGGCGGCCAACGAGCTCAAGTCCGACGTCGGGCAGTTCGGGATGCGGGTGCGCGACCCCTCGGTGGTGGGCGATCGCTGGAACCTGATCGCCGAGCTCCAGTCCTTCCGCTTCCAGTTCCGCAACCGGATCGGCTCGATGGTGTACGAGACCGCGTCCGCGCTGGGGGAGTGCAAGCGCCGCGAGGTCGAGCCCGGCTACGAGGCGGCCCTGGCGTCCACCCTGGTGGTGCGCTCCACCACCGCCGACCTGCGCCGCCTGATGCGCGCCCGCATCCACAAGGTGAGCGAGGCCGCCCCCCAGGACGTGGTGGCCAACGCCCTGCAGACCGAGAAGGAGCTCAACGCCTTCGGCCGCACCGCCGCCTGGCGGGCCCTGCGCGCCCAGGACAAGAAGGAGATCCTCGAGTTCCGCCAGAAGCTCCAGGCGCTGATCGAGCAGCCGGGCGTGACGAAGATCGACGTGCTGTCGATCCTCGAGCCCTTCGTGGAGTTCGTCGACGGCTTCGCCGCGGTCAATGATCGCGAGATCCTGATCGACCACGACCAGGAGGTGCAGGCCTCGGTGGGCGTGGTGCTGGAGCGGGCGATGAACGCCTTCAACTACCCGGAGAAGCTGGCCGCCTTCAACGAGGCGGTGGGCATGGGCCAGTCCCTCTACGGCCGCAGCGGCGAGTTCGACGCGTTCTTGCGCAAGCTGCGCAAGACGCCGCTGACCGAGCAGACGCTCCCCGGCGAGGTCGAACAGTTCCTGGCGCTGCTGGCCGGGCTGTCCGCAGGGTGACGCGATGCAGCCGCTGTCCAGAGCGCCCCTCTCGAAGGTGCGGGCCGTCTTCACCGACGTGGACGGGACGATCACCACCGGTGGGCGGCTGCTCGCCACCACGCTGCGGGCCATCGAGTGGCTCAACGCGCACGGGGTGAAGGTGGTGCTGGTCAGCGGGCGGCCAGCGGGGTGGGGCGAGGCCTGGGCGCGCCAGTGGCCGGTGGAGGGCGTGATCGTCGAGAACGGCGGGCTGTACTTCGCCTGGCGGGGGAAACGGCTGCACAAGGTGTACGCCCAGGGCGTCGCCCAGCGGCGGGAGGACCGCAAGCGCCTCGTCGCCCACGTGGAGGCGGCGATCGCGGCGGTGCCCGGCGCGCGGCTGTCCATGGACTCCCAGGCCACCGAGGTGGACCTCGCCATCGACTACGCCGAGGACGTGAAGCTGGGCCCGGGCGCGGCCGATCGGCTGGAGCGCTTCCTTCGCGCGCGCGGGGTGACGGCGGTGCGCAGCTCGGTGCACGTCAACTGCTGGCTGGGCCGCTTCGACAAGGCGACCGCGGTGGCGCAGTACCTGAAGACGGAGTGGCGCACGCGGCTGAAAGGGGCGGACCGCCGCTTCGTCTACGTGGGCGACAGCTTCAACGATCAGCCGCTCTTCCAGGCCTTCCCGCTCTCGGTGGGCGTGGCCAACGTGGAAGACGTCCTCGATCGGCTCGACCAGCTCCCCGCCTTCGTCACCCGCTCGCGGGAGGGGAAGGGCTTCGGCGAAGTGGCCGACGCGATCGTCCGCTCGCGCAAGCGCGCACCGGGGAGGCGGCGATGAGCAACCTGGTGAAGGTGCCGGTGAAGCCGGGGCTGGGCCGCCACCTCCGCGCCGGGCACCCGTGGGTATTCCGCAAGGCGCTGGCGCAGGCGCCGAAGATCCCTCCCGGGAGCGTGGTGGACCTGGTGGACGGCACGCGCTTCGTGGGCCGCGGCTACTTCGATCCCTGGTCGGCGATCGCGGTGCGGGTCCTCACCACCGATGCCTCCGAGACGATCGACCAGGCCTTCTTCGAGCGGCGGGTGGCGCAGGCGCTCTCGTCGCGGCGACAGCTCGTCGATCTCTCCGACACCGACGCCTTCCGGCTGATCCACGGCGAAGGCGATCTCCTGCCCGGGGTGATCGTCGATCTCTACGCCGGCTGGGCGGTGCTCAAGCTGTACTCCGCGGGGCTGACGCCGCACCGGCCGCTGATCGTCGAGGCGCTGCGGAAGGCGGTCCCGGGCTTGAAGGGCGTGGTGGGGCGCGACGAGGTGGGCCGCGACGACGCCGACGTGGACGAGGGGAAGGGCACCGGGAAGATGCTCCACGGCCCCGAGGCCCCGCAGCCGCTCACCATCCTCGAGCGCGGCGCGAAGTTCCTGGTCGACGTGTACGCGGGCCAGAAGACCGGCTTCTTCCTCGACCAGCGGGAGAACCGCTTTCTGCTCCGCCGCCTCTCGAAGGGCCTCGACGTGCTCAACTGCTTCAGCTTCTCCGGCGGCTTCTCGGTGAACGCGGCCCTCGGTGGCGCGACGCGCGTCTTCTCCGTGGATCAGGACGCCGACGCGGTGGCGCTCTCCCGCGAGAACTTCAAGGTGAACGGGCTCGACCCCAACGCCCACGACTTCCTCGCCGGTGACGTCTTCGAGCTGCTCGACTCCTTCAAACACGAGGGGCGCCGCTTCGATCTGATCGTCCTCGATCCACCCGCCTTCGCGAAGTCTCAGAAGGCCGTGGAGAACGCGGTCGCCGGCTACGCGTCCTTGAATCGCCAGGCGCTCCACCTCCTCAAGCCTGGTGGGCTGCTCTGCACCGCCAGCTGCAGCGCCCGCGTCAGCCCCGACGCCTTCTTCGACGCGGTGCGCGAAGGCGCGTACAACGCGGGCGTCGATCTGACCCTGGTCGAGGAGCGCTACCAGCCGCCGGATCACCCCATCCGGCTCCAGTTCCGCGAAGGCGGCTACCTCAAGTTCCTCGTCCTGCGGGGGCGCCAACTCGTGGATTCGACACGCTGATTTCCCTGGTGAATCGATTTGCACACCGCGTCGTCATCGCGTGTCCCCATGTCGCGAACTGATTGACTTCACCCGACATGTAGGACAAACCGCGCCCGCTGTTCCCCGGGCCATAACCGAAGGAAAAAACACACCATGCGTTCCCTGAAGCTCGCCGTGCTTGGCGCTCTGTCCCTCCTGTCGCTGGTCGGCTGCAACGCAGGCCAGCCCAAGCTGTTCCGGATCGCGATCGACGAGACGCCGATCCGCACCATCGCCAACCCCTCCTGCTTCCGCGGCAACATCCTCCCGTCGGGCCGTGGCCAGCTGTCCGAGGTGAACTACCGCAAGGAAGACGAGTGGGTGATCTGGGACGGCCTGGACAAGCAGTACCTGGACATGGGCCAGCAGTCCTGGAAGCTGGGTGACGCCCCGACGATCGTGGTGAGCGACCTCATCGAGGGCGGCGAGAACAAGATCTTCTCGGCGCAGCGCAACGAGGTGAAGCCCTTCCCCGGCATCCTGGCCACCGAGTCGCGCCAGACGCAGGTCGTCGTGACTTGGAATGACTACAGCTCGGCGCCGTCCGGCACCATCGCGCTCAACGCGCAGTACGCCTGCGTGGCCGGCCAGGAGCAGTGCCCCAACCCGAACCCCACGCCGGACTCCGTGTCCTGCCAGTCCAACCTGAACTTCTTCGGCCGGCGCATCGACGTGAGCCAGACCACCGAGTACAACAACAACCCGTAAGCGCTTCGCTTCGGAGGTTGTCTCCTTCGGGGGGCTCGGGCGACCGGGTCCCCCGTCGTTCTTCTCGCCGATGGTGCTCAAAGGCCAATTCCTCGAGCGGCCCACGCTGATCCCCGTGGGGAGTGCGGTGCTGGAAGGCCTCTCGCACCGGGGCGAGAAGCGGCCGGGCCTGCTGGTGCTGTCGCCGCCACCCGTCGAAGGCGGCGGGATGGATCATGTGGTGTCCGCCGAGCTGGCCTTCGCCGCCTCGCACGCCGGGCACCCCACCTTGCGCTTCAACTACCGCGGCGTGGGGGGAAGCCAGGGGCAGCCGTCTCGGCAGGTGGAGGCGCTCCTCGACGACGCGCTCGCGGCGCTGGAGCTGGCGAGGGAGAACGCCGGCGGCGAAGCGGTGGTGGTGGCCTCGCTGGGGGCGTCCGACGCGGTGGCCTTCAAGCTGGCCTCGCAGGGGACGCTGGCGGGCCTCGCGCTGGTGAGTCCCTCGGTGCTGCTGCCGGAGGATCTCGCCGCGTTGCCCGGGCTGGCCACGGCCGTCGTCCTGGCGGAGGCGGAGCCGGGGCAGGATCGCGGCCGTTGGGCCACGGCGCTGGAGGCCCGCGGAGGGCTCCTCACCATCGTCCCGGGTGCGACCCGTGCGTACCAGCGCAACCTGCCGATGGTGGGGAAGGCGGTGGTGGGCCTGCTCGCCCGGCTGGGGGCCTGACCTCGTCGCCAACCCTTCGGACCCGCTACGCTTGTGCAACTTCACGGAACTTCACGGCGGCGGGTGGAACAGGTGCGAAGATCCAATCGTTTCTCCGAACGTTCGTAGGCGGGTGCGAGGCCCAATCATGCGAAAGACGCTCCTGTTGTCCGCGGTGACGCTGTCGGCAGTGGCCCTGGTGTGCGCCGGCTGCTCGAAGGAAGCCGGTGAGAGCGCCGAGCCGCCGGCCGATCTCACTCGGCCGACCTACTCCACCCTCGACCTGCCCGACGACGCGGCCTTCCACGTGCCCAACTCCATCGTCGTCGACTTCAAAGACGGCACCACCAAGGCAGAGTTCGACGAGTGGGAGAAGGACTGGGGCGTCGATCTGGAGCTGGCCAACGAGGAGGAAGGCGTGGACAGCGCCATCACCGTGGGCAGCGTGGACGGCGATCTCGACGCCTTGCTCGCCAGGATCCGAAAGAACGAGAACGTGGAGGTGGCCGAGCCGCTGATGCGCTTCAACGCCAGCTTCGTCCCCAACGATCCGCTCTACGCGAAGCAGTGGAACCTGGGGCAGATCAACATGCCGAAGGCGTGGGACACCAACCACGGCAAGGGCGTGGTGGTGGCGGTGCTGGACACCGGCATCGCGTACGAGGACCACGACGACTTCCGCCAGGTGCCTGATCTCAAGGGCGTGAAGTTCACCGAGGGCTACGACTTCGTGAACAACGATCGTCACGCCAACGACGATCACGGCCACGGCACCCACGTAGCGGGCACCATCGCCCAGGCGACCGACAACGGAGAAGGCGTGGCGGGGGTGGCCTTCGAGGCGACGCTGATGCCGGTGAAGGTGCTCGATCACTTCGGCGGCGGCACCACCGCGCAGATCGCCGACGCGATCCGCTGGGCGGCCGATCACGGCGCGAAGGTGATCAACATGTCCCTGGGCGGTGGCGGGCGCTCGCTGGTGATGGAGAAGGCCGTCGAGTACGCGCGGAAGAAGGGCGTGGTGGTGGTGTGCGCGGCCGGCAACGGGGGGCGCGGCGTCGTCGAGTTCCCCGCGGCGTACCCCGGCAGCGTGGCGGTGGCGGCGGTGGGGCCGGCGGGCAAGAAGGCGCCGTACTCCTCGTGGGGGAAGGAGCTCGACATCGCGGCGCCCGGTGGCGACAAGTCCCAGGGCGAGGAGGCGGGCGTGCTGCAGAACACCATCGATCCGCAGGACGTCTCCCAGTCCGTCTACGCGTCGTTTCAGGGCACCTCCATGGCCACTCCGCACGTGGCCGGCGTGGCGGCGCTGCTGTGGGCCGCGGGCGCGAAGAACCCCGACCAGGTGGAGAAGGCGCTGTTCGCCAGCGCGAAGGCCACCGGCGGCGCCACCGGCTGGAACGAGCAGTACGGCCACGGCCTGCTGGACGCGGAGGCCGCGCTCAAGGCGCTCAAGAAGATCCGCTCCATGGATCCCGACGAGCTGTTGCCACACGAGGTGCAGGTGGCTCAGGCACACGAGGACGCGCCGCCTGAAGTCTCGGGCGAGGTGAGCGCCTTCGCCTACTCGCCCACCAACTGGGCCGTCTTCGGCTGGTCCGCGGCGCTGCTGGCCTTCGTGCTGCTCACCCTGGGCCGCAAGGAGCGCCCCGGCTTCCTCAACGTGCTGGTGAAGCCGGGCTTCCTCGTCCCCATGCTGCTGACCACCGTCGGGGCGTTCGCGGTGCAGTGGGTGGCGCCGGCGTCGGACCTCACCACCTCGGTGACGCTGCCCCTGCCGGACTGGCTCAACAAGATCATCTTCGGGCGCGGCTCGCTGGCGAACCCCATCGTCTACTCCGCGGCGATCCCCGTGGTGGCCTCGCTCTTCGCGATCAAGCTCAAGGGCGTCCGCGCGGTGGTGGGCGGCCTGGCGATCGGCTTCGGGGGCATCCTCGCGTACTCGGCCTGGGCTAACGCGCCGGCGCTGGCGTGGCTGCCCTTCACCTTCCTGGCGATCCCCTGGCTGGTGGGCAACGCGCTGGTGTGCCTCTTCGTGGCGCGGGCGATGCTGAAGAAGGAGGCCGCGTGATCACCCTGGCGGGGAAGGTGGCCTTCCGCGACCTCGAGACCGGCCTCTGGGTACTCGAGGCCGACGACGGGAAGACGTACCTGCTCGCCGGCGGCGATCGAAAGCTGAAGAAGAACGGCGCGCGCGTCGAGGCCGAGGGCGAGGTGGACACCGAGACGGTGACGCTCGCCATGGTGGGCCCGCGCTTCGTGGTGAAGACCTACCGCTTCACTTGATGGACTGTCCTCCCTCTCCGCCATCGGGGGAGAGGAGGGGAAGCCCCACGCCCCCGTCCGCGGCGAGCGCCTTCCGGAACGCCTCGTACTCGGCCAGGGGCACCTCTCCCGAGCGGGCCTTCCCGCGCAGCTCCCACAGCGCCGGATCCTTTCGCGCGTCCCCCAGCAGCGGGTGGAGCGCGTCGAACACCCCCAGCCGCACGCCGCGAGCATCGACGGCCACGAGGAAGCCCAGCGCCAGCACGGCGGCCAGAAGCCACGGCGCGGCGAGCCGGAAGAGCGATCGACGCTCCCCCAGCACGAGCTCCGCGGGCCTGGGGCTGTCCAGCTTCCCCCGCGAGAGCCGCGCGACGAGGAAGAGCAGCGCGTTCCCCACGGCCAGGCAGGCAAGCGGGATCCACAGCGGGAGCTGCTCCTCCGTGTCCCCGCCCGAGGCGAAGAAGAGCGCCGACGACACCAGGTTGTTGGCGGCGTGCGCGGCGACGGGCGGCCAGAGCGAGCCGGATCTCCAGGCCAACAGGCCGAACACCACGCCCATCTCGAAGCGGGCGAGGAGGCCGACCGGATCGAGGTGGAACGCGGCGAACACCAGCGCGGTCACGACGATCGCCGTCGGGGGCTGGAGCTTCTCCATCAGCCCACGCTGCAGCACGCCGCGGAACAGGAACTCCTCGCACACCGGCGCGGCCACCCCCACGCCCACCACCAGCACGGCGAGCTCCACCGGCGTCTGGTGCTTGAAGATCGCCGAGGAGTCGAACAGCTCCACCACCCGCTTGGGGAAGAAGGCCTGCGCGGCAGCCATCAGCGGCACGGCCCAGGCGAAGTAGTTGAGCGCTCCCAGCGTGAAGGCAAGGCCTACGCCCTTCGCTGTGCCGGTGTCCGCCCCGCTCATCCGAGCCGGGTCCACGCCCCAGCTGGACACCACCACGTAGGGCAGCCCGAGGAAGATGAGCGCCTCGGTCACCCACAGCCCCCAGGCCAGGTTCAACTTCTGCGCCACCGCGCCCACCGAGACGAAGGCCGCCAGCACGCCCACCGCGACCGCCACCACGAGGACGGGCAGCGCCGCCTGCCGGGGCGGGCGGGGATCGTCCACGTGAAGATCGGAGGGGCCCATCACCGGGGGCTTGTCGTTATACTCGCGCGCGTGAACGCACCAGCACTCTCGGCCCTGGAGTCGCGCTTCTCCGAATCGGCCGCCGCCTTCCGGCGCTTCTTCGTGGAGCTGCGGGAAGCCTTCCTCGAGCGCGACCTCCTCTTCATGCAGCTCGAGCTGGCGCTCTTGTGCCGCGAACACGTCTTGATCATCGGCCCGCCGGGCACCGCCAAGTCCGCCATCGCCGGGGCCGTGCTGGGGCGGATCGCCGACGAGAAGACCGGCCGCCCGTCGCTCTTTTCCAAGCAGCTCGCCGAGAACACCGTGCAGACCGACCTGATCGGCCCGGTGGACTTCAAGGTGCTGACCGAGACCGGCCGCACCGAGCACCTCACCGAGGAAGGCATGCTGGGCGCGGTCCACGCCTTCCTCGACGAGGTCTTCGACGGGCGCGACATGCTCTTGCGCTCCATCTTGAACGTGCTGCACGAGCGCGAGCTCAAGCACGGCCGCAAGGTGACGCCGGGCCGCTGCGAGTGCGCGGTGATGACCAGCAACCGCTACCTGTCCGAGGTGCTGCAGCGCTCGCCGGAGACGCTCCAGGCCTTCGCGGATCGGATCAGCTTCATCTGCTTCACCCCCAAGTCCTTCGCCCGCAAGGCCAGCCGCGCGCAGATGCTGTGGCGGTCCCAGACCGGCCAGCGCCCCGCCCTCCACGAGCGCCTCACCCTGCAGCAGCTCGACGTGCTGCAGGACACGGTGGCCCAGGTGGAGGTACCCGCCGTCGTCTCCGAGGGCCTCGAGCTGCTCGCCGACACCCTGGAGCGCGAGCTGCTCGCCCAGGTGGTGAAGCTGCCCGACTACGTGCCCACCAAGTACTTCTCCCAGCGCTCGATGGTGAAGGCCCTGTGGGCCTTGAGGGCCGTCGTGGTGCGCGATCGGATCTATCGCCGCCCCGATCGCCGGCTGGTGGCGGACATCGACGATCTGCGCGAGCTCAAGCACTTCTTCCTCCTCGGCGGGCCGCCGCCCGAGGAGCTCGAGGGGCTGCTCAAGACCGCCGTCGATCCCCGCGAGCGCGCGCAGCTCGAGATCCTGCGCGTCGAGCACAAGGCCTTCGCCGACGCGATCGAGCGGGTGCTGCCGCAGCTCGGACAGGCGGTGGAGCGCGAGGCCGCTGATCTGCAGGTGAAGGACGATCTCGCCTCCGCCGAGGCCATGGCCCGCAGCTGGTCCGCCGCCGTGGCCAGCGCCACCGCCGCCGCCCTCAAGGGGAAGCTGGTGCCGGGGCCGCGCCACCCCGACAACCGGGCGCCCCTGCTCTGCGCCGCCGAGGCGCTCCTGGGCGGCCTGGAGCTGCGCGTGGCGCGCGGCATGTCCGCCCAGGGCGAGGGGCGCGGGGGCATCGCGCTTCTGGGCTCCTTCGCCGACGTGCTCGACCTCGCCCGGCGCGTGCCCGAGCTGCAGGATCGCCTGCCCGCCGTGTCCCGCCAGGTGGCCGAGTACTGCCGCCAGGCCGCGCAGATGATCGCCCTGGCCGCCGAGGCCTCGGAGTTCGACGAGACGATCCGCCTCGAGGGCATCGCCGGGCTGGCCACCAACCTGTCCGAGGAGCTGTCCCGGCTGGTGGAGGTGTTGCAGAACGCCGCGCTGGTGACCCCCGAGCTGGAGGAGCAGCTGCGCGGGGAGCTCACCGAGGTGCGCGAGCGCGCCGCGAGCGCCCTGCGCCGCCGCACCGTGCGGGCCTTCGCCCAGCCCACCGCGAAGAAGGCCATGGAGCCGCTCGAGCAGCTCACCGCCGACAGCCGGCGCCTGCGCGAGCTCGAGCGCTCCCTCATCGAGCTCTCTGCCCGGCACACGGGCCTGCGCGCCGAGCTGCTCACCCCGCTGGGCGAGGCCTACGCGAAGGAAGCGCTGGCCCGGGCGCCCTTCGCCCGCCTGGACGAGCTGACCCGGGCGGTGCAGGTGGTGGCGGGCAACTTGATTCGCGAGGGCGCCAGTGCGGAGGCGGGCCTGAGGGCGGTGCGGGAGCTGATCGAGCGCCGCGTCGACGAGCACGTGAAGACGGCCCTGGTGCCGCCCCGCACGCCGCCGCCGGAGGCCCAGCCGGCCTTCAGCGGCGAGGCCTACACCGTGTACCGGCAGCAGCTGGCCGCCGCTGCGCCCGACGGAGAGCTGCTCGCGCTGTCCAACCTCACCGGGCTCTTCACCGCCGTGTCCCTCCCGGCCCTCTCGGCCGACCTGCGCGACGCGGTGGCCACCGCCGAGGTCACGTCCCTGGTGGCGCGCGTCCGCTTCCTGCGCGGGTGGCTCACCCAGCTCTTCAACTCGCTGCCCCAGCCGGAAGCTCTGCGCAATCGCGCCGACGCGGACAGGGCGTTCGATCAACTGGTGAAGAGCCGCCTGCCCATGTTGGTGACGCGCGAGGGCGAGTGGGTGCGGCTCAAGGCCGCGGCGGGGCGGCTCAACGGCGAGGCGGGGGAACGGGGCCAGGCGGCGCAGAAGGTGGAGTCGATGGTGGAGACCATGGCCGAGGAGTTCATGAGCTACGCCCGGCGCCTGCTGGATGCGCGCGCCGCGAAGTGAGGCGTGAGTCATGCTGGTCGATCGCTTCAACTCCCTGGGCGAGCGCCTCGACGCGCTCAAGGCGGGCCGCCCTCCGCCTTTGGGGATCCTCGAGCGCGCGCGGGCCCTCTTCGCCCGGGACGACGGGGTGGCCTCGCTGGACGCCCTGGTGGCGCTGGATCGCGACCTCGAGCGCGCCGGCGTGCACACCGCCGCCGACGCCCGGCTGTTGCGCGAGCTGGGCGCCGCGAAGGGCCGCCTCAAGGAGCTGAGCCTGGGCCTGGCCGCCCGAGCGATCTCCTCGCTGGGCCAGTACGAGGAGGCGATGGCGGAGGCGGAGCGGATCGCCGGGCTGTCCGAGACCCCGGTGGCGCTGATGCGCCAGCTGGACGAGGCCTTCGGGCGCCTGGCGCGGATCGTCAAGGTGGCGGCGGCCTTCGAGCGGCCTCCCGGGGAGCCGCAGGGGCCGCTGGAGCTCTTCCCCCGTCCGCGCGCGTCGCGCCTGTCTGCGCCGTCCAGCGCGCGCCTGGCGATCGCCGAGTTCCTCTCGGAGCGGGCGAAGGCCGCGGTGGAGGACAGCGCCCAGAAGCGGCGCGATCTGGAGCTCGCGTACGAGCTGGTGCTGCGCCTGTCGGCCGACGCCCAGGCCGATCGCGATCGGATCCGCGCGCTGCGGGTGCAGCTGGGCGCGGCGCGCGACCGGGTCCGCTCCTCCCCCGCGGTGCGCAGCTACGACGAGCTGATCCGCCACCTGCGCCACACCGCCCGGCGCGATCCCCGCACCGCCTACAAGAGCCTCAAGGCGCTGTACGACCGCGCGGTGGAGGCCGGCGACGAGCAGCTCACCTCCGTGGCCGCGGGCGCGGTGCAGGCCCTGCTGCCCGAGGACGGCGCGGCGGCGGCGAAGCTGGTGGAGCAGGACGAGGTGAAGCGCACCCTGGGCTACCGCGAGCCGGCCCGCGTCGAGCAGCGTGAGAAGCTGCCCGCGGGAGGGAAGGGCGGCATGGAGGACGAGGTGGCCGACGTGCTCACGCAACTGGCCTTCGAGCTGGACGAGGATCAGCAGAAGGCCCTGGAGCTGGCCGCCGGCTGCGCCCGCTACTTCGACGTGGAGGACAGCCTGTCGGAGGAGCTCGTCGAGGCCGAGCTCAAGGCCACCCGCCCGGTGCAGCGACGCGTGGCGTACCCCACCCAGACGATGACCTACGAGTTCACCCACCGCATCGACGATCTCGAGCACTTCGTGGTGAGCCACCCGGGGGCGCTGATCCTCGATCTCGCCGCCGGCCGGCAGATGGTGCGCAGCTACCTGGAGGAGGAGCCGCCCCCGAAGCCGAAGCGGGTGAAGAAGACGGCGGTGCGGGTGTACGTGCTGGACGCGTCGGGTTCGATGCACGGCGCGAGGGCCCGCTTCCGCGACGCGATCCTGATCGCCGAGCTCAACGCCATTCGCGTCAAGGCGAAGGTGGGGCTGCCCTTCGATCCGCTCTACTTCTCCTTCTTCAACGACGTGCCGACGGAGCTGAGCCGGGTGGAAGGCGGCGCGGACGCTGCGCGCCAGATCGAGAAGCTCTTCCACGAGAGCCCGGCGGAGGGCCAGACGGACATCTCGCTGGCGCTGATGGCCGCCTTCGACTCGATCGGCAAGGCGCAGGGGAAGGACCCCTACCTGGCGCGGGCCACGGTGGTGCTGGTGACGGACGGCGAGGACGGGGTGGACCTGGAGCTGATCCGCAAGACGAAGAAGCCGTACGAGGGGATGGACATCGACCTCTCCTTCATCTCCCTGGGGGAGGAGAACCCGGATCTCAAGGCCCTGGTGCTGGAGCAGCGGCGCGGGGGAGGCCGGGCCTTCTACCACCACCTCTCGGACAGCGAGATCCAGCTCGCGCGCACCGAGTTCGACAGCGCGTGGCGCACGCTGCTGCCGGCGGAGGCGCCCCTGTCCGACGACGTGCTGGAGAAGCTCTTGCCGCACCTCGAGGCGCTGGAGGCGATCGCCGCGGGGAGGCCGCCCCGGCCGCCCGAGCGGCTGGACACGCAGTTCGACGCGCTCTTCCCGGAGCGGCCCGGGAAGGGAAGGGCGCCCGCGAGGCTCCTGGCGCGGCTGGTGGACGTGCTGGAGGCGGTGGCGGAGGCGGCGTCGCTGGCGCCGGCGGAGCTGCGCGCGGCCGAGGCGGTGACGCTGCTCACCCACTTGCTCGGCGTGTACGAGCTGACGCCGCAGCAGTACCTGGCGGCGGTGGGGACGCCGGACGAAGGGCTTTCTCGCGCGCTGGCGCGGGTGCGGCTCACTTGCAAGCCCTTCGCCTGAAGGCCTTTTCCGCTACAGTCCTGCGTCGCCGTGGGGTTCTTCTGGAAGAAAGCGCCGCCGAAGAAGCCCGAGGATCCACTGGCGGTCTTCGACGGGGTGATCTCCGCGCTGGAGCGGCAGGCGGCCGAGGTGCGGCGCTCGGCGGCGACGCTCCTGGCGCTCAAGGGGGAACTCTCGCGGGACGAGGCGAAGTACCGGCGGCGGCTGGCCGAGCTGGACGAGCGCCTTTCGGACGCGAGGCGCGCGGACGACGCGAAGGCCCAGGCCACGCTGGAGAAGGACAAGAGGGACGCGGTGCGGCGGCTCGAGGAGTCGAAGGAGGCCCTGGGCCGCGCCGGCAGCGACGCGGAGCTGCTCAAGGAGACGGCGGAGGATCTAGGCAGGCAGGTGGCGGACCTCAAGGACGAGCGGCTGAGCGCCCGGGCGCGCATGTCGGCCGGAGTGGCGGTGACCGAGGCGATGCGGGCGCAGGCCGCCCAGTTGGAGCGCGTGCTGAAGCTGGACGCCGCGCGCGACGAGGTGGAGAAGGCCCATGCCCTGGCGGACATCTACCGGGAAGACGCGGCGAAGAAGTGACCCGGCCCCGGCGCCTTCTTCCTGAGCCATCGGGAATGGCTCGGCTCGCTGGCGCGGACCCGTGGTCGCACTCCCTGCGGCTGCTCTCGGGGAAGGACGCCCTGGCGCGCTCCTTCGACGAGGCCGACGCGCCAGGCCAGAGCCGCTTTCGCCCGAGGACACGAGCAAGAGCACTCGAGCTGGGCGGGGCCTTCACCTTCGTCGGCCGGCAGCGGCGCCTGTGCGCCGAGAAGGACCACGCGGGGGCGCGGTACGCCCTCGAGGGGCTGCCGAACAAGGTGATGGCCGCAGAGTGCCGGACGGCGCTGTCAGCCGAGAAAGACGCTGGTCGAGCAGGTCCGTCGAGCGCAGCGCGCGCTGGAGTCGTCGATCACCCGCGGTGCCGCTTCGCGAGCCCCACGTACCCTCGCCAGCCCTTCGCGATGGCCTCCAGCTCTTCGGCGCTCACCTCGCGCACGCGCTTTCCTGGCGTCCCCAGGATGAAGCTGCGCGCGGGGAACGTCTTCCCCGGGGGGATCAAGGTGCCGGCGGCGACGAAGCACTCGTCCCCCAGCACCACGTTGTCCATCAGCGTGCTGCCCATGCCCACCAGGCAGCGGTTCCCCACCGTGCAGCCGTGCAGGGTGACGCGGTGGCCGACGGTGCACTCCTCGCCGAGGGTGGTCACCGAGACGCCCGAGGTGGCGTGGGCGATCGTCCCGTCCTGCAGATTGGTCCGCGCGCCCACGGAGATCCGCCCCACGTCTCCGCGCAGCACCGACGCCGGCCACACCGACACCTCGTCTCCCAGCACCACCTCCCCCAGCACCCAGGCGCCGGGGTGGACGAAGGCGGAGGGACTCACCGCGGGAGCCAACGCACCCACACGCTCAATCGGCATGGCTGACGCGTACCCGAAGCGAGGTATGTTTCCCACCATCATGCTGCGACTCGTGGGAGCGGGGCTCTTGCTGTTGTCGTCGGTGGCGTACGCGCAGGACGAGAAGGTGGTGGACATTCCCTGGCCCGGTACAGACGCCGGCGTGCAGGAGACCCCGGACCTCACCCCGAAGACGGTGATCCTCCCGGCGGAGCCGCCGCCCACCCCGCCCAACGAGGGCACCCCCGGCGCGCCGCCCCCCGAGCCCCCCATGGACACCGGAGTCCCGAGGACGATCGAGGCGGTGCCGCCGGCGCCTCCTCCCCCCGAGCAACTGGACGAGCAGCCCAAGCAGGCCCCGCCGGCCGGCCCGGGCGCGATGATCGACGGCCACCCCCGCGAAGGCGCCTTCCTCTCAGGCCCTGGCAGCCTGACCTTTTTGTTGCACCACTCGCTGATGACCGGCCTGGGCGTGCTGGCCACGCAGATGATCCCCCGCGTGCTTGAGGCCGAGTGCGTGGGCCAGGATCCGATGCTGTGCACCAAGGACGCGAGCAAGTGGACCGGGCAGGACGCGCGCATCGCCTACCTGGCGGGCAGCCTGCTGGGCGCGGGGGTGGGCTTCGGCGCCGCCGCCTGGTGGCAGTTCAACCATTGGATCAGCCACCGCACCGCCAACTTCTCGATCGTCAACTCCTTCTTCGGGGGCGCCTTCCTCGGCGGCTTCACCGATCTCTTCACCGACGACGCGGCGGCGATCGCCTGGACGGTGGTGATCGGCAACTCCATCGGCGCGTGGCTCACCACCATCGTCGGCGGCGGGGATCTGGCGATGAACAAAGGCGTGCTGATCGTCTCCGGCGGCGTGTGGGCGGCCATCTACACGGGGCTCGTCCTGGCGATCATCGCCACCACCGGCGGCGGGGGCGTCAGTCGCGGCGGCTTCGACGCGCTGATGATCACCCCGGCGATCGGCGCGGGCGCGATGGCGCTGGCCACGCTGCGCTTCAACCCGTCCACCACGCAGATCATGCGCGCCAACCTCTTTGGCGTGGGCGCGGGCGGCCTGGTGCTGCTCGTCTCCGCGCTGGTGCTGGGCGCCAACTTCACCGGGAGTCCGGTCCCCTACATCCTCGGCGGGCTGGCGGCGATCGGCGCCAAGACGGTGGTCAGCCTGCTGTGGGCGGAGGCCGCGGATCCCAACGCGCAGGCCTGGGAGGCGCCGTCGAGGGACAAGCGCTACCGCAGCGTGTGGTGAGCCCGACGGAGGTTGATCCGGCGCCCCACCTCAGGCGAGATCCGCTTCCGATGGCCCGAAGGTCGCCAAGGAAGAGCGCTCCGAAGAGCCGGCCTGCCCGGCCGGACGAGGCGAGGCCGCCGCGGGCGCTGCACTACAAGGTGGTGGAGCTGTCCAACGTCGACGAAGGCGCGCTCGAGAGGGCGCTCAACGAGTGGGTGCCGAGGGGCTGGACCTTCGACGGCGTGCAGTTCGCGATGCGCGAGTCCTCCAAGCGGCCGTCGATGGCCTTCGTCTTCTTCACCCGGGAAGGGGCGGCGATCGCCGAGCAGCAGGAGGCCGGGCTCCGGCACCATCCGGCGTCCGAAGAGCACCGCTTCCGCACCCAGGCCGAAGCCGAAGCCCACCTGCGGCGAATGGCGAAGGACGCGCCCGCCAGGGACGCGCCGCAGGCGCTCGATCCCTGGGCCCGGCTGCGCGTGCTGGCGGGGGAAGAGGACCAGGACGAGATCCTCCGGCTCGTCGACCCGGACAAGACCTTCGACGGAGATGACGAGCCATGAGCACCACGCCCCCCAGGAGCGGGCTGCGGGTGGTGGGCCTGGGCGAAGAGGGCCCGAAGTACCCCAAGGCGTCGCTGCTGCTCCGCGGCGGCGCGCGCCTTCTGGACCTGGTGGTGGCGTGGGTGCTGTACGTCTCCACGGGCCCGGCGGGGATCGTCATCGCGCTGCTCTACCTGCTCTTCGCCGACGGCATGCTGCAGGGCCAGTCGGTGGGCAAGAAGCTGTTCGGGGTGAAGGTGATCTACCTGCCCACCGGCGCCGGGGCTCGCCACCGCGACAGCGTGCTGCGCAACGCGCCCTTCGGGCTGGTGATCATCCTCTCGATGATGCCGGAGCTGGGCTTCAAGGCCTTCCTCGCCGGGGCGGCGGTGATCGGCGGCATCGAGGCCTTCCGCTGCTGGCGCGATCCCGAGGGCGTGCGCCTGGGTGACGCCTGGGCGCAGACGCAGGTGATCGACGGCAAGGTGCCTCACGGCCAGCCGCAGTACGTCTCTCCGCGTGACGAGGCCCGCGCGTCGGCCCGCCTGCGCGTTCCCCACCGTGACTCGCTCGACTGACGGAAAGCCATGCGCATCGCGCTCACCCACAACCTGAAGCTGTCGGACTCCGAGGACGAAGCCGAGTTCGACACCGAAGCGACCGTCAACGCGCTGGCGTCGGCCATCGAGCGCCTGGGCCACCGCGTCGAGCGCATGGAGGTGTCCGGCCCCGCGTCCCGCACCGTCGCGCGCCTGGAGGCCTTCTCGCCCGATCTGATCTTCAACACCGCCGAGGGGCGCCGCGGCCGCTTCCGTGAGGCCTTCTTCCCCGCGCTCTTCGACGAGCTGGGCTTCCCGTACACCGGGTCCGACGCCTACGCGCTGGCCATCACCCTGGACAAGCAGCTCACCAAGCTGATCCTGCGCGAGGAAGGCGTGCGCACGCCCGGCTGGCAGTTCATCGAGAAGCTGTCGGATCTGAAGCCCGACGACCTCCACTTCCCGGTGATCGTGAAGCCGAACTTCGAAGGATCCTCCAAGGGCATCAGCCAGGACTCGGTGGCCGAGAGCGTCGACGCCCTGCGGATGAAGGTGCAGCAGGCGCTGGCGCGGTACCCGGCGGGGGTGCTGGTGGAGGAATTCATCGGGGGGAAGGACCTCGCGGTGCCCTTTCTGGAGTCGGTGGACAACGACTTTTCCGGAGTGCTGGCGCCGGTGGAGTACGAGATCGCCGCCGGGGCTTCGAGCGCCCGGCGCTACGAGATCTACGACTACGAGCTGAAGACGAGCGGCGACAGCCTGGTCACCGTGCGGGCGCCGGCGAACATCACGGAGGAGATGAGCGATCGCCTGCGGAAGATCTCGCGGGCCATCTTCCAGAAGCTGGACTGCAAGGATCTGGGGCGGATCGACTTCCGCCTCTCGGACGCGGGGGTGCCATACTTCCTGGAGGTCAACGCGCTGCCGTCCTTGCAGCAGGGCGCGGGGATCTACGCCTCGGCGGCGCTGGACGGGCTGCACTTCGACGGCGTGCTGGACGCGGTGATCCAGTCGGCGGCGCGGCGCTTCAAGGTGAAGGACAGGGCGCGCGGCCTGTCGCGTCCCACCCGGCGCGGGCCGCTCAAGGTGGGCTTCACCTTCAACGTGAAGCGCATCAAGCCCACGGCGGACGGCGCCGAGGATCGCGAGGCCGAGTACGACTCCCCGTCCACCCTGCAGGCCATTCGCGAGGCGATCGCCAGCCACGGGCACGAGGTGGTCGATCTGGAGGCCACGGCCGAGCTGCCGATGGTGCTGGCCACCACCCAGGTAGACATCGTCTTCAACATCGCCGAGGGCTTCCGGGGCCGAAACCGCGAGAGCCAGGTGCCGGCGCTGCTGGAGCTGCTCGACATTCCGTACACCGGCTCGGATCCGGCGACGCTGTCGCTCGCGCTGGACAAGGCGCTGGCCAAGAAGGTGGTGCGGGCGGCGGGCATCGACACGCCCAACTTCCAGCAGATGACGACCGGCCGCGAGCGGCTCGACAAGCAGTTCACCCGCTGGCCGTTGATGGTGAAGCCGGTGGCGGAGGGCAGCTCCAAGGGCGTGGTGAGCAAGAGCGTGTGCACCACCGAGGCCGAGCTGCGCGAGGTCGTGAAAGAGATGGTGGATCGCTACAAGCAGCCGGCGCTGATCGAGGAGTACATCGGGGGGCGGGAGTTCACCGTGGGGCTTCTGGGTGAGCGCCGCCCCGAGGTGCTGCCCCCGATGGAGATCGTCTTCACCGACAAGTCGGACTCCACGCCGATCTACAAGTTCGAGGACAAGCTGGAGGCGAACGATCGCATCCGCTACGAGGCGCCGGCGAAGCTGGAGCCGGCGCAGCTGGAGCGGATGAAGGCGGCGGCGCGCGGGGCCTTCATGGCGCTGGGCTGCCGCGACGTCGCGCGCATCGACTTCCGCATGGACGAGACGGGGCGGATCTACTTCCTCGAGTGCAACCCGCTGCCGGGGCTGACGCCGGGGTGGAGCGACCTGGTGCTGATCGCCCAGGGCGAAGGCATGGACTACCACACGCTGATCGGAGAGATCCTCTCGGGGGCGATCCGCCGCTACAAGGAGAAGGAGTCGCGCCGCCGTGACGCGCCTCCCCAGCGCCCGCCCGCGGAGAGCCCGCCGCGGGTGGAGAAGACGGGCTGACGTCACCGCTTCTTCCCCGTGTGCGGCACCGCGTCGGGGCCATCCTCGTCGACGAGGGGCTCCGACGCGAGCGTTGAGGTGGCAGGCGGGCGTGGTAGGTCACGGGCATGAGCACCGAGAAGCGCGTCCGCGCTCGCGATCTCGACCTCCCTCTCGGCCGCTTCAAGCCGGGCAGGTACAACGCGATCACCGACGTGGAAGGCGTGCTGGTGGGGCACTCCACCATCGTCCGCGGGGAGGCGGGCCCGCTGGTGAAGGGCAAGGGTCCGGTGCGCACCGGCGTCACGGCGATCATCCCCAACGAGGGGAACGTCTTCATGGATCGGCTGGCGGGCGGGGCCTTCGTGCTCAACGGCGCGGGCGAGGTGGCGGGGCTGACGCAGGTGGTGGAGTGGGGGCTTTTGGAGACGCCGATCCTCCTCACCAACACCATGGCGGTGGGCGCGGTGTCGGACGCGCTGGCCAGGTACATGGTGGAGAAGTACCCGGGCATCGGCGACGAGCACGACGTGATCATCCCCGTCGTGGGCGAGTGCGACGACAGCTACTTGAACGACATCTCCGGGCAGCACGTGAAGGACGAGCACGTGCGGGCGGCCTTGACGGCGGCGCGGACCGGGCCGGTGGCGGAAGGCTGCGTGGGCGGCGGCACGGGGATGATCACATGCGACTTCAAGGCGGGGATCGGCACGTCCTCGCGGAAGCTGCCGCAGGTCTTCGGCGGCTACACGCTGGGCGTGCTGGTGATGTCCAACTTCGGGAAGATGCACAACCTGCGGGTGGCGGGGATGCCGGTGGGCGAGGTGCTGGCGGAGAAGTTCCGCGACCTGTCCCGGCGGCGGATCGCGTATGGCTCGATCATCGCGGTGGTGGCGACCGACGCGCCGCTGCTGCCGCACCAGATCCACCGGCTGTGCAAGCGGGTGTCGTTGGGCATCGGGCGGGTAGGCAGCTACGCGGCGCATGGCTCGGGGGAGATCATCGTCGGCTTCTCCACGGCGAACGTGGTGCCGCGGCGGACGAAGAAGATGGTCTACAAGATGAAGCTGCTCCTCGATCAGCGACTGGACCCGCTCTACGAGGCGGTGATGGAGGCGACGGAGGAGGCGATCCTCAACTCCATGTGCATGGCGACGCGGATGGACGGGGTGCACGGGAACTGGGTGCCGGCGTTGCCGCTGGACGAGGTGCGGCGCTTCGTGGACGCCACGCGGCCGATCTTCGCCAGCGTGAAGAAGGAGCCGCAGCAGCCGGCGGTGCCCGCGGGGACGGAGCCGCTCGTGGAGGACGACCGGCAGATCGCCTTCGATCTGGATCCGGCGGCGCCGTCGAGGAAGCGGAGCGCGGAGGGCATGCCGTACCCGGCGAAGCCGCCGAAGGACGACTGAAGGATTGCTGACGACGGCGGGGGATTTTTCCGCTACGAGGCGGCCCGCGTTTGTCGGCACTCACTCTCGAAGGAGCAAGGAAGACATGGCCAAGAGCAAGTCGAAGCACCGCCGGGTTCGCCACACGATCCGCCTGAAGTGGAAGAAGCGCCGCGAGCGGAAGAAGGCGGCAGAGAAGACGGCGGGCGCGGGGAAGAAGGCGAAGAAGTAGCGAAGTGCTCCTCTCCCCCATGGGGGAGGGGGCAGCACCCCTAATTCGAGATCTTGTCGCCGGCGTAGTCCTCCCGCAGCTCGCAATTCTCGGTGCGCGAGGTGAGGTTCCCGATGACGCGCACGCCTGCGTCGGTGGCGGCGTCGGTGGGGATGACGGTGCCCCGCAGCGCATACCCTCCGACGACGCCCGTCCCCGACAGCGAGAAGTCGTAGGTGTCGTAGACGCTCCCCTGCAGCTCGATCCCGTTGACGAGGGTGGAGGCGGTCGATCCGGCCTGGGAGAAGGTCAGGGTGACCGGCTGCGGCCCGGTGAGGGGGCAGCCCTCGGAGACCTGCAGGGCGCGCTTCCAGGAGACGGCGTAGGTGCCGGCGAGGGGAGGGCAGACCGAGCACGGCGCGGCGTTGGTGCAGGAGGCGAGCGCGAGCCCGGCGAGGAACGCGGCGGCGAAGGCGAGCGGCTTCATGGCGTGCACCGTACGCCAACGAGGAGCACGACGACACGGGGGACTGCCGTCGCGCCAGGCTGCCGTCGTCGCGGCAGATCTCACCGGGCTCCCAGTGGCCCTGGCGACGGCGCTTTGGCCTTGACCGGATTCCCGCCGTCGACGACACCCCTGCTCGATGGCCATCAACCTGTCCTACGCCCTGGAGTTCGAGCGCCCCATCCTCGAGCTCGAGAAGAAGATCGACGAGCTCAAGTCCCTGTCCAGCGTGGACATGTCCGCAGAGATCGGCCGCCTGGAGAAGAAGGCCCGCCGGCTGCAGGAAGAGGTCTTCTCCGAGCTCTCCCGCTGGCAGGTGGTGCAGCTCTCCCGGCACACCGCGCGGCCCTGCTTCTCGGACTACCTCTCGACGCTCTTCACCGACTTCTGCGAGCTGGCCGGCGATCGCCACTTCTCTGAGGACCCGTCGATCGTCGGCGGCTTCGCCCGCTTCAACGGCGAGCCGGTGATGGTGCTGGGCCACCAGAAGGGGCGCAGCACCAAAGAGAACATGCTGCGCAACTTCGGCATGCCCCGCCCCGAGGGCTACCGCAAGGCCCGGCGGTTGATGGAGCTGGCCGCGCGCTTCCAGCGGCCCATCTTCACCTTCGTCGACACCCCCGGCGCCTACCCCGGCCTCGGCGCCGAGGAGCGCGGCCAGGCCGAGGCGATCGCCGTCAACCTCGAGGTGATGGCCGGCCTCCCCGTGCCGGTGCTGAGCACCGTCATCGGCGAAGGCGGCTCCGGCGGGGCGCTGGCCATCGGCGTGGGCAACCGCGTGCTGATGCTCGAGTACTCCATCTACAGCGTGATCAGCCCGGAAGGCTGCGCCTCCATCCTCTTCCGCGACGCCAAGCACGCCGACCGCGCCGCCGAGGCCCTCAAGCTGACCGCGCGGGACTTGAAGGAGCTCAAGGTGGTGGACGAGGTGATCCCCGAGCCGCGCGGCGGGGCGCACCGCGATCCTCCCGCCGCCGCCGAGAGGGTGAAGGAGGCCCTCGCGCGCCACTTCGCCCAGCTCAAGGCCCTGTCCGCCCGCGGCCTCATCGACGATCGGTACGCCAAGTTCCGCGCGTTGGGCGCCTTCCTGGGGAAGTGACGTGGCGCGCCCGGTGATCGTCGCCATCGACGGACCCGCCGGCGCCGGCAAGTCCACCGTCTCGAAGATCCTCGCCCTGCGCCTGGGCTTCACCCTGGTGGACACCGGCGCCATCTACCGGTGCGTGGCGCTCAAGGCCCGGCGCATGAAGGTGGCCTTCGACGATCCAGCGGGCCTCGCCCGCGTGCTGCACGGCCTCGAGGTGCGCTTCCTGATGGACGAAGAGAAGAACCACGTCTTCCTCGACGGCGCCGACGTGTCCGAGGAGATCCGCACCCCGGAGAACTCGCTCGCCGC
The DNA here is from genome assembly GCA_020846875.1 of Myxococcales bacterium. Lineage (GTDB taxonomy): Bacteria > Myxococcota > Myxococcia > Myxococcales > Myxococcaceae > JADLDB01. The sequence continues at coordinate 35,660 of JADLDB010000113.1, read as the reverse complement.
CAGCCAGGTGTCCAGCCGGCCGGTGGTCCGCGACGGGCTGCTCGAACTGCAGCGCCGCCTGGCGCTGGCGGCGGAGCAGGGCGCGATCCTCGAAGGCCGCGACATCGGCACCGTCGTCTTTCCCGACGCGGACCTGAAGGTCTTCCTCTTCGCCGATCCCACCATCCGCGCGAAGCGGCGCTACGAGGAGCTCTTCCAGAAGGGCCACGAGAAGCCCGTCGGCGAGGTGCTGGCCGAGCAGAACCGCCGGGACAAGGAAGACAGCGAGCGCGAGGTGGCCCCCTTGAAGCCCGCCGACGACGCGGTGCGCATCGACTCCACCCAGCTCCCCCTCTCCGAGGTGGTGCACCAGATCGAGTCCCTGGTGGAGGCCCGCAGACCCCGGTGAGATTCTTCCGCACCTCCTTGCCGCGTCTTAGAGTGCCTGTCGATCAATGAAGCTGGCGACGGACGAGTTCACCGGGCGGCGCTTCGGCAAGTACGAGGTGCTGTGCCGGCTCGCAGTCGGCGGGATGGCCGAGATCTTCCTCGCCTTCCCTCGATCGGGTCCGTTCACCGGCCGAGCGGTGGTGTTGAAGCGCATCCTCTCGGAGCAGCGCGAGGATCCCGCCGCGCTGCAGATGCTGATCGACGAGGCCAAGCTGACCGCCACCTTGAGCCACCCCAACGTGGCGCAGGTGCTCGATCTGGAGGTCGAGCACGACGAGGTGCTGCTGGTGATCGAGTTCATCGCCGGCGCCAACCTGGAAGAGGTGGTGGACGCCTACAAGCAGCGGCAGGAGGCGGTGCCGTTGGGCTTCGCGCTGGCGGCGATCCGCGAGGCTGCGCAGGGCCTGGGGCACGCGCACACCCATAAGAATTCCCGCGGCGAGCCGGTGCCGATCATCCACCGCGACGTCACCCCGCGGAACGTGATGGTCGACTTCGACGGCAGCATCAAGATGCTCGACTTCGGCATCGCCCGGGTGAAGGGCTCCGAGCGCCGCACCCAGGTGGGCATGGTGCGCGGCACCACCGCGTACATGTCGCCCGAGCAGGCGATCGGCAAGGAGCTCGATCCCCGCACCGATCTCTTCTCGCTGGGGATCATCTCCCACGAGCTGCTCACCGGGCAGCGGCTGTTCCACCGCGGCAACCCGGCCCAGGAGATGGCGGCGGTGTACGAGGAGGAGATCCCCCCGCCGTCGAAGGTGAACCGGCGCGTCCCCAAGGCGCTCGACGCGGTGGTGCTGCATGCCCTCGATCGCCGCATCGACAAGCGCTACCAGTCGGCCACCGAGTTCGTCCGCGATCTCTCGCTGGCCGCCGGCTCCACCACCTGGACCAGGGAGCGCTGCGCGGAACTGGCCCGCCAGCAGTTCGCCAGCCGCCAGAAGGACATCGACAAGCTGCTGGCCCGCATGCCCGGCACCGCCCCCCCGTTCCCCGAGGGCCGCACCCAGGTGTACCGGCCGTCCTCTCCCAACCTGAATGACGGTGAGGTGGAGGCCCGGACCGTGGTGAACCAGGGCCCGCTGGTGAGTCGCCCGCGGCCGGCGCCGCCCACCGATCCCTTCCAGGAGCCCGTCACCGACACCCGCCCGGTGACGCCCAAGCCGCAGCAGAAGCTGACCGCCGATCAGCTCTTCTCCGACGTCGAAGATCAACCGGAGAAGACGCGGATCATCCAGGGCAGCAAGCGGCCGCTCGCGCCGGTGCCCAGCGACGTAGCCGAGCTGCCCACCGATCCCAGGCGCGCGCGCGTGAAGCGGCCCGGCGGCGCCCGGCCTTCGCGGCTCCCGTTGATCATCGCCGGGCTGGGGGCGGTGGCCCTGGGCGGCGTGGGCGGGGCCCTGCTGATCAAGCGCCTGCAGCCCCAGCCGACGGCCAGCGCGGCGCTGGGGCGGCTCACCATCCAGAGCGATCGCCCGGCCGACGTGCGCTTCAACGGCCAGTCGCTGGGCACCACCCCGGCCACCGCCTGGGTCCCCTCGGGGGTGCACTCCCTTCAGCTCAAGGAGCCAGACGGCACCACCCGCCTGCTCACCCTGGAGGTGAAGCCGGGCGAAGAGTCGAACGTGGTCGTCGCGCTCGACTCGCTGGAAAAGCTGCCTTAAAGGCGGCGCATGCACCTCTCAGCTCTGCTGGTCGCCGGCGCCCTGCTGGCCCAGGTCCCTCCCCGCAACGCGCCCACTCCCGCCGAGGCGCAGGCCTTCACCAGGAAGCTCGACGCCGAGCTGCGGCGCCTCTACGTGCGGGCCTCCACTGCGGAGTGGATCAAGTCCACCTACATCACCGACGACACCGAGCGGAACGCCGCGGCGATGAACGAAGAGCTGATGGGCTACACCACCCAGGCGATCAAGGACTCGCTGCGCTTCAAGGGCCTCAAGCTGGATCCCGAGACCGAGCGAATGCTGTACCTCCTCCGTGTCTCCACGCCGCTGCCGGCCCCGTCGGATCCCGCCAAGCGCGCCGAGCTGGCCGCCCTGGCCGCCAAGCTGGAAGGCCTCTACGGGAAGGGCAAGTGGTGCGGTCAAGGCTACACCTCGGGCGTCGACGCCGAGGCCGACAAGAAGCAGTGCAAGACGCTTCAGCAGCTCTCCGACGTGCTGGCCAAGGGCGGCACCTACGAGGCGCAGCTCGAGGCCTGGGCCGGCTGGCACGAGACCTCGAAGGAGATGCGGCCGCTGTACGAGCGGCTGGTGCAGCTGTCCAACGAAGGCGCGAAGGAGTTCGGCGCCGGCGACCTGGGCGAGCTGTGGCGCAGCGCCTACGACATGAGCCCCGCCGACTTCGAGAAGGAGACGGACCGCCTGTGGAGCCAGGTCAAGCCGCTCTACGAGGATCTGCACTGCTACGTCCGCGGCAAGCTGTCGAAGAAGTACGGCCCCGAGAAGGTGTCGGCCTCGGGCCCCTTGCCCGCGCACCTGCTGGGGAACATGTGGGCGCAGGAGTGGCCCAACGTCTACCCGCTGGTCGAGCCGTACCGGGGCCAGCCCAGCCTGGACGTGACCAGGAAGCTCAAGGCGCTCAAGTACACCCCGCAGAAGTTGGTGGAGCTGGGGGAGAACTTCTTCGTCAGCCTCGGCCTCGACAAGCTGCCGCCTTCCTTCTGGAAGCGCAGCCAGTTCACCAAGCCCCAGGATCGCGACGTGGTGTGCCACGCGTCGGCGTGGGACGTGACCTACTCCAACGATCTGCGCATCAAGATGTGCATCAAGATCGACGAGGAGGACCTGATCACCGTCCACCACGAGCTCGGGCACGACTACTACTTCATGAACTACTACACGAAGCCGGTCCTCTTTCAGGCGGGGGCCAACGACGGCTTCCACGAGGCGATCGGCGACGCGCTCACCCTGTCGATCACCCCGGAGTACCTGAAGCAGCTCAAGCTGCTCGATCAGCTGCCAAGAGACGACAAGGGCCTCATCAACGTGCAGATGAAGGACGCGCTGGAGAAGGTGGCCTTCCTTCCCTTCGGGCGGATGATCGATCAGTGGCGGTGGGACGTCTTCAGCGGGAAGGTGAAGCCGGCCCAGTACAACGCGCACTGGTGGGCGCTGCGCCTCAAGTACCAAGGCATCGCCCCAGCCGGCGGCGCGCGCGGCGAGGAGTACTTCGATCCCGGCGCCAAGTACCACATTCCCGCCAACGTGCCGTACATGCGCTACTTCCTCGCGCGGATCCTCCAGTTCCAGTTCCACCGCGCCCTGTGCAAGGCCGCCGGCCACCAGGGCCCCCTGCACACCTGTAGCATCTACGGGAACAAGGCCGCCGGCGCGAAGCTCAAGGCCATGCTGGAGCTCGGCGCCTCCAAACCCTGGCCCGACGCGCTCGAAGCCCTCACCGGCCAGCGGCAGCTCGACGCCTCCGCCCTCACCGAGTACTTCGCGCCCCTGCAGACCTGGCTCAAGCAGCAGAACCAGGGCCAGAAGTGCGGCTGGTGAGGCCCTCACTTCGCGCCAACATGACGTGACGTAGGAGGGGGTAGACAAGCCTCGCACCCCACGCCTAGGGTCCGCGGTCCCTCCTGCTCCTGGGAGGGATTTCTAACTGAAGGACGACTCAAGCATGGCAACCGGTACTGTGAAGTGGTTCAACGACGCGAAGGGCTTCGGTTTCATCACGCAGGATGGCGGGGGTGAGGACGTGTTTTGCCATCACACTGCGATCCAGATGGACGGCTTCCGCACCCTGCAGGAGGGGCAGAAGGTGGAGTTCGAAGTGACCCGCGGCCCGAAGGGCCTGCAGGCGCAGAACGTCCGGGCTGCCTGAACAGCGTCCTGACTTCTACTTACGCGGCCTGGCGGGGGGGACTTCGCCAGGTCGTCGTGTCTCTGGCGCAAGACGTTCAAGGGTTTGTTTTGGCGCCGCGTTGGGCTTTGGTCCGCCGCCATGATCCTGCTCTCCGTGGTGCTGGCCGCCGCTCCGATGAACACCTCCGCGATCAAGGCCGAGCTGGTGAAGAAGCACGGCGACGCGCACCAGGCCCGCATCGAGCGCGGCGTCGACCAGGTGGCGGCGCTCTGGAAGAAGGAGGACGGCGAGCTGTCCGCCTTCGCCCGCGAGAACTTCCTCGTCGAGCCGAAGGACCTCGACGCCACCTTCGCCCGCTTCGAGGCCCACTTCGAGCAGCTCGACGGCCACCTGCTGGAGATCGGCCGCGAGCTGCGCAAACCCACCGACCTGGACGTAGGCCCGCTGCTCAAGGTCGATCCCCTGTTCGCGGCGTACGATCCCTCCGCCCACGTCACCGAGGATCTGTTCGCCTCGAAGCTGGCCTTCGTGGCGCTGCTCAACTTTCCGCTCACCACGCTGGATCAACGGATGAAGGACGGGCCGTCGTGGAGCCGGGCGCAGTGGGCCCAGGCGCGCCTCACCGGCCGCTTCGCCCGCCGCGTCCCCGCCGCCGTGCAGCAAGAGATCACCGCCCAGCAGGCCGCCGCCGATCTCTACATCGCCGAGTACAACCTGTGGATGCACCACGTGCTGTCCGAGAAGGGCGAGCGGCTCTTCCCCTCGGGCAAGCGGCTGATCAGCCACTGGAACCTGCGCGACGAGCTCAAGGCCAACTACGCGGACAAGGCGGGCCTCGACAAGCAGCGCACCATCATCAAGGTGATGGAGCGGATCGTCACCCAGACCATCCCCCAGGCGGTGATCGACAACCCGCGCGTGGACTGGAACCCCTTCACCAACACGCTGGTGGCCACGCCGGCGGCGGAGCTGGAGGCCGCCGCGCCCAACAAGCCCGCCTCCACCGATCCGAAGAGCGAGCCGTACACCCGCTACGCGCGGCTGTGGGCCAACTACGCGGCGCAGAAGAAGGCGGATCCCTTCTCACCCACCGCGCCCACCGCCATCGATCGCGCCTTCTCGCTGGGCGCCGAGATGCCCGAGGCGCGGGTGAAGGGGCTTCTGGAAGAGGTGTTGAAGAGCCCGCTGGTGCCGAAGGTGGCGGCGGAGCTGGAGGCGCGCCTGGGCCGGAAGCTGGAGCCTTTGGACCTCTGGTACAACGGCTTCCTGCCGCGCGGGGCGATCCCCGAGGCGCAGCTCGACGCGAAGACGCGCGCGAAGTACCCCACCGCGGACGCCTTCGCGAAGGACATTCCCCGCATCCTCCAGGGGCTGGGCTTCTCGGCCGACCGCGCGAGGTACCTGGCGGAGCGGATCAAGGTCGATCCCTCCCGGGGCGCCGGCCACGCCATGCAGTCGGCCCGCCGCGGCGACTTCCCGCGCCTGCGCACCCGCGTCGAGAAGGACGGGATGAACTACAAGGGCTACAACATCGCCGTCCACGAGCTGGGCCACAACGTGGAGCAGGTGTTCTCCCTCTACGACGTCGATCACACGCTGCTCGCGGGCGTGCCCAACACCGCCTTCACCGAGGCGATCGCCTTCGTCTTCCAGGCCAAGGATCTGGAGCTGCTCGGGCTGGGCAAGCCGGACGCGGAGCAGGAGCGGCTGCGGGTGCTCAACGACTTCTGGATGACCTGGGAGATCGCCGGCGTGGCGCTGGTGGACATCGAGGTCTGGCACTGGATGTACGCGCACCCGAAGGCCACCCCGCAGCAGCTCCGGGACGCCACGGTGGAGATCGCGAAGAGGATCTGGAACCAGTACTACGCGCCGGTGCTGGGCGGGAAGGACACGCCGCTGCTCGGCATCTACTCGCACATGATCAGCTACCCGATGTACCTCTTCAACTACCCGCTGGGGCACCTGATCGCCTTCCAGATCGAGGAGCAGGTGAAGAAGACGGGGAAGATCGGCCCCGAGATCGAGCGCATGGCGACGGTGGGCGCGGTGTCGCCCGATCTGTGGATGACCAAGGCCTCGGGTGAAGGCGTGTCCGCGGGCCCGCTGCTCCGCGCGACCGAGGCGGCGCTCAAGAAGTGATCGCCCTCGCGTTGGCGGTGCTGGCGGCGGCTCCAGCGGGCCTGGAGGCGTCCGTCCAGGAGGTGACGCTTCCCAACGGCATGACCTGGCTGGTGGTGGAGCGCCACGACGCGCCCGTCTTCACCGGCTACGTGCGCGTCCGGGTGGGCGGAGCGGACGAGGCGCCGGGGCAGACGGGGCTGGCGCACCTCTTCGAGCACATGGCCTTCAAGGGCACGCCGGTGCTGGGCACGAAGGACTGGAAGGCGGAGGTCCCGCTGCTGGGCGAGCTGCAGCAGGTGGGCGACGCGCTGGCGGCGCTCACGCGGGCGGGGAAGGGCGGCACCGACGAGGCGAAGGCGCTGGCGCTGGAGCTGGCCCGCTTGTCGAAAGCCCACCAGGCGCTCACCGACGAGAACGCGCTGGCGCGGCTGTACCAGACGGCAGGCGCGGTGGGCCTCAACGCCACCACCGACAAGGATCTGACCAGCTACTTCGTCAGCCTGCCGAAGAACCGGCTCGAGCTGTGGCTGACGGTGGAGGCGCAGCGCTTCGCCTCGCCGGTGCTGCGCGACTTCTACACCGAGCGCCAGGTGGTGCAGGAGGAGCGCCTGCGCAGCATCGAGACCAACCCCGGCGGGGTGATGTACGAGGAGCTCAACCAACTGGCCTTCGTCGCCAGCCCCTACCGCTGGCCGACGGTGGGCTACGCGGGGGACCTGAAGGCGATGTCGCTGGCGCAGGCGCACGCCTTCTTCGAGGCGCACTACACGGCGTCCAACGCGGTGGGCTGCGTGGTGGGCGACGTGAAGGTGGAGGAGGTGAGGGCGCTGTTGGAGCGGACGTTCGGGCTGCTCCCCAATAAGCCCAGGCCGGCCGATCCTTCCTTCAGCGAGCCCCCGCAGCGCGCCTTCCGGCGCTCCACCGTGAGCTTCGACGCGAAGCCGCGGCTGCTGCTGGCCTTCCGCAAGCCGCCGCCGCCTTCCCGCGACGATGCGATCTTCGACGTGTTCGACGTGCTGCTAGGGGAGGGGAACACCGGCAGGCTGACGCAGCGGTTGGTGTACCGGGATCGCCTGGCGCAGGCGGTGGGCACCTTCACCGGGCCGGGGATCCGCTACGAGGGGCTCTTCATCATCTCGGTGGTGCCGCTGGAGGGCGTGAAGCAGGACGCGGTGGAGGCGGCGCTGTGGGACGAGCTGTCGCGCCTCGTGCGCGAGCCGGTGGAGGCCAGGGAGCTGGAGAAGGTGCGCAACCGGGTGACGGTGAACCTGGCCCGGGCGCAGGAGACGAACGCGGGCCTGGCCAGCGCCCTGTCCCGCTTCGAGAGCCTCCTGGGCGACTGGCGCTACGTGGTGGAGCTGCCGAAGACGATCGAGTCCATCACCGCGGCGGAGGTGCAGGACGCGGCGACGCGGTACTTCGTGCGGACCAACAGCGTCCAGGTCTCCCTGGCCCCCATCAAGGGAGAGGCTCGGCAAGAGGAGAGGTCCCGATGATCCGGGCCATCGTCGTCCTGCTCCTCGCCGCGTGTGCGACCGCACCCATCCCCGAGCCCGAAGTCCTCACCCGTCCGCAGCCTGGCCTCGAGTCGGCGCCGACGAAGCCTCCGCTGGCGACCTTCCCTCTGCCGGAGCGGCTCGCGGTCGATCCCACGACGCTGAAATCCGCCCCGCTGGAGCTGACCATCCGCGCGCCGGAGCGCTTCGAGCTGGGCAACGGGGTGACGGTCTACCTGGTGGAGGATCACACCACGCCGCTGGTGCTGGTGCGCGCGCTGCTCCCCGCGGGGACGGTGGAGGATCCGCCGGACAAGCTGGGGCTGGCGTCGGTGACGATGAGCCTGCTCGCCGAGGGGGGCGCGGGACCGCTGGGGGCGGAGGCGCTGGACGAGCTGCTCGAGTACCACGCGGCGGATCTGACGAGCGGGGCGAGCGACGAGTACTCGACGGTCTCCCTCTCGGTGCGATCCCAGGATCTGACCAAGCTGTTCCCGATCTTCGCAGACGTGCTGCAGCGGCCGCGCTTCGACGTGAAGCGCTTCGAAGTCGTGCGCGCCCGGGCCCTCGAGTCCGTCCGCCGCCGGGAGGATCGCCCCGACGCGGTCGCCTCCCGGGCGCTCAACAAGGCCTTCTTCGGGCCGGCCAGCCCGCTGGCGCGCGAGCCGCTGGAGAGCCACCTCACCGCGCTGACGCCTGGCGACGTGAAGCGCTTCCACGCGAACCACTTCACGCCGGTGGGCACCCGGCTGGTGATCACCGGGGACTTCGATCCCGCGGCGGTGAAGACGCTGCTCGGGCTGCACGTGAAGCCCTGGAAGGGCGGGCCGCTGGCCGCGCGCATCTATGGCCAGGGGCAGGCGCAGACGCGCCGGGTGATCCTCGTCCCCCGGCAGGTGGCGCAGGTGAAGATCCGCCTCGGCGGACCGGGCTTTCCCCGGAAGTCCTCCGACGAGTACCGGCTGCGGCTGGCCAACACGGCGCTGGGCAGCTTCGGGGTGGGGCGCCTGTACCGGGAAATCCGCGACGAGCGTGGGCTGGCCTACTCCGCCTTCTCGCAGGTGAGCCCCGGCCCCACCACCGGCCTCTTCCTCGCCGGCTTCGACACCCGGCCTGATCAGGCGGTGGAGGCGCTGAAGGTCGGCCTGCGGATCCTCGAAGGCGCGGGGGCGGGCGAGCCCTTCACCCTGGCGGAGCTCAGCACCGCAGTGGACATGTCGCTCAACGCCTTCGCCTTCCGGTTCGACACCGCCGCGCGGATCGGCTTCGAGCGCGCCCTCTTCGATCACTTCGGCTACCCCGACGACTACCTCGAGCGCTTCCGCGATCGCACTGCGGCGGTGACGCTCGAGGAGGCGAACCAGGCCGTCCGCCGCTTCTCGACCGGCCTGCAGATCGTCGTCGTCGGACCTGCGTCGCTCGAGCCCGCCCTGCGCGCCCTCGGCCCCGTCACGCTGATCAGCGACGTCGATCAATTCCGCTGACTTGAGGCCGTTTTTTTGACGGCGTGGATCAGGCCCGTAGGCTTTGCGACAGCTCGCTTCAGCGAGCACCCGCCTTCCGAAAGGGCCACCACCGATGAGCGACAAGCGCAAGCAGACCCGCGTCCCCCTCGACGTCTACATGAACAAGTACGTCGCCGGCGTCCCCTACATGGCGCGCACGGCAGACATCAGCCGGGAAGGTGTGGGCCTGTCCCACCTGATCGAGCCGGAGATGGCGGGCAAGCGGGTGGGCCTGCAGTTCCAACTACCCGGCTCCGAAGAGGTGATCTACGCCGAGGGCGAGGTGGTGCGGGAATGGGCTGATCTCTCTGAGCGCGAGGAGGGATCCGGTGTGCGTTTCACGCTGCTGACGGAACGCCACCGCCGCTTGATCGAGCAGTACGTAGCGCGGCACCCGTCGGAGCAGTGACACCCGACAGGGAAACCCCCGGGGGCAATCGAGCGCGTCGCGCGCAAGTTGCCTTGAAGGTCCGCGGACGCCCCGCGTAGATTCGACGCAGTTCCCACTCATCCCACATGGGGGAGGCGTCGAACGTGAAACGACTCGTGATGGCGTGTGTCCTGGCAGTCCCGCTGGCGGCGTGGACTCAGGGCAAGGAAGCGAAGCCCGCCGAAGCAACGAAGGCGGTCCCCGGGGTCAACTGGGCGGGGCAGGTGATCCGCGCCACGGGCCAGGGCGCTCCTGACATGAAGGCGCAGAACGCGGCCCAGGCGCGGCTCGGCGCCGAGATGGCCGCGAAGCTGGACGCCCTGCGCAACCTGCTCGGCCAGGTGAAGGGCACCTCCATCGACGGCACCCGCAAGATGGGCGACCTGATGGCGAAGGACGAGGTGCGCGCCCGCGTGGAGGGCCTGGTCAAGGGCTACAAGATCGTCAACAAGCGGTACTTCTCCGACAACGGCGTGGAGCTCGAGGTGGAGGTGCCGGTCTCCATGCTCGCCGACGTCATCGATCCCGACGCCACCCAGGTGCTGGCGGTGGGCAAGCCCGAAGGGGAGAAGGCGGCCACCGGGCTGGTAATCGACGCCCGCGGCCTCAAGCTGACGCCGGCGCTGATGCCCCGCGTGCTGGACGGTGACGGCAAGCCCGTCTACTCCATCGACTCGCTGTCGGCCGACGCCCGCAAGACGAGCGGCGTGGCGGCCTACGTGGCCAGCCTCGACGACGCGCAGAAGTCCCCCAAGGCGGGCGACAAGCCGCTGGTGATCAAGGCGGCGAAGGCTCAGGGCGCTGATCTGCAGCTCGCCCCCGAGGACGCGAAGAAGCTCGCTTCCCTCAACACCGGCTTCCTCGCTGACGGCAAGGTCGTCATCGTCCTCAACTGAAAGGCACCGCGCCCATGACCGCCATTCGACTGACCCTGCTGTCTCTGTCCCTGTCTTCGCTGGCGCTGGCCCAGGCCACCGTCCTGACCAAGGAGGGCACCGGTGAGGCGGCGATCGTCAACAAGGACGAAGCCAAGGCCTTCGCCGAGGCCCAGCAGAATGCCCTGCGCGCGGCGGTGGAGCAGGCCGCCGGCGTGAAGATCGACGCCGACACGGTGGTGGTGAACAACCAACTGGTTCGCGACCAGGTCTTCTCCAACACCTCGGGCTACGTGAAGAGCTTCACGGTCGCGAGCAAGAAGGTGGACAAGGGCGTCGTCACCGTCACCGTGAAGGCCGAGGTGATCACCGACAACCTGGACAAGGACATCGAGGCCGCGCGCGCCCTGGTCAAGCGCATGGGCCGCCCGTCGATCACCGTGGTGATCGTCGAGCAGACCATCCCCCTGAGCGAGAAGTCGGTGATCAACTCCAACACCATCGAGACGGTGCTCGGCCAGCAGCTCAAGGCGGACGGCTGGGACGTGATCAACCCCAACTGGGCGAACAGCAAGCTGAAGGTCCAGGGCGGGGTGATCCAGGGTGGGACGATCGATCCGAAGGAGATCGGCGACCTCTCCAAGGTGGACTTCGTGCTCTACGGAAACGCCACCATGCGGCACCAGGACTTCGATCCCAACGTGAAGACAGAGAACGTCTTCCCGGTGACGGGAGAGTTCGACCTCACCGTCTTCGCCACCGACACCGGCCGCGACATCGGCAAAGTGGTGGGCAAGCTGAACCCGCTCAAAGATCCCGGCAAGCAGCTGGTGTCCTACGACCGGACGGCGCTCAACCTGATCACCAGCCGCAAGGACGAGATCATCGGCCCCCTGCGCAAGCAGGTGCTGGAGTTCCTGCGCAACCAGTCCTCCAACGGCGCGGAGCTCAACCTGGTGGTGTCCGGGCTGGACGGCTTCTCGGCGGCCAACGACTTCAAGAAGAGCGTGGAGGCGATGAAGGGCGTGCGTGCCGCGTCCGCGCCCAAGCTGGAGAAGGGCACCGCCCGCTTCGTGATCACCTTCCTGGGGACGTCGCAGGAGCTGGCGCTGGCCGTCGAGTCGTCCACCTGGAAGAAGAAGAAGCTGACGGTGACCACGCTGACCAACAACAAGGTCGAGGTGCAGGTCGGGAAATGACGCGCGCCGCCTGGGCGCTCCTCCTCACCGGGTGTGCGTCGCCGCAGTCCGCCGCCGACCTGGTCCCGGCCTTCGAGCTGCCGAAGGAGCGCCCCGCCCAGCGCAGTGAATTGGTGCTGCACTGCAGCCAGGCGGACGCGGAGGTGTGGTTGGACGGCGTGCCGCAGGGGCTCTGTGAGGACTTCAACGGCGAGCCGAAGGGGCTGGGGTTGGGGACGGGGCCGCGGCGGGTCGAGGTGAAGAAGCGGGGCTTTCGGCCGTGGGAGTCGTGGATGGAGGCGGACGGCACCCGGGTGGTGATGGACGTGGCGCTGATTGCGAATGGAGGCAGCACCCCATGAGAAGGATCCTCGCGTTGTCGACCCTGCTCCTCGCCGGCTCCGCGCTCGCGGCGGTGGGGAAGATCGCCGTATTGGAAGGCGCCGGCACCCGCACCCCGAAGGACGGCGGCGCGGCGGTGGCCCTGGCCGTGGGCACGGAGGTCGAGCTGGGTGACACCATCGACGTGAGCAAGGGCAACCTGAAGCTCGAGCTCAACGACGGCAGCGTGATCGCCCTGGCCGAGAGGTCGAAGCTGCAGATCACCGAGGCCGAGTTCGAGGGCCAGGAGCGCAAGGGCTTCTCTGCCTTCCTCAAGGCCGGCAGCCTGTGGACCAAGGTGAAGAAGGCGCTGGGCGGCGGGAAGTTCGAGGTCACCACCGAGCGCGCGGTGGCCGGCGTGCGCGGCACCATCTTCCGCATCGACGCCGACACCCTGGTGAAGGCCGCCAAGGGCAAAGGGCAGGGGCGCAAGGCCTCGGTGGTGCGGGTGGTGGAAGGCGTGGTGGCGGTGCGGCCCAGCAAGGCGGTCGCCAAGACGATCAAGGCGGCCACGCCCGCCGCGCCCAAGGGCCAGCGGGTGGAGGTGCCCGGCCCGAAGGAGATCACCGCCGACGAGTGGGAGGCGCGCTTCGTCGAGCTGCAGAAGAACCAGCAGATCGCCGTGGGCGTGGACTTGTGGGAGCAGGCGGAGATCGACGCGAAGGCCAAGGCCGACGCCTTCTCCCAGTGGCTCGAGAAGAACCAGTAGCGCTGCTCTGCGCGCTGGCCCTGGCCTTCGCGGCGCACGCGCAGGATCAACGCCCGCTGCCCAAAGGCAGCCCCGGGGCCCTCGTCGCCGGCACCCTGAAGGTCCACGTCTACGCGGGGGAGGGCCTGCCGGCCGACTCCCTGCGCGCCCTGGCCAGGCCCCAGGTGACGCTGTGGCTGGACACCCGCTCCAACACCCTGAAGGAGTCCACCGTGGAGCGCGTGGCCCGCTTCGACGAGGCCTGGGTGCGGCTGCGCGCGCCGCTGTCGAAGCCGGACGCCCTGGTGCTGGCGCGGATCCCGAAGGCCGGGGTGTGGGCGACGCCGAAGGATCTCGAGGGGCTCTTGGGGCGCGTCCCCGGCGTGCGCCGGATCGCCGTGGAGGTGGACGGCCCCCTCAACGCCGCCACGGCGGAGCGGATCGCGAAGGCGCGGCCGTCGGTGGTGCGCTGGCGCCCCTCGGGCCCGGTGGATCTGCTGGGGTGGGGCCTGTTCCTCGCGCTCCCCGGCCAGAAGGTGCTGGTGCCTGCGCCGGAAGAGCTGCTCGCCACCCGCTGCCCGGGAAGAAGCCGCGCGCTGCCCGCCCTCGAGGTGCACGTGGCCACGCTGCTGGCCATGAGCGCCGACGTCTTCCCCTGCGGCAGCGGCACCAGGGTGATCGTCCCGGGCGAGGTGGAGCCGTGGCTGTTGCAGTCGCTGGTGGTGCGCGATCCCTCGGTAGAGCTGGTGGTGGAGGTGTCAGAGTCCCCGGAGGCCGCCACCAGGGCGCGGATCCTCATGGAGCGGCTGGGCCTCGGACCTGGTCGTTGAGCGGTTGGCATGCTTGACGCTCGTGGAGGCCGGGAGGATGATTCCCGCGCTTTTCAAGGGGTTTCCCAAGGAGTCTTGCCCGGTTGCCGCTTCAAACGATTCTGTGTCGAGAGGCGTCACACCCGTCGCGAGCCCACACCAGCAGGTCACCATGCATCGACTGATCACCACCCTCGTCATCGCGTTGTCTGTGGCGGCCGGCGCCCAGACGGACAAGACGGAAAAGAAGACCGCGAAGGACACCGAGCTGAAGAAGAAGGAAACCAACCTCGCGCCTGAGAAGGGGTTGGCCGGCGACATCACGCGCAAGAAGGAGAAGCGCGAGGAAGCCCCGGCGATGAAGTACGATCAGTTCCGCACGGGCATCGAGCTGCAGGTGGCCAGCAAGCGCCGCGAGCAGATCGGCGACCTTCAGAAGATCATCGAGCTGTCCCAGGACAAGAAGGAGAAGCCGGGCCTGCACTTCCGCCTCGGCGAGCTCTACTGGGAAGAGTCGAAGTACTTCTTCTTCGAGGCCAACCGCAAAGACGACGACAAGATCCGCGCGATGAACGCCGACGACAAGGCCGCCGTCGAGCGCGCCGAGTCGGAGAAGAGCGAGCTGCTCAGCCAGTCCAAGGAGTACGCGCAGAAGGCGATCACCGAGTACTCGACGATCGTCCAGAACTACAAAGACTTCGAGCGCACCGACGAGGTCCTCTACTTCCTCGGCCTCAACCTGATGGAGATGAACGACGAGAAGCGCGGGCTGGTCGCCTACAACCGGCTGATCACCAAGTACCAGAAGTCGAGGTACCTGCCCGACGCGTACCTGGCCGTGGGGGAGTACTACTTCAACAACTCCAAGTCGAAGCGCGAGATGCTGGAGAAGGCGCTCGACAACTACAAGAACGCGTCCAAGTTCACCGACAACGCCGTGTACGGCTACGCGATGTACAAGCAGGGTTGGTGCTACTTCAACATGAACGACTTCGACAAGGCGATGGACCAGTTCAAGGCCGTCGTCCTCTACGCGAAGCTGGCCGGCGCCGAGGAGGTGGAAGGGCCGAAGAAGGGCGGCAAGTCCAACCGCTCCGGCCTCGCCAAGGAAGCCCGCAACGACTACGTGCGCGCCTTCTCCCGCACCGGCGGCGGGCCCAGCGACGGCAAGGATCGCTTCTCCAAGCTGGCCGACACGCCCGACGACCTGCGGACGATGATGAAGCAGCTCGCCGGCCTCTTCTACGAGGACGGCAAGGACAAGGAAGCGGCGCTCGCCTACGACATGTTGATCAAGGAGCGCCCGCTGTCCCCCGAGGCGCCCGGCTTCCAGTCCCGCATCGTCGACTGCGTGATGCGCGCCGGGAACAAGCAGATGACCGTCCAGCAGGTGCGCCGCCTGGTGAAGATCATGGACGACGTGCTCAAGGGGAACCCGAAGCTCGAGGACAAGGACAAGAAGTCGCTGGACGAGGCGCGGGAACTGTCCGAGCGCACCATCTCCAACCTGGCGGTCAACTGGCACAACGAGGCCAAGAAGACGCGCGACGACTCCACCTTCGAGTTCGCCAACGCCGTCTACGCCGACTACCTGACGCTCTTCCCGCAGAACCCCAAGGCCTACGCGCTGCGCTTCTTCTGGGCGGAGCTCTTGAACGACAACCTCAACAAGTACGACCGGTCCTCCGAGGAGTACACCAAGGTCTTCAACCAGGACATCGAGCTGATCAAGAAGGGCGGCGACGCGAAGCCCGGCAAGTACATGGTCAACGCCGCCTACAACTCGATCCTCGCCTGGGACGAGGTGGTGAAGGGCGCCATCACCCGGGGCGAGATCAAGCAGCCGGCGATCACCGATCCCAACGCCAAGCTGGACATCCACCCGTTGAAGCGGGGCCTGCTGGACGCCTGCGAGCGCTACCTCAAGTACATCGAGAAGGGCGAGAAGCTGGTGGAGATCCAGTACAAGGCCGCGAAGATCTATTACGACTACAACCACCTGGACGAAGCGGTCGGGCGTTTCGCGGACATCGCGCTCAAGCACCCGGAGTACAAGTTCGAGGACGGGAGCAAGGCGGGCGAGGTGGCGGCCAACCTGGTGCTCGACTCGTACAACCTGCTCGGTGACTGGGCCAAGGTGAACGAGTGGGCCCGGAAGTTCTACGCCGAGGAGAAGCTGGCGCAGGGCGACTTCCGCGTGGCGGTGGCCAAGCTGATCGAGCAGTCCAGCTTCAAGCTGATCAACCAGCTCGAGGCGAAGAAGGAGTACGCCAAGGCCGGTGAGCAGTACATGCAGTTCGTCGCCGAGTGGCCCAAGTCGGAGTTCGCCGACAAGGCGCTCTTCAACGCGGCGATCGACTTCTACAACGCGAAGATGCTCGACCGCGCCATCGAGGTCCGCAAGAAGCTGATCACCTCTCACCCGAAGTCCCAGTACGTGCCGCAGACGATGTTCGCGCTGGCGGAAGGTTACGAGGCGATCGCCGACTTCGAGCCGGCCAGCGACTACTACGAGGCCTACGCGGCCAACTACGAGAAGAGCAAGACGGGCGGGGGCAAGAAGGCCGCTCCCAAGAAGGGCAAGAAGGGCAAGGGCGACGACAAGGCGGACGGCCCGGAGCAGGTGTGGGAAGAGCAGAAGGCGCAGGACGCGCTCTTCAACGCCGGCGTCTTCCGCGAGGGGCTGGGGCAGTACAAGGTGGCTCTCAAGAACCGCGAGCGGTACCTGGAGCTGTGGCCCAAGTCGAAGGACGCGGAGGCCGTGGAGAAGTCGATCCTCGATCTCTACGAGAAGATGGGCGCCTGGAAGAAGGTCCTGGACGGCCTCGAGGCCTACGAGAAGAAGAACACCAAGGATCCGAACAAGATCCTCACCTCTGAAGGGCGCATCGCCACCATCTACGAGGAGAAGCTGAAGAACCAGAAGGCGGCGCGGGGCGTCTACGAGCGGATCTGGAAGTACTACGAGCAGCTGTCCAAGAAGCAGCGCGACAACCTCGAGATCCAGGCGCTGGATCCGGTGGCCCGCGCGTCATTCCTCCAGAACGAGGACGACTGGAAGAAGTACGCCGGCATCAAGCTGCGCTGGTCGAAGGTGCAGAACATCGGGGAGCTCAAGGGCTCGATCAAGGTGAAGGGCGAGGCGCTGGGCGACGTGCAGAAGGCCTACACCCGCACGGTGGCGCTCAAGTCGGCCGACCCGGCGATCTGCGCCTTGCACAAGATTGGCATGGCGTACGATCAGTTCGCCGAGCAGTTGATCAACTTCCCGGTGCCCAAGGGGCTGCCGGAGGAGCTGTTGATCGAGCTGCGGCCCCAGTTCGAGCAGCAGGCCGAGCAGCCCAAGGCCAAGGCGACGGAGGCCTTCGCCGCGGTGGTGCAGAAGAGCCAGGAGCTGGACGTGTTCAACCCCTGCACCCAGGCGGCGCTCAACATGCTGCGCACCAAGTACGCGCCCATCCAGTTCCCGCCGATGCACGAGGACACCTTCGAGCTGAAGACCGACGGCAGGCAGGCGCCGGCGATCGGCGGGGGAGTCCTCACCAGCATTCAGGCCGTGCCCACGGTGACCGCGGAGAAGGCCGCGGAGATGCAGGTGAAGGCGCGCGAGGTGAGCGCTCGCGATACGAAGGCCACCGAGCCGGAGCTCGATCTCACCGGGCCCGAGCAGCCCGCCCCGGCCCCCAAGACGGCCGCGGCGCCCGCGCCCACCCCAGCGCCCGCGCCGAAGAAACCAGACGGCGGACCTGGGCCGAAGAAGCCGACCCCGGATGACGAGCCGGAGGACACGCTGTGAGGCGCGCCATGAAGACGGTGACGAAGGCGCTGGTGGCGGTGGGGCTCGCCCTGGGCGTGTCGGGCTGCGCGACCACCGCGTCATCGGGGCCGGGCGTGGGCGGCTCCCGCGTGGGCCAGGTGCAGGGTGGCGCGGCGCAGGGCGAGGTGCAGCCGCAGGTTTCGGCGAAGGCCAAGCTGCTCTTCGAGGACGCGCTCAAGGCGTTCGAGGCGCAGAAGAAGACGGGATCGTTCGACTACCCGGCGCTGGAGAAGCGCTTCCGCGCGGCGGCGGACGCGGATCCCAACCTGGCGGAGGCGACCTACAACCTGGGCGTGCTGGCGGAGCGGCAGGGGAGGACGAAGGAGGCGGTGGCCTTCTACAAGGAGGCGCTGGCGCGCAAGCCGACCCTGAGGCAGGCCGCGGAGAACCTGGCGGTCATCGCGCAGAACAACGGGGACGAGCAGGGCGCGGTGGGCATCTACCAGAACATCCTCAGCAACTTCCCGGACGACGCGTCGAGCCGGGCGCGGCTGGCGGAGGTGCACCGCCGGCGAGGCGAGCTGGACAAGGCGATCGAGCTGGCGCGCGAGGCCCTGTTCCGCGATCCGAAGACGCTGCAGGCCTACAAGACGATGATGGCCGTCTACTACGAGCAGAAGCAGTACTCGTTGGCGCGCCTCATCGCGCTGCGGGCGCTGAAGCTCGACGATGCGGATCCCGAGATCTACTACACGGTGGGGCTCATCAACCTCGCCGAGAAGGACCCGCCCAAGGCCAAGGCGCAGTTCAAGAAGGCGGTGGAGGTGCGGCCCGACTTCCTGGCGGCGCACTACCAGCTCGCGTCGATGGCGATGAGGAGCGAGAACTACCTGGCGGCGGAAGAGCACCTGCGCCACGTGCTGCAGGCGAACGGGAAGAACGCCGAGGCGCTGATGAACCTGGGCGTGGCCTACAAGGGTATGGGCCAGCTGGACAAGGCGATGGCCATCTACGACGAGGTGCAGAAGCTCAACAGCGAGATGCCGGAGCTGTACCTGAACCGGGGGATCATCATCGGGATCAAGGGCGATCCAGAGAAGGCGATCGCCCTCTACAAGACCTTCATGCAGCGCAAGGGCGAGGCTGGGCTGGGGATGGATCACCCCGTGCACAAGCTGCTCGAAGAGCAGGAAGGCGTGATCAAGAGGCGCGAGGAGGACAAGAAGATCGCGGAGGAGGCGGCGAAGATGGAGGCGGAGATGAAGAAGCAGGAAGAGGCCGCCGCCGCCGAGGAGAAGAAGAAGGCCGAGGAGGAGCTCAAGAAGGCCCAGGACGCGGCCAAGGGCGGGAACAAGCCTCCGGACGCGAAGACGGACGAGAAGGGCGGGGCAGGGAAGGCCGACGCGCCCGCGGCCAAGACGCCAGAGAAGCCGGCCGAGAAGCCGCCCGAGGCGAAGAAGGCGCCGCCTGCGCCCGCCCCCGCGCCAGCCCCTCCGCCGGCTGCGCCCGCCAAGAAGGAGAAGAAGGGCGAGGACGAGCCCGACGACGGGCTGTGAGGCAGGTCAGTCGAACCGCCAGCTGAACCGCGCCCCCATGATGAAGTCGTGCC
Organism: Myxococcales bacterium; assembly: GCA_020846875.1. GTDB lineage: Bacteria > Myxococcota > Myxococcia > Myxococcales > Myxococcaceae > JADLDB01. The sequence goes on along the minus strand of JADLDB010000113.1, from coordinate 16,566 downwards.
GGTCGTTCCCTGCCAGCGGCAGGGTGGCCCCCACTTCGATGCCGAACTTGAAGATCCGGAAGCGCAGGCCGGCGGTGGGCGCGAAGTAGCTCACCTCGCCCAGGCGGCCGGTCAGATCCAGGACGAAGGCGAACCACGACACCGGCTGAAGCTGGGCCCCAGCCATCAGCAGCCCGCCGAACCGCGTGTACGGATTCGCGCGGGAGAAGGCGCTGGTGACGTCCGCGCCCAGGTAGCCGTGCACCTCCAGCCAGCCCTTCGGGCGCCAGGAGGCGGCAAAGCCCAGCTCTCCCCCCACCGCCCGGGCCCCAGGCGTCTCGAAAGACGTGGGCAGCAGCAGGCGCGCGCTGACGCCGCCCATCACCGTGCCCCGGTTCAGCACCTGGTACGCCCCGCCCAGGGTGAAGTTCCCCAGGGTGAGCTGCGTGGCGGTCAGCACCGCGTTGACGGTGTAGGTGAAGTTGGCCGCCTCCAGGGTGGCGAAGAGCTCCACGTCCGGCCGCACCGCGAACGAGCCAAACAACAGCCCGTTGATGCCCAGGTTCCCGTAGAAGTTCGGCGTGTCGATGGAGGCGCCGAAGCGGCCGCCCAGCCCTACCTCCGTGCGGGGGCAGGCGCGGCGGCCCGTGGCCATGTCGGCCTCGAAGTAGCCCAGCGCCACCGGGCCCTCCGGCAGGCCGTGGGCGGGGCCCTGGTTGCAGCCGGCGAACTCCTCCGGCGGCGGCCTCGCCTGCGTCACCTCAGGCACCGCGGCTGGCGCAGCCTCGCTCGCGGGCGCGGCCGCTGCCTCAGCGGCCACCGCCGGCGCGGGGCCCGAGGGCGGCGCCGAGTCCTGCGCGTGAACGGCGCCCGCCACCAGCGCTGCCGCCATCAATGGACGCAGCGTTCGCATCACCGGCCTCCCTTCACGCCCGGCGCGTTGAACTTCCCGTCGCCGTTGAGATCCAACACGAACGGGTTGGTGAAGGCGTTGGGGGGGCCCCCCGTGATGGCCCCGAAGTAGTAGCCCACCGCGCCGCGCTTCGGCAGCGGCGGGTTGTTCAACGGGCCTCGATCCTCTCCCGCCGGGGAGACGTCGGCCGCGTTCACTACTCCATCGCCGTTGTTGTCGGTGGTGTCGGGGATCCCGTCTGGATCCTCCTTGCCGTCCTTCGGCGCGAGATCGAGGCCGCCGCCGAGGTCCGCGGTCAGGGGCAGGGTGGCGCCGGCCTCCAGGACGATCCACGCGTCGCCCGAGACGCCCGCGAGCAGCTCGCTGACCGGCGTGGAGCCCTCGTACCGCACCAGGTCTCCCGACGTGGCGAAGGGATCCATGGGCTGCGCCAGCAGGGGGATCGTCTTCACCACCGCGCCGTTCACCACGAAGCGGATCTCCTGCACGGGGATCCACGGCGCCGAGCTCACCTTCACTTCCACCGAGGCGCCTGCCTTCGGCGTAAACGGCTTCACCGACGGGCCCTGCTTCTGCCCGGCCGCGTCCTCCAGGGTGGCGGAGATCACCGGCCCGTTGGTGCCGATGATCCGTCCTTCGCGGACCGAGGTGTTGAAGGCCGTCACGTCGAAGCCCGGCCCGGCGGCGGTGGCGGTGAAGACCAGGTTCTGCGGTACGCCCACGGTGCTGTCGGTGAGGGAGTGCGAGTCGGAGTTGGCCGTGCCCGCCTTCAGCCGGCCCTGGTTCAGCACGTAGAACCAGAAGGCCCGGTACTGCAGGTGCAGGGTCGAGTCGGAGCCGTTGAGCACCTCCTGCGCGTGGTGCCCGTCGTTGGGGTACGCCGCGCCCGGGGGCGTGCGGATGTAGACGCTGGCGCCGTTGCCGCTGCCGTCGTCGCTCGCCGGGAGGTCCTTCGTGGTGTCGAGGAAGATGGCCCGCGGGAAGCCGAGGTCGCGGCCGAACTCCGGCTCCGCCCACGGGTGGTTCAGCTCGATCACCTCGAGGCCGGTGAAGCCCGTCTTCGCCAGGGTGAAGAGCGTGCCCGGCTCGATCCGCTCGTCGAAGGGGGCGCCGTTGCGGGGCAGGGAAGGATCGTACCGGAGCGGCCAGAAGTTGTAGTGGCCGATCACCAGCGGGAAGCCGTAGTCCTTCACCTTGAGCCAGGGGATGTGGCCGGTCGTCTCGAGGCCCACCACGGTGCTCATCCGGCTCTCGAGCCCCAGATCCCTCACCACCCGGCCGTAGTCATAGATGACCTCGTGATCGGTCGCGACGATCACGTCCAGATCGCTCGCCGAGAAGGACAGCACGCGATCGAGATCGGGGATCGACGAGTCGAAGCTCGCCGCGCCGTGCACGTGCATGTCCGAGGACAGCGCGCCCGCGGGCTTGAGTGGCAGCCGGGTCAGCGAGAAGGACAGCGAGGTGCTGCCCGGCTGCAGGTCCACCAGCTCGCGGCCCAGGGACCAGAAGGGGCCGTGGAAGGCCAGCACCTCGTACCGGCCGGCGGGCACCTCGGCGGTCGCCTGTCCGTTGCGTACCAGGATCCGGTTGCACGCGGGCGACGCGCCGGGTGGAGGGCCCAGCCAGGGCGAGCAGGTGGTGAAGCGCCCGTGCAGGTTGCCGGCCAGCGCCGTCGCTCCAGCTTCGGTCTCAGGCACCACGAAGAGCTCCGCGTCGATCGGCATCAGGCTGGCCGCGTCCTGCACGGTGACGCCGAGGGTGGCGATCCCCGGCAGCACGAAGTCGCCCAGCGCCACGTCTGCCGCGGCCACTTCGAACTGCTTCTCGATCTCCTTGCGCCCGAACGCGTGCACCTCGACCACGTACGTCTTGTCCCCGGGTACCTTGACGCTGAACGTCCCGTCGGCGCCCGGCACCACCTGCGTCCAGGGAATGCCAGCGTCGGCGGGGGTCGTCAGCGTGCGCTCGCTCACCAGCACGCTCGCCTGCCGCTCGGCGTCGAGGGCCCCGCCGCCCACCCGCGACACCGAGCCGGACAGCGTCACCGGCGTCTCGCCCAGCACCTGCCTGCGCACCTCCAGGAGCAGCTCGATCGCCCCGGCCACGTCCTTCGAGTCGGCCACGGCGAGGAAGCGCTCGAAGACCAACGAGCCGCGGGGAGGCACCACCTCGAGCGCCAGCCCCGCCGCGGAGATCTGATCGCTGTGGAAGCCGGTGAGCTGCGGATCGGTGCAGCTCGCCGCGCCGATGGCCGAGACCTGTTGATCGCCCGAGTGCCCCGCCGCCGCGAAGTACGGGAAGGCGCGGAAGGCCTTCTGGATGGTGGTGAGCCCGAAGGACACGTGCGTGAAGCCCTCGCCCGCGCCCGGGGCGAAGGGCAGCGACTCGCGTCCGCTCCAGTAGTAGCCGTCCAGCAGGCCCCAGGTCTGGTTGTCGGTGGAGCCGTTCAAGATCTCGGTGCGCACCCGCACGCCGGGATCGCAAGGCCGCAGCTCGTACAGGGTGCTGACCGGGACGTTGGGCCGCCCGTCCAGCGTGCCGCGGACCTGCACGGCTACGCGGGTAGGCCGCTCGTCGATGATCTCCAGCGTCGAGTACCAGGCCGCGTCGTTGGGGAGGATCCCCACCGCCTGGAACACGCTGTTCACGGTGTCCTTCGCCTGCCCCGCGGGAGAGAGGTCGAGGATCGAGCCGCCGTTGGGATCGAGGTAGTTCTGGGTGCCCACGCCGGCGATCACCAGGTCCACCACCCCGTTGGACAGCTTGACGTCGCCCCGGGCGCCCAGGGCGTTCCACCCACCCGGGCGCTGCGCGGGAGCAGAGATGGTCTCCACCGACAGCGCGCCCCCGCCGGAGCAGGTGAACGCCACCTTCTGACAGGGAGGAGGCACCCGGCAGCCGTCCTCGCCTCCCAGACAGCCTTCCTTCGCGCAGCCCGCGCCCACCGCGGCCGCCAGCGCGCCCGCGAGGCCCAACCACACCAGTCGAGTCATCTCCACCCTTCCATTCCGTGCGCGGCGTGACACGAGTCGCCGATCAGATCCAGGTACACCTGCGGCTGGGACTGCTTGAGCGACTCCATCTGCTCGAAGGCCTTGTTTGCCTCCAGCTGGCGCACCGCGGAGTCCAACATCGCCTTCGCGGTGGCGATCGTCTGCTGCTGCGCCTTGTCGGGCTTCCACTTCAAGTCCGTCTTGAGGCGCGCGGCCGTCTCGAGGAAGTGGCCGTAGAACTTCACCATCTGCACGAGGACCGGCAGCTTGTACTGGGGCGCGGTGGACAGCGCCTGCTGGTAGGCGGCGTCGTACTGCCGGCGCTCGGACTCCAGCCGGTAGAAGAGGATGGCGATCTGGGCCTCCACCCGGCCGCCCCACTTCTTCCTCACCGACGGGTTCTTCGCCCACGCCAGCACGCCCTGGACGAAGTGCAGCCCGCCGCAGCTGTGCGCGTAGATGCCTTGCTTGCGCTTGTCGACCTGCGGGAGGTGCTTGTCCAGCCCCTCCTTGAGCTCCGCCGTCTCGCGCTCCAGCTCGGCCAGCGCGTCGTCGAAGACCTGGTCGAGGTTGACCGTCGCGCCGTCCGCCGTCGTCCAAGTGGTGCCCGGCTTCTGCGTCGCCGCGAAGAGATCGAGCGTCCACCCCACGTCCTTCCAGTACTCCGCGCTCTGTGGCACGTGGCGAAAGCCCTGCTTCGCGCCGTCCACCAACTGCTGCAGCGTCAGCGTGCCCCAGCTCACCGGCACCTTCGTCGACAAGGGCAGGTGGGCGTCGCAGGCCAGCGCCTTCACGTTGAGGTTGGTGTGCGGCTCGATGGGCGTGCGATTGGCGGCGTAGCGCGCGAAGCCGAAGGGCGCGCCGGGCACTGTCCCCCCGTCCGGCAGCGCGTTCCGCAGCAGGAAGTCCTTGAAGATCACGTCCACCGCGCGCCGCCCGTCGCTCGCCAGGAAGCTGGGCCCGAACAGCTTCACGCCGTGCGCCAGCGCCCAGGGATTCTTCGGGTCCGCGGCCCACAACATGCAGTGGTCTCGCAGCACTTGTTCGGCATGGGGCCGAGGGGGCGAAACCGCCAGCAAACTGGCGACGAGGAGACCTGTCACTGACATGGGCTTGTCTATATAAGCCCCCCTGCCGGTCACAGAAAGGCGGATGTCCCGGCCGACGGGATCCGCAGTGGAGAATTCAACCCGATGAAGTCACGGCACTTTTTCGTGGCGCTCGCCGCGGCGCTCTCGGCCTTGCCAGCCTTCGCGCAGTATGTCGCGACTGCCCAGGCGGGCGTGGCCTACCCGGCGTTGACCACGCCCTCGACGATCTCCCTGGTGGCCCCGGGGACGAATGATCCAACTGACAAGGGGCGCGCGACGATCGGCCTGGGCTTCGCGATGCCCTTCTACGATCGCACCTACTCGTCGATCACCGTCACCGCGAACGGGGTGGCCTTCTTCGAGCCGTCGTCGGCGGCGAACTCCACGGCGGACTTCTCGACCAACTCGCTCATCCCCAGCGGGGCCGAGCCCAACGGCGTGCTGGCGCCCTTCTGGGACGATCTCTACGGCAACAACCCCACCAGCGCGCTCCGCTCGCAGCCGGTGACGGGGCCCAACGGGCAGGGCCTGGCGATCGAGTGGCAGCACTGGAACCGCACCTTCGGCGCCTTCGATCTGACCTTCCAGCTCCGCGTCTGGGAGAACGGGATCGTCGAGTACTTCTACGGGCAGATGCAGGGCTCGGGCACCACGGCGATCACCGCCACGGTGGGGATGGAGGCGCCCAACGGCACCGTGGGCCTCTACGGGCTCTCGTCGTGCACCAACACCTGTGCGCTCGCCTCCTTCGACCCGACCAGCACCGGCACGCCGGTCAGCTACATCCGCTTCGGGCCGCCGCCCGGCATCGATCTGCAGGCGCAGGGGCTCTCGGTGGATTCGATCTCGCAGGGGGCGGGCACGCTGACCATCACCACCACGCTCAGGGCGCGGAACTTCGGCACCGTGGCCTCGGGGAACTTCACCTACCAGCTCTACCTCTCGCAGGACGTGGTGTTCGACGCGGGGGACACGCTGCTGGCTCCGGGGCCGCGGGGGCCGCTGTCCCTGGGGGTGCTGGCGAGCACCACGGACACGGCGACCTCCACCGCGGCCGCGCCCACCTCGGGCTCCTGGTACGTGCTGGCGGTGGTGGACGATCCCGCCGGCGTCACCGAGAGCAACGAGTTCAACAACGTCGCGGTCTCCTCGGTGGCCTTCGCTGGCGGAGTGGATCTGATCGCCCAGGGCGTCGAGGGGCAGCCCGTCGCCGGCCCGGGAGATCCGCTCACCGTCACTGTGCGCTTCACCAACCAGGGCTTCGACTCGGCGGGCCCGGTGAACGTGAAGCTCTGGGCGTCGGTGGACACGGCGATCTCCGCGGACGATCGACTGCTGCACCAGACGGCGATCTCCGTGGCGGGCGGGCAGCAGATCGATCAGCCGATCACCTTCCCGCTCGCGCCGTCGGTGCCGAGCAACGACTACTACCTGATGCTGCAGCTGGACGACGGGCCGGCGCAGGGCGCGATCGTCGAGCGCAGCGAGGCCAACAACACGATCTTCAGCGTCACGCGCACGCAGGTGAAGCAGGCGGATCTGGTGGTGACGGAGGTGCGGGTGCTGCAGCCGGTGGCCCCGTGGGGCGAGACCGCCGTGGCCTACTTCGGCGAGCCGGTCCGCCTCGAGGCCCTCGTCACCAACGTCGGCGGCGCCACCGCGCCCAACGCCCGGGTGGACTTCTTCCTGTCGGACAACGAGACGCTCAACGCCGTCACCGATCGCTTCGTCGGAGAGACGACGGGGCTGTCCTTCCCGCCCAACACCACGCAGTGGGTGACGCTCACGGCGGCGGTGCCTACCACGGCCACCAACGGGTTGCCGCTCACGCCGCAGGCGTACTTCTTCTTCGCCGCGGCGGTGGCTCCAGGCCTGGTGGAGCTCAACGGCGTCAACAACTTCCTCCACGCCGAGCCGGTGCGGGTGCGCTACCCGGCCCCCAACCTCGTGCCCATCAACGTGCGCGCGCCGGTGAAGCTGGGCGCGGACGAGGTGGTGCCGGTGACGCGCACCCTGGCCAACCTGGGCAACCGGCCGTCGAGCGCGGCGAAGTACCGGTACTACCTGTCCGCCAACGAGATCATCACCGCCGACGACGTCCCCCTGACGATCGACGGCCCCACCGGCGAGGTGCCCGACGGCACCGTCACCCTCGCGATCGGCCAGCAACAGACCGCGGTCGAGCTGGTGCGGCTGCCTCCCAACGCGCCCGCGGGCCAGTTGTACCTGGGGGTGCTGCTCGATCCCGACGCGCTGATCGACGAGACGGACGAGGAGGACAACGGGCTGGCCTCGCAGCGGGCCGAGGTGGTGCCGCTGGCGCTGGGGCTGGCCACGCCCACGCTGCCCGACGCCCTGCTCGATCAGAGCTACGAGGTCCAGTTGGTGGGGCAGGGGGCGGCGCCGCCGTTCACCTTCCAGGCGAAGGATCCGCAGGAGCTCCCGCCGGGCCTCGCCCTCTCAACCGACGGTGTCCTCTCCGGCAGGCCTGAGGCGACGGGCATCTTTGGGATCACCTTCCTGGTGGAGGCGAATGGACAGCAGGCGGAGGCGCGCCGGACGCTGCGCGTCTCGTCCACCACCGCGTCGCTGGTGATCACCACGGCGCAGCTCCCGGCGCCGGTGAGGCTGTTCCCCTACGCCGCCACGCTGGGCGCCGCCGGCGGCCTGGAGCCGTATTCCTGGGCGATCGTCGAAGGGCAGTTGCCGCAGGGCCTGGCGCTGGACAGCGCCGGGAAGATCTTCGGCGTCGTCAACCTCGCGCTCGGCACGCGCGCGGACTTCACGCTCCAGGTGTCCGACGCGGTGGGCAACGTCGATCGCCGCGCTTACGCGCTCACGGTGGTGGACGCGGCGCCCTTCGGGATCCAGACCTTCGAGCTCGCGCCGGCGTCGGTGGGGGTCGAGTACGTGCAGCAGGTCCTCGCCGCCAACCCCAGCGGCGCGCCCGTCTCCACGCCCGTGAGCTGGTCGTTGATCGGCGGCTCGCTTCCGGACGGGCTGGTGCTCGAGCCCAGCACCGGGGAGCTCCTGATCATCTCCGGCATCCCTTCTCGCGCCGGCTCCTTCCGCTTCCGGATCGAGGCGGTGGACAGCCAGGGTCGCGCCGACGGCGTGAATTACCTGCTCAGCGTCACCAGCCAGGCCTCGACGATCGCCGTCGAGCTGCCCGAGGTGGTGCTGCCCGGCGACGCGGTGAACGCCAGCTTCACGGCCTCGCCGGCGGTGCAAGGCGCGCGCTTCCTCCTGCGCGACGGCGTGCTGCCGCCGGGGCTGGCGTTGGCGGAGGACGGCACCCTGAGTGGCACGGTGGCCCAGGACGCGGCGCTGGCCACCTACTCCTTCTCGGTGGGCTACGGCCAGGCGATGGGCACGCTGGTGGGGCTGCGCACGGTGGGCCTCACCGTGGCGGCCGAGCTCCCGAAGAAGAAGAGCGGGTGCTCTTCGGTGGGCGGCCTGGAGCTCGTGGGCCTCTTGGCCATGGGTGGGCTGCTGCGGCGCCGGCGGCGCACTTTGCGTGCTGGGGAAGCGCCCAGGGGTGCGTAGACTGCGGGCTGCGTGACGCAGCGCTCGCGGCCACTCGTCCTCACGCTGTTGTTCCTCTCAGGCTTTACGGGCCTGGTCTACGAGTTCACCTGGTCCAAGCGCCTGGCGAACCTGCTCGGCTCCAGCGGTCACGCCCACGCGATCGTCCTGGCCACCTTCATGGGCGGCCTGGCCTGCGGCGCGTGGCTCTTCGGGCGCACGGCGGATCGCGCGCGCAGGCCCCTGGTGGTGTACGGCGCGCTGGAGCTGGGCGTGGGCGCCTGGGCGCTCCTCTTCCCGAAGGCCCTCGACGCGCTGTCGGGCGTGTACCTCGCGCTGGCTCCGGGGCTGGAGGGCGCGCCGAAGACGGCGGCCCGGCTGCTGCTCGCGGCGGGCGCGCTGGTGGTGCCCACGCTGCTGATGGGCGGAACGCTGCCGGCGATGACGCGGCACCTGACGCAGCGGCTGGGCGCGGCGCGGCGGGAGCTGTCGGTGCTGTACGCGGTGAACAGCCTGGGCGCGTCGGTGGGGTGCCTGTTGGCGGGCATGCTGCTGGTGCCGGTGAGCGGCCTCACCACCAGCGAGCGCGCGGCGGCGATCGTCAACCTGGCCCTGGGCGCGGCCGCGGTGCTGTGGGGCCTGCGTGGGCCCGTGCCTTCCTCGGCGCCGGAGGAGGAGCAGGGTGCGCAAGCGCGCGTCTACGGGAAGGCGGCGGTGCGGGCGGCGCTGCTGGGCACGGCCCTGGCCGGCTTCACCGCGATGCTCTACGAGATCACCTGGATCCGCGTGCTGGCGGTGGTGATCGGCGGCACCAGCTACGCCTTCACGTTGATCCTCACCGCCTTCATCTTCGGGATCGCCTCAGGCAGCTTCTGGCTGTCCACCCGGCCCGACGTGGACGCGCTGCGCACCTTCGGGCGGCTGCAGGCGCTGTTGGTGGTGTCGGTGTGCCTGGCGCTGCCCTTCTACGCCCGGCTGCCGTACGTCTTCCTGGAGCTGAACGCGCTGCTCTCGCACGGGCCGCAGACGTGGCTGCTCTATCAGCTCCTCACCTTCTTCTTTTGCGGCGCGGTGTTGATCACCCCCACCTTCCTCTTCGGGGCCAGCTTCCCGGCGGCGGCGCGGGTGGCGGTGCGGGCGGTCGATCGCGTGGGCGGGCAGCTGGGCACGGTGTACCTGTGGAACACCGTCGGTACGGTGCTGGGATCGCTCCTGGGTGGGCTGTGGCTCCTGCCTGCGATCGGCCTCGAAGGGAACTTCCTGGTCGGCTTGGTGTGCAACCTCGCGGCGGCCGGAGCGGTGGCCTGGGTGGTGGGCGGCGAGTCGGGGACCGCGCGCGCGCGCAGGCTGGTCCCCGTCGCCGTCGGGCTGGTGGCGGTGATGGGCTGGGCGGCGGCGACGAAGGGCTGGGCGCAGGCGGTGGCGTCGTCGGGGCGCTACCGGGAATGGAACCGCTCCTTCCCCAGCTACGCCGACTTCCGCCGCCAGGTGGAGGAGCGCAGCACGGTGCGCTTCTACCAGGACGACGTGTTCGCCTCGGTGCTGGTGGGCGAGCAGGAGGGCGATCGCCGCTACCTGCGCATCAACGGCAAGGTGGACGGATCGAATGGCTCGGACATCGACACGCAGATCCTCGCGGCGCACCTGGGCGTGCTGGCCCACCCGGGCGAAGTGAAGAGGGCGCTGCTGGTGGGCGTGGGCGCGGGGATCACCGCCGGCTCGCTGTTGGCGCACCCGCTCGAGCGCCTCGACGTGGTGGAGATCAGCCCCGCGGTGATCGACGCGGCGAAGCTGTTCGCGCCAGACAACCGCAACGCGCTCGCCGATCCCCGCTGCCACGTCTTCGTCGAGGACGCCCGCACCTTCTTGACGCTCTCGCAGGAGCGCTACGACTTGATCGTCAGCGTGCCGTCGAACCCCTGGGTGTCGGGTGTGTCAGGCCTCTTCTCGCAGGACTTCTTCCGGGTGGCCCGCGAGCGGCTGGCTCCGGGCGGGCGGATCGTCCAGTGGATCCACACCTACGAGTCCAGCGAGGCGATGGTGAAGCTGGTGGTGCGCACCCTGCGGGACTCCTTCGAGCACGGCACCACCTGGGTGGGGCCGGACGACCTGGTGCTGATCGCCAGCCGCGAGCCGCAGGCCTTCGACGTGGAGCTGATGCGCCAGCGGATGTCGCGGCCCGAGGTGGCGGCGGATCTCGCGCGCCTGAGGATCCACGAGGTCACCACCCTGCTCGGTCGGCAGGTGCACGGGGACACGGGACAGAAGGCGTACGGGGGCGAGGGGCCGGTCAACACCGATGATCACAACCTGCTCGAGTACGGCTCGCCCATCGCCTACTTCGTGGCCGCCGACGTCCGGACCGACGACGCGCGGACGGGGGAAGGCGAAGAGGAGCTGGAGTGGACCCGCTGGAGGGCGACGCACCCGCTGACCGCCGCGGAGGCGAGTGATCTCTACGCCAGCCTCTCTTGGGTCCACCCCCCGAACGATCCCCTGGTGCGCTCCAGCGCCGAGGCGTGGTGCCGGCTCGATCCCCAGTCGGCGGAGGCGGCCACGGCGGTGGCGCGCGCGGCGATCGTCCAGGGTAACGCGACCCGCGCCCGGGAGGTGACGCAGCCCTTCGTGGACGGTGGATCCCGCGATCCAGCGTTGATCACCGAGTGGCTGGTGGCCCTGCGGGCCCAGGTGCGGCGGGAAGGAGCCCCGTGGCGTCCACTGGAGCTCGCCCCCGCCCTGCAGATCGGCCGCGAGGCGATGGCGGCGCACCCGAGCGACGAGGCCTTGATGCAGGCGGTGGAGCGGCTGGAGGCGCTGCGATGAGCCGCCGGGCGATCGCCGCGCTGCTCTTCTGCTCGGGGGCCACCGGCCTCGTCTACGAGGTGGTGTGGTCGAAGCTCCTGTCCGACGTCCTGGGGAACAGCGGGCAGGCCCACGCGATCGTCCTGGCCACCTTCATGGGCGGGCTGGCCCTGGGCGCCTGGCTCTTCGGAGGCCTCGCCGATCGCCTGCAGCGCCCGCTGGCCCTCTACGCCTTCATCGAGGTGGGCGTGGGGTTGTACGCGCTCGTCTTCCCCGCGGTGCACGGCGCGCTCGAGGCGGCCTTCCTCTCGGTGGCGCCCGGCTTCTCCGAGAGCGCGCGGGTGGTGCCCAAGCTCTTCTTCGCGGCGCTGGCGCTGGTGCCTCCCACCGTGGCGATGGGCGGGACGATGCCGGCCATGCTCAAGCACGCCACGCGCGAGGATCCGTCGATCCGCACCACGCTGGCGCGGCTGTACGCGGTGAACAGCGTCGGCGCGGCGGTGGGGGCGTGGCTGGCGGGCACCGTGTGGATCCCCAACGCCGGCCTCTCGGCGACGACGCGCGCGGCGGGGGCGATCAACCTGGCGCTGGGGGCGATTGCCCTGTGGCTGGCGCGGCGCTCCCCCCTCGAGGCCGATGTGCGGGAGCGCCCGGAGGACGGCGAGGAGACCTACGGGCCGGCCGAGGTGCGGGCGGCGCTTTTCGGCCTGGCGCTCAGCGGCTTCACCGCGATGCTGTACGAGACGGGGTGGATCCGCCTCGTCACCCTGGTGGTGGGCGCGTCCAGCTACGCCTTCACGTGGATCGTCTGCGCCTTCATCCTCGGCATCTCGCTGGGCAGCACCTGGGTGGCGCGGCGGCCCGGGGCAGACAGCCTGCGCCTCTTCGGACGGCTGCAGGCGGCGATCGCCGTGACGCTGTGCCTCACGCTGCCCCTCTACCTGCGCGTGCCGTACCTGTTCCTCAAGGTGCGGGGCATGTTGGCGCGGACCGAAGGCGCCTTCCCCGCGTGGCAGGCCCTGCTCTTCGCGGTGTCGCTGGTGGTGATGCTGGCGCCCACCTTCGTGATGGGCGCGGCCTTCCCCGTCGGCGCGCGGGTGGTGGCGAAGGGACACGCGACGGTGGGCCGCCGCATCGGCTGGGTGTGGGCGGTCAACACGGTGGGCACGGTGCTGGGCGCGCTCTTGGGCGGACTGTGGCTGATGCCGGCCCTCGGCGTCGAGGCGCTCTTCACCCTCGGGCTGGTGCTCACCCTGCTGGGGGCCTTCGTGGCGCTGCAGGCGGCGGGCGGGACCAACTTCCGCCTGGTGCCGGTGGGCGTGGGAGTGGCCGTCTTCGCGCTGTACGCGGTGGCCTTCCGCGGCTGGGCGCCGGTGCTGGCCCGGCTGTCTCCCTTCCGCGCCAGCCCGGCGATCCTCCAGGGCCGCACCGTGAAGGACTACGTACAGCTCTACCTCGACACGCAGGTGCAGGACTTCGTGCGCGACGACACCTTCGCCACCGTCTTCGTGGGGCACGTGGCGAAGAACCCGGCGCACCGCTTCCTCCTGGTGAACGGCAAGCCCGACGCGTCCACCGGCCCGGGCGATCAGGTGACGCAGGCCCTGCTGGGGCAACTGGGGCTGCTGTTGGTGCCGCAGCCGCCGAAGAAGGTGCTGGTGGTGGGCGCGGGGGCGGGCTTCACGGTGGCCTCCGCGCTCTCGCACCCGGTGGAGCGCGTGGACCTGGTGGAGATCTCCCCCGGCGTGCTGGAGGCCGCGCGCCTCTTCGCCGACGTGAACCGCGGGGCGCTCGACGATCCCCGCACCCACCTGCATGTGGACGACGCGCGCACCTTCCTCGCGCTGAGCGGGGATCGCTACGACGTGATCATCTCCGAGCCGTCCAACCCCTGGGTGGCGGGGATCAGCTCGCTCTTCACCCAGGAGTTCTTCGAGATCGTCGATCGGCACCTCGCGGAGGGCGGCGTGCTGGTGCAGTGGATCCACACCTACGAGATGAGCGACGAGCTGGTGCGGCTGGTGATGCGCACCCTGCGCACGCACTTCCCGCACGTGACGGGGTGGCAGGGGGGCGACGGCGATCTGTTGCTGCTCGCTTCGCGCGCGCCGCTCTCCCCGGACTACGCAGAGCTGGCTCGCCGGGTGGCGCTGCCCGCGGTGAAGGCCGACCTGGGGCGGCTGGAGATCGCCGGTGTCGACGGCGTGCTCGCGCTCCAGGTGATGACCGAGGGCCTGGCCGAGGACTACGCGGGGAAGGGGCCGCTCAACCGGGACGATCACAACCTGCTCGAGTACCGGGCGCCGGTGGCCTTCTTCGCCGACGAGGCCGCGCAGGTGCCCGATGCGCGCCGGACGCCGCGCGCGTTTCCTCACTTGCTGATCACCCCCTGGCTCGCGGGCCATCCTCTGGACGCAGCGCGCGCCGGGCAGCTCGCCCGCGCCGTGGCCTCGGGCCAGAACGCTGACTTCGCCGTGCGGCGATCCGCTGCCGCCGCGTGGGTGGAGCACGATCCGAGCTCTAACGACGCTCGAAAGATGCTTGCCGCCATCGCCACCGAACAGGGGGAGCCGCAGGTGGCGCTCCGCGCGCTCGACGGGGTGTCAGACACCCCGCAGCCGCTGCGCGAGGAAGCCCGGGCCCTCGAGGCGGCTCAAACCGCCGGGCCGTGGAGCCCACGAGAAGCTGTAACACCCTGAAATCGCTGGCATCCCGGCATCCTCCCGATGACGTATGGAGGCCTCGGTCGCTCGAATCGATACTTCGGTGTGTCCCAACGCCCCTCGTGGGCCTTTTCCCTGGAGAAGCACATGGCGAAGAACAAGAAGCTGATGCTGAAGAAGGCCCGCGGTCAGGGCATGACCGAGTACATCATCATCGTCGCGCTGATCGCGATCGCGGCCATCGGCGTCATCACCCTGTTCGGCGACAACATTCGTAACCTCTTCGGCATGTCGGCCGACGCGCTGGCCGGCGAGACGTCCGTCGAGAAGCGCACCACCAAGTCCAAGGGCGACGCGCTCGAGAAGAAGAAGATGTCGAACTTCGCGAAGGAGAACGAGGGCTACTGATCCTCGGCTTCGCTGTGCCTCACCCCACGGTGCCGCGCTTCGCTTCCTGCGTAGCGCGGCATTCGTGTTTTCGGGAGGCCGCCTCTGCTGGTGAGGTAGCCTTGGGCCACGATGCGCCGCCTGGGGCCCTGGCTGCTCGCGTTGCTGGCCCTGGCCATCGCCTTTCGCGGGCTGGGGGAAGGGCTGGTGCAGGCCTCGCGCGATCTCTACGCGCACGACTTCTCCGACACCTGGTACCTCGCGCAGCGCTGGAGCCAACTGGAGGTGCCGCTGTGGCTGCCCCACGCGCGCCTGGGCCAGCCCTTCCTGGCGCTCCTCTACACCCAGAGCCTGTACGCGCCGCGCGTCCTCACTGCGCTCGTCTTCGGCCCGGTGATGGGCCCCAACGTGATGCACGCGCTGCACGCGGCCTGGGGCTTTGGGGGGCTGTACCTCTTCGGGCGGCGGCTGGGGCTGGGGCGCTGGGCGGCGGTGGTGGGCGCGGCGCCGTTCTCCCTCTCGCCCTTCTTCGTCGAGTTCGCGCAGAACCTCTCCTTCGCGTCCACCGCGGCCTGGGCCGGGTGGGTGCTGCTCTCGGGCGAGCTGCTCCGGCGCAGGCCCGGGCCTTCGAGCGCGGCGTGGCTGGCGGTGGCGCTCGGCGGGGCCTTCCACGGCGGCGCCCCGGAGATCTGGCTGTGGGAGGTGCTGGGCGTCGGCTTGCTGCTCCTCCTCCCCCGGCGATCCCGCGCATCGCTCGCCTGGGGTGCCCTCGCGGTGGCCCTGGGCGCGGGCCTGGGTGCGGTGGTGGCCTTCCCCGCCGCCGAGCTGGCGCGCGAGTACACCCAGCCGGGCGAAGTCCCCGCCGGGGTCACCGAGTGGTCGATGTCGTGGGTGCAGCTGGTGGCGATCATCGTCCCAGACGCCGACTTCCCCCGCACCGGCACCTACTGGGGCAGCGCGGATCAACGCTTCCTCTTCTCCGTCTTCATCGGCTCGCTGGCCGGGTTGTTCGGTGTGGTGGGCCTCAGGCGCAGGCGCACCGGGGCGCTGGTGGTGCTCCTCGGCCTTTGCCTCTTGCTCTCGCTGGGGAAGAACTTCCCCCTCTCGGAGCTGCTGCTCAAGCTGCCTCCGCTCCGCTTCTTCCGCTACCCGGCCAAGTACGCGGTGGGGGCGCTGTTCGCGCTGTCGGTGCTGTCGGGGATCGGGTTCCAGCGGCTGGCGGCGCTGCTGCGTCGCCAAAGACGTAAGGGCGCCCGGCTTCTCGTGGGTGCGATCATCTTCTTCGCGATCCTGCTGGTCGCCGGGCGCTTCGGGCGATCCGGCATGCAGACGGGAACGGCCTGGGCGCTGCTGGCCGTCACCGTCGCGGCGGGCGCGCTGCTCTTCTTCAAGCGTCGAGCGCCCCCGGTGATCGCCGCGCTGGTGGTGGCCGAGCTGCTCTTTGCGCCGCACCACCGCTGGCCCAGGCTGCCGGCCGCCGAGCTCCTCGCCCCTTCGAAGCTGGCCGCGGCGCTGCGCAGCGACGGCGCCGAGCGCGTGTCGATCCGCGTGGATATGGACGACGAGGATCCGGAGGCCTCCGGCCCGTGGGACGAAGGGGGAGGCGATCAGATCACCCTGCGCAGCCGGGAGCGCCTGAGCGGCCTGCGCTTCATCGAGGAGGGGCTGCGCGCCACCGGCGGGTACGGCTTTCGCGATCCCTGGCGGCTGCGCGAGGCCTTCAAGCACCGGGAAGGCGCTTTCGCCCTGGCCGGCGTCACCCACTTCGTCAGGAACACCTCCGACACGCCGCGCTTCTTCGGGCCGGAGCCGGGGTTGACGAGCTTCGAGGACGTGTGGGTGTGGCGATGGAAGGAGGCCTTCCCGCGTGGCTGGGTGGTGAGCAAGGCGCGGGTGGGGATCGACGCCGAGGCCTTCTCGTCGCTCGACGAGCCGCTCGCGATGCTGGCACGGGAAGTCGTCATCGATCGCGGCGAGGCGCTGGACGGTCCGGACTGCCGCTCCGAGGTGACCACCACCGAGCCCCGGCCCGAGGAGGTCCACCAGTTCGCAGACGCGTGCGCCGCTGGCTACCTGGTGCTGGCCGACGCCTGGTACCCCGGGTGGGAGGTGGAGGTGGACGGTGTTTCCGCCGCGCCGGTGCGGGCCTGGGGCTTCCTGCGCGCGGTGCGGATCCCCGAGGGCCGGCACGAGGTCGTCTGGCGGTACCG
>JADLDB010000112.1 GCA_020846875.1 Myxococcales bacterium | reverse complement strand
CCGTTGACGTCAGCCCTTGAAGAGCTGCAGCAGCGTCTGCGGGAGCAGGAAGCGCAAAGACGCCTGGCCCAGCTTGATGATGGCGCCGTCGTGCAGCGGCACCCGAGCGCCTTGGGCCACCGTCGCGCCGTCCATCCAGGTGCCGTTCTTGCTCTGGGCGTCGCACAACAGCCACGCCTTCTGGCGCTCGTCGAACTGCAGCCAGGCGTGGAAGCGGCTGACGGAAGCGTCGTCGATGGCCACATCGTTGGACTCCACCCGGCCCAGGGTGACGCCCATGAGGAAGGCGTTGCCGCTGTGGCGGGCCTTCTCCACGAAGAAGAGCTGCGGGTCGCTGGACTCGGGCGGCTTGCCCACCATCAGCGCGCCGGTCTTCTCCCAGTCCTGCTCTGCCGCGGCGCCCTGGCGCTCGAAGAGGAGGACGGGGACGGTGAGGCGGACTTCGACGGCGCGCCGGTCCTTGCGCCACTGCTGGAGGAGGTCGCTGAGCAACATGCCTGCGGGGCCAAAGCCTACCACCGGACGCCCCGGCCCTCACTCCAGCCCGAGGAGGCGGTCGGCGTTGCCCGCGTACACCTTGCGCAGCACCTCGGGTGGCAGGCCCAGGCCGTTGATGGTCCACCGTCCCTGAATGGGCGTGGGGTGAGGGAAGCCGCGCTCGTTCGACTCGAAGAAGCGCCAGGACGCGGTGAAGAAGCGCGTCACCTCCGCTGGCCCGGGAGGCGTGGCGCCGGTGGAGCCGAGCATCAACTCGGACTCGCCGACACCCACGCCCAGGTCGGTGCCGAAGAGGATGCGGTCCTGGTAGCGGACGAAGAAGTCGCGCAAGTCCTCGGGGGGCTGGCGGCCGATTTCGGGGATGCGGGCCGCGGTGTCGATGAAGAGGTTGGGCAGCGCGTCCAGCATGGCGGCGACGGCGCGGGGGTCCTCCGGGGCGTTGCCGAAGTGGACGCCGATGAAGGTGGTGTGGGGGTGGCGCGCCACGCGGCGGGCGTAGGCTTGAAACAAGGAGTCCCAGGAGGGGACGTCGACGCCGGCGTAGCTCCAGCCGGGGTGGACGGAGAGCTCGTCGAAGCGCTCATTCTCCGCGGTGGGCGGGAGCCAGAAGGCCTTCGGGTCTCCGGTGTGGAGGGCGACGGGCAGGCCCAGCCGTCCGGCCTTCTCGAAGAGCGGGTCGAGGCGCCCGTCATCCACGGCGAGGAGGGTGCCGTCGAGGCGGCGAGCGCCCAGGCCCAGCGACTTGAAGAACTTGAGCCCCTTCGCGCCCAGCCGCTTCGCTTCGTCCGTCTGCGCGAGGAGCTCCTCGAGGCCGAGCTGTCCGCGGGCGAAGGCGCCGACGGGGGGGTTGGCGAAGACGAGGACGCGGCCGCCGGTGCGACGGGCGGCCTCCATCGACTCCTCCAGGCCGGCGCCGGGCCAGCCTCCCGAGAGGTTGACGGCGACGTCGATGCCCCAGGCGTCCATCAACGAGACGAGGCGAGGTACGGCGGAAGGTTCCACATGGACGTGCGCGTCCACCTTGCGGAAGCGGGGGCCGGCGTCGGCGGCAGCGGGAATCGGCTCGGCCCGCGCAGCCGGCTTCTCGCGGCAGGTGCAGGCCGCGGCGAAGAGTCCGAGGAGGAGCCAGGCGCCGCGGGACATGCCCGCAGTGTACGCCCGGAGGTGCCTCACTCGTCCCTGGGCAGGTACACCCGCTCCCCCACCTCCAGCACCGCCCACGTCAGGTGCGGGTCCGCCGCCAGGTAGGCGCCGCGCGCGCCGTCCAGGTCGAGGCCCGGCATCAACGCGAGGCCCTTCTCCACCGGCTGGAAGAAGTTGTCGTAGTGCGTGGGCAGCACCAGGCGCGCCTTCGCCTCGGCCAGCAGCGCGGCGGCCTTCTCCTTCGTCACGTCTTCCCCCGTCACCCCGACGAGGAGGGTAGGCGCCGGCGGCGTGCCCACCTCCCCGGGCTGGAAGGTGCTGGTGGGGTGAAACCACAGAGAGGTGCCGTTGGCCTCCAGCCGGTAGAAGAGCGTCTCGTCCAGCGCGTACTGGAAGAAGTACAGCGCGCCGGCGGTGGGCGGCACCACGCCGCTCATCGGCTGGGAGAGGCCGGCGATGTCGGTGTGGTGGCTGCCGCGCACGTCGATGGTGAAGGTGCCCACGGTGAAGCGCGCGCCCGGCTTCACCACCTTCGTCTTCTCCGCCGGCACCCCGCGGGACAGGGCCAGGTTCACCGTGTTGGGCGAGCCCACCACCAGCGCCCCGGTGCGAAGCGCGATGGAGGGCACGTCCAGCAGGTGGTCGTGGTGGCTGTGGTTGACGAGGATGACGTCGGCCCTTGGGCACTCCTTCGCGCCCAGCGCCTCGTCTGGCGAGAGCGGGGCCAGCAGCGCCAGCGGTGGAGGCCGCGTCGGCGTCGGGTCGAGGAGGACGGTGGTGGTGCCGTCCGTCACCTCGTAGCCGGACACGCCCAGGTAACGCACGGTGAGGCCTGGCCCTCCCGGCGGCGGGCTGCGCAGGGAGGCAGGCCCGCGGTGCGGTTGGGGGATGGCCCACGGGACGTGGCGGACCCACAGGAGGAAGCCGGCCGCCGTCACCAGGGGGAGTGCGAGCAGCACGGCCAGCCCCAGGGCGACGCGTCGGCGCAGTGGATGGGCGGACACCGGGCGCACCATGGCGCCGCCAGGCCCCCGACGCCAGCTTCGGGCCGCACGGGGCTGGGGCGACTTCGTTGACGTCCCGCCGCGCCGTGCTGTCCTCGCGCCATGACACGGAACCTGGGCTTGCCCGCCTCGGTGGTATGGGTGGCTTTCCTCTCGTCCTGCGCCCTGCCGCTCGGCCTGCCGCCCGCCAGCAACGTGTCGCGCTTCGCCCGCACCTCCTGGGACGAGGAGGGTCGCGCCCGGAAGGGCAAGGTGGCCGCGACCGCCGCCGGCCAGTACCTCACCAGCGTCGGCGGCTCGTCCAGCGGCTCGGTGGGACAAGTCATCACCGCCGAGGCCGCCGCGCGCCTGGACTTGCACAAGCACTACCAACTGGCGCCCTCGGTCAGCACGTCGATGCTGGGCCTCGACGGGCAGGTGGTGCTGCTGGCCGCCGCCGCGGGCTCGGTGGGCCTTCTGCATGGGGTGGGCTTCGGCCTGGGCTTTCAAGCGCAGAGCAGCGGCTCCACCACCAACAGGTCCGGCGTCTTCTACTTCAACTTCAACGGCGGGTTGATGGGACAGTTGCGGGCCGGCCCGGGCACCTTCTTCGGGGCCGTGCGTTACGCGTATGGGACGGGCGCCAGCTTCGGTATGCAGGCAGGGGGCGCGCAGTTTGCCCCCAGCCACTACGTGCTGGGGAACGTCGGGTACGTGCTCAAGGTGGGCTCGGTGGTGGGGGTGAGCCCCGAGTTCGGCATGGGCTGGATGAAGCCGGTGTCCAGTGGCGCCGGCGGCGCCAGTGACATGATGGTGTTTGCCCCGTCGGTGACGGTGTCCGCGGACTTTTGACGAGGGCCGCCTCGACGTCCTCACCCACTGCAACGCCGGCTGGCGGCCCCCCGCTGCGCGGCATGCCCGACTTCGCGTGGGCGTTCGTCATCGAGAAGGTGAAGCTGGCCGAGGGGCTGGGCCTCAAGAATGAAGGCCACGCCCTCCGAGGCCGCCGCCGCCTTGAGTTCGACGCCGAGTTGGGTGCTCTCGCCGCATGGACCATCGACCTGCCGGCCCGCGGTCGTGTTCCTCCGTGTAGCCCGCGCCGCGTCCAAGTCGTGGTGGGCGCCGACGGCGTGGGCAGCGTGGGCCCTCCCGGGCGCCCTGTCCGCCCAAGCGGCGGCGCCGGCAACCAGGTCTCTGGGTCCTGACTGGAACGCGGGCGTCCTTGCGCCCGGAGGGCACCTGGGGCCAGATGCGCCCATTGCCGGGCCGGCCGGGCCCGTCGGGAGTCTTCCATGCGCCTCGTCCAGCCCCTCGCCCTCGCGGCCTTCTTCGCGGTGTCCGTCGCCGCGTGTTTCTCCGCCGTGCCGGAGACGCCCTGCACCATCGACGCTGACTGTCCCTCGGGCCAGCGCTGTAATGGCACGGCCTG
>JADLDB010000111.1 GCA_020846875.1 Myxococcales bacterium | reverse complement strand
GGGCACGAACAGCCATCCCTGGTTGCGCTGCGGCTCCTTCGTCCGGACTCGGCGACTCACTCACTCTTGATCGTCATGGATCATCCGAAGTTGCGCCGCGCCCGATTTTCCGACTGCTCTTGAGTCCTCAAGGGGCGTCGAAGAGTGCGTCGTCCTCTTCGGGCTGGGCGCGCTCCAGCGCCTGCCACAGCGGGCCGACCAGCTCCTCCGGGACCCCCAACTGGAGCGCCCGCTGGAAGCTCTTCACCGCCTCGCCGGGCCGCTCCAGCACGTCCAACTGCATCTGCCCCAGCAGGTAGAGGGCCTGACCGGCCCGCGCGTCCTCAGGGTGGTGGGCGGCCAGCTCCGAGAGGAGTGACGCGGCGCGCACCGTGTCTTGCGCCCGCCAGGCCTCGTCCGCGCTGGACAACAGCGCCCCCACCGAATCCGCCGCCTCGTCCTCGCGCTGCCCAGGCCCCGGCTGCACCAGCGAAGGCCGCGGCGCGCCCGGCGTGGGGCGGCCCTTCCACCACACCCGCGTCGGCGCCCGGGGCGGGACGGAAGGCGACGCGTGCGCGGAGTCGTTGGCCACCTTCACGTCCACCCGGGCCACCTCCGGCGCGGCAAGGGAGTCGGCCACAGGCGCCGGGCCCACCTGAGGCCTCGCCGCCGAGGGCGCCCGGGCCCACACCGCCACGGCCAGGGCAGCCGCCGCGGCGAGGCCGGCCAGCACGAAGGCGGGCCGCACGGCGCGAGGGCCGCGGCGGGTGCGCTCCAACCGGACCCAGGTGCGCACCACCCGCGCGTCCAGGGAAGGAGACGCCAACACCTGCTTGACGGGCCGGGGCAGCTGACTCACGGCGGTACCTCCTCCAGCGACACGTGGCGCGCCAGGTGCGCTTCGGCCTTCTGCAGGTAGCGCTTGGTGGTGGCGAGGCTCTTCCCCATCGCGGTGGCCACGTCCTCCAGCTTCTCGCCTTCTACGTGGCGCAGCGTCCACGCCACGCGCTGGTGCACCGGCAGCGCGCGCAGGGCCGCGTCCAGCACCGCCAGCTCCCCGCGCGCCTCCACGCTGGCGCCGTCGCGGGCCTGCACGTCCAGCGGCGCGTCGGCCACCGCCTCCAGCCCCACCCACCGCAGCAGGCGCTGCCGGCGCAGCCGCTTCTTCACCAGGCTGATGACGATGGACATCACCCAGGCGCGGAACTGGGCGGGCGCGCGCAGCTGGGTGAGGCGCGAGAAGGCGAGGAGGAAGGCGTCGTGCAGCACGTCCTCCGCCGCGTGCACGCTGCGCAAGAGGTGGGTGGCCACCTCCAGCAGCGACGGCGCGTACCGGCGGTACAACAGGCTCTCGGCCTGGCGCTCGCCCTGCCGGGCGCGCCCCACCAGCACGGCGGTGTCCACCCCTCGCGCCTCGGACAGACGCGCCGGCCCCTCCGGCCGCAGCTTCAGCACCCGCGCCGGCGCGCGCTCGTCCTGCACCTCTGGCCTGGCCCTGGACGAAGTCACCCGGACGTGGACCCTCGACAGGACGAAAATGGCTCATCCGGGGCCCCCTCGTCGAGACGGTGAGCCGTTTTCGGGGCCTCACGTCTCCTTCTCCTCCGAAACCCCTCCGCCCCGGACCCTCCATGACGCCGCGAGTCAACCGCCCCCAGGTGCTAGTGTACGTCGCTGTCGTCCTCGCCGTGTCGGGCTGTGGAGAGGAGCCGGCGTGGTTACCCGGCGGGGCGGCGGCGGGGGGCGCCTCGAGCCGGGACATCCAGGGCGCAGGCGCGGCCCTGTGGGGCGCGTCGGTCGAGCCGCTCGGAGACGGCCTGGTGGCGGTGGCGGTGACGGACGAGGACGAGCTGCAGGTCGTCGACCTCAACACCTCGCAGGTGCGCCGGCACATCCGCTTCCCGACAGGCAGCAAGCCGACGCGCTTCGCGGTGACGAAGGACGGCGCCTTCGCGGTGGTGCTGCGCGGCAGCGGGCAGCTGGCCGTGGTGCAGCCCGGAGGGGACTCGCGGCGTTACGAGGCCTGCGGCGAGCCGCGCGGCGTCACCTTCGATGAGGCGCGGGGCCTGGTGCGGGCCGCCTGCGCCGACGGGAAGCTGGTGACGGTGGGGCCCGAGGGGGCGCGGGCCGTGGAGGTGGGCGAGGAGCTGCGCGACGTCTTCGCCTTCGACGGGCGCGTGTGGGCGACGGCCTTCCGCACCGCGGAGCTCCTGGAGCTGGACGACGAAGGCCAGGTGGTGGGGCGCCTCAAGCCGTGCCGGCAGACGGTGACGCTCCCCGACGGCCGGGGGCAGTCGCGCACCCTCACCTTCACCCCGCGCGCCGCGCTGCGGGCGGTGCTGCAGGGGACGCGGGTGGTGATGGTGCACCAGCAGCACCTGGACGACGAGGTGTCGGCGCTGACGGTGCGGCCCGACGCGCCCCCGACGCCTCCGCCCTACTACGGGCTGGGGCCGCGCTGCGGCGACGCCGTGGTGGGCTCGGCGGTGACCGCCTTCGACCTCCAGAAGGGCGCGGTGGAGTGGACGGCGCTGGTGTCCGGCGCGGTGCCGCTGGACGTGGCGGTGGACGACGCGTCCCTCAGCCTGGTGATGACGGGGAGCGGCGGCGTCTCGAGCACCCCCTGGGCAGGGGTTCGGGCGGGCGTCTGTCTGAGCGCAGTGCCACAGGTGGTGACGCCCACGCCGGTGGGCGTCGGCCTGGTGGAGGGCACCCCCGTCGTGGTGGACGCCAATGGCACGCTGGTGACGCCCGGCCGGCCGGTGGTGGCGCTGAGGTCGCGCCCCACCTCCGACGCCGCCCGGGACTTCTTCCACCGGCAGTCGCCCAGCGGTGTGGCGTGCGCGTCGTGCCACGTCGAGGGCTACGACGACGGCCACACCTGGAACTTCCAGGGCAGGCTGGTGCGCACCCAGGTGCTGGGGGGCGGCCTGTCCCGCACGGCGCCCTTCCACTGGCGCGGCGAGTTCTCCAGCCTGCAGTCGGTGCTGCACAACACCTTCGAGCTGCGCATGGGGGGCACGCTGGCGCCGGACTTCTCCGCCCGCGACCTGGGGGACTGGCTGGACGCGCTGCCCGCGCGGAGGGGCCGGACGGCGGACGTCAGCGCCGGGCGGGCCATCTTCCAGAGCGCCGGCTGCGCCACCTGCCACTCGGGGCCGTCCTTCACCAGCAACGGGACGGTGGACGTGGGTACGGGCGGGGCCTTCCAGGTGCCCTCGCTGCGCGGCCTCAAGGCGCGCGGCCCATGGATGCACAATGGCTGCGCGGAGAAGCTGGAGCAGCGCTTCGACGCGGCGTGCGGGGGCTCGAAGCACGGCACCGTCTCTGCGGCGGAGGTGCCGGACCTGGTGAAGTACCTCGAGTCGCTCTGAAGGCGCGCGGAGCGCTCGTCGGGGCCAGCCGAGCGTGAAGCCCATCGCTTCACCTCGGGGATGCGACGACGGGACACGGGCTGTCTGCTCCTGCGCGCCGGCCTGGAGCTCGACGACTTCAGAATTGAATGGTGCGCTCGTCGTGCGAGGCGGTGAGGAAGTGCCGCTTGTCGGCGTAGAAGTCGCGCCACAGCCGCAGGTACGCCTCCGTCACCTGGTCCGGCGTGAGGTGCCTGGGCTGGTACACGCAGTTGGCGTCGTTGTAGCGGCTCCAGTCGGTGTGGAGGATGCGCCCTTCCGCTTGCAGCCGGGTCCACGAAGGCGTCCCGGGGTACGGGGTGAAGACGGCGAACTCGGCCTTGCGGATGCCCGACGCCTGGGCGAACTCCAGCATGCGGTCCACCGTGCCTTCGTCGTCGTCGTCCTGGCCGATGAGGAAGGAGGTGTAGGGCTCGATGCCCACGTCGTGGCACTTGGCGATCGCCTGGTGCGCGCGCTCGAGCTGCTTGGCGTCCTTCCCGGTGAAGGCCCGCATCGTCACCGGATCGAAGCCGCCCACCAGGTAGAACATGGTGACGCCCGCCCTGCGCGCCTTCTCGAAGAGGTGCCGCGGGGTGGCGATGATCATCGGCATGGAGATGCCCACGTAGCTGACGCGCGCCTGCTGCCCGTGCTCGATGAGGTGGTCGAACATGGACATGAGCAGCCGGTTGCCCTTGCCCGGCAGCCACGAGGTGTCCTCGGTGAGGCACGCGCGCTTGCCCTTCGCCGCCAGTTGGTCCAGCTGCCCGACGACGTGCGCCAGCGGGTACTCGCGCAGCGTCTTCGTCATCGACACCGGGAGGATGCAGCTGTGGCAGCTCAAGGGGCAGCCGCGGGACAGCTGCACCGGGTAGTCGTCGGGGTTGAAGCTCGGCCCCTCGCCGTCGATGTACAAGGACACCTTGGGCAGCGGCAGGCTGCCCAGCTCGCAGGGCACCGTCTCGTAGCGCTTCTGGAGCGCGCCGGCCTGGGCGTCCGCCAGCACCTTCGGCCACACCCCGTCGGCCTCGCCCACCACCACGCTGTCGAAGTGCTGGGCGGAGATGTGGGGCATCGCCGTCGAGAAGATGCCGCCGGCCACCGTCGGCTTCCCCTGCGCGCGGAAGTACCTGCCCAGCTCGAAGGCGCGCGTCGCGGCGGGGGTGAAGAAGGAGAAGGCCACCAGGTCCGCGTCCGTCGGCGTGTCCGCCGGGGTGAGGCGGTCGTCGCGGAACTCGATTTCCCAGTGGGCCGGCGTCACCGCGGCGAGGCAGGCGATGCCCAGCGAGGGAGAGCCCAGGTACTCGTTCATCGGCACGTACTGGAGCAGCTCGGGGTGCGCCTGGGCGTGGCGCTGGAAGCGGGGGTAGACGAAGAGCACCTTCATGGACGGACCTCGGGGAACGGCAGCGTGTCACTCAATGCGACCTCCACCAGGTCGCGGGGGGCAGGCTCTTCCAGCAGGCGGGACACCTCGGCGGACGCGCGCAGGGTGAGCAACGAGGCGCGGGCCACGTCCTCGGGGCGGGCGCTCACGGCGGCGCGACGGACCGCGGCGTCGACGGCTTCCCGCCAGCAGCACGCCCCGCCCAGTTGGTGCATCCACCGCGGCTGGCGGAAGACGCCCACCTTGTAGCGCGCCAGCAGCTCCTGGCGCCTGGCCTCCACCTGGGCGGCCAGGGCGTCGGCCTTCGTCGCCAGCCCGGCCAGCGGCAACCCCACCGCGCCCGTCAGAGGCGCGCGCTCCTTCGTCCTGGTCAGCTCGCCCGCGCCGAGGTGGGAGAGCAGCACGTCGTTGGCGCCCTCGAAGATGCGGGTGACGCGCACGTCCCGCAGCATCACCGCCAGGCCCGTGTCCTCGATGAAGCCCAGCCCGCCGTGCAGTTGAATGGCGCCGTCCACCACCCGCCAGGCGCTCTCGCTGGAGTACACCTTGGCGGCCAGGCTGCGGCCCAGCAGCGCCTCGTCGTCGGCGCGGGCCACCTCGTCCACCAGCGCCGCCATGCCGAAGGTGAGCGCCTCCAGAAGCGCCACCTGCTCGCGCACCACCTCCAGCGCGGCCAGCGGCTTGCCGAACTGCCGGCGGTGGGCCACCTGCCCGTGCACCTTGTCCAGCGCGGCGCGCGCGGTGCCCACGCAGCCGGCGGACATCAGCGTGCGGCCCCACGAGAGGATGTGCGCCAGCCCCTTCGCCGCCCAGCCGGGCTCTCCCAGCAGCCGCGAGGACGGCAGCCGCACGTCCTCCAGCACCAGGCCGGTGGTGGACGAGCCCTTGAGGCCCAGCTTGCACTCCTCGGCCTCGACGGTGAGGCCCGCGTCGCCGCGCTCCA
Organism: Myxococcales bacterium; assembly: GCA_020846875.1. Classification (GTDB taxonomy): domain Bacteria; phylum Myxococcota; class Myxococcia; order Myxococcales; family Myxococcaceae; genus JADLDB01. Next base: position 1,555 of record JADLDB010000111.1, on the reverse strand, counting down.
CCAGCACCAGGCTCTGCCCGCGCTCGCGCCCGCCGAGGCCGGGGGTGGCCACCGCCAGCGTGTACAGCCCCGCCAGCCCCCCGTTGGTGACGAACACCTTGCGGCCGTTGACGACGAGCGAGCCGTCCGCCGCTTCGAGCGCCCGGGTGGCCAGGTTGGACAGGTCGCTGCCGGCCTGGGGCTCGGTGGTGGCGAAGGCGGCGAGGCGCTCGCCCGCGGCCAGCGAAGGCAGGTAGCGCTCGTGCTGCTCGCTCGTCCCGAAGGCCACCAGGCCGCGGGTGCCGAGGCCCAGGTGCAGCCCCAGCGTCACCGCCACGCTGCGGTCGAAGCGCGCCAGCTCGGCCACCACCTGGCAGGCCGTCAAGAGCCCACAGCCCGCGCCGCCGTGCGCCGCCGGCAGCGTCAGGCCGAACAGCCCCAGCTCCGCGAGGCCGCCGAGGACACCCGCGGGTATGGCGCCGGCCCTGTCGATGGCGCGCGCGTCGATGGAGCGCGCCGCGAAGCGCGTCACCTCGGCGCAGAGGGGGCCGGCCACCTCGTCGGTGGGCACGTGCGGCAGGACACTCACGCGACCTTCTTCTTCGCCAGGAAGGCCTCGGCCAGCGCCACGGTGGCGGCCACGGTGTGCACGTCGGCCACGTCCTCCACGCCCACGTCCAGCTCCAGCTCCTCGGCCAGCATGGACAGCAGCTCCATCGACGCCACCGAGTCCATGCCCAGGTCCTCGCGCAGCCGGTGGTGGGGCTTGATGGCCTCGGGCTTCACCGGGACCAACTGGGAAATGATGTGGATGACGCGGCGCTCGACGGAGGTGTCGGGGCTCATGCTCGGTTCTCCTCGCGGGGTGACGACGGGAGGATGCGGACGCGCCGGGCCCAGTCGTCGAAGGCGTCGAGCGTCGTAGAGAGAGGACGGAAGGACAGGCCCAGGGTGCGGCGGGCCAGCGCGGCGTCCAGTGGGACACCGTGGATGATGAGGTCGGCCAGCTCTCGGGCCAGCGCCGGGCGGCCGCCTTCCTCCTCGGCGCGGCGCTCCTCGGCGTCGCAGAAGGCCAGCGCCTCCTCGGCGGGCAGCGGCGCGGACGGAGGCGCCACGTCGTAGCGACGGGCCAGCTCCTCCAGGAGCGGCTGCAGCCGCATCCCGCCTCCGGAGAGGATGACGCGCCGCGCGGGCGAGGGGTGCTGCCCCAGGCGCACCAGCCCCAGCGCCACGTCCCGCGCGTCCACCCAGGCGACGAAGCCGTCGGGGTGCGGCACCTTCAGCCCACGGGCCGTGGCCACCAGCAAGGCCGAGGTGCCCACCCGCAAGTCCCACGGGCCCAGGCAGGCGGACGGGCAGGCCACCAGCACCTCGAGGCGCTCCTCGGCCAGGGCCCGCGCCTCCATGTGCCACTTGAGCTGGTGGTAGGTGCCGTGGTGGGGCGCGTCGTCGTAGACGTGCGCCTCGGAGGACGGCCCCCCGTCCGGCGCCGGCGCGACGGTGGCGGTGCTGCTCACGTACACCACCCGGCGCACCCCGGCCTTCGCCGCGGCGTCCAGCACGTTGTCCAACTGCC
>JADLDB010000110.1 GCA_020846875.1 Myxococcales bacterium | reverse complement strand
GCTACTGCCAGAGCTGCTCGGTCGACGTGCGCCCGGTGAGCTTCTTCTCGAGGTCCCCCACCGCCTTGGTGAAGGCCTTGGCGTCGTCATCGCCTGCGAACTGAATCCGCGCAAACCCCTTGTCCGGGCTGTGGGAATCGACGGAGCCGCCCATGCGGCTTCGGGTTGCCTGCCACAGCACGTTGATGTCCGAGCCCGCGGTCCGCCGCTTCGAGCCCACCGCCGCGTCCGCCGCGGCGCGCAGCGTCTCGAAGGTCGAGCGGCTGACGCCCACGTCGGCGAAGGTGGCGTAGGTGAAGGGGCGCTCTCGCAGCGTGGCGACGGCGTCCATCGCCTTCGCGGCCGCCGGCTCGCGCAGCCGCGCCGCGGTCAGCTGCAGAATCGCCAGGCGATCGGCGTTTCCTGACTTGCTGCTGGTGCCGTCGACCTCCCGGTTCGCCGTCTCTGGAGCCAGGCGCTTCATCGCCCCGGCCAGCTCACCGATGGTCTGCTCGACCTGCTCCAGCGCGAGCTTCGTCTCGGAGGGCTTGACGCTCGCGGCGAGGTCTCGCGAGTAGTCGAGCGGGTACTGGTCGATGCTGTCACCGGACCCTGCGAGAATGTCGAGCAGCGCCGCGCGAATGGACGACTCGCTGTCGAGGCTCTTTCCTCCTTGGTACAGCAGCGGGGCGGCCTCACCCGAGAGTAGCTTGTTGAGCGACCCCGACACCTTCGGGCCGGCCAGGCGAGCGAAGTCGCTGGACGCGACGCTGGCGCGGAAGGCCTCGAGCAAGCCGGCGCGCCGCTGCGGGTTGGTTTCGGCGGACAGCTCCTGGCGAATGCTGCGCTCGGCCTGCTTCAGCTCGAATGGGTCGACCTTCAGCGGCGAGTGCTGATTCTCGCCGACGGACTCACGGAGCCACTGCTTCACGTCGAACTTGGGTCGTATGGTGGTCATCTGCCCGAGGCTACTTCTTCCTGCGGCGCCGGACGAGTGTCTTGGCGCGAACCTCCTGAGGCGTTGCGCGCCTGGCGCTTTCGGGGGCGCGGCCGCGGACCAACCGGTTGAGCGGCAGCCCAGCGTGCGTTGACGCCCCTGTCCCGAGGACAGGCGCAAGGACGCAACAAGGACGGGGGCCAACCTCCTCCGTCCACGCGGCGTCACCGCGCGCACGCGACCAGGACGGACAAGGCCAGCAGCAGGGCGAGCGGCAGGCACCCGGCGGGCTGAGCCAGAGACGCAGCCGCCGGAGGCGTGGCCGGTGGCACGAGCCTGCCGTCGGGGCCCAGCGGGACGGCGCCACCACCTGCCGTCGCGGCGCCGCCGAAGATGACGCGCGGTGGCGTCGGGGGCCCCTTCGGCCGCACGCTCTTCGCCGACGGCGCCGCCCCGCCGGGCGCGGGCGGAGGACGCGGCGCACTGCTGCGCCCCCTGGGAGCCGGCGAAGCCTCGGCGCCAGGAGCGGTCGCGCGAAGCCGACGCAACTCGGCCCCCAGCGCCTGGAGGCGCGCCTCGTAGGCCTCTCTCGCCTCGGCGGCCCGCCGGTCCGCGGCCTCGAGCAAGTTGCGCAGGGCCTCCACGTCCCGTCGGTCTCGCTCCGCCGCTTCGAGCCGGCGCCGCAGCGCCTCCGCGTCGGACGAAGGCGCGCGCGCCGCCGCCAGCTCGGCCTCGAGCGCCTCGAGGCGCCGCTTCGCCTCGCGCAGCGCCGCCTGGGTGTCTTCGAGCGCGTCGCGCAGCGCCCGCGTGTCGTCGCTCATCTTCAGTCCTGGCCGAGGCGCGCGCACACGCCCGCCGCCTCCTGCACCTCGCCGGGGCTCGCCCCCGCCACGCTGGCGCACCACACCGTCAGCCGCCCGGTGCGCCGCACGCCCAGGAAGGCCTCCTCCCCTCCCCCGTCGGTCGCCAGCCGGTAGCGCACCTGAACGAAATCGCCCGATTCAACCTCCTCAACCACATACACGTCCTGCGCACCGAGCGCCTCCAGCAGCGCCGCCGCGGTGGGCAGCGGGCGCGAGGAGGACTCCAGCTCCAACACCGTGCGGCCAGCGGGGCCCGCCAACAGGAGACCTCCGGCGCCGGGCGCGGCCTTCCAGCCGTCGGGCAGGGGTACCTTGAGGCCTTGCCGCTCCAAAGAAGGGCCGGCGTCGGGCGCAAGGAGCGAGGGGCAGGCGCACGACACCCAGCCGCACACGAGGAGCAGCCAGGCGCGGAGGCGGCCGGGGAAGGGCACGCGCTACTTGGTGCCCGGCGAGGGCGGCGGCGCGCCGGCCGGCTTGGCGGCCTGCGCCTCCATCTTGGTGGTGCCCTCGAAGATGACGCCCTTCTCCATCGACATGGCCGGCGCCTCGATGGTGCCCTTCACCCGGGCGGGCGGGTGCAGCTCCACCATGGAGGTGGCGCGAATGGTGCCCTCCACCACCCCGTTGACGATGACGGTGCCGGCGGTGATGTCCGCGTTCACCTTGGCGCCCGGGCCGATGGTGAGCGTGTCCTTGGTCAGGATTTGCCCGGAGAACTTCCCGTCGATGCGGACCTGCCCTTCGAAGGTCAACTTGCCGTCGAACTCACTGCCCTTGCCCAACAACGAGTCCAGGTCACCACCACCAGTGCGTGAAGACACGACTTTCTCCTCTTTGGAGGGCGCGCCCTCGCGCTTCTCCGTGCCGAACAGTGCCATGTGCGTCTTTCGCTTCCCAGAAAAGTGCGTCTGTTACCGCCGGATGAGCCCAACGATGCGCTCCAGGTCCTCATAGCTGAAGAAGTCGACCTCGAGGGTGCCCTTTCCGCTGCCCTTCTCCAGCAGGCGCACTCTGGTGCCCAGGCGCCGCTGCAGGTCCTCCACCAGCCGGCGCGCCTCGGGGCTGGTGCGCACCGGGGCCTTCTTCTTCGGCGGCGCCGCCGGCCGCTGGGCCTTCACCCGGGCCTCCGTCTCGCGGACGGACAGCTTCTCGGCCACCACCGCGCGGGCCAGCGCCACCATCTCGTGGGACTTCGGCAGGCCCAACAGCGCGCGGGCGTGCCCCATGTCCAGGTCGCCTTCGGAGAGCAGTTGCTTCACCTCGTGGGGAAGCGACAGCAGGCGCAGGGCGTTGGCCACCGTGGAGCGCTCCTTGCCCACCCGGTCCGCCACCTGCTCGTGGGTGAGGCGGCGCTCCTCCACCAGCCGGCGGAAGGCCTCGGCTTCCTCCAGGGGCGAGAGGTCCTGCCGCTGGATGTTCTCCACCAGCGCCAATTCGTAGGCCTCGGCGTCGCTGGCCTCCTTCACCAGCGCGGGGATGTCCTTGAGGCCCGCCCGCTGCGCCGCCCGCCAGCGGCGCTCGCCGGCGATGATGCGGTAGCCCCCGCGGGTGTCGCGCCGCACCAGGATGGGCTGCAGCAGCCCTTGATTCTTGAGCGACGCCGCCAGCTCCTCCAGCGCCGCCTCGTCGAACGTCCGCCGGGGGTTGCCGCGGTCAGGGTGGACCTGCTCGAGGGGCAGCCGGGTGACGCCGCCGCCGCTGGCCCCCGGGGCGCGCGCGTCGGCCAGCAAGGCCCCCAGGCCGCGGCCCAGGGCGCTCTTCCGGTTCTGCGGGGGGACCACCTTGATGACGGGGGGCATGAGGAGCGCCTTTGCCGGGAGGGGTGGAAGGAAGGGGCGCGGCTTATGCCACGACCCGGCCGGGCTGTCCGCCGCGGCGGTGACGGGCCTTCTCGCGCTTGAGCAGCTCGCGGCCCAGGGCCAGGTACGCCTCGCAGCCCTTGGACTTGATGTCGTAGAGGAGGACGGGCTTGCCGAAGCTGGGGCTCTCGGCGAGGCGGACGTTGCGGGGCACCACCGCGTCGAAGACGAGCCGGGGAAAGACGCGCTTCACCTCGCCGGCCACCTGGTGGCTGATGTTGGCCCGGGCGTCGAACATGGTGAGGAGGATGCCTTCCACCTCGAGGCGCGGGTTGAGCGAGCGCTGGACCAGCTCGACGGTGGCCATCAGCTGGGCGAGGCCCTCCATCGCGTAGTACTCGGTCTGGAGGGGGATGAGGACCGCGTCGGCGGCGGCCAGGGCGTTGACGGTGAGCAGGCCCAGAGACGGGGGGCAGTCGATGAGGACGAAGTCGTAGTCCTTCGCCAGGGGGCGGACCGCGTCCTTGAGGCGGTGCTCGCGCCGGTCCAGGCCCACCAACTCCACCTCGGCGCCGGTGAGGTCGGCGGTGGCGGGGACGACGTCGAGGAAGCGCAGCTCGGTGGGCCGGGTGAGCTCCTTGAGCGGCCGGCCGTCGATGAGGGCGTCGTAGACGCTGCCGGCCAGCGCCGTCTTGTCGATGCCCAGGCCGCTGCCCGCGTTGCCCTGGGGGTCCAAGTCGACCAGCAGCGTGCGGCGCTCGGAGGCGGCCAGCGAGGCGGCCAGGTTGATGGCGGTGGTCGTCTTCCCCACCCCGCCCTTCTGGTTGGAAATACAGAGGATTCGGCCCATGGGGCGCTTGTAGCACAGGGGTCTGACGTTTCGCGGGGTGTCGGACACCCCTCAGGGCTGTTCCACGTGGAACACCGCCACCCCCCGGGGGTCCTTCGAGAACGGCAGGGCGAAGGTCCGGCTCGCGGTGAGGGCCAGGCCAGCCGCGCGGCTCGCCTGCTCGAGCTGGAGGACGGGCGGGGTGCGGCCCAGCAGGGCCACCGCGTGGCCGCCGGGGACGAGGTAGGCGCGGGCCAGGGCGAGGAAGGGCGCGAGGTCCATGAAGGCGCGGGCGATGACCACCCGGGCCCGGGGCAGGCGCTCCTCGTCGGGGCGGCCCTGGGCGCGGGCGTGCACCGCCTTCACCCGGGAGGCGACGCCGGCCTTCACCGCCCCGGACTTGATGAAGGCCACCTTCTTCTCCACCGCGTCGACGAGGGTGGCGGTCAGCGCCGGCAGCGCCACGGCCAGAGGCACGCCGGGGAGTCCGGCACCCGCGCCCAGGTCCAACAGGCCTGTGGCACCCGGTGGCGGCGGGGCGGCGAGCCAGGGGGCGACGTCGGGGGCGACGGCCAGCGAGTCGAGGAGGTGCTTCTCCACCGCCTCGGAGGGCTCGGTGATGGCCGTGAGGTTGACCCGCGCGTTCCACTTGAGCAGCTCCGCCTGGTAGGCGAGCAGCCGGTCCACCCCATCCGACGGCAGGGCAACCCCGAGGGCGGCCGCCCCCTTCTCCAGCAGCGCCTCCAGTGACTTCTCCACAGCTTGCCTCCCCTCCCCCGAGGCCAACGCCCCGGAATGACGCCTGGAGCCGAAGAGTTCCCCACACCTTCTCCACAGGCCGCCGGCGCCATCGTCGCATGGAT